>NZ_CP076019.1:2450812-3063515 GCF_018623055.1 Halorubrum sp. 2020YC2
CCGGGATGACCCACGTCATGATGGTCAACGACGAGGCGAACTCGCCGCGTGAAGGGATGGAAGAGGCCGTCCCCGTCACCGTCGTCGAGACGCCGCAGATGTACGCCGTCGCCGTGCGCGCCTACGAGAACACGCCGTACGGACAGAAACCGGTCGAAGAGGTCTGGGCGACCGAGTTCCACGAGGAGCTCGACCGCGCGCTCGACCTGCCGGCCGAGGAAACATTCGAGGAGGACGCCGACGAGCTTCGCGCGCTGCTCGACGACGACGTCGTCGACGACGTGCGCGTCATCACGCACACGGCCCCCTCGGACCTCTCGAACGTCCCCAAAAAGAAGCCCGACGTCATGGAGACGCGCGTCGGCGGCGGCTCCTTAGAGGAGCGCGCCGACTTCGCGCTAGACCTCGTCGCTGAGGGCGGCGCCCACGAGTTCGGCGACGTCTTCCGCGCGGGCCAGTACACCGACGTCTCCGGCATCACGAAGGGGAAGGGGACGCAGGGTCCCGTCAAGCGCTGGGGCGTCCAGAAGCGGAAGGGCAAACACGCCCGTCAGGGATGGCGGCGCCGGATCGGCAACCTCGGTCCGTGGAACCCCTCCCGCGTCCGCTCCACCGTGCCCCAGCAGGGGCAGACCGGCTACCACCAGCGCACCGAGCTCAACAAGCGCCTCATCGACTTCGGCGAGGGCGACGACGCCTCCGTCGACGGCGGCTTCGTCAACTACGGCGAGGTCGACGGCGAGTACGCGCTGATCAAGGGCTCGCTGCCGGGACCGGACCAGCGCCTGCTTCGACTCCGCCCGGCCATCCGGCCGAACGACCAGCCGCGCCTCGACCCCGAGGTCCGGTACGTTTCCACCGAATCCAACCAGGGATAACCAATGAACGCAACAGTACACGACCTGGACGGCGACGAGGCGGGCAGCGTCGAGCTGCCGGCCGTCTTCGACACCGCGTTCCGACCGGACCTCATCGGTCGCGCGGTCGGCGCCGCTCAGGCCAACCGAAAGCAGGCCTACGGGGCAGACGAGTTCGCCGGGCTGCGGACGCCCGCCGAATCGTTCGGCTCCGGCCGCGGGCTCGCGCACGTGCCGCGTTCCGAGAATGTCGCCCGTCGCGTCCCGCACGCCGTGTCGGGCCGCGCCGCGCACCCGCCGAAGGCCGAGAAGGACCAGACGAAGAAACTGAACGACAAGGAGCGACAGTTCGCCATCCGGTCGGCCATCGCGGCCACGACCGACGCCGAGCTGGTCGCCGAGCGCGGCCACGCGTTCGACGACGACCTCGACCTCCCGCTCGTCGTGAGCGACGAGTTCGAGGACCTCAACAAGACCCAGGAGGCTCTGGGCGTGCTCGAAGCCGTCGGCGCCGACGCCGACATCGAACGCGCCGAGGAGGGCCGCTCCGTCCGCGCCGGACAGGGGAAGGCCCGCGGCCGCAAGTACCGTCAGCCGAAGTCCGTGCTCGTCGTCACCAGCGAGGAGCCGTCCCGCGCCGCCCGCAACCTAGCGGGCGTCGACGTCGCGACTGCCGCCGAGGTCAACGCGGAGGACCTCGCGCCGGGCGCGCACCCGGGCCGACTCACGCTGTGGACCGAAAGCGCCGTCTCGGAGGTGGCCGACCGATGAACTCGATCATCGAGCATCCGATCGTCACCGAGCAGGCGATGAACGAGATGGACTTCAACAACAAGCTGCTGTTCCTCGTCGACGTGGACGCGACCAAGCCGGAGATCAGCTCCGAGGTCGCGGAGCGCTACGACGTGGGCGTCGTCGGCGTCAACACACAGGTGACGCCGCAGGGCGAGAAGAAGGCGATCGTCACCCTGTCGGAAGACGACGACGCGACCGAAATCGCCTCGCGCATCGGGGTGTTCTGAGATGGGACGACGAATTCAAGGACAACGGCGCGGACGCGGCGGCCCGACGTTTCGGGCCCCCTCGCACCGTTACAAGGCGGAACTGTCGCACAAGAAGCTCGAAGACGTGGACACGATCACCGGCGAGATCGTCGGGATCGAACACGACCCGGCCCGCTCGGCCCCCCTCGCGGAGGTCGAGTTCGAGGACGACGACCGTCGGCTCGTGCTCGCGCCGGAAGGCGTGCGCGTGGGCGAGACGATTCAGGTCGGCGTCTCCGCGGAGATCAAGCCGGGCAACACGCTCCCGCTGGCGGAGATCCCCGAGGGCGTCCCGGTCTGTAACGTCGAGAGCAACCGCGGGGACGGCGGGAAGTTCGCGCGCGCCTCCGGCGTGTCCGCGACGCTCCTCACCCACGACCGCGACGTCGCGGTCGTCCAGCTTCCCAGCGGCGAAGTGAAGCGACTCGACCCGCAGTGCCGCGCCACGATCGGCGTGGTCGCGGGCGGCGGCCGGACGGAGAAGCCCTTCGTCAAGGCCGGCAACAAGCACCACAAGATGAAAGCGCGGGGGACCAAATACCCGCGCGTGCGCGGCGTCGCGATGAACGCCGTCGACCACCCCTTCGGTGGCGGTGGTCGCCAACACCCCGGCCAGCCGAAGTCCGTCTCGCGGAACGCCCCGCCGGGACGGAAGGTCGGTGACATCGCATCCAAGCGCACCGGACGAGGTAGCAACAAATGAGTTCAGATTACCGTACCGGCCGCGAGGGCAAGGAGTTCGCCTACCGCGGTCACTCGCTCGACGAGCTGCAGGAGATGGACGTAGACGAGGTCGCGGAACTGCTCCCCGCACGCCAGCGGCGAAGCATCGTTCGCGGACTCAGCACCGAACAGCAGAAGCTGCTGGAGACGGTGCGGAGCCGCGACAAGGAGACGACGGCGGACGACCCGATCCGGACGCACCTGCGCGACATGCCGATCCTGCCGGAGTTCGTCGGCGTCACCTTCTCCGTGTACAACGGACACAGCTTCGAGCGCGTCCAGGTCGAGCCCGAGATGATCGGGCACTACCTCGGTGAGTTCCACCTCACGCGAAGCACCGTCGAACACGGTCAGGCCGGCATCGGCGCGACCCGGTCCTCGAAGTTCGTGCCCCTCAAGTAACCCATGGGAATCAACTACAGCGTCGAGGCCGACCCGGAGACCACCGCCAAGGGGATGCTCCGCGACCGGCCCATCAGCGTGAAGGACAGCAAGGAGATCTCCCGAGAGATCAAAGGCGAGACGGTCGCCGACGCGGAGGAGTTCCTCCACGAAGTGATCGACGAGGAGACCTCGGTGCCGATGCGCCAGCACAACGCCGGCGCGGGCCACCGCTCCGACATCGACGGCTGGGACGCGGGACGGTACCCCGAGAAGGCCGCCAAGGACTTCCTCAAGCTCTTGGAGAACGTCAAGAACAACGCCGACGAACAGGGGTTCGACGGCGAGGAGATGGTCATCAAACACGTCGCGCCCCACAAGGTCGGGGAACGGCCCGGCCGGAACCCCCGCGCCGCGGGCGCGACGGAGTGGAACACCACCCTCGCGGACGTCGAACTGATCATCGAGGAGCCGGAGGCTGACAACTAATGGCTGACGAACACCAATTCATCGAGGACGGCCTTCGCCGTTCCCAGATCAACGAGTTCTTTGCGGACGAGCTCGGCCGCGCCGGCTACGGCGGGATGGACGTGGCCCAGACGCCGATGGGCACACAGATCGTCTTAAAGGCCGAAAAGCCCGGCATGGTGATCGGGAAGGGCGGGAAGAACATCCGCAAGATCACCACCGAGCTCGAGGACCGCTTCGACATGGACGACCCGCAGATCGACGTTCAGGAGGTCGACGAGCCGGACCTGAACGCCCAGATCGTTGCGGACCGTCTCGCGAACGCCTTAGAACGCGGCTGGTACTTCCGGAAGGCCGGTCACACGACGATCGACCGGATCATGGACGCGGGCGCGCTGGGCGCCGAGATCGTCCTGTCCGGGAAGGTCACCGGCGCGCGTTCGCGCGTCGAGAAGTTCAACCGCGGCTACATCAAGCACAACGGCGAGCCGGCGGAGGAGGTCGTCGACCACGGCCAGGGCGTCGCCGTCATGAAGCTCGGGACGATCGGCGTCAACGTGAAGATCATCCCGCCGGGCGCGACGCTCCCGGACGACTTCGAGGTCCGCGAGGACGCCGAGGTGCCGGAGGTCGAGCAGGCGGCGGCCGCCGGCGACGACGAGGGCGTCGAGGCCCTCCTCGAGGAGGAGCCGGAGGAGGTCCCCGACGTGGGCGACGACGAGGACGTCGACCTCCCCGACGAGGACCCCGCGGAGGTCATCGACGAGGAGGTCGTCGAAGAGGTCGTCGAGGAGACGCAGGACACGGCCGCCGAGGCGACCGACGTCGCCGCGGAGGAGCCGGTCGACGAGGACGTCGAGGCGGACGAGCTCGACGAGCTCGACGAAGAGATCGAATCCGAGGCGGCCGACCTCGTCGCGGAGATGGAGGCGGCCGACGAGGAAGACGAGGAGGACGAGTAAATGGCGATCCTCTACACCGACGAGATCCGCGACATGACCGCGGCGGAGCGGGAGGTCGAACTCGAGGAGCTCGAGACCGAGCTGCTCAACTCGAAGGCGCAGCGGGCGGCCGGCGGCATGCCGGAGAGCCCGGGGCGCGTCAACGAGCTGAAGAAGACCATCGCGCGGATCAAGACGATTCAGGCGGAAGAAGGCGACTTCGACGAGGAACAGTGAGATGATCTCCCCCGACACACTCGTTCGACACGAACTCCTCGGCCTCCCGGTTCGGGTGGTCGACGCCGACAGCGACGCCCGCGTGGGCATCGCCGGTCGCGTGCTCGACGAGACGTTCGGCACCCTCGTGGTCCGGACGGGGTCGGGGGACAAGCGCGTGCCCAAGTCGGGCGCGACGTTCGAGTTCGGCGTCGTCGAGACGCCGACCGCTCGCACAGATGAAGCCGCCGGCGACGGGCAGTCGCCGGGGTCCGCGTCCCAACTCGGGTCGGATACTACGGGGGTTCGCCCCCGTCAGTCTGGCCCGTCCGGGTCCACAAGCGCCGTCGACGGTGACTGCGCGGGTCCGGCGAGCCGACGAGGCGAGTGCAAAGACGCGGTCTACGCGACGGTGGATGGCGATCGGTTGCGACATCGGCCCGCCGAACGCACCGAACGAGGTGCCACACAATGGCGATAGGAATCGACGTACCCACGCCTCCGGAGCCAGACAACCCGGAGGATTACGACTACGAGAAGTGCCCGTTCTACGGGCAGCTCTCCGTCCGCGGCCAGACCCGCGAGGGGACGGTCGTGTCGACGGATATGGCAAAGACCGTCATCGTCGAGCGAGAGTACGACGTGTTCGTACCGAAATACGACCGGTACATGAAGCGTCGCTCGCGCATCCCGGCCCACGTGCCGGGCGTGCTCGACTCGCTCGAAGTCGGTGACGAAGTGAAAATCGCGGAGACGCGACCGCTCTCGAAGACGAAGTCCCACGTCGTCGTCGAGAACCTGTCGGGTGATCTGTGATGGAGGCGCTCAAGGCCGACGTCACGCAGGGGCTCTCGAAGGGCTCGCTGATCACGTGCGCCGACAACACCGGCGCCCGTGAGCTGAAGGTGATCTCCGTGTCGGGCTACTCCGGCACGAAGAACCGCCACCCGAAGGCAGGTATCGGCGACAAGGTGACCGTCTCGGTCACGAAAGGGACCCCGGAGATGCGGCGGCAGGTGCTGGAGGCGGTCGTCGTCCGCCAGCGCAAGCCGATCCGCCGTCCGGACGGCACGCGCGTGAAGTTCGAGGACAACGCGGCCGTCATCATCGACGACCTCGAGGAGCCGCGGGGCACGGAGATCAAAGGCCCCGTCGCCCGCGAGGTCGCCGAACGGTTCGGGAGCATCGCCTCGACCGCGACGATGATCGTCTAACTATGACGAAACAGCCACGCAAACAGCGAAAACGGTCGGAGACCGCGCCGCTCCACGAGCGGCAGAATCAGGTCCGGGCCACCCTCACCGAGGATCTCCGCGAGGAGTACGGACAGCGGAACGTCCGCGTCAACGCCGGCGACACCGTCGAGGTGCTTCGCGGCGACGCGGCCGGCACGGAGGCGGAGGTCGTCTCCGTCGACCTGTCCGCCGAGCGGATCACGGTCGAGGGCGTCACCGTCGAGAAGGCGGACGGGGAGGAGGTTCCCCGCCCCATCCCGGCGAGCAACGTCCGGGTGACCGAACTGGACCTGGAAGACGAGCGCCGCGAGGCGCGGCTCCAGGAGGATAACGAATGACGCGACACCAGAAGCGACTGTCAGTACCGAACTCCTGGCCGGTCGAGCGCAAGACGGACACGTTCACGGTGAAGGCGGGCGCGGGCCCGCACGGCGAGGCGGGCGTTCCGCTCGTCGTCCTGCTGCGGGACGTGCTCGGCTACGTCGACTCGACGAAGGAGGCGCGCTACGCGCTGAACAACGACTCGATCCTCGTCAACGGGGACGCAATCTCGGACGAGCAGCGTCCGATCGGGATGTTCGACATCCTGGCGTTCCCCGAGCGCGGGGAGTTCTTCCGCGTCTTCCCCGACGAGGGCGGTCGGCTCGCGCTGACCCCCGTCGACGAGGAGGCCGCGGGCAGCCGGCTCGGGAAGATCACGAACAAGACCGTCGTCCCCGGCGGGGTCGTCCAGCTGACGCTCCACGACGGGACGAACGTCCGCGTCGACGACGACGCGGACTACGACACGAACGACTCGATCGTCGTCGACAACGAGACGAAGGAGATCGTCGCCCACTTCGAGTACGAGGAGGGCGCCTTAGTCACCGCCGTCGCCGGCCAGCACGCCGGCCAGATCGGCGAGATCGACGACATCGACGTGACGCTCGGCTCCGGAGACAACACCGTGACCGTCGCAAGCGAGGACGGCGGCTACGAGACGGTCGAGGAGTACGTCGTCGTGATCGACGAGAACTTCACGGACGACGACGAGGCGGGTGATTCGGATGAGTGAAGCCGAAAGCGCCGACCACGAGATGCGCGAGCCGTACCTCGAGAAGGTCGTCGTCCACATGGGCGTCGGGCAGGGCGGTGAACCCCTCGCCGACGCCGAGGAGATCATCGAGGAGATCACGGGCCAGCAGTCGGTCCGGACCACCTCGAAGCGCACCATCGCCGAGTTCGGGATCCGCAAGGGCGACCCGATCGGCGTGAAGGTGACGCTGCGGGGCGAGGACGCGCACGCGTTCCTCGAGACCGCGCTGGAGCTGGTCGAGATCGGCCGGAGCCAGTTCGACGACACGGGTAACCTCAGCTTCGGGGTCGAGGACCACACCGACTTCCCGAGCCAGGAGTACGATCCCAACACCGGGATCTACGGCCTCGACGTGACGACGACGATCGTCCGTCCCGGCTACCGCGTCTCGAAGCGCGACAAGGCGACGGGGACCATCCCCGCTCGCCACCGGATGACAGCCGAGGACGCGGCCGCGTTCCTCGAAACGAACTTCGATGTCGAGGTAACCGAATGAGCGAAGCGAACAACGACACGGGCGAGCACGCCGCGAAGCGCACCGACTCCCGGCACACGTGCCGGCGGTGCGACCGCGAGCAGGGACTCGTCGGCAAGTACGACATCAACCTCTGCCGGCAGTGCTTCCGCGAGGTCGCCCGAGACATGGGATTCGAGAAGTACAGCTGATCATGACGGGAAACGATCCATTCACCAACGCGCTCGCCGGCATGGACAACGCCGAGAGCGTTGGCCACCTGTCGTACACGGTAGAGCCCGCTTCGAACATCATCGGCTCCGTCCTCGAGGTCCTCTACGACCGCGGGTACGTCGGCGGCTTCGAGTACGTCGACGACGGGAAGGCCGGGAAGTTCGAGGTCGAACTGAAAGGCGCGATCAACGAGTGTGGCGCCGTCAAGCCCCGCTACTCGGCGGGTGCGGACGAGTTCGAGAAGTGGGAGAAGCGATACCTCCCCGCCCGTGACTACGGGACCCTCATCGTCACGACGAGCCACGGCGTCATGAGCCACTACGAGGCCCGCGAGGAGGGCATCGGCGGCCAAGTGATCGCATACGTCTACTAACAATGAACAGAGTCGAAATCGAGATTCCGGACGACGTCTCCGCCGAGACCGATCACCTCGAACTCACCGTCGAGGGGCCTAACGGGAGCGTCACGCGACGCCTCTGGTACCCCGACATCGACGTTTCCGTCGACGACGGCGCGGTGGTCATCACCGCTGAGAACGAGGACGCGAAGACCAACGCCACGGTCGGCACCTTCGAGAGCCACGTCGCCAACATGATCCACGGCGTCACCGAGGGCTGGGAGTACGCGATGGAAGTGTACTACGCCCACTTCCCGATGCAGGTGACCGTGGAGGGCGACGAGGTCGTCATCGAGAACTTCCTCGGAGAGAGCGCCGCGCGGCGCACCCCGATCCGCGGAGACACGGACGTACAGGTCGACGGCGAGACGGTCACGCTCTCGGGCTCCGACAAGGAGGCCGTCGGGCAGACCGCCGCCGACATCGAGCAGCTGACGAAGGTGACCGACAAGGACACGCGCGTCTTCCAAGACGGCGTGTACATCGTCGAGAAACCCACCGGAGGTGCCTAACCGATGGCAGACGAACTGGAAGACATCAGCGGTGTCGGTCCCTCGAAGGCGGACGCCCTTCGCGAGGCCGGCTACGAGACGGTCGAGGACGTGAAGGCCGCCTCCCAGTCGGAGCTCTCCGAGGTCGACGGCGTCGGCAACGCGCTCGCAGCGCGTATCAAGGCCGACGTCGGCGGGCTGGAGGTCGACGAGGAGGCGGACGCGGAGATCGAAGACGAGACGGACGAGGAGGAGGCGGCCGACGAGGCCGACGCCGACGAGACCGTCGAGACGGAGCTTCGCCCCCGCGGTCACGCCGACAAGACGCCGGAACTGGACGACGAAACCGCTCGCGCGCTCGCACAGAAGCACCGCGAGGGGAAACCGCAGTTCAACCGGCAGGACTACCACAAGAAAAAGCGGATCCCGACGTCGTGGCGCAAGCCGCGCGGCGGGCTCTCCAAACAGCGCCGCCGCATGAACTCGAAGGGACCGGTCGTCGAGGCCGGCTTCCGTTCGCCCACGGCGTCGCGCGACCTGCACCCGAGCGGCTTCGAGGAGGTCCGCGTTCACAACACGGACGACCTCGAGGGCGTCGACGGCGACACGCAGGCGGTGCGTATCGCCTCGAAGGTCGGCGGTCGCAAGCGCGAACTGATCGAAGACGAGGCGGAGGAGCGCGAGATCCGCGTGCTGAACCCGACCTACGTCGAAGTGGAGGTCGACGATGAGTGACCTGAAAGCACAAAAGCGGCTCGCGGCGGACGAGCTAGACGTCGGCAAGCGCCGCGTCTGGCTCGACCCCGACGCACAGGAGGAGATCGAGGACGCCATCACGCGAGAGGACGTCCGCGAACTCATCGAACAGGGAACGATCCGCGCGAAAGACGAGAAGACGAACTCGCGCGGTCGCGCCCGCGAGCGCGCCGACAAGCGCTCGTACGGGCATCAGTCGGGCGCCGGTACCCGGAAGGGTCGCTCCGGCGCGCGGCAGGACACGAAAGACGACTGGAAGGCGCGCATCCGCGCACAGCGGGCCCGCCTGAAGGAGCTTCGCGACGAGGAAGACGTACTCGACGCCTCCGAGTACCGCACGCTTTACAACAAGGCGAGCGGCGGAGACTTCGAGGACGTCGCCCGTCTCGAGGCGTACATTCGGACGCAGTACGGTTACGAGGTGACGGACTAATGGCGACAGGACCACGATACAAGGTGCCGATGCGGCGCCGCCGCGAGGTCCGGACGGATTACCATCAGAGGTTGCGCCTGCTGAAATCGGGCAAGCCTCGCCTGGTCGCCCGGGTGAGCAACGCTCACGTCAGGGCGCAGCTGGTGACCCCCGGACCCGACGGCGACGAGACCCACGCGGCCGCCTCCAGCGAGGAGCTCGGCGAGTACGGCTGGGACGCCCCCACGGGCAACCTCCCCAGCGCGTACCTCACCGGCTTCCTCGCGGGCGCCCGCGCCGTCGACGCCGGCCTCGACGAGGCCGTCCTCGACATCGGGCTCAACACGGCGACGCCCGGCAACAAGACGTTCGCGGTACAGGAAGGAGCGATCGACGCGGGTCTCGAGATCCCGCACAACGACGACGTGCTGGCCGACTGGTCGCGCACGCGCGGCGAGCACATCGCCGACTACGCCGAGCAGCTCGACGAGCCGCTGTACAGCGGCGAGTTCGACGCCAGCGAGCTACCCGAGCACTTCGACGACGTGCTCGCGACAATTCAGGAGGACCATGAGTAGACACAACGACGGCTGGGAACCGCGGACGCGACTCGGCCGCAAGGTACAGGACGGCGACATCACGTCGATGGAACAGGCGCTCGACTCCGGCCTCCCGCTGAAGGAGGCGGAGATCGTCGACCAGCTCCTCCCGGGGCTGGAAGACGAGGTGCTGGACATCAACATGGTCCAGCGCATGACCGACTCGGGCCGCCGCGTGAAGTTCCGCTGCGTGGTCGCCGTGGGCAACCGCGACGGCTACCTCGGCTACGCCCAGGCCCGGGACGACCAGGTCGGCGGCGCGATCCAGAAGGCGATCGACGTCGCGAAGCTGAACATCATCTCGGTCGACCGCGGCTCCGGTTCTTGGGAGGACCAGCCCGGCGGCACTAACTCCCTGACCCGCACGGCGACGGGGAAGGCCGGCTCCGTCACCGTCGAGATCAAGCCCGCCCCGCAGGGGCTGGGCCTCGCGGCCGCGGAGACGGTCCGCAACATCTTGGAGCTCGCCGGCGTCGAGGACGCCTGGACGAACTCCGACGGAAACACCCGTACGACGGTGAACCTCGCGAAGGCGACGTTCAACGCCTTAGAGAACGCGGCGCAGTCGCGTACGCCGCAGCACGCGCGCGAAGTCCACTACGACGAGGTGAGCGAGTGATGCAGGCGATCGTCCAGCTCCGCGGCGACGTCAACCTCGACTACGGCGTCGAGGACACGCTCGACATGCTGAACGTCGGGCGCGTCAACCACGCGACGTTCGTCCCCGAGACGGACTCGTACCGCGGCATGATCACCAAGGTCAATGACGTCGTCGCGTTCGGGGAACCGAGCGTCGAGGCCGTCGCGCGAACGATCGCGCGGCGCGGCGAGCCGCTGGAAGGCTCCGCCGACGTCGACGACGAGTGGATCGACGACAACACCGACTACGCCGACCTGGAGGCGCTGGCCGAGGCGCTCGTCGACGAGGAGACGACCCTGCGCGATCAGGGCCTCTCCCCGACGCTCCGGCTCCACGCGCCCCGCGGCGGTCACGAGGGAATTAAACACCCCGTGATCGAGGGCGGCGAACTCGGGAAACACGACACCGAGGAGATCGACAGTCTCCTGGAGGCGATGCGATGACGAGCAAGAAACGTCGACAGCGCGGGTCCCGTACCCACGGCGGTGGCACGCACAAGAACCGGCGCGGCGCCGGGCACCGCGGCGGCCGCGGCGCGGCCGGCCGCGCGAAACACGAGTACCACAACTACGGTCCGCTCGGCAAGCACGGGTTCAAGCGCCCCGAGGACGCTCAGACCGAGGTTCTCGAAGTGAAAGTCCAGAAGCTCGACGAGGACGCGGCGCTGTACGCCGCGGACGACCTCGCCGAGGAGGACGGCGACGCGTACGTGTTCGACGCGCGCGACGTCGTCGAGGACGGCCACGAGGCGGACGTCGTGAAGGTGCTCGGCGGCGGACAGGTCCGCCGCGAGCTCCACGTCACGGCGGACGCGTTCACCGCCGGTGCGGTCGAACTCATCGAGGAGGCCGGCGGCGAGGCGACGCTCTCCGAGCGCGCCGAAGAGCCCGCTGACGAACCGGAAAACACTTCCGACGACGAGAACGACGAGGCGTAATATGAGCTGGAAGGAGGCCGCCGAACCGGTGCTCTCGCGGATGCCCGTCGTGGAGCGACCCGCGGGACACGTCCCGTTCAAGCGGAAGCTTATGTGGACGGCAGGGATCCTGATCGTCTACTTCTTCCTGACCAACATCAACCCGTTCGGGTTGGATGTGGGTCAGAGCTCCGACTTCTTCGGGCAGTTCCGGTCGGTGCTTGCCGGGTCGTCAGGGTCGCTGTTACAGGTCGGTATCGGACCGATCGTCACGGCGTCCATCGTCCTCCAGCTGCTGGGCGGTGCGAACCTCCTCGGGCTCGACACGGAGAACGATCCGCGCGATCAGGTCCTCTACCAAGGGCTCCAGAAGCTGCTGGTGATCATCGTCTCGGCGCTGACGGCGGCGCCGATGGTGTTCACCGGTGGCTTCCTTCCGGCCGATCCCGCGGTCGCGGAGGCGCTCACCAAGGCGGGGATCCCGATGGGAACCTTCGGCGTACAGGTGCTGATCTTCGCGCAGATCTTCGTCGGTGGCGTCCTCATCTTGTTCATGGACGAGATCGTGAGCAAGTGGGGCGTCGGTTCCGGCGTCGGGCTGTTCATCATCGCGTCGGTGAGCCAGCAGATCGTCGGCGGCTTCTTCAGCTTCTCCGCGCTCGGCAGACCCGGCTTCTTCGCGAGTTGGTACGGCGTCATCGTCGGTGACGTGCCGGCCTCGCTGTCGCCGTTCACCGCGGAGGGACTCCAGAACCTGCTGTTCGATCCGGGGAACATTCTGGCGCTTTTCACCACGGTGTTCATCTTCGGGATCGTCGTGTACGCGGAGTCGGTCCGCGTCGAGATCCCGCTGTCGCACGCCCGCGTGAAGGGCGCTCGCGGACGCTTCCCCGTGAAGCTCATCTACGCGTCCGTCCTGCCGATGATCCTCGTTCGCGCGCTACAGGCGAACATCCAGTTCCTCGGCCAGATCCTCTCCTCGCAGTGGGCGGGGATGCCTGCCTTCCTCGGTACTTACAGTAACCAAGGCCAGCCCATCAGCGGGCTGTTCTACTACCTGAACCCCATTCAGAGCCGCGACCAGTGGATGTGGTTCCTGGGCGAGATCCCGGCGTCCGTCGAACCGTGGATGATCGCGATCCGGCTCGGCGTCGACCTAACGTTCATGATCGTCGGCGGCGCCATCTTCGCGATCTTCTGGGTCGAGACCACCGGCATGGGACCGGAGGCGACCGCGAAGCAGATCCAGAACTCCGGGATGCAGATCCCCGGGTTCCGCCGGAACCCGCAGGTCGTCGAGAAGGTCATGGAGCGGTACATCCCACAGGTGACCGTCATCGGCGGCGCCCTCGTTGGGCTGCTCGCCGTGATGGCGAACCTGCTCGGCACCATCGGCCAGGTCTCCGGAACCGGACTGCTGCTTGCGGTCTCTATCACGTACAAGCTGTACGAGGAGATAGCCGAAGAGCAGCTGATGGAGATGCATCCGATGATGCGCCAGATGTTCGGAAACGAGTAGCGAACATCGACACTTTTTATATTCTTTTTTTGACCCTGAGTGGCTGCTCTCTCCTCAGTTGTCTTTCATCTGGGGGTGATCGGCGTAAATTCGAGTAGTACCCCATTACCACGGATAACGGGACCACCAGTAGTCTTTTGCGAGTCGGTGGGCAAAGTTCGGTATGAGTCTCACTTCGGACGACTTCGAGGAGTTCGTTTCCTCGGACCCCGATGATGACGAGACGGTCCCGCTCGGACAGGCACTCTCAGAGCTGGGACTCGACGTCGAGGTTGACTCCGTCGAGGCCGTTCGTGACGTCCGCGAACGGTTATGAGAGTACTCCTAGACACTAACGTTCTCGTCGCAGCAGTTACTCGGGATACCGATCGGTCTGATGAAGCAATCGAACTGCTTGATCAAATTGACGACCCACTCGTTTCGGTTCTCAGCCTCATGGAACTACGGAGTGTTCTGAGCAAAAAGAAACGGTTCGAACGGGACCGAATCGATGCCATCGAGAACCGAGTTACCTCTCGTATGACCGTGACTTTTCCAGACGCCTCCGATATGATGGCGTCGAACCGCCTCCAATCGGAAAGTCTGTTGTACCCCATGGACGCGATGATCCTTTCGGCAGCCGACGCTGCCGACACAACCCTCGTCTCGTTCGATTCCGAATTGGTCAAGCACGGTGCGGAACTTCCTCAACAATTGCTCGACGAGGACGAGTGAATCGGGACACCACCGGCACGCGAAGGACGTGACCGGAATCGAGTTCACCGATCTCGAAGACCATATCGAGCGCTTCCCGAACGAGGTGCTCCAGATCAATGACAAACGATACTGCCAATGGACCCGCGCCCGAAGATCTGAACCATCCCGACACGCTCCGGATTACGATCTTTTCGGCCTATCTCATATTGTGTTCATAAATTAAATACAGCCAACTACTCATGCGCCAGATGTTCGGAAACGAGTAACCGCTTCCCGAACGTCTCGCCTCTCTTCTATTTCGCTGATCCCCATATTGGCTCTGTCTGGCGCGCTAACGGAACGCGATGTAGCCCCGCGCTCACCGTCTTCCGACAGCCGGCGCTGGCTCGATCGGTGTGACTCCGCTGATCGGTTCACGGGCACCTACTCCGTCCCGCGATCCGTAGACAGGGAATAACAATACAACTGTTATTCTTTCTTCGAAGGAACTGATGTACGACAAACACGTCTCGGATGCGCCACGTCGACGGGACCTGATCGCCGCCGTCGGTGGTGCCGCTATCACCGGTATCAGCGGCTGCGTTAGCTCTGGTGGAAGCGTGGATGAGAACACAAGCGACCGGAACTCGTCAAACGAAACCGTCGGCACCCCCGAGCCACCCGCGGCTGAACTCGGCCCGGAACTGTTCGAGGAGCTGTCAGTGATCAAATCTGTCGGCGGGCGTCTCTCCGCCGACACGGAGCGGCACGTCACCGGGACGCAGTGCGGTGCGCTCGAAACCAGCGCGGGCGGCACTTGGCTCCACGTCCCTCTGGCGGAGCCGGTCGATTTTAGCCGCGCTCGTCCGGCCTGCCACGTCGCGGCGGACGGGCCGGCGGCGAGCGAGTTTCTCTACTTGGACCTGCAGGACGTCGACGGGAACCGATTCCGGACCCGGACGGTCATCCGGAGCCGAACCGAGCTGGTTCAGGTCGACTTCGGAACTGTGAACCCTCGCGTCGACAACGCGACCGTCGATCTGGAACGGATCGAACGACTCTCGTTTCGGGCGGGACCGAGGGACGACTCCGGGACGGAAACTATCTATCTCGACTACCCTCGCCGCGTCCCGGTTCCGGAGACGGCGACGGTTGTGTTCCAGTTCGATGACGGCAACGAGTCCGATCTCTCGGAGGGGTTTCGGTCCCTCTCGCGGTACGACTACCCGGCGATCACCTACGTGAACACGGACACGATCGGGAGCGAAGGAAAGCTCGACGAGAGCCAACTCGGCGAACTCCAGCGCGGAAACTGGCTGATCGGCTCGCACACGACGGAACACACGGATCTGACTACCCTTTCGGACCCCGAGGCGATCGAACGCCGGATGCGCGGCGCGAAACAGTGGCTCGTCGATCGGGGATTCGCCGACGGAGCGCGTCACCTCGCGTACCCGTACAACGCAGTCGACGAACGCGTGTTATCGATCGCTTCCGACGTCTACGTTACCGGGCGGGCGTGGGACTGGCAGCCCGGACCGCTCCCATCGAACCTCCATCTGATCCCGGCCGACGGTGATCCCTCGCCGTCGGACTTCTCGAGGCTGCTCGATCGGGCGGTTCGGTACGGCGGCGTCCTGTGTGTCACCCATCACAATCTGTCCACGGACTCCGAAATATCGAACTTCGACGCGATAGTCGACGAGGTCCGTCGTCGCGATACGCTGGGTGACGTTGACGTCGTTCGGCTCGATGAACTCGAATCGATGGCGGCCGACGCCGGGGTTTCGCCAGCGTGAGCGCGAGGGACGCGCTGCGGCTCACGCCGAACTCCGCGAGGGACAGTTTTGTCGGTGATCCGGCAACGTAAACGGGCGGATCGCCTCCGCGAGGACGGGAGAGGAGTCTCCGCTCTCTTCGTGAGTAAGCCATATTACGGTTTGGCGGCTACGGTCCGACATGACGACCTTTCGACGGCGTAGTCTGTTCTCGACCGAACCGGGAGGCGGTCGACCGTGAGCCGCCACCTCGACGAGATCGACCGACAGATCGTCCACGCGCTGATGTCGGACGCTCGGAACACCTCGGCGCCGATGATCGCGGAGGACATGAACGTCTCCGCGGGAACGGTCCGGAACCGGATCGAGCGCCTCGAAGAGGCGGGCGTGATCCGCGGCTACACGGCGATCGTCGACTTCGAACAGGCGGACGGTCGGCTCACCTCGGTGTTCATGTGTACGGTGCCCGCCGACGAGCGGGAGCGGCTGGCGCTGGCCGCGCGGTCCATCCCCGGCGTGATCAACGTCCGCGTGCTCATGGCGGGTCGCCGGGATCTTCAGGTGGTCGCGGTCGGCGAGGAGACGAGCGACCTGCGGGAGATCGCGCGGACGCTGTCGGGGCTCGACATCCGTATCGAAGACGAGGAGCTACTCCAGACGGAGCTTTACACTCCCTACTCGCGGTTCCTCTCCGACGGCTCGAAGCGCTCCGTCGTCACCGACACGGTCACGCTCGCGGACGGGACCGCCGTGATCGAGGTGTGCGTCACAGAGGACGCGCCGATCGTCGGCCGGTCGCCGTCCGAGGCCCGCGCCGACGGGGTCCTGTCGTCCGACGCCGTCGTGACGTCGATAGAGCGCGACGGGTCGATCATCCATCCGGTCGACGACGCGACGGTCCGACCGGACGACGTGGTGACCGTCCTCCCCAAGGAGTCGTCCGAAGACGACGTGCTGGAAGCGTTCCTCACCGACGAGGAGATCCCGTCGCCGACCTCGTGAACCGACCTGTCCGACGGCGGCGTCTCCCCCCGTTTATTATTCCGGACCGCCTACGGTGACCCATGGCCGACACGATCCTCGTTCCGCTCGAACTCCCGGACCCGGAACCGCTGTCGCCGGTGTTGATCGAGGACCTCGCGTCGCTTTCGGTCGTGGTCCTCGGTCACTACGACCTCCCGGAGCAGACGCCGGCGAGCTCCGCGCGCGAGCAGTTCGGCGAGGCGGCACGGGCGACCCTCGACGAGGTCGCTGACGCCTTTTCCGACGCCGGTGCCTCCGTTCGAACGCGACTGGTGTTCGGGAAGGACCGCGCGGCCGCGATCCGGCAGATCGCGGCGGAAGAAGACTGCGCGGCCGAGCTCGACCCTGCCCCGACGGCGGGGATCGCTCGGATACTCGTGCCCCTTCCGGACGTCGCGGAGTTCGACCGCCTCCCGACGTTCATCCGGATTCTGGCCGAAGACTCGACCCAGCAGATAACGCTGTTCCACGTCGTCGAGGGCGACGAGTCACGTGACCGCGGCGAGGCGGTCGTCTCGGAGACTCGCGAGCGCCTCGTCGCGGACGGGTTCGACTCGGACGCCGTCGACACGCTGATCGTCGAGGGTGACGAACACGACGAGGAGATCCTCGGGGTCGCGGCCGACTACGACGCGGTCGTGATGTACGAGCCGGAGTCTCGCCTCGGAGACCGCGTGTTCGGCTCGCTGGCCGACCGGATCGCGGACGAGACGGGCGATCCGGTGATCCTCGTCAACCGAGACTACTGAGCCCGGCTCGGACCGGGACCGGTCGCTCTCCCCGTCTCTTCACTCCGCTTCCGTCGAGGCGAGCCCGTCGTCGTCCTCCCCGCGACGGGCGTGGACGATCATCCCGATCGCTCCGGTTCGGTCCGTCCGCGACCGGCCGTACGCGAGGTAGACGAGCGCGCTGCCGGCGATGATCCCGACCGCTCCGAGGATCGGTAGCGTCCCCATCTGCGTCAGGAGGCCGAGTCCGGCGAGGAAACCGAACACCTGGACGAACGGGTAGCCGGGCGCTTCGAACTCCGGGTCGTACGACGGCGCGTCTGCCACGCGGAAGGCGACCAGCGCCATGTTCTCGAACGAGAAGACGAGGATCTGGAACGCGCTCGCGAGCTTCGCCAGCTCGATCACGGGGACGAACGCGATGAGCAGCAGCAGCACGACCCCGGTGAGAAGCACGGAGTTCCGCGGCGTCTTGAACCGCGAGTCGATGGTCTGGAGCGCCGGCGGGAGCAGGTCGTCGCGGCTCATCGCCAGCGGGAACCGCGAGGAGGAGAGCACACCGGCGTTCGCCATGCTCGTGAGCGCGACGACGGCGACCACGGAAATGAACAGTACTCCCGCGCCGCCGAGGAGTGCCCCCGCGCCGTCCGCCATCGGCGTGAGCGACGCCGTCCCGCCCGGTCCCCCCGTCGTCAGCACCTCAGGGTCGCTGAGTCCGACGACCGCGCCGACGACCGCGACGTACAGGACGGTCATGATCCCCATCGATCCGAGCATCGCGCGCGGGAGATTCTTCCCGGGGTGTTTCACCTCCTCCGCGACGCTCGCGACCTTCGTGACGCCCGCGTACGAGACGAAGACGAAGGCGGCGGCCGTGACGACCCCGCCGCTTCCGTGGGTCGTGAAGGGAGTGTATCGGACGGTGTCGAGGACGAAGCCGGCGTTGACGACGTACGCGAGGAGGCCGGCGACGACCAAGGTGACGATGACCGCCTGTATCCCCCCGCTCATCTTCGTGCCCGAGACGTTCAGAGCGACGACGAGGACCGCGAGCGTCAACGCGACGTACACGACCGCGCCCTGTGAGAGCGGTGCGAAGAGCAGCAGGTACGCGCCGAGACCGACGAGCGCGAACGAGCTCTTGAACACCAGCGAGAACCACGCACCGATCCCGGCGATCGTTCCGAACAGCGGGCCGAGCGCCCGGTCGATGTAGAGGTAGGTCCCTCCGGACTCGGGCATCGCCGTCGCCATCTCGGCTTTCGACAGCGCGGCTGGCAACACGACGAGCGCGGCCAGCACGTACGCGAGGACCACGGCGGGTCCGGCTTTTTTGTATCCTAACGCCGGCAGGACAAAGATTCCGCTCCCGATCATCGCACCCATACTGATCATCATCGTCGGGTACAACCCGAGACTCCGATCGAGGTCGTGTTGGCCCATGCGCCTACGCGTATTACCGGCTCTTCCGGTTTATTACTATCGACAATTCCGAAATAACCGGCTCCGAAATTACTGATACCGCAACAAAAGGCGATTCGGAAGACGGATCGCGTACTGCGTCGGCGCCGGCTACGAGCCGTCGCGTCGATCCGCGGGCTCGTCGTCCGCCTCGCCGTCGCTTTCGTCCGATTCGCCCGTTTCGTCGGCGGCTTCGTCCGCCTCGGCCGCTCCCTCGACGGTTTCGCTCACCTTCTCGTCGACGGTCTTCTCGACGGTTTCCTCGACGGTCTCCTCGACTTTTTCCCCGACGGTTTCCTCGACGGTTTCCTCGACTGTCTCTTCGACCTTCTCCTCGACGGTTTCCCCGACGGTTTCCTCGACGGTTTCCTCAAGCTTCTCCTCGACGGTCTCGCCCACCTTTTCCTCGACCGTCTTCTCGACGGTCTCGCCCACGGTCTCCTCGACTTTCCCCGTGACCTCCTCGCTGACGGTGTCGCTGACGTCGTCTGCGACCCCGCTGACCTCCTTGTTGACGGTCTCCCCGACGCTCTTTTCGACCTCCTTGCTCACCGTCTCCTCGACCTTGTCGCCCACGGTCTCCTCGACGGTCTTCTCGACCTCCTTGCTCACCGTTTCGCCCACCGTCTTCTCGACCTCCTTGTTGACGGTCTCCCCGACGGTCTTTTCGAGTTCCTTGTCGACGGTCTCCCCGACGCTCTCCTCGACCTGTTTGCCGACCTGGTCCGCGACCTCGCGGGTCATCCAGTCCGGGTCGAAGCGCGCCATCTTCCAGACGACGTGGACCACGTACGAGGCGAACACCCCGATACCGAACGCGATCGCCACGTCGTTCTGCTGGGTGGTCGCGATCAGCACGATCGACAGGGCGATCAGCGCGCCGTACGCGATGTCGGTGATCGCGTCCACCCGCGCCGGGCTTACCATCTCCGTCCCTCCGTCTCGCCGGCGACCGCGTCCCGCCCTCCTCGCGTGGCGTCTCCGTTCATACGTTCGTGTTCTGCGCCGGCGGCGTAAAAGCCTCCCTCGTCGCCTCTGGTCCCCGCGCGCTGCCGCCTGAGTCGCCCCGGGCCGGAGCGCGGCCCTTTTAGCCCGGATGGCCGAACCGACCGCATGGACATCGAAGAGGGCGGACTCACCGTCTCCGTCCCGGAGGCCCGCGACGGCGCCAGCGAGGGCACCGGCGGCGGCGTCTTCTTCAATCCGACCCAGGAGCTGAACCGCGACGTGACGGTCGCGACGCTGCGCGCCTACCGCGACCGCGAGCCGCGGGTCGCCTCGTACCTCGACGCGATGGCGGCCTCGGGGATACGGGGCGTCCGCGCCGCCGCCGAGGGGTATCAGGTTACCTGCGCCGACGTCGACGCGGACGCGGTCGACCTCGCCGCCGCGAACCTCGACGCCAACGGTCTCGACGGCGAGTCCGTCCACCGCGACGTCAACGCCCTGCTGTACGACGAGGGCCCGTTCGACGTCGTCGACCTCGACCCGTACGGCACCCCGATCCCCTTCGCGGACGCGGCGTTCGCGAACGGCCGCAACCTGATCTGCGTCACCGCCACGGACACCGCGCCGCTGTGTGGCGCCCATCTCAACAGCGGGATCCGCAAGTACGGCGCGGTCCCGCGCAACACCGACTACCACCCCGAGATGGGGCTCCGGACGCTGGTTTCCGCCCTGACGCGGACCGCCGCGCGCTACGACAAGGCGGCGACGCCGATCCTCTCGCACGTCTCCCGTCACTACGCGCGGACCTACCTGGAACTGGAGTCGGGCGCCCGCGCGGCCGACGACTGCCTCGAAAACCTCGGCCACGTCGACAACTGTGAGGACTGCCTCTGGCGCGAGGCGACCTCCGGCCGAATCGCCGACCCGGTCGACGCCTGCCCGGAGTGCGGGAGCGACCGCGTCCTCACGGCCGGGCCGATCTGGCTCGGGCCGGTCGCGGACCCCGAGTTCGTCCGCGCCGCCCGCCGCGAGGTGACCGACGACATGGGCGAGGCGAAGCGCGCGCGCAAGCTGCTCGGCACCGTCGCGCGCGAGATCGACACGCCGACGCACTACGACCAGCACCGGCTGTACAAACAGTGGGGCGAGCCGGCGATCGGGATGGACGAGTTCGTCGAGCGCCTGCGCGGGGCCGGCCACGAGGCGAGCCGCGCGCACTACCGCGGCACCGCGGTCAAGAGCACGGCGTCGATCCCCGAGATGCGCGAGGCGGTCCTCGGCGGCGACGGGGACTGAGACCCCTCCCGCGGTCGGCACCCTCTCGCTTTTGTCGCGGTCGGTCGAAGGTCGGGACGTGTCCCGACACTCGCGTACCGCGTTCGGCACGGCTCGGCGCGTCGTCGACGTCGCGGTCGACCGGCAGGTGACGTTCCTCGCCGCCGCCATCGCCTACTACGCGTTCGTCTCGCTCGTCCCAGCGCTGCTGTTGCTCGTCGTCGTCGCCACCGCCGTCTTCGGGGAGGCGATCGCCGGCGAGCTGGTGGCGGGGGCGGGCGACCTCCTCACGCCGGCCGGCGAGGAGGCGGTGACCGCGGCGATCGCCTCCGCCGGCGGTCGGACCGGCGCGAGCCTGCTCGGCGTCGCGGTGCTGCTCTGGTCGACGCTGAAGGTGTTCCGCGGCCTCGACACGGCGTTTGCCGAGCTGTACGGGGTCAAGGAGCCGCCGGACCTCCTGAAACAGCTCACCGACGCCGGCTCGGTGATCCTCGCCGTGGGCATCGGGATCGGCGTGATGGTCGTCGTCGGGGCGTTCGTCGCGGCCGCCGACGCGATCCCGGTGGTCGAGGCCGCGAGCATCCTCGCCTTACCGGGGTTCCTCGCGGTCGTCTTCCTCCCGATGTACTACCTGCTCCCCGAGCCGGACATCGCGTTCCGCGAAGCGCTACCCGGCGCGGCCGTCGCCGCCCTCGGATGGACGATACTACAGGCCGGCTTTCAGGTGTACGCGGCGAGCGCCGGCCAGTTTCAGGTGTACGGCGTCATCGGCGGCATCCTCCTGCTCGTCACGTGGCTCTACCTCGCGGCGGTCGTCGTCGTGACCGGGGGCGTCGTCAACGTGGTGCTGGCCGGCCGCGACGGGGTCGTCCCCCCGAGCGGCGCCGGCCTCGGCGGCGCGGCGGCGCCGACCGACCACGCCGCGGACCGGCAGTTACAACAGGACCGCGGCCGACCCACCGGTATGAACGGCGAGTCGGACGCCTCCGAGGGCGACGACGAGCGGCCGCGCGGCGCGCCGGACGTGGCCGCCCTCGAAGCGGAGGTCCGGGAGCTGCGGTCGCAGCTCGACGAGTTCGAAGACGACGTGGAACGCCGCACGGTCGACAAGCCCGAGGTCGAGTCGGAGCTGAAGCGGTACGTCCGGTCTCGGATGCGCCGCGGCCACGCCCGCGGCTGGGGACCGTACCTCGTCCTGCTGTACGGGACGGTGCTGACGCTCGCGGCCCTGACGTCGCTTCAGGGGATCTACGCGATCGGCGCCATCGTCGTCCTCGGGTTGTCGACGCTCGGGCTGTACACCATCTTTGTCGTCGGCGGCATCGGCCTGAACCTGCTCGAAACGCCGGGAAAGGCGCTCGACTACGCCCGCAACCGCGGCGATGACTGACCGAGCCGGCCGACCGTGACCGGACTCGTCGCCGCCGAACGCGGGATCGGTGAGGCCGCCCTCGTCGACGCGCTCCCGGAGTTCGTCGTCGTCGCCTTCGCGGCCGTCACCCACCTCGCGGACCCGTGGTTCCTCTTCGCGCTGCTCGCGGTCGGCTACTGGTTCGCGAGCGACGGCGTCGCGGGGTCGCCGCGCCGCGCCGGCGCGACGGCCATCGCGGCCGTCACCTGCGCGTACGCCGCGACGGCGCTCGGCAAGGCGTGGTTCGCGGTCCCCCGCCCGCCCGGCGCGATGCCCCCGGCCGACGTTCCGACGTGGCTCCCGGCGCTCCTGTCCGGCTGGTACGAGGCGCAGGTGCTCTCGGACGGGTTCGGCTTCCCGAGCGGCCACGCCACCGGCGGCGCGGCCGCGTACCTCGCCGTGGCCCTGCTGTACGACCGGCTCTGGACCGACCGCGCCCGCTACCTCGCGGCCGGCGCGGTCGCCCTCGCGGTCGCGGCCTCGCGGGTCGTCATCGAGGTTCACTACCTCGTCGACGTGCTCGCGGGGCTGGTCGTCGGCGCGGGGACGGTCGGCGTCGCCCTGCGGCTCGCCCGCGACCCGCGCGTCCGGCGCTCGACGGACGCGGAGACGGCGGCCGGGCCGACCGCCGAACTGAACCCCGCCCCGGCGTTCCTGCTCGCGGCGGTCGTCTCGGCCGGCGCGCTGGCCGTCGCCGTCGCGGGCGGGCACACCGGTGAGGTCGTCGAAGCCGGCATCGGGATCGCCACCGGCGCCGGCGGCGCGATCGGCTGGCGGCTCGTCGAGGGCGACGAGCCGGCGGTCCCGGTCCGGGTCGCGGTCCCCGCGCTCGCCGTCACCGGCGGGCTCTGGGTGGGCGCGTACGCGCTCGCGGGGACGCTCCCCGTGACGCTGGTCGCGACGACCGCCGCCGTGGTCGCCGTCGTCGCGCTGCCGGCGCTCCCAGAGCGGGTCGAGGCGCTGTCGAACACCCGGAGCTGAACGGCTTTGCGAGGCGTTCGCCGCCGATCCGCTATCAACTATTTATAAGCGAGCGGCTGGGGGATTTGGACGCGTATACCGCAGCGCTGTTTCTCACGTATAAATAGCCGACAGCGAGATCATTCGGATACGCTTCAACACCGGTTCCGACCGCGTCTCACACTCTCTCCCGCGATCGATCGGTCGGTGGGCTCACGCGCTCGTCGGGGGCGAAGCGCTGACGTTCGAACATACGCGGAAAAATAAAACTAGGCAAGACGAGAGCGCCGGAAGCGCCCGAGCGGTCGAGCCGTTGCCTCAGAACGTCTCCAGGTAGCGGTCCTCCTCCCACTGCGACACCTGGGTGAGGTACTCGCTGAACTCCTGGGACTTCGCCTCGGCGAACTTCTCGGAGGTGTGGGGGCCGAGCGCCTCCTGAAGCACCTCGTCTTCTTCCAGTTCCTCGACGGCGGCGCCGAGGTTCGGCGGCAGCGTCTCGATGCCGTACTCCTCGCGTTTCGCGTCGTCGAACTCGTAGATGTCCTCGCGGACCGGGTCGCCGGGGTCGGCCTCGGCCTTGATCCCGTCGAGACCGGCGGCGATGAGCGACGCCATCCCGAGGTAGGGGTTACACGAGGGGTCGGGGCTGCGGACCTCGAAGCGCGCGGAGACGCCCGCGGCGTCCGGCACGCGGACGAGCGCGGAGCGGTTCGTGTCGGACCAGGCGACGTAGATGGGCGCCTCGTAGCCGGGCACCAGCCGCTTGTAGGAGTTCACGGTCGGGTTCGTCACGGCCGTGAACGCGGGGGCGTGGTTCAGGATGCCGCCCATGAACTGGTAGGCGGTCTCGCTCAGGTTGAACTCGTCGTCGTCGTCCGCGAACGCGTTGCCGTCCTCGTCGAACAGCGAGATGTGGCTGTGCATGCCCGAGCCGTTGATGTCGGCGATCGGTTTGGGCATGAACGTCGCGTGGAGGTCGTGTTGGCTCGCGACCGCGCGGACGACGGCGCGGAACGTCGCGATGTTGTCCGCGGTGGTGAGCGCGTCGTCGTACTTGAAGTTGATCTCGTGTTGCCCCTCCGCGACCTCGTGGTGGGAGGCCTCGATCTCGAAGCCCATCTCTTCGAGGGTGAAGATGATCTCCTTCCGGACGTCGCTCGCGAGGTCCTTGGGCGCGAGGTCGAAGTAGCCGCCGTTGTCGTGGGGGACGGTGGTCGCGTTGCCCTCGTCGTCGGTCTTGAACAGGAAGAACTCGGGCTCCGGACCGATGGAGACGGAGTAGCCCATCTCCTCGGCCTCGGCGAGGACCGACTTCAGTACCTGCCGCGGACCGCCGGCGAACGGCTCGCCGTCGGTGTCGACGATGTCACAGATGAGCCGCGCGGCCCCGCTGCCGTCGTCGCCGTTGCTGCGCCACGGGAGCACCGCGAACGTGTCGGGGTCGGGAACGAGCCGCATGTCCGACTCCTGAATGCGCACGAACCCCTCGATGGAGGAGCCGTCGAAGTAGATGCCCTCGGTGAACGCCTTCTCCGCCTGATGGGCGGGAACGGAGACGTTCTTCACGACGCCGAGGATGTCGGTGAACTGGAGCCGCAGGAAGTCGACGTTCTCCTCTTCGATCTCGTCGAGCACCGCCTGTTCTTCGGCCGTGAGGCCGCCGTCCGGTTTCGCGTGTTCGTCCGTCATGTTCTGGACGTTTGATTCGTTATCTGCCAGTATAAAGGCCTTATCGCTTGGCGCATGAACCGCCAGACTCGCAAAACTGCTGGACGTTCGTAAAATTCTAAACCCCCGGAAGCGTGATCGACTGTGATGACGTACGAAAACCTCGACGCGAAGCTCATCAACTCGCTGCTCAGCAACGGCCGGGCGAGCCTCCGAAGCCTCGGTGACGAACTCGACGTCTCGGTGACGACCGTCTCGAACCACCTCCGCGACCTCGAGGAAGAGGGCGTGATCGACGGGTACACGCCCGTCGTCGACTACGACAAGCTCGGCTACGACGTGACGGCCGTGCTCCAGCTCAAGGTCGAGGGGAGCGCCCTGCCGGACGTCACGGAGAAGCTCCGCCAGGAGAAACGGATGGTGAGCGTCTACGAGGTCACCGGCGACTACGACGTGATCGCCATCGGGAAGTTCACCGACACCGACGGGATGAACGACCAGATCAAGTCGATCCTCACGGACGCGGACATCCGCGAGTCGAACACGAGCGTCGTGTTGAACGCGGTCACCGAAAACGAGCAGTTCGACCTCGACGTTCAGGAGTAGTCCGGTCGGGCGCCGCCGCCTCCCTCAGTTCTCCGCTCGCCGCTCCGCCGCCGCCTCTAAGACCTCCACCGCCGGGAGCGGTTCGCCCGTCAGCGCGCGGATGTACGCGCCGCCCGCGATGGAGACGTGCGAGAAGTCGCCCTCGCTCATGCCGTACATCTCGATGGCTCGGGAGGTGTCGCCGCCGCCGACGACCGAGAAGCAGTCCGTCTCCGCGATGGCTTCGAGGGCGCCGACGGTGCCGTCCGCGAACCGCTCGTCCTCGAAGACGCCGAGCGCGCCCTTCACGAACACCGCGTCGGACTCGCGGATCGCCGGCTCGTAGTCGTCGACCGTCGCGGTACCCACGTCGAGGTACCCCTCCGTCTTCTCGTCGATGTCGTCGACGGCGACCTCCGCGCGGTCGCCGTCCGGGCCCTCGTACGCGAGGTCGCTCGCGAGGCGGATCGCGTCGCCGCGCTCGTCGAGGACCGACTCGATCAGCTCGCGGTTCCGCTGCCACTGGTCGTCGAACAGGTCCATGTCGCCCACGTCGCGGCCGACCGGGTGGCCCGCCGCACGCAAGAACAGTTCGCCCGCGACGCCGCCGAGCAGGAAGCGGTCGACCTTCTCGTCTAAGGCGTCCATCACGCCGATCACGTCGGTCGCCTTCGTCCCGCCGACGACCATCGTCACCGGCCCGTCGAACTCGCGGGTCGCGATGGCGGTGTTGGCCTCGTACTCCGTCTCCATCACGCGCCCCGCGTACGCGGGGAGGACGAGCGGGAAGCCGACCAGCGAGGCGTGCGACCGATGCGCCGCCGAGTAGGCGTCGTTGACGTACGCGTCGAACTTCGGCGCCAGGGTCCGAACGAACTCCGTCTCCGCCTTCTCCTCGGGCGACGCCTCGGGCAGTTCGTCCTCGCACATCCGGGCGTTTTCCAAGAGGAGGACCTCGCCCGCGCCGAGCGCGTCGATGGCCGCCAGCGCCTCGTCGCCGTACGTGTCGGCCACGAAGCTCACGTCGCGGTCGACGTGGTCCGAGAGGATTTCCGCGTGGCCCGCGAGCGACGTGAAGTCGTCGCGGCCGGGGCGGCCCTGGTGGGCCAGCAGGACGACGCGGTGGCCCGCCTCGGCCAGTTCGCGGACCGTCTCCGCGTGGCGCTCGAAGCGGCGGTTGTCCTGCGGTGTTCCGTCCTCGATGGGAGAGTTGAGGTCCAGTCGGACGAGGACGCGTGAGTCGGCCGGGAGGTCGTTGATGGTGTCGAAGGTGGGCATGGGTGAGTGGTCGTCGATGAGATATTTAACGAATCGCTCTCCGGGGGAACGTTGCCGCCGGGAGCGAGGCAGTCGTCTCTCCTCGCTCGAAGCGGGCGCAAACGCTCTGTCGGTCGGTTACGCCTCGTCGTGGACGTACGCGGCCATGTCGAGCATCCGGTTCGAGAAGCCGTACTCGTTGTCGTACCAGGTGAGGATCTTCAGGAGCTTCCCGCCGGCGATGACGTTCGTCGACCCGAGGTCGACGTAGCTGGAGAAGGGGAGCCCGACGATGTCCGAGGAGACGACCTCGTCGTCGGTGTAGCCGAGGACACCCGCGAGCGGGCCGGAGTCGGCGGCGTCGCGGAAGGCGGCGTTGACCTCCTCCTCGGTGACGTCCTCGTCGAGGCTGACGACGAACTCGGTGATCGAGCCGGTCGGGACCGGGACGCGCATCGCCATCCCGTCGATCTTGCCCTCGAGCTGCGGGAGGACCTCCTGTGCGGCGCCCGCGGCGCCCGTCGACGTGGGGACGATGTTCTCGGCGGCCGCACGGCCGCGACGGCGCTTGCTCATCGGGCCGTCGATGAGGCTCTGGGAGCCGGTGTACGCGTGAACCGTGGTGAGCGTGCCGGCGTCGATGCCGAACTCCGCGTCGAGCACCTTCGCGACCGGGGTGATGGAGTTCGTCGTGCAGGAGGCGTTCGAGACCACGTCGTCGCCCTCGTACTCGTCGTGGTTGACGCCGTAGACGAGCTGTTTGACCGGCTTCTCGCCCTTCGGCGGGGCGGAGATGATCACGGTGTCGGCGCCGCCGTCGAGGTGCGCGCTCGCGTCGTCGCGGGTGCGGAAGATGCCCGTACACTCCAAGGCGACGTCGACGTCGAGCTCGTCCCACGGGAGGTCGGCGGGGTCCTGAACGTTGAACAGCGGGACGGCGGTGCCGCCGATCGTCAGCTCGTCGCCGTCGCGCTCGACGCCGTCGAGCCGACCCATGACGGTGTCGTACTTCGCGAGATACCCCATGTCGTCGAAGTCCATCACGTCGTTGATCCCGACGAGCTCGATCCGGGGACTCTCTAAGACCGCGCGGAACACGTTCCGCCCGATGCGCCCGAAGCCGTTGAGTCCCACTCGAACGACCTCGTCGTCGCTCACGTCGTCGCCCGCAGTCAGGTTCGATTTACTCATGTTCGAAAAAAGCGAGACGCAACTACTTAAATCCGGCTCAGTCGCCGCGAGATCGTCATAATCGTTCGAATTTGTTACGAACGTCGTTCCGGCTCCGGCGCGTTACCGGGCGGCGCCCCCGTCGTCGCGCCGCTCGACGCGGGCGGGTAGCGGCCGATACGGCGACCGACAGAAGGCTTATCGGGGTCACCGACTTCACGGGAGGTATGGACAGAGACGACCGCGACGATCCGTTCGGAGACTTCTTCGAGGAGATCGAGCGGATGATGAACGAGATGGCCAACGGCAGCCCCCCGTCGGCCGACGACGCCGGGTTCGGCTCCGAGACCCACGTCGACGCGTACACCACCGAGGAGTCGGTCCGTCTCGTGGCCGACCTCCCCGCCGTCTCGAAGGAGGACCTCTCGCTGCGCTGCGACGGCGACGCGCTCACCATCTCCGCGGTCTCCGACCGTCGCGAGTACGACGAGACCGTCGACCTCCCCGCGCCCGTCGACGAGCACTCCGCGGACGCGACGTTCAACAACGGCGTCCTCGAAGTAACCTTTGACCGCGTCGACGACAGCGCGTCGATCGACCTCGTCTGAGCGCTGGCCGTTCCCGGCTCCCCTCTACTCCCCGTTCGCCGTCCGCCGGATCAGCGCCGCGAACCGGTCGTAGAAGTCGTCCGCGTACTTCGTCGCGGCGTCGACGGTCGGCCGCGCGTTCGTCTCGTTGACGACCAGTCGGTCGTCGGTCGCGAGCAGGTCCACGCCGAGGTAGTCGATCCCGAGCGCCGCGGCCGCGCGCTCCGCGAGGCCGCGGGCGGCCGGGTCGAGGTCGACGCCGCGCGCCGTCGCGCCGCGGTGGACGTTGTGTTTCCACCGGCCCGCCGCGAGCGCGTCGTCGTCGAGGACGCGCTCCACCGCGCCGGCGCACTCGCCGTCGACGACCATCGCGCGGTAGTCGCGCGCGTCGGGGAGGTACTCCTGAATCAGGAACGACTTGTCGCCGGTGGCGCGGTAGTCGTGGATCAGGTTCAGGTAGTCGACCACGCCCAGCAGGGAGTCGAGGTCCGTCGCGGTCGCGACGCCCACTCCCCGGGTCGCGGAGTTCGGTTTCACGACCACGGGATAGGAGAACCCCTCGGCGGCGTCGACGACGACCGACTCGTCCACCGGGTTCGACACGAGCGTCGTCTTCGGCGTCGGCAGCCCCGCGGCCGACAGCCTCGCCAGCACGCCCGCCTTGTTGCGCGAGGCGACGACCGCGTCGCGGCCGTTCACCCACGGGACGCCGAGGCGCTCGTCGACGACCGCCCCCTCCATGAGCCGCGTCGGGTACACGAGCCCGACATCGAACCCGTCGAACTCGCCCGGATCGGCCGCGTCGACGCCGCCCTCCGTGTCGGCCTCGCCGCTCGAAACCCGAAGCGCCCGCTCTTTCGCTCGGACGTGACCGGCCTCGATGCCGCGGTCCGCGAGCGGCCCGCGCACGCGCTCGAACGTCTCCGCGTCGGTGGTCATCGCGAGCCGGAGCATAGCCGTGTTGGGAGTCGATCGAACTTAAAACCGTGCGAGCGGCGCGATGGCAGCGACACCTCACGACAGGCGGTGGCGCGCCCCGGTGAGCGGCCCAGAGGGCCGCGAACCGACGGTGCGAGGGAGTCAGTCGCCCGAAGCGAAGCGAGGGCGACTGACGAGGCTGGGGAGGTGTGAGGTGCTGTGCGGAGCGGGGCGGGGCTCAAAGGGGCAGCCGCGAGGCGGGCGCAGGTGACGCAAGGACCGCAGGGAGCGAACGGAGTGAGCGACTGAGGACCGCAGCGAGCGTGCGCCCGCCTCGCGGCTGGGGCTTTGGAGGTGTTCGCCGTCAATCCGCGATCATCCACGCACAGCCTCGCGACTGAGGCTTTGGAGGCGTTCGCTGTCGATCTACAGTCGGATGTTTATAATCGAGCGGCCGAAAATTCGACGATGTTCGCCGTCGATCCACGCGAAACGACCTACTGCAGGTGGCCTTCCTCGCGGAGCTGTTCCGCCTCGCTCTTCTCGTAGCGCCACGAGATGTCGGCCTTCTCGTCCTGCCAGTCCCACGGCTCGACGAGGACGATGTCGTCTTCGCGGATCCACACCCGTTTCTGCATCCGGCCGGGGATGCGCGCGGTTCGCTGTTTCCCGTCCGCACAGCGGACTTTGACGCGGTTCGCGCCGAGCATCTCGAGGACCTCCGCGAACACCTCGTCGTCGTCGGGCATCCGGAGGTCGTTCCGACCGCCGCCGTCTCCGTTGCTCATGCGTACGCGGTGATACGCGCTCGCGGAAATAAAAGGGCCGCTCTCCGCCGGCGCGTGGCGCTCTCCGCCGCCGGCGATATCCTCCCGTTTTAACCCCGCTCGCCGGCGACCAGACGACATGCGTGACACGCTCGGTCTCGAAGGCATCGCCGGGGTTCTCGTCGTCTTCGTCGCGGCCGGTATCATCGCCGTCCGTGACCCCGTCATCGCGGGCGCCGTACTGCTCCTCCTCGGCGGCCTCGCGCTGATCGCGAAGGGGCTCGTCGACACCGCCATGCGCTCGTTCGGGCTGAAGTGAGCCGAGCGCGGCGGCCACCGCTCTGTGAGTCGACCGCGCCGGCCACCGCGCTCTCGAAAGACTCATAATCGCCGCCCGTTCCCCTCGGGTATGGTCGAAGTACCCGCCGTCGCGGTCGAACTCGTCGAGCTCCTCGCCGTCACCGTCGGCGCCGGCGCGGCCGCCGCGGTCGGCGTCGTCTTAGAGCAGTTCGGGCTCTCCGCGGTCTCGGGCGGCGACCTCGTGCTCGGCGCCTGGGCCGTCGGCATGGGGCTCGTCGCGCTGTACGCGGGGCTCGTCGGACTCGGCTACGAACAGGCGCTCCCGCGCCTGCGCCGGCTCGCGAGCGGCGAATAGCAGCCGCGGCTTCAGCCCTATAGCTCCCCGTCGGCCGCGAGCTCTCGGACCCGGGCCGCGCGCTCGCGGATCGACTCCCACTCCGCGTCGTCCTTGTTGTCGACGTGCGAGTACATCAGGCCCATCCGGCCGGTCCCCCGCAGCGTCTCCTCGTTCTCCTTTAAGAAGTCCCAGTAGAGCGCGTTGAACGGGCAGGCGCCCTCGCCGGTGGTCCGCGAGACGGCGTACTGGCAGTCGGCGCAGTGGTCGCTCATGCGGTTGACGTAGTTCCCGGAGGAGGCGTACGGCTTCGAGGAGAGCACGTCGGTGCCGAACGACCCCATCGCGACGACGTTCGGCGTCGTCACCCAGTGGTAGGCGTCGACGAAGCCGAGGTGGAACCACTCGTTCAACTCCGCCGGGTCGGCGCCGTACACGAGCGCGAAGTTCGACAGCACCATCAGCCGCTCGATGTGGTGGGCGTAGCCGAACTCCCGGACGTGGCCGACCGCCTCCGAGAGACACCGCATGTCCGTCTCGCCGTCCCAGTAGGCCGGGGGGAGCTCCCGCTGTTGGTCCAACTGATTCGCGTCCGCGAGCTCCGGCATCGCCTCGCGATACACGTGGCGCATGAACTCCCGCCAGCCGATCACCTGCCTGACGAACCCCTCGACGGCGTTGAGCGGCACCGGGGCCGGCTCGCCGCTCTCGGCCGCGCTGCCCCCGGTCGCTCCGTCCTCGCTGTCCGCCGCGTCCCCGCCGAACTCGTCGAGCGACGTCGTCGTCCCGCCCCCGTCGCCGTGGTCGTCCGGGTCGTACGCGCCGGGCTCGACGCCGCGCTCCGCGTAGGCGCGCTCGACCGCCCGCACGGGTTCGCGCGGGTCGAGCAGCCCGAGGTTGATCGCCGGCGAGAGCAGCGAGTGCGAGAGGAACGGCTCGCCCCCGACCATCGCGTCCTCGTACCGCCCGAACGCGGGCAACCCGTCTCGGACGAACCGGTCGAGCGCCTCGCGGGCCTCCTCCCGAGTGACTGCCCACCCGAACTCGTCGAGCGAGTCGTTCCCCCACGTGTCGAACCGCTCGCGGACCCACGCGTGCGTCTCGCGGGTCAGCTCGTCCGGTTCGAACGTCGGCCGCCCCGGCGGCGTCCAGTCGTCCGGCGGCGTCTCCTGGTTCAGGTCGTCGTAGTTCCACTCCCCGCCGACCGGGTCGCCGTCGTCCATCAGCACGTCGGCCTCACGGCGGACGTGCCGGTACCAGTTCTCCTGTCGGAAGGTCCGCTCCGCCGCCCCGTCCTCGCCGATCGCGGCCTCCCCGTCGCCGGCCCACTCACGCCAGTCCGCCGGCGTCGTCCAGAACAGCTCGTTGTCGACGAGTTCGAGCGTGCCGCCGCGCTCGGCGACCAGCTCGCGGAGCCGCTCGCCGGCGCCGTGGCTCGCGGGCCGCATGAGCCGGAGGTGCGGGCCGCTGTCGTCGTCGCCGCCGTCCGCCTCGGGACGACGGCCGGCGAAGAACTCGTCGAGCCCCTCGCCGAACGAATCGGCCCGCACGTACGTCACGTCGTGGCCGCGCTCGCGGAGGTCGTCGCGGAAGTGCCGCATCGCCGAGAACACGAGCGTCAGCTTGTGGGCGTGGTACGGCTTCCGGTCGGCGAACCCGTGGGCCTCGATCAGCAGTACGTCGTCGGCCGCGTCGAGCACGTCGAGGTCGGGGTTGAGCTGGTCGCCGAGCAGCCAGCAGGTGGTCCGGTCGCTCACGAAACGATCAACGGTCCCGACTCTCATAGCTCCGGCGGCGTCGACGCGGCCGCGGCGGTCCCGGGTCGTCCGCGCCTCCGCGCTGCCCCCGGATCCGCGTCATCCGCGGCTTTTTCTCGGCCCGTCGTGTCGAGCGACCCATGGACGACATTCTCACGAACTGGCTGCTCGGGCTGATCGCCGCCCTCCTCGCCGTCCTCGTGCTCGACTCGACCGGAGAGTCCTTCCTCGCGCCGCTCTCCCCGGTCGCGAACGTGCTCGCGCTCGTGACGTTCCTCGCGTTCATCCTCCTCACCGACGCGTTCCTCGTGTACACCGCGTCGTTCCGGGACCTCTAGCGCGCGCTCTCGCGGGTCGCATTTAGTCGGGTGAAAAAAGAAAAAGCGGCTGTTCGGACCGCTCGCGCGCGTCAGCGACGGCGCGCGAGCAGCGCGGCACCGAGCAGCGCGAGCAGCGCGACGACCGGGCCGAACCCGGGCGCCTGCTCTTCGAGCGCCGTGCCGCCGTCGCTCTCGGCGTCGCCGCCCTCGGTACCGTCGCCTTCGGTGTCGGCGGCCGCGTCGCCCTCGACGACCGAGACGGTGCCGGCGTCGACGCCGTCGACGGCGAACGAGTACTCGCCCGCCTCGTCGACCGGCGTCGAGAACAGCACCTCGACCGACTCGCCGCCGGGCACCGTCACCCGCTGGTCGGTCCGCTCCTCGTCGTCGACGAGCAGCGAGACGGTCGCCTCGCCGTCCGCGTCGCCGTCGTTCGTCACGGTCGCGGTCACCTCGACGACCTCGCCCGCGGTGACTTCCTCGGCGGCGACGGCCGCCTCCGTCACCCCGACGTCCGCGGTTGCGACGCCGACCGCGAACGGCGAGAACGCGTCGATCTGGGCGACGAACTCGTAGCTCTCGCCCTCGGTCGAGACCGCTTCGGTGTCGAGCCGCTCCCACCCGTCCGCGTAGTGGTACAGCCCCACCTCATCCGCGGACGCGTTCTCCGGGAGCGACGACGGATCGACCGTGAATCTCAGCGTCGCGGACCGGATCCGGTCGGTGCCGACCGGCTCCACGTCGAGGTAGCCGACCGGCTCGGCGCCGTCCAGCGCGGACGCGCCTTCGGTCGGCCGCTCCGCGACGTTCGTCACCTCGATCCGGTAATCCTCCGGTTCGAGCCGGTGATCGACGGTCATCGACCGGAGCGAGACGCCGGTGCCGGAGGCGGCGCCGTCGATATCGAGGTCGACCGCGTCGTTGCCCGGCACGTCCTCGATCCGGAGCGTTGCGCCGTCGTCGACCGAGATGACGTCGAGGCTCGGACCGTCGGACGCGGAGCCACCGGCCTGTCCGCCGCCGCCGCCTCCGCCGCCCCCGCCGCTCGGCGCGCCGGAGGAACCGCCGTCGCTACCGTCGCTGCTATCGCTACCGTCGCTACCGTCGCCGCCGTCGCTACCGTCGCTGCTATCGCTACCGTCGCTACCGTCGCCGCCGTCGCCGCCGTCGCTACCGTCGCTGCCGTCGCCGCCGTCGCTGCCGTCGCCGCCGTCGGGATCGTCTCCGAGCGACGAGAACGTCAGGTCGACTTCGACGGCCTCGCCCGGCGTACACGTCGCGGTCTGGTCGGCGGTCTCGCCGCCGGCGAGCTGGAACTCGACGGTGCCGCTTCCGTCGCCGTCGGCGCACTGGACGGTGAGCCGCTCAGCGAGCGGGTCCGACCCACCATACTGACCGTCACCGTCGACCGTGGTCTCGTCCACGACTTCACCGTCGAGGACGGCCTGAACCGTCGTGCCTTCTGGCGCTGGCTCACCGTCGACCGCGGCGGACCCGTAGAACTCGGTCGGCGGATCCGGCTGCGCGGCCGCCGGACCGGCGGCGGCCAGCGGCGCGAGCAGGACCACGGCGACGACGAGCAGCGTTCTGGTGGTGTTTCTCATGTGCGTTCGTTACTCGATTTCGTCCTCGGTCTCGTCCGTCTCGAGCGTCTGGATCTCCTCGTACGCGGTGGCGCCGCTGTCGGGCAGCGTACCGGTGACCGTCGGGTCCTCGGTGCCGGCGTCGACGCTCACCCAGTACCCGGTGTACGGGCTCACGATCTGGTCGCCGGGCTCGTCACCCAGGACGCTGAACGAGGGCGCCTGTCCGGAGGCGTCCTCGGTGCTCTCGAACCACAGCGGCTCGCCGTTCCGCGTGGCCGTCGCGTCGTCCACGAAGTCCGGCTGGTCGGCCGCGTTGCCGTAGAGGTGGTTCACCTGCGTCTCCTCGCCGTTGAGGACGCTGGAGAACCCGGTGCTCACCGTGGTCTTCTTCGGCGCGCCGACGAGGTTCCAGCCCTCTTCGAGCTGCTTCTCGCCGGGGGCCGCGGTCCCGTCGGACGGGTACTCGAACGCGACCGTCGCGTCCTCGTCGAGGTCGGTCACGACGAACGCGTCGAGCGCGCCGATCGACTCGTTGGCCATGTCGCCGCCGGGGACGAACTCGTCCTCGGAGGCGTCGTACGCGAACACCGAGGCGCCCGCGGGCAGGTCGGAGAAGACCTCACCGACCGTGCCCTCGACCGCCGCCGGGAAGGCGACGACCTGCGGGTCGGTCGTGTCCGGCGTGGCCTCGAGCGTCAGTTCGTGGCCGAACTTCTGCGTGTTCTCCGGTTCCTGAACGCTGACGTCCGACTGCGAGACCGTCAGGAACGGGTCGTAGAGCACGTCGCCCTCGAAGGCGGCGCTCTCGTCGACGTCCGTGTGCGAGACGTTCGCGTCGGTGTCGTAGTAGTTGAACAGCGCCTCGACGGTGGTCGGCCCGTCGTTGGCGACGTCGACGGCCTCCTCGTCGAGGAGGTCGTTGTACGTCGCGTACGGCGGCTGTTCGGCGTCGAACGCCTCGAAGTGGATGCCGGTGTCGTACGCGTCGAGCACGTTGCGCTCGACGTCGACCGGCTCGTCGGTGCCGCTCGCGTTGACGGCGATGCCGGTGCCGACGTCGCTGACGTCGTTGTCCGTCACGCTCGCGTCGACGTCGACGGCACCGATATCGATCCCGTCGCTGGCGTTCTCGACGCCGTTCGACTCGACCATCGCCGTCAGGGCGGTGTCGACCGCGACGGCCTGCTCGTCGATCTCGCTGACGTCGTTCGAGGCGACGCTCACGTCGGCCGCCTCGGTGACGCCGATACCGGAGTCGGCGTCGCTGACGTCGTTGTCCGCGACGTCGGCGTCGGCGACGCCCGTCGCGGTGAGGGCGGCGCCGACGCCGCTGATGTCGTTGCTCTCCGCGGTCACGTTACCGGCGTCCGAGACGGAGAAGCCGTCCCCGTCGTGGTCCGAGATCGTGTTGGACGCGGCGTCGACGTCCGCGACGTCCGTCACGGTGAGGCCCGTGCCGGCGTCGGTGACGTCGTTGCTCTCCGCGGTGACGTCACCGGCGTTCGTGACGGACAGGCCGTCCTCGAGGTGGTCCGAGATCGTGTTCGACCCGGCGGTGACGTCGCCCGCCCCGGTGACGACCACGCCGTACACCTCGTTGCTCTCGACGAGGTTGTCGGACACGTCGAGCGCCCCGACGTCGGTGACGGAGATGCCGTACTCGAACGTCTCCTGAGCCGGGTCCTCGTTGTTCGTCACGTCGTTGCCGGTCACCGTCGTCGCGCCGTCCGCGACGGCCTCGACGACGATCCCGTCGTCCTCGTTCGCGTCGACGAGGTTGTCGGTCACGTCGAGCGCGCCGGTGACGTTGCTCACGTCGACCCCGTCGTCGTTGTCGGTCACGTCGTTGCCGGAGACCGCGAGGCCGCCGGCGACGTCGGTCGCGCCGATCCCGCCGCTGCTGCCGTCGACGAGGTTGTCCTCGACGGTCGCGCCCGCGCCGATCGCGGACAGGCTGATGCCGCCGCCGTCGTTCGCGATCACGTCGTTCGCGGCGACGAGCACGTCGCTCGACTCGGCGACCGAGACGCCGGCGCCGACGTCGTCAGTCGCGTCGATCGTGTTAGACTCAACGGTCGCGGTCTCGGCGCCCGTGACGGAGACGCCCTCGCTGTTGCTGTCGAGGATGTCGTTGCCGCTCACGGTGACGTCGGAGCCGCCGTCGGTGATGACGCCGCCGAGGTTGTCCTCGATCAGGTTGTTCGTGACGTCAAGGTCGGCGACCGCGCCGGCGTTGACGCCCCACCCGCCGCTGTTGGTGACGTCGTTGTTGTCGATCGTCACGTCGGCGGAGCTGCCGAGAACGGCGATGCCGCTCTCGTCGGCCCCGTCGATATCGTTGTTCGTCACCGAGACGCCGTCGCCGACGAGGTAGAGCCCGTCGGTGAAGCCGGACGACGTGAGGTCGTTGTTCAGGACCTCGTTGTCGTCGCCGGCGACCGCGACGTCGTAGGCGCCCGTCCCCGCGGACGGGAAGTCGTTGTTCTCGACCGTCGCGTCGTCGCTCTCAAGGTGGAGCGAGATGCCGGTCTCGCCGTCGGCGGAGCCGGACGGCGTCTCCGTCGTGAACGTGTTGTCCGCGACGGTGTACCCCTCGGGCTGCTCGCCCTCGGAGACCGGGCCGCCGGCGATGAACGCGAGCGCCTCCGCGCTCGCGCCGGGCGCGACGGTGAACGTGTTGTCGGTCAGCGTGTTCCCGTCGTCGGGCTCGCCCATCGACATCGGCACCGCGTCGAAGCCGGTCCCGCCGTCGCCGGCGACGACGATGTTGTGCTGGAAGTCGAGGTTCTTGACGTTCTCCGTCCCGGAGCTACCGGAGAGGAGTACGCCGGCCTCGCCGCCGCCCACGATCGTCATGTGGGTGACGGTGAGGCCGTCGGTCTGGACGTCGAGCGCGGGCTCGTCGGGGTTCTCGGCCTCGAGCCGCACTCCGTCGGTCTGGTCCTCGCCTTCGCTCTGACCGATCAGGTCGACGTTGGTGTCAACGACGACGTTCTCCGTGTAGTCACCCTCTCTGACGTACACGGTGAAGGCGGACTCGGCCTCCTCTAAGGCCGGTCCGAGCTCGTTGAATATCTGGTCCGATTCATTTACCTCCCCCTCCTCGAAGTCGTCGTCGACGAGGATCTCGTCGCTCGAGAGATCGTCCTCGTCGGAGGGGAAGTCGCCTGCGTGATCCGCCGCTGCGGGGCCGGCTGCGACCCCGGCCACGGCGACCATCGATACGACCATCGCCAGGGCCATCAGTACGGCCCCGGCGGACTGCCGAACGCTTCCACCGTCCGTGTCTGTCGAATACATAGTTGGCTGTGACGCCGTCGTAGTGTAGAATAATAGAACATATTAGTGCGTTTACCGTACATCTGTCTCCGCTGTCGATATCGGACCTGACGAACGCGAACGGTGACCGCACGACCGACGCGAATCGCATCTTCTCGAATTGCGAACACGAGTAGCTCATCGCACGCTCGTTCGTAGTGCGCTTCGCGCGGTCGACGCAGTTAGACTCACCGCGAATCTGTGCGAACCTCGCACAAATTCGCAGACCGAATTGGTTCGCTGTTCGCACTCGTTCGGCGTCGACCCAGTACGCCGATTTCCGACGCTGCGTCGCCGCGTCCGACCCGGCGGACGAGACGCGGCGGCGGTTCGACACCTCCGTTTCGGCGCGGGCGTCGGTGAGTCGACCGCGACCGCTCGGGGGTTCGCCTCGACCGTCGGTCCGACCGAGCGACTCACCGCGGCGGTTCGTCGGGCCGGACTGCGGCCCGCCGCCCTCTCGGCGTCCGGGCCGTCGCCCGACCGGTTGCGCCGCTCGGACTCGGAATCCTAGCGCTCGCGCCCCCGGGCGCACGGGCCGCATTCTGTCACGTCTCCGCCATCGTGTGCGACGCACACGAGTGCGCGCACCGCTCGCGGACCGCTGAAAAAGACCGAATCCGCCGCCAGAGTCCGTTCAGCCCGAATTTTCGACCGTGTGCGCGCGCTGCTCGAACCGCTCGAACCGGTCGTCCACCCACGCCCGCACGTCGTCGTCGATGTCGAACCGCAACAGCACCCGGATAAGGTTGTCCCCGTCCGTGGTCCCGAGCTGGACCGCGTCCCCGGCGTCACCGACGTAGTACGGCAGCGCGCCGTCGTACTCTAACACCGTACAGCGACGGCAGACGTCCGCGAACAGCTCCGCGTACCGACCGGTCGACCGCAGCCGGTCGACCGCCGTCGCCTCCAAGACGATTTCGACCTCGCCGCCGTCGGTTCGACCCGTCCGTCGGCACGCTTCCAGGATCTGTCGGTTCACGGTCGGTAGCGCCGCGCGGACCGTCGTCGCGCGCCGGACGAGCGCGACCTGTTCCTCCACCGGCGCGTACGGGTTCGTCGAGTCGGCGGCCGTGATGTCCGCGCGCTCGAAGTGCCGCAGGTCGAGCCCGAGCCGCTCGGTGTCGAGCCAGCGGAGCGCCGGCCGCAACTCGACCGCCAGCGAGGTGCTCTCGGTGAGCGCGATCAGGTCGTCCGCGATCATCCGACCGCAGTCCGTGATGTCGTACCCGTCCGGAGCGTCTTCGATCCACCCGTGTTCGATCAGGGCGTTCAGGTTCCGCGTCACGGTCGTGCGAACCCCGTCGACCAACTCGCGCAGCTCCCGCTTCTCGACCGGCCCCCGCCGCTGGAGGCAGCGGAGCACCCGGACCCGCACCGGCGACCGGGTGAGGAACGCGATCTCGTCTATCGCGTCGTCCGTCACGGAGCCGCTCCCGTCGCCCTCCGTCGCCGGTGCGCCCCCGCCGCTCTCGGCCGCGGGAGGCCGGCTCACGTCGGCCCCGGTCGGGTCGCTCCGACCGAACGACTCGTCTCCGTCCGTCCGGCCGCCAGCCGCCGCGTCGATCCCACTAGAGTCCCCGTCGTCGCTCATTCGCCCGTTGGCCCCCCGTCTCTCGACGTCGCCTCGTTCGTTGCCCGGTCCGTCGGCGGACGCTCACTCAGCCCGCCGCTTCGAGCGTCGTCGCCGTCCGCCCGCGCTCGGTTGCTTCGGCACACCTGTTAGACAACCAACCGTCTCGCCCCGAGGGTATGGTTATACGCTCCTCGTTCGGCTTCAGGCGGTAGTTGAACCGAGCACCGGGGGTTCTCGACCGACAGCGACCGGTGCTCGTCCCCCGCTCGCCTCGGCATCGAGGAGGGCTTGACCCGTCGTCTCGGAACGGACCGCCGCGGGTCGGTCCGCGGCCGGGAACCGACAACGGGATTTTTACACCGCCTCGTCGTGGCCGGCGTATGGAGTACACGACCCTCGGGAACACCGGTACGACCGTCTCGAAGATCTGTCTCGGCTGCATGAGCTTCGGGGACCCCGACTGGCGCGAGTGGGTCCTCGACGAGGCGGAGGGGAAAGAGCTGGTCGAGCGCGCGATCGAACTCGGCGTGAACTTCTTCGACACCGCCAACATGTACTCGGACGGCGCGAGCGAGCGCGTGCTCGGGGAGGCGCTCGACGGGTACGACCGCGACGAGTTCGTCGTGGCCACGAAGGGGTACTTCCAGATGGACGAGTCGAACCCGAACTCCGGCGGGCTCTCGCGGAAGGCGATCGAACAGGAGCTTGAAAACTCCCTCGACCGGCTCGGCACCGACACGATCGACCTCTATCAGATCCACCGGTGGGACGACGAGACGCCGATCGAGGAGACGCTGGCCGCGCTCGACGACGCCGTGCGGCGCGGCGACGTGCGGTACGTCGGCGCCTCCTCGATGTGGGCCCACCAGTTCGCGGCGGCGCTTCACACCAGCGACCGGGAGGGGTACGAGCGGTTCGCGACGATGCAGAACCACTACAACCTCGCGTACCGAGAGGAGGAGCGTGAGACCCTCCCGCTCTGCGAGAAGGAGAACGTCGGCGTGATGCCGTGGAGCCCCCTCGCGCGCGGGTACCTAGCGCGCCCGCACGAGGAGGTGGACGCGACGCTCCGCGGCGAGACCGAAGAGCACCTCTACGCGCACCCGTACCGCGAGGGCGGCGGGCGCGAGATCAACGAGCGGGTCGAGGAGCTCGCGGCCGAAAAGGGCGTGAAGATGGCCCAGATCGCGCTCTCGTGGCTGTTCCACAAAGACCGGGTCGACGCGCCGATCGTCGGGACGACGAGCGTCGAACACCTCGAGGACGCGGTCGAGGCGCTCGACATCGACCTCTCGGACTCCGACGTCGAGTGGCTCGAAGCACCATACGAGCCGGTCCGCGTCTCCGGCCACGAGTGAGGTGCCGAGGCGACCGCGGCGCGCTCGCCTCCGACTTATAAACACACCGTCGCGGGCGTCACGACAACCCTTTTCGGCGGCGCCGCCGAACCGTAGCCCATGGCAGACGACGACGCCACAGACCCCGAGAACGGCGAGGCCGGCGAACAGGGCGACGCCGCCGACGGCGACGGCGAGGAGAAGTCCTTCCGCGAGCGCGTCGAGGAGATCCGCGAGCGACGCGAGGAGGAGCGCGAGGAGGGCGACCGGCCCGACCCCGAGGAGATGATGGGCGGCGGCGGCCCGCCGGGGATGGGCGGCGGCGGCAACCCCTTCGCGCAGATGATGTCCGGCATGATGGGCGGCGGTGGCGGCCCCGGCGGCGCGGGCGGCCCGCCCGGCATGGGCGGCGGTCCCGGCGCGCAGGGCGAGCAGGGCGGTCGCGGCGACGACGGCGGCAACGAGGAGCTCGTCCGCGAGGTGCGCCAGCTCCGCGACGAGGTCCGCGACGCGACCCGCCAGCTCCAGCGCATCGCGCAGGCGCTCGAAGACGACTGACCCGATACGGGCTCTCTGCGGTTACGGTTTCTTCCCCGTTTTTGATCCGTGACAGCGCTGCGCTCGTCCGCCGACTGGTTGCGGGAGTACGTATATCGAGCCGGTAGTGTAGATATCTATAAGTGGTCGAGTGGCGTTGCTGGCGGCTGTTTGTACGTGATCGACGACGCGGTGAAGACCTCCAAAGCCCCAGCCGCGACGACTCGCGCGGCTTGCTGTCGTTCGAAAGGCGCTCCGCGCCTTTCGTGATGTCGTCAGAACGCGAAGCGTTCTGACTGCTAGCCGGAAATTGAAGATTTCCGGCGATGACGAGACGCCTCCAGCGTCTCGAACCACGCTCCTCAGTCGCTCGTTCCACTCGCTCCCTGCGGTGCTTACTGCGCCGGGCTTCGTCCTCACGGCTGCCCGTTTGAATCCCGCCCCACACCGCAACCGCAGCCTCACGCCTCCCCAGCCTCGTCGCTGGCGGCGCTGCCGCCAGCGACTCCCTCGCGCGTGCTCCTCGCGGCCGCCGATGGCGGCCGCTCGCAGGCACGCGCCACCGCATCGTATATTTATAAATGGCCGTCGCTCGCGGCGTTCGAGTGAAGTTTTGCGAGGGAAGAGCGCTCCGAGAGCGTCTTCCGCATGTACGCGTTGTGGACGCGCTCATGCGAGGGGAGGGATTTGAACCCACGGACCTCTACAGGAGCGGAGCTTGAATCCGCCGCCGTTTCCGGGCTTGGCTACCCTCGCACGCAGTTCGAACGAGGCCCTCGCGGAGATTTAAACCACCGGTTTCCATGCCGCCTCACCCCGCGATCATCGCGACGCCGACGACCGCGAGGACGGCGGCGGCGAGCCGGAGCCGGAAGTGACGCTCGCCGAGCAGCACGCCCCCGAGCACGACCGCGACGATCGCCTGCGTGTTGATCACGGGAGAGGCGACGCTCGCGGGCAGCGCCGCGAACGCGACCGTCGTCAGGTGCTCGCCCAGCGCGACGAGCGCCCCGGCCGCGAGGAACTTCGGCACGTCCCGCCGGGACGCGTCGATCGGGGTCCGGGCCGCGGCGGGGAGCAGCACGACCGCGACGCCGACGAGCAGCAGCGGCACCCACAGCGTCCCGGGGATCGCGAGCTCCTGAAGCGCGACCCGCTTGCCCACGTCCGCGACCGCGTAGCAGGCCGCGCTCGCGAGCGCCAGCTGCGCGGGCCGCGAGCGGGCCGCCCGCGCGAGCGGCGCGAAGAACCCGCCCGGCTCGTAGTTCGCGACGTACACCGCGAGCGTGGTGACGACGACGCCGGCGACCTGAATCGGCGCCAACACCTGCCCGAGCAGCCCGACCTCCAGCGGGAGGACGAACATCGGGACGACCTTGTTGATCGGCGCGACGTACGACACCGCGCCGTCCTCGATGGCGCGCAGGAAGAGGACGAACGCGGCGGCCGTCGCGAGGGCGGTAAGGGCGACCACGGCGAACTGCCGCGGGGCGACGAGGCCGGACAGGCCGGCCGCCGCGTCGTCGAAGCCGACCGTGAGTCCGGTCGCCGCGAGAAACCAGCCGACCGCCGCGGCGTTGATCGCCACCGTCAGCGCCGCGGGCGGGTAGCCGGAGAAGGCGCGCTTCAGGACGAAGAGGTACGCGCCCCAGACGACGGCGGCGGCGAGTGCGAAGAGCAGTCCGGCGTCCATTCGTTCGCCCCGAGCGCGACCGGGGGAAAGAAGGGTTCGATCCGTCCGCGAAACGGTTAGGTCGCTCCCGCGAGAACGGCGGGCACATGGACGACCACACCCGCGACCCCGGCGTCGCCCCGCCCCTCGGGAACCCGACCGGGTGGCACGCGGGCGACCGACCCGACTCGTCCGCAGCGGGCGACGAGGACGGGGCCTCTGGCGGCCCGCCGGACGCGCGCGTGGTCGGCGGCTACTGGGAGCACGCGACGCTCCGGCGCGCGACCGAACACGGCGTGCGGCTGTTCAACGACGGCGCCTACCACGAGAGCCACGACTGTTTCGAGAGCGAGTGGTACAACTACGGGAGCGGCACCGTCGAGAGCGCCTTCCTCCACGGGATGGTCCAGGTCGCGGCCGGGGCGTACAAGCGCGTCGACTTCGAGAACGACGCCGGGATGCGGTCGCTGTTCGAGACGGCCCTCCAGTACCTCGACGGCGTCCCGGGCGACTTCTACGGGGTCGACGTCGACGACGTTCGGGAGACGCTCCGGGCCGCGCTCGACGACCCGAGCGCGGTCGACGACTGGCGGATTTTCCTCGACGACGCCCGTCCGCCGGCGTATCCCGCCGACTACGAGTACGCGGAGCGGGTCGACGAGGGGCACTAAGGGAAGCGCACCAGATCCGAACCCCACTTATCCGCCGCGCGCCTGCGTGTCGTATGGAGATTCACGACCTGGGCGACGGAGAGCCGGAGGTCGCCGTCGTCGGCGCGATCCACGGCGACGAGCCCTGCGGCGCCCGCGCCGTCGAGCGCCTGCTCGACGCCGACCTCGACCCCGAGCGGCCGGTGCGGCTGGTCGTCGCCAACGAGGCGGCGCTCGACGCCGGCGAGCGCTACCTCGACGCCGACCTCAACCGCGCGTTCCCGGGCAACCCCGACGCGGAGGCCCACGAGGTGCGGCTCGCGGCCGACCTGACCGACGCGTTAGAGGGGTGTACGACCCTCGCGATCCACTCGACGCAGTCGTACGCCGAGCCGTTCGCCGTCATCGACTCGATGGACGAGGTGACCCGCGCGGTCGCGCCGCACCTCCCGGTCGACGCCGTGATCCAGACGGACGCGTTCACCGAGGGCCGGCTCATCGAACACCCGCACACCCTCGAGGTGGAGGCCGGGCTTCAGGGCTCGGAGGGCGCGGCCGACAACGCCTACTGGCTCGCCCGCGCGTTCCTCGCCGCGACCGGGGCCATCTCCGCGCCCGGCGCCGACGACGTGCTGGACGCCGGCGGCCGCGAGGACGTCTCGGTGTTCCGGCTCCGCGAGCGGATCCCGAAGCCCGACGCGGAGGCGTACGAGGTGTTCGCGCGCAACTTCGAGCGCGTGGAGTCGGGCGAGCGGTTCGCGGCCGCCGACGGCGAGGCGCTGCTGGCCGACGAGTCGTTCTATCCCGTGTTGCTCTCTCCGAACGGCTACCGCGACCAGTTCGGCTACGTGGCCGACCGCGTCGGCACGCTGGAGTAGTCGGCCCCCTGCTCCCTGACCGCAGTGGCGCGCGGGCGGACCCTCGCCTTACTCGACGAGTTCGATACTGTCGTCCCCGTTCGGTACCGCGCAGATGAACGCGCCGGGCTCGTCGCCCTCGTTGCGGTACCAGTGTTCGACGCCCGAGGGGATCAGGAGGGCGTCGCCGGGCGAGACGGCGTGTTCCTCCTCACCGATCCCGACGACGTACTCGCCGGCGAGGACGTACTGCTCGTGTTCGACCGCGTTGGTGTGGCGCGGGACCTCGGCGCCCGGCGCGAGTTCGAACCGACGCATCGCGAAGTTCGGGGCGCCGTCGGACTCGTCGAGGAGGACGCCCTTCGAGAGCCCGTCGGCGGCCTCAACCGGCTCGTTGGAGACCTCGTCGCCGCGTTTCACGACCGGCTCGGGGCGGTCTGCGTCGCTCATGGGCGCCCCTGACGCGGGCCGGGTACTTAACCGATCACCGTCCTGACCCCGTGACTTAACCGACCACCGATCGAACCCGGTGGCATGCGTGGAATCAAGATCGGGAGCGCGTTCGGGATTCCGATCAGGCTCAACTGGACGTTTCTGCTCGTCTTACCGCTGTTCGCGTACCTCATCGGCGGCGAGGTCGGCACCATCGCCGGAGTGATGAACGAGGTCGCCGGGCTCGGGATCGACACCGCCGCGGTCGCGGCCGGCAACACCCCGTGGATCCTCGGGCTGGCGGCCGCGGTCGGGCTGTTCGTCGGCGTCCTGCTCCACGAGTTCGGCCACTCGCTGGTCGCGATGCGGTACGGCTACGAGATAGAGTCGATCACGCTGTGGCTGCTCGGCGGGCTCGCCAGCTTCACCGAGTTCCCCGAGGACTGGAAACACGAGTTCTGGATCGCGATCGCCGGCCCGCTCGTCAGCGTCGCGGTCGGCGTCGCCTGCTACGGGGTCGTCCTCGTCGGGGCGGGCGGCTCGAACGCCGTCCTCTTCGTGTTCGGCTACCTCGCGCTGCTGAACGTCGTCCTCGCCGTGTTCAACATGCTCCCCGCGTTCCCGATGGACGGCGGCCGGGTCCTCCGGGCGCTGCTCGCGCGGAACCAGCCGCACGCGCAGGCGACCCAGCGGGCCGCCGCCGTGGGGAAGGTGTTCGCGTTCCTGATGGGGGTCATCGGCCTGTTCACCTTCCAACTGCTGCTCATCGTGCTGGCCTTCTTCATCTACATCGCCGCCTCGGGCGAGGCCCAGCAGACGACCCTGAAGGCCGCCTTCGAGGGCGTCACCGTCACGGACATCATGACGCGCCGCGAGGACCTCCACACCGTGACCGAGGACGCCTCCGTGGCCGACCTGATGAGCCGGATGTTCGAGGAGCGCCACACGGGGTACCCCGTCCTCGACGGCGATGAACTCGTCGGGATGGTGACGCTGGAGGACGCCCGGTCGGTCAAAGAGGTGGAGCGCGACGCCTACCGCGTCGAGGACGTGATGGCGACGGACCTCGTCGCCGCCGACCCGAGCGCCGACGCCCTGACCGCGCTCCAGACGATGCAGGAACACGGGGTCGGGCGCCTTCCGGTGGTCGACGCCGAGGGCGAACTCGTCGGGCTCATCTCGCGGTCCGACCTGATGACCGCGTTCAACATCATCCAGACCGGCGGCACCCCGGGCGTCGTCAGCGGCCGGCGGCAGGAGCCGGGCGACGAGCCCGGGATCCTCTAGTTCCGCGTGGGCCCGACGGCGCGGGGCCCTCTCGACCGCGGGAGGCCGCATCCCCGGCGTGGGGTATATACGCGGCAACGACCTACCTCGGTACGTGACAACCCGGACCATCCGCGCCCGCGACCGGCCGGTGTTCGGCGTCGACGTCCACAGCGGCGACGTCCGCGGCGACAGCCCCTCCTACGCGCTCGTCATCCTGGACCCGGTCGACGAGGACGACCCGGACGCGCCGGACGCCGACGGCCCGATGGCTCGGGTCACCCGCGACGTGGTCTCCTTCCGGAAGCTCTGCCGGCTGATCGACGACCGGGAGCCCCTCTACGTCGCCACCGACAACGCCTACGAGCTGGCGGCCGACAAAGGGGAGCTGGTGGGGTTCCTCCGGTCGCTCCCGGACGGCACCAGACTCGTCCAAGTGACCGGCGCGGAGCGCCCGGAGCCGCTCTCGCGGGTCGCCTCCAGACACGGCATTCCGTACGGGAAGAAGCCGATGAAGGAGGCGGAGGCGTCGGCCCGGCTCGCCGCGGCCAACGTCGGCCACGAGGTGACCGCGTTCACCGACGAGACGACGGTGAAGGTGTCCCGCGGCCGCTCGACCGGTAAGGGCGGGTGGAGTCAGGACCGGTACACCCGGCGGATCCACGGCAACGTCCGGAAGCGGACGCGACAGGTCCAGTCGAAGCTGAAGGAGGCGAACCTACCCTTCGAGCGCGACGTGACCGAGAAATACGGCGGCTACGCGAACGCGACGTTCACGGTCGCGGCGCGCCCGGAGGACATCCCCGTCTCGAACTCGCGGGCGGGCGACGTGCGCGTCGAGGTCGAGCGCGAGCGGCGCGACGGCATCGAGTACGAGCCGCTGGTGAAGCGGCGCGACCGCGTCATCGTCGGGATCGACCCCGGCACCACCACCGCGGCCGCCGTGATCGGACTCGACGGCACCGTCCACGCGCTCTACTCCTCGCGGACCGGCGACACCGCCGAGGTGACCGAGTGGATCGTCGAGCAGGGCCGCCCGATCATCGTCGCCGCCGACGTGGAGCCGATGCCGGAGACGGTCGAGAAGTTCCGGCGCTCGTTCGACGCCGCGGGATGGCAGCCCACGACGGACCTCCCGGTCGACGAGAAGCTCCACCGCACCCGCGAGGCGGGCTACGACAACGACCACGAACGCGACGCGCTGGCGGCCGCGCTGTACGCCTTCGACGACCACGAGGACCAGTTCGAGCGGATCGCGGCGAAGACGCCCCCCCGGCTCGATCGCGGAGCGGTGATCGCCGGCGTCGTCGCGGGCGACTCGTCGGTCGAGGCCGTCATCGAGGACCTGAGCGAGGACGACGACGGCGGGGGAGACGGCGAGGGCGACGAGGCCGAGAGCGATCCCACGGAGCCGGAGCGCACGGAGGAGGAGGAGACGATCCACCGGCTCCGCGAGCGCGTCGACCGACTTGAGTCGCACGCCGAGTCGCTCGAAGCCGACCTCGACGAGCGCGACGACCGGATCGCGGAGCTCGAAGGGGAGCTGGAGGAGGCGAAACGCGAGGAGCGGATCGAGGCGCGCACGCGACGGGCGGTCTCGCGGCTGGAGCGCGAGACGGACCGGCTGGAGCGCGAGCGCGACGAGGCCCGCGAGCGCGTCGAGGACCTCGAACGGAAGGTGGAGACGCTGAAGGAGCTGTGGCGGCTCGACCACTCGAACTTCGGTGACGTCGCGGAGGGGCAGGGGCTGGTGAGCGTGAAGGTCGTCGAGCAGTTCACGCTCGACGCGCTCGACGCCGCCGACGAGGCGTACGGGCTCGTCGCCGGCGACGTGGTGTACCTGCGGGACGCTTCGGGGGCCGGGCGACGGACCGCCGAGCGGCTCGCGGAGACGGATCCGCGGGCGGTGGTCCGCGGCGAGGGGAACCTCTCGGACGTGGCCGACGAGGTGCTGTTCGAGCGCTCGGTGCCGGTGGTTCCCGCCGACGCGGTGCCGGTCCGGGAGGTGGACGAACTGGCGGTCGCGAGCGAGGAGGACCTCGCCGCCGCCGTCGACGACTGGGAGGAGCGCGCCGAGGAACGCCGGCGCGACGAGAAGGCCGAGCGGATCGACCGGATCATCTCCGAACACCGGGCGGGGCGGACGCTGCCCGAGACGGAGAAGTGATCGCGGGGCAGAGCGGCCGAGACCGCAGACCGGGAGAGAGCGGTCGAGGGGCGAGCCGGGGGCGCACCACGTGATCCGTCGGCACGCATCCAGAAGTCATATGTCCGGTAACGCACACTCAGAGGTATGGACGCTCACGAGCTGATCACCCGGAACGCGGCCGAGGTGGTCACCGAGGCGGAGATCGAGGCGCTGGCCGACGACCCCGAAGGCAAGCGGGCGTACGTCGGCTACGAGCCCTCGGGCGTGCTCCACATCGGTCACATGCTCACCGCGAACAAGCTCATCGACCTCCAGGAGGCCGGCTTCGAGGTGACCGTCCTCTTGGCCGACGTACACGCCTACCTCAACGACAAGGGGTCGTTCGAGGAGATCCGCCACACCGCGGAGCGCATGCGCGATCAGTTCATCGCCTACGGGCTCGACGAGTCGAACACCCAGTTCGTGCTCGGCTCGGACTTCCAGCTGGACGACGACTACACCCTCGATCTGCACGCCCTAGAGCTGGAGACCACGCTCGCGCGGGCCGAGCGCGCGATGGCCGAGATCAGCTCGGGCGACTCGGTGAAGGTGTCGCAGGCCGTCTACCCGCTGATGCAGGCGCTCGACATCCCGTACCTCGGCGTCGACCTCGCGGTCGGCGGGATGGAGCAGCGGAAGGTCCACATGCTCGCGCGCGACGTGCTGCCGAGCATCGACCGCGGGCCGCCGACGAGCCTCCACACGCCGCTGATCGCGGATCTGGGCACCGGCCGCGGGAAGATGTCCTCCAGCGAGGGGGTCACCATCTCGATGGAGGACTCCCGCGAGGACATCGAGTCGAAGGTGAACGACGCCTACTGCCCGCCGACGGCCGACCCCGAGCCGACCGACGACGGCGCCGAGCGCGACAACCCCGTCCTTCAGGTGTTCGAGTACCACGTGTTCCCGCGGTTCGACGCGGTGACCGTCGAGCGGCCCGAGGAGTACGGCGGGAACTTAGAGTACGACGCCTACGACGACTTGGAGGCCGACTTGGAGTCCGGCGAGCTCCACCCCGCGGACGCGAAGGGCGCGCTCGCGGAGTACCTCGACCGCCTCATCGCGCCGGGGCGCCAGCAGCTCGCCGAGTAGGCCGGCCGTTACTCGGAGTTCGCCTTTGTATTCGCCGCGTGCCCGTCGACCGGGCAGGTCCCGTCCAGACAGCCCAGCCCGGCCGCCGTCTCGAAGACGGGGAGGCCGCAGTCGCACTCGTCGACGGCGACGCCCGCCGGGAACGAGAAGGTCGTCTCGCAGTCGGGGTGGTTCTCGCAGCCGAGGTAGACCCGGCCGGGCGCCGAGCGGACGCGGAGGTCGCCCCCGCAGTCGGGGCAGTCCCACGCCCGGTCGAACCGGTCGCTGACAGCCTCTTCCATCGGGTCGCACGCGGGGTCGAGACAGAGGTGAAACGGCTCGCCGCGCTCGACGCGGATCTTCGGCAGCCCGCAGTCGTCGCAGGTCGCGTCCGTCACGCTTGCGCCGGCCGGCAGCCCCCAGCGCGTCTCGCAGTCGAGACAGACCGCGTCGCCGCGCGAGCGCACGAGCGGTCCGCCGTCGTCCGGGCAGGTGCCGACCGGGACGCCCGCCTCGGTGACGGGGAGCGCCCGGCAGGCGGTCGCCTCCTCCGCCACGACCCGGAGCCGCCGGGAGCCGTCGCGGGCGGTGACGGTGAACCCGTCGCCGTCGCCCTCGACGACCACGCTCTCGGGCCGGGTGAGCCACGCGACGGGCTGGTAGCCGTCGGCGTCGTGAACGAGCGTCGTGTCGTCGGGTTTGATCAGGACGACGACGCGCCCGCGGTGGGTGCGGGTGCGGTCGCCGCGGTCGGTCACTACGCAGTCGCCGGCGAGCACGCGGAGTCGTTGCGGCATGGGACGGGTGGCCGCGGTATGGGTGAAAAGCGGTCGTTACGGGGGTTTATGTAGGATACGGGGCGGGTCGCGGTGACTGCTGACGATGCGACGAGGTGGCGAATCGCTCTAGCGTCCTGAACGCTCTCTTATAAACGAACGGTCGGAAATCGACGGCGAGCACCTCCAAAGCCCCAGCCGCGAGGACGGCGCACGCTCGCTGCGCGCTTCGGTCGTTCGCTCCGCTCACTCCCTCTAGTGCTTACATCACCTGCGCCGTCCTCGCGGCTGCCCCTTTGAGTCCCACCCCGCACGGCAACCGCACCTCACGCCTCCCCAGCCTCGCGGCTCCCTACGGTCGCCGCGTCCCTCGCGCGTGCGACTCGCGCCCTTCGGGCGCTCGTCGGCACGCGCCACGGCCCCGTAAGTATCCTTACTCCACCCGAACCGTCCGCGTCGCCGTAACGGGCAGCAGCGGGAGGTCCGGGAAGACGACCTCGACGGTGAACTCCAGTTCGTCGGCGTCGGGCGGACCGAACACGCCGACCGGGACCGTCGTCTCCCCGTCGAGGTACGTCGTCGTCGCGGTCATCTCCACGTCGTTGACGGTGACCCGGATCCCCGCGCGGGCGCTCCCGGAGACGGCGGCTACGGCGACCTCGCACATCTCGTTTTCCCCGACCGCGATGGTCTCGGGGAAGTCACCCCAGTCGACGTCGATCCGGGGGCAGTCGCGGGCGGCGTCGACGATCCGCTCCGCGACGGAGTCGCTCATGCCGGCGTGTTCGAGTTCCGTCGCGCCGGCGTCGACCACGTCGGCGGGCGAGGTGAGGCCGGCGTCCGCGAGGCGCTCGGCGCGGCCGGAGCCGACCCCCTCGATCGCCGTGAGCGCGACCGCCTCGCGGGAGACGCCGTGCTCGACGCGCGCCTCGACGCGGCGGGCGAGGTTGGCGGCGCGCGGGCCGGCGAAGCGGTCGAGGAACTCCGCGAGCGCGGCGAGCAGGCGCAGCGCGTTCTGGCGGATCACCCACGCGTCCGAGCGCAGGTCGCCGGGTATCGAGTCGGCCATCCCCGCGAGCAGGATGGCGAACACCTTGCGGTGGCCGTCTTCGAGGTCGGTGTCGCGCCCGTCGAGGATCCGGTCGATCGCGTCCGACTCGGCCGACCGCGCCGAGACCGAGTCGAACTCGCCGGCGGAGGCGACGGTCTCTAACACCGAATCGACCGTCAGCGTCTCGCGGTCCGCGAGGCGTCGGAAGCGGCGCGCGGTGTCCAGACGGAGGTAGTACTTCGAGGCGAGCCGGCCGAGGGCGGTCGGCTCGATGGCGAGGTCGTCGTCGGCCGCGACGAACCCGTCGTCGACGAGCGATTCGAGCGTGTCGCGCACGCGGTCGCGGAGCGTCGAGAAGTCGTACTGCTCCGGCTGGGACTGCGCCCGGACGTAGTAGAAGGTGGTCTCCAACCACGCCATCACGTCCTCTAGCCCGCGGATCGTCCCCATCGCTATCTCGGCGTTGAGGTGCGACTCGAGGTCGGCGGCGAGCCGCGACTCGATCTCTTTGCCCTCGCGCAGCAGTTTGCGGTACCTGTCGGCGTCCGCGCGGTCGCAGACCACCCAGCCGTACCCCACGTCGTCGTACTCGGGTCGACCGGCGCGCCCGAGCATCTGGAGCACGTCCAGCGGCGAGATGTCCGTCTCCCCCTCCAGCGGGTCGTGGTACTTCGTGTCGCGGATGACGACGCAGCGCGCCGGGAGGTTCACCCCCCACGCGAGCGTGGAGGTCGAGAAGAGGAACTTGATCTTCCCCTGCTTGAACCACTCCTCGACGCGGTCGCGGTCGTCCTTCCCCAGCCCGGCGTGGTGGAAGCCGACGCCGTCGGTGACCGACTGGCGGAGCGTGTCGTTGGTCAGCTCCTTCGCCTCGTTGTGGAAGCCGTAGTCGTCCCGGGAGTCGATCGGGATGTCGCGCTCGGTTATCTCGTCGCGCGCCTTCTTGGCCGCCTGGACCGTGTCCTGCCGCGAGGAGACGAACACCAAGGCCTGCCCGTCCTCGCGGACGTGCGGCTCGGCCAAGTCGAGCGCGCGGTAGAGCCGCCGGTACTTGTCCGCGAACGCGTTCGACCCGTGCGAGTACGTCTTCACGCCGGTCTCTAACTCGACCGGGCGGTACTCGTCCCCGAAGGCGTAGGTCGTCTCCGCGGGCGCGTCCAGCCACTCCGCCACGTCGTCGACGTTCGGCATCGTGGCCGAGAGCGCGACGACGCGGGGGTCCTGAAGTCGTCTGAGCCGCGAGACTGTCACCTCCAGCACCGCGCCGCGCTTCTCGGAGTCGAGCAGGTGGACCTCGTCGATGACGACGCAGTCCACGTCGGTGATAAACGAATAGCGCGCGGAATCGTGTTTCCGCGTCGCGCTGTCGGCCTTCTCGGGGGTCGTCACCAGCACGTCCGCGCGCTCCGCGCGGCGCGGGTTCAGGTCGCGTTCGCCGGAGACGACGTACACGGAGTAGCCGAGCTCCTCGAAGCGCTCCCACTCGCTCTCCTTCTCGTTCGTGAGCGCGCGCAGCGGGGCGATAAACAGCGCGGTGCCGCCCGCCGCGAGCGTCTTACAGATGGCGAGTTCGGCCAGCGCCGTCTTGCCGGAGGCCGTCGGCGCCGACGCGACCACGTTGTGGTCGGTCTCTAAGACGCCCGGCAGCGCCTCCCGTTGCATCCGGTTGAACTCGTCGAACCCGAAGGCGTCGGCGAACTCCGGCACCGCGTCCGCGACCTTCACGGCACACCACACCCGTGCGCGAGTCGTCGGGAACCGCGGCTGTGTCGCATCGGATCGAGAGGGGGGCTTCGAGGGCAAAGGCGTTTCTCATGCGGGCGCGGGGCGATCGGCCCGTGAGCGAACTGCGGTCGCGGCCGGTCCGACGGCCGGGCTGTCGCCGTCGGAGACCCACATCGTTTAGACGACCGCGGTCGACCGCACGGGTATGATCCCCTCGTCGCCGGTCGTGATCGGTGTCGCGGTCGCGGTCGCGCTGCTCGCGCTGTTCGTGCTCGTCCGCCGCCTCCGCGGTCCGTCGGCGGAGGCGCGAGAGTCGAAGCGCGCCCACGAGGCGGCCCAGGAGCGCGACGCGCCCGTCGAGATCGGCGAGACGTACGAGTTCGGCGTGACGGAGCTGACCGACCACCACTCAGGCTCGGAGGTCGCCGTCGGGAAGGTCGAGGGGTTCGTCGTCTTCACCGAGGACATCCCCGGCGGACTCGAACCCGGCGACGTGATCCGCGCGAAGGTGCTCTCGTTCAACGAGGGTCGCACCTCCGCGGACGCGACGTTCGTCGGGCGCGCGTAGACGAGGCGAGGCGGCCGTCGAACCGGCGTCGCGTCCGCCGTCGCGCCCGAACGCCAGACCAGGTCCACCCCGACCCGGAGGTTCATACGTGACGGCGACGAAGAGGCGTCGCAATGGCTCAGGCCGGCACCCAGGACCTCACGGAGCGGTTCATTCAGTTCTATCGCAACTACTACCGCGAGGAGATCGGCACCCTCGCACAGCGGTATCCCAACGAGCAGCGCTCGCTGTACGTCTCCTACGACGACCTCTTTCAGTTCGACCGCGACCTCGCTGAGGACTTCCTCAACAAGCCCGAGCAGATGCGCGAGTACGCCGAGGAGGCCCTGCGGCTCTACGACCTCCCCGCCGACGTCAGCCTCGGCCGCGCGCACGTCCGCATCGAGGACCTCCCCGAGAGCGTCGATATCCGGGGAATTCGCGTCCACGACGACCACATCAGCAAGCTCGTCTCGGTTCAGGGGATCGTCCGGAAGGCCACCGACGTGCGCCCGAAGGTGACCGAGGCCGCCTTCGAGTGCCAGCGCTGCGGCACGATGACGTACATCCCGCAGTCCGACGGCGGCTTTCAAGAGCCCCACGAGTGTCAGGGCTGCGAGCGACAGGGTCCATTCCGGGTGAACTTCGACCAGTCCGAGTTCGTCGACTCCCAGAAGCTCCGGATTCAGGAGTCGCCCGAGGGGCTGCGCGGCGGCGAGACGCCCCAGTCGCTCGACGTCGACATCGTCGACGACATCACCGGCGAGGTGAGCCCCGGCGACCACGTCACCTGCGTCGGGGTCCTCCACATCGAGCAGGTCGAGCAGGGCAACGAGAAGTCCGCCATCTTCGACCTGTACATGGACGGCGTCTCCATCGCCATCGAGGACGAGGAGTTCGAGGACATGGACATCACCGAGGCAGACAAACGCGACATCATCGAGCTCTCCGAGCGCGACGACATCTACGAGGCGATGGTCGGCTCCATCGCCCCCGCAATCTACGGCTACGAGGAGGAGAAGCTCGCGATGATCCTCCAGCTGTTCTCCGGCGTCACGAAGCATCTCCCGGACGGCTCGCGAATTCGAGGGGACCTCCACATGCTCCTTATTGGCGACCCGGGAACGGGTAAATCTCAGATGATTTCATACGTAGAAAACATCGCGCCCCGCTCGGTGTACACCTCCGGGAAGGGGTCGTCCGCGGCGGGGTTATGCGTTACCGGAGACACGAAGATACACACGTCAGACGGATTCCTTCCGATTCGTGAGATCGCGACGGAGTACCATCCAGAACCGGTCGAATCAGAGACGAGTGCCGACGCAGAACACGATCTCTACACCTTCGACCGGGCATCTGGACGTATCGAACTCACCGAGAGTTCTCACGCTTGGCGAATGCCGGAGAAACCATGTCGCCGGATCGAGACGGCACACGGGAAGAACTTGGAAGCCTCCGTCAACACGCCCGTTCTCGTCTGCGGCGAGAACGGAATCGAGTGGCGACCGATCTCGGACGTTGAGACCGGTGACCACGTCGGAGTACCGAAATACGTCGATATCGACCGCTCATCTCCGCCAGTCCGCGAATACATCGAACTCACGGAGGAGAAAATCAAGCCCACGGACGAGTCTATCGAGGTCCTACGCACCGAACTCATCGAAGAGTTCGGAACGCTCCGCGACGCCGCAGCCGAACTCGGTCTCTCTGAGGACTTCGTGTACGATACGCTTTCGAACCGACATATTCCGCTGGATAAATTGAACACAGTTCTCACGGCGACCGGTACCGGTATCGGTGAAATCGATATCGATCATGTGATGATCCACCATGGTGAGGAAGTTACCATTCCCGATGAGTTCGACGCAGATCTACTATACCTGATTGGGCTCGTCTTCGGGGACGGTGACGTAATGGTTTCTCGCCGCGGAGGGAACCGCGGTCGTGTCCGCATCTCGAACTCCGACGAGGAGCTGCTGGAACGTGCCGCAAACATCTTCGAGACGAAGTTCGGCAAGTCCGTCGATATCGAGTATCAGGATGATCGTGTCCCCTGTGTTCGACTTCACAGTGCAACGGTTGCTCGTTTCTTCAGCAACGTCGGCGTCGAATCGCCAAAGGACGATATCGCCCTCGATCCGAATCTCACAACCGCCGAACACGCCGACGCCTTCCTACGAGGCCTGTTCGACGCTGACGGATCCGTGTGTGGACGCGATAACGGGGGATCCAGTGTTCAGTTTTCGACCGTGTGTGGCGAGCTTGCCGAGCAGGTCCAGCTGATGTTGGAAACGTACGGTGTACGGTCTCGGATGCGCGAGCGCGATCGACGTGGGACTTACGAACGTGCCGACGGTCACGAGATCGAGTCGACATCGATACAGACGCATCTAGCGATATACGGGAAAGAACTCGACTTATTCGCCGACCAGGTCGGATTCCGGTCGACGGAAAAGTCCGCCGCACTAGATGAGATCGTTCACGACGCACCTCGGCGTGGTGAACTTCTGCCCGTGGGTAGCACCCTCGCTCGTACCGACGGGGGCGCAGGTAGGTACTGGCAGAACCTAAACCGAGGAGACGATCCGAGTCGCGAGCGGACACTTTCGATGATCGATGACCTCGATCTCGGCGCTGTCGGCTCCGTCGTAGAGGAGGTAGCCAAGGCGAATCTTGTCTGGGACGAGGTCGTCGACGCCGAGAACACAGGAGAAAAAGAAGTGTTCGATCTGACGGTTCCAGACACGCACAACTTTCTCGGAAACGGACTCGTGACACACAATACCGCCGCGGCCGTCCGCGACGACTTCGGCGACGGCCAACAGTGGTCGCTCGAAGCCGGCGCGCTCGTCCTCGCGGACAAGGGAATTGCGGCAGTTGACGAGCTGGATAAAATGGATTCGTCTGATAGGTCGGCAATGCATGAAGGCCTGGAACAACAGAAGATCTCCGTCTCGAAGGCGGGGATCAACGCCACCCTCAAGGCCCGCTGCTCGCTGCTCGGCGCAGCGAACCCGAAGTACGGTCGGTTCGACCAGTACGAGCCGATCGGCGAGCAGATCGACCTCGAACCCGCGCTCATCTCGCGGTTCGACCTCATCTTCACGGTGACGGACAGCCCGGACCCGGAACACGACTCCCGGCTGGCGCAACACATCATCAAGACGAACTACGCCGGCGAGCTGAACACTCAGCGCGAGGAGCTGGCCAGCTCCGAGTTCACGTCGGAGCAGGTGGCCGAGGTGACCGAGGAGGTCGCGCCGGAGATCGACGCGGAGCTGCTCCGAAAGTACGTCGCCCACGCGAAGCGGTCGTGTTACCCGACGATGACCGACGAGGCGAAGGAGGTGATAGAGGAGTTCTACGTCGACCTGCGCTCGAAGGGCGCGGACGAGGACGCGCCGGTGCCGGTCACCGCCCGGAAGCTGGAGGCGATGGTGCGGCTCTCAGAGGCCAGCGCGCGGGTCCGCCTCTCGGACACCGTCGAGCGCGAGGACGCCGACCGCGCGACCGACATCGTCGAGTCGTGTCTCAAGGACATCGGCGTCGACCCGGAGACGGGGCAGTTCGACGCCGACGTGGTCGAGACGGGCACCTCGAAGAGCCAGCGCGACCGCATCAAGAACATCAAGGGCCTCATCGCGGACATCGAGGAGGAGTACCAGGAGGGGGCGCCCGTCGACGAGGTGCTCGACCGCGCGGGCGAGATTGGGATGGACCCGGGGAAGGCCGAGCAGGAGATCGAGAAGCTCCGGACGAAGGGAGAGGTGTACGAGCCCAAGCAGGGCCACCTGCGGACGACGTAGATGGACCGCATCTCCGCGATACGGAACGTCGAGGACGCGCTCCGCGAGTTCGAGAACGGCGAGGCCGACCTCGCGGCCACCGAGCTGCGCGTCGCGGCCGTGTTACGGACGTACGCCACGGAGTTCGACGGCGACGGCGACGTGTACCGCGCGGACGGCGACGACCCCGTCGACGGGACCGTGGTCGTCGCGCCCTCCGAGCCGGCCGCGCGCGAGCGCGTGATCGCGGCGAGCGGCGTCGACGCGGACGACCGGCCGACGTTCGACGTCGAGCGGTTCTGAGTTCGGATCTCCGGGCCGCGAGCGCGGAGTCGATCCGCCGTCGCTGAAGCCGACTGAAACGTTCCGGTCCGGAACGGATAAATTCCAATATCGACCACCCGCGGGCGTGCTGCTGGTCGTGACGTACTCGGCGGCCGCCCGAACCGCGCTCCGGAACCTGTGTCGCCGCCACGAGTCGGTCGTCTCCCGTCGGTTCGGGCGGGCCGCGCTGTTCGACGAGACGGTGTACGCCGCGTTCCTCGCGCTGCGGCTGCGGGAGTCGCACGGCGGTGACGTCCAGATAGAGCGCACCGAGCCGTTCAACGAGTTCGTCGCCGTCGACGAGCCGGTTCGAGAGGCCGCCGCGGCCTACGCGGACCGGTCCGCGAAGTCGACGCCGTACGCCGCCTTCGCCGCGGGGACGAGGCATCCGGACCCGGACGCCATGCGCGGCCGAGAGCTGTGACCGGGCCGAGGATGACGCCGTCGGGGGCCGACCGCGAGGCCGGGGGCGGCGGAGCCGACGAGGAGAGGGGGTCCGTCGGCGTCGAGGGACCGCCGGAGCCGAGCGCGGTGCTCGGACGGCTCCCGACCGACGCGGGACTGCGGCGGCAGCTCGCGGCGGCCGCGCGCTCGCGGGGACGGACCGCGTCGGTCGCGGCGGAGATCGACGAGATCGAGTCGGAGCTGGCGGCGATCGAGGTCGAACCCGTCGACCTGAGCGAGCCGCGGCGGCGGGTAGCCGAGACGACCGGCGAGATAGAGCGGCTGAAAGAGCGGGTCGCGGCGCTGCGCGGCGACGCCCGGGCGCGTCGGGCGGTCGACGCCGAGGCGGACGAGACGCTCGACGACTTGGAGGCGGCCGCCGCCGAGCTGTCGGCCGCGCAGACGGAGGCGATCGCCGCCGAACAGGCGCTCGAACGCGCGCGAGCGGAGGCGGCCCGGAACCGCGACGAGCGGCGGCGACGGCTGCGGCTCCGCGACCGGCTTCGGAACCGGCGCCGCGACGCGCGGCGCGAACTCGCGGCGTCGGTGTACCCGGAGTTCCGGCGCGCGCTCGCGGTCGTGCCGGGCGGGGATCCGAGCGCGGCCGGAGCGGAGCCGGGGGCGTACGACGGGGACCCCGTCGCGGCGTCGCTCGCGGCGGTCAGGGTCGCGGCGCTCGACGGCCCCGTCGAACTGCTCGGCGACGCGGCGCGAGCCGTCGAGGCGGCGGAGCGGAGCGCGGGGTCGCTGCTCCGGAGCGTAGGCGTCCGGGTCGGGGGCCCGTCCCGTCCCGACTCTTAAATACGATTCCGCGGGACCCGGCGTATGGAACTCGACTGGTCCGTCGAGCGCGAGGGGGACGCGTCGCTCGTCGGCTTCCGGGTGCGCAACGACGGAGCGGTCCCGCGACGGGTCCGGATCGAGAGCCGGCTGGACGGCCCCGTCCTCCCGCCGCGGCGGGGCGGCGTCCCCGAGCTGGGGTGGGACGCGGCGGGCGCGACGGCGGTGATCGGCCCCGGCGAGCGCGAGGCGTTCGGGTTCGCCGCGCTCGCGGAACCAGCCGAGCCGCCGGTCGAACTCGTCGACGTCGAGCCCGTGACGGCCAACGTGGGCGCCGACTCGGCAGACAAATCCGGCGAAACACTCGCGCGGGCGGCGGTGCGGGACCTCGGGTCACACCGTCCACCGCGGCGGGCGGTCGCGGGGGCGGAGGCGGTCGACCGCGGCGGAGAGCGGCGCCCCGGTGACGGGGCAGCGGCCGATCCGGAGGGAGACGCGACCGCTCAGGGCGAAAGCGAGAGCGACGGCGACGACGACGAGGATGACGACGCGAGAGAGAGCGAACCGGGGGTCGGGAGCGACGCGGAGGGAGTCGGATCGACGAGCGGGAGCGACGCGGGTCGGTCGGCGGCCGCCGGTCCGGCACCGAGCGCGGCGACCCCCGCCGAGGTCGACGCGTGGCTCGCGGCCGTCGAGGCGCGGATCGAACGGGCGGAGCGGTTGACCGACGCCGACCTCGCGACGGCGACCGCCGCCGTCGAGGAGGCCGGCGGCCTCGACGCGGTCGACGGACTCGACGAGCGGGTCGCGGCCGACGCCGAGCGCCTGAAGGCGGTCCGCGACCGTGCCGCGGCGCTGGCGGAGCGCGCCGAGGAGAGCGATGTGCCCGCGGAGGCGCTGGAGGCGCTGGCGTGATCCTCGCGGTCGCGGGCGGGAAGGGCGGCGTCGGGAAGACGACGCTCGCGTACAACGTCGCCGCCGAACTCGACGGCGTCGTCGTCGACGCGGACCTCGGAATGGCGGACCTCCCGGACGGGCGCGGCCCGGACCTCCACGACGTGCTCGCGGGCGCGGCGGACCCGACCGAGACGGTCCGGCCCGGCCCGGTCGACATCGTCCCGTGCGGGCGGACGCTGGCCGGCGCGCGCGCGGCCGACCTGACGCGGTTGGAGGGGGCGGTCGCCGCGGTCGAGCGCGAGTTCGGGACCGTCGTCCTCGACTGTCCAGCGGGGCGCCGCGCCGACGCCGGCGTGCCGCTCGCGGTCGCGGACGCCTGCCTGCTCGTCGTCTCGCCGCGGGCGTTCGCGCTGGCCGACGCGATCCGGACCCGCGAGCTCGCCCGCGAACTCGACGCCGGCTTGGTCGGCTGCGCGGTCAACCGCGTGACCGAGCCGCCGCCGGTCGACCCGATCGGTGACGCGCTCGGCGCGCCCGTCGAGGTCGTCCCGGCCGACCCCCGTGTCGGCCGGTCTGTCGCGGCGGAGCGGCCGGTCGTCGACGCCGCCCCCGACAGCGAGGCCGCGGCGGCGGTGCGGTCGCTCGCCCGGCGGGTTCCGGAGTAGGTCAAAGGGGCGAGACCCGGTTCTCGCCTCCCCGGGCGCGCCGCGACATCGGGCCTTTTTACCCCGGTCGTGCCGTCAGCGAGAGCCATGTTCAGGGTCGCGCTCGTCGTCGGCGTCGCCGTCGTCGCCGCGCTCGCGGTCGCCGTCGGACCGCTGTACGCGGCCGACCGCTTCCGCGACCTCCGGGACCCGACGGACGCGGAGCGCGCGCAGATCGCGGCGCTGGCGGACCCGGGCGGACTCGACGCGGACCGGATCGCGATCGAATCCGCCGGAGAAGGGAGCGACGACGCGGGCGACGGGGACGGAGCGGCGGCCGCTGGTCCCGCGGAGGTGGCGGTCCGGGGGCCGCCCCGCCGCCGGGTGCTGTTCCTCTCCGAGGACGTGCTGACGGACCTCGACGAGGACGTCGCAGTCGGGCTGTTCGCGGCGGAGGCCGGCCGCGTGGCGACGTACTACGCCGAGTTCCGAGCTGTCGCGGTCGGCGGCGTGCTGGCGCTGCTGGCGGCGGTCGTCACGACGCTCGTCCCGTTCGGGTCGGGGTTCGCCGCCGTCATCGCCGTGGGGCTCGTCGCCTTCTGGGCCGGCCGCCGGGTCCAGTACGCGGCGGACGCCCGCGCCGCGGACGCGGTCGGCGCCGACCGGGTCGCGGACGCGTTCGAGCGCGTCGCGGCGCGCCGCGGCGTCGAGCCGGCGACCGGGGACTGGTCGACGTGGTTCGAGGTCCAGCCGCCGCTGGGCGACCGGATCGCGCGGCTCCGCGAGCGGGCGGCCGACGAGGAGTAGCGAGCGGGGAGGAGGAGCCGAACCGACGGCTCAGTTCCGCGAGCGCCGAGCGACGGCGGAGTCGGGACCGACGCGGACGTCGTACCCCGGGAGAGTGAGCGAGACGTCAACGTCGGCGTCGCGTCGGCCGGCGACGAGCGCGTTCAGCGCGTCGGGGTCGACGTGGTCGTACAGCACCACTCCCGTTTCGTGCAGGTCGCTGGGGTCGACGCCGGCGAGGTCGGCGACCGCCTCGACGACGGCGAGGCTCGGGGACGGACCGTCGCCGCCGTGCGGGACGCGGACCGTCTCTGGCGCCGATCCGGTGTCACTCGTGTCAGCCGTGATACCGCTCATACACCACGGTTACCGGACCGAGTGATAAACCGGTCGTTCAATTTATCAGAAACGATTCCGCCGGGGCGTCCCGGTCCCGGAACCGTTACCAATCAGCCGCACGCGTGTAGAGACAACTCGAATGCAACTTCCGGAACGACAGCTCGCGGTCCTCGAAGCCGCGAGCGCGACGGACGAGCGAACGGTGGCGGAGATAGCCGCTGAGACCGGTCTGAAGCCCGAGACGGTCGCCGGCGCGGCCTTCGATCTGGCCGACGAGGACCTCGTCGAGGTCGGGTCGGTGACCGACGAGACGTTCGAGGTCACCGACGAGGGGCGGCGGTACGTCGACGACGGACTGCCGGAGACCCGGCTCTACCGCGCCGGCGTCGACGCCGGCGCCGACGCCGAGCCGGTCTCGATGGGCGCGGTCATCGGCGAGGCCGACCTCGACGGCCCCGAGGTGGACATCGCCCTGGCGAACTTCGCGCGCAAGGGCTTCGGCAGCGTCGAGGGCGGCGAGCTTTCCGTCGACCCGGACGCCGACCTCGACGCTGACCCAGAGGCGACGGCGCTCGCGGCGCTCGCGGACGCCGGCGAGGAGGGTCTCGACGCCGGCGACCTCGACGTCGACGAGGCGGTGATCGGACAGCTGGACTCCCGCGGGCTGCTCGCGGTCGGCGAGTCGGTCACCCGGACGGTCCGGCTCACCGACGACGGCGTCGACGCGCTGATGACCGGCGTGGAGGCGACCGAGACGGTCGGGGCGCTCACGCCCGAACTGCTCGCCAGCGGCGAGTGGCGAGACGTCGAGTTCGCTGAGTACAACGTCGAGGCCGAGGCGGAGACGGCCCGCGGCGGCCGCAAGCACGTCCTCCGGCGGACCGCCGACCGCGTGAAGGACGTGCTGGTCGGCATGGGGTTTCAGGAGATGGAGGGCCCCCACGCCGACGCCGACTTCTGGATCAACGACTGCCTGTTCATGCCGCAGGACCACCCGGCGCGGACCCACTGGGACCGGTTCGCGCTCGACGTGGACCCGATGGAGGCGATTCCGGCGGAGCTGATCGACCGCGTCGAGTCCGCGCACCGCGACGGCTGGGGCGAGGACGGCGACGGCTACCACTCGCCGTGGTCCGAGGAGTTCGCCCGCGAGGTCGCGCTCCGCGGCCACACCACGTCGCTGTCGATGCGCTACCTCTCCGGGGCCGCGGGCGCCGAACTGGAGCCCCCGCAGCGCTACTTCTCCGTCGAGAAGGTGTACCGCAACGACACGCTCGACCCGACGCACCTCCTCGAGTTCTTCCAGATCGAGGGGTGGGTGATGGCCGAGGACCTCTCGGTGCGCGACCTGATGGGCACCTTCGAGGAGTTCTACCGCCAGTTCGGCATCACGGACATCCGGTTCAAACCGCACTACAACCCCTACACCGAGCCCTCCTTCGAGCTGTTCGGGGAACACCCGGAGACGGGCGAGGAGATCGAGATCGGCAACTCCGGCGTCTTCCGCGAGGAGGTCACCGGCCCGCTCGGCGTCGACTGCGACGTGATGGCGTGGGGGCTCGCCCTCGAACGCCTCGCGATGCTGACGACCGGCGCGGAGGACATCCGCGACCTCCACGGGACCTTGGCCGACATCGACTTCCTGCGGAACGCGGAGGTGAGCTACTGATGCCCGTCGTCGACGTCGACCCGGAGGAGCTCCGCGAGCTCACCGGCCACGAGGAGAAGAGCGACGAGGAGCTGAAAGACGACCTGTTCGGGCTCGGCCTGGAGTTCGAAGGCGAGACCGACGGCGGCATGTACCAGTTCGAGTTCGCGCCCGACCGGCTCGACCGCCTGAGCGTCGAGGGTGTCGCGCGCTCGCTGCGCTACCACTACGGCGACGCCCGCGGCGTCTACGTGCCGAACACGAACGACCCCGAGTGGAGCATCGAGGTCGACGAGTCGGTCCCCGACGAGCGCCCGTACGTCACCGGCGCGGTGGTCCGCGGCCTCGACCTCGACGAGGCGGCACTGGAGTCGTTGATCCAGCTCCAAGAGAAGCTCCACGCGACGATGGGGCGCGGTCGAGCCAAGGGCGCCATCGGGATCCACGACCTCGCGATGGTGAAGGGGGCGCCGCTTCAGGAGGGCGCGGAGCCGTCGGTCACCTACCGCGGCGTCGACCCCGACGGCGAGACGTTCGTCCCGCTCGATTCGAACGACGAACTGACTCCCAACGAGGTCTTGGCGGAACACGACACGGGGACGACCTACGCCGACCTCGTCGAGGGCCTGGACCGCTATCCCGCCATCTACGACGAGCTCGGGCTGTTCTCGTTCCCGCCGGTGATCAACGGGAAGCGCACCGAGGTGACGACCGGCTCCCGCGAGCTGCTCGTCGAGCTGACCGGCACCGACCAGTGGACGATCGACAGGATGTGTACGATTATCTGTTACGCCCTGTCGGCCCGCGGCGCGACGATCGAGGCGGTCGAGGTGAACTACGCCGACGGCGCGACGCACCCGAGCGAGTACGGTTCCGAACTCGTCCGCCCGAACCTCGACGTCGACGAGAAGTCGGTTTCACACGACCGGATCGAGACGCTGCTCGGCGTCGACTTCGAGCCGGAGGAAGTCGTCGACTGCTTCGAGCGCGCCGGTCTCGACGCCTCCTACACGCTCGACGAAGACGTGACCTACGAGGTGGAGATTCCGCCGTACCGCGTCGACGTGCTCCACCCGCTCGACCTCGTCGACGACGTGGGGCGCGCGTACGGCTTCGACGAGTTGGAGCCGCGCTACCCCGACGTGGGCACCGTCGGCGGGCGCCACGAGCGCTCGCGGCTGGAGGACGCGGTCCGGACGAGCCTCGTCGGGCTCGGCTTCGAAGACCTGCTGAACTTCCACATGACGAGCGGGACCGAGAACTACGACCGGATGCGGGTCGAACCGGGCACCGGCGGCGCCGCGGTCGCGGCCGACGAGGACGGCGTCTTCGGCGGCGGCGACCCCGTCGAGATCACGGAGCCGTACAGCGAGGAGTACACCCAGCTTCGCACGTGGGCGCTCCCCTCGCTCGTCATGCTGTTGGAGCGGAACACGCACAACGCCTACCCGCAGGACGTCGCGGAGGTGGGATTCGTGGCCGAACGCGACGACGACGCGGACACGAACGTTGCCGAGTCCCGGCACGTCGCGGGCGCGGTCGCCCGCCGCGACGCCTCCTACGAGGCCGCGAAGGGGCGGCTTCAGGCGCTCTGTGACGACTTCGACGCCGACCTGAAGACGCCGCGGACCGACCACCCGACGTTCATCGAGGGGCGCGCCGCCGACGTCGTCGTCGACGGCGAGCGCGTCGGCGTGGTTGGCGAACTCCACCCCGCGGTGCTCGTCGAACACGACCTCGAGGTGCCGGTCGCCGCCTTCGAGTTCGACCTCGACGCGCTGCGGTAGCCCGCGCGTCGGGGTCGATCGTGGGCGGGCGGCGGAACTTCCGTTTCGTCGGTTCCGTAACGGATTATCACGGTTATGGTCGGGAGCAGAAGACATATATTCGTCTTGGCGCTGTGGCCGGGCATGAACTGCGAGAGATGTGGTATCGACGCCTCGCTCACCCACCGAGACATCGACGGCTTCGCGTACTACCTGTGTGACGCCTGTATTAGCGCGTGGGACGCGGTTCGGTCCCCGTCGCCGGAGTCCGGCGACGGGAACCGCTCGCCGGCGCGGTAGGCGATCGGCGCGTCAGTCGACCGGGCAGCGGTCGATCCCGAGGACGCGGTACAGGAGACACCGCCGGGTCGCCCCCTCGACTATCAGCACCGCGGCGGCGACGGCGAGTCCGAACGCGGAGACCACGGGCACGCTGACCGTCCCGGTCGCGGCGAGGACCGCGAGGGCGGCGACCGCGACGCCGCCGGCGATCCGCGCGACCGCGTCAAGCCGTCCGACGTTTCGTTTCACGGTCCGGAGGTACGGCCGCGAGGCGTAAAACGCTGAGGTGACGCGCCGGCGGTCGCCCCGCGGCTCCGCCGGTCGACGCGGTGTCGACCGCGGTCAGGCACAGATGTATGCTGGTGGCCAGCGCACGGGATCGCATGACGGACACGGACGCGGCGGCCGAGGTGACGGAGTGGGACGGCGGCTTCAGCTGGATCGCGGACCCGGACGAGGACGCCCGCCGGGCGAGCCACGCGCTGGCGACGGAGACCGGAGTGTGGGTCGTAGACCCCGTCGACGCCGACGGGATAGACGACCGGCTCCGCGAGGCGGGCGACGTGGCCGGCGTCGTCGTTCTTCAGGACCGTCACACGCGCGACACGGCGGCGCTGGCGCGCAGACACGACGTCGCGGTGTCGGTCCCCGAGCGGATGTCGCTGACCCGCGAGAAGCTGGACGCGGAGGCGACGGACGCCGAGGCGGCGCTCGCGGAGACGGGGTACGAGGTGCGCGAGCTACGCCGGGACGACGAGTGGGAGGAGGCCGCGCTGTGGAGCGAGGTGACGGGGACCCTCGTCGTGCCGGAGACGCTGGGGACGCTGCCGGCGTTCCGCGACGGCGACGACGCGCTCGGCGTCCACCCGGCCGTGGCGGATCCGCCGGGACGGCTCGCGGGGGTGGAGCCGGACCGCGTGCTCGTCGGCCACGGGTCGAGCCTCCACGAGGCGGCGACGGAGGCGCTCGCCGCGGTGCTGGGGCGCGACTGAGACGCGGCACCGATCGCCCCGATCAGAGGTCGACGGGACCGCCGTGGGCGGCGCTTTGGGCGAGGGCGTCGATTGTTCGCATGTTCTCGACGGCCTCGGTCCCGTCGGTCAGGGGAGCGGTTCCGTCGGCGACGCGGGCGGCGAACCGCTGGACCTGAAGCCGGTACTGGTCGACCGGGGGGAACGTCTCGACGCCGTGCCGGCCGTCGACCTCGTACGTCAGTTCCACCGGCTCGTCGCTCGGGCGTCGAACGCCCGCTCGACCTCGACCCACCCGTTCGTCGCGTCGATCCGGTACCGCTGGACGAGCTGGGTGTCGAACCCGGCGGCGACCCGCGCGGACCGCCCGTCGTCGTACGCCAGCACGCCCGCGAGTTCGGTATCGACCCCGGCGTCGCGCGTGTCGCCGGCGTGGGCGTACGCCCGGTCGGGCATGCCGAGGACGGCCCGGGCCAGCGAGACGGGGTAGCAGCCGACGTCCATCAGCGATCCGCCGGCGAGGTCGGGGTCGAGCCGCACGTCGTCGGGGCGGTCGTACAGCGGGAAGCGGAACGTCGCCGTCACCGAGCGCACGTCGTCCAGCTCGGTCGCCGCGAGCGCGAGCGCGCGCTCGGTGCGCGGGTGGTAGCGGTACATGAACGCCTCCACCAGCGTGACGCCCCGCTCGTCGCAGTAGGCGACCACGTCGCGCGCCTCGTCGGCGTCCGCGGCCAACGGCTTCTCGCAGAGGACGTGTAATCCGGCGTCCGCGGCGCGTTTCGTCCACTCGGCGTGGCGTCCGTTGGGGAGCGGGACGTACACCGCGTCGAGCGCGTCGTCGTCGAGCAGGGTCTCGTAGGAGCCGTAGCTGCGGGGGATCGAGTGCTCGGTCGCGAACCGCTCGGCGCGGGCCGCGTCCCGCGACGCCACCGCGCCGACGGCGTGGTCGCTCGCGGCGATCGCCGGGATCAGCGCGGTGCGGGCGATAGACGCGGTGCCGAGGACGCCGAATTCGAGCCGCTCAGTTGCCGCCGACCGTGATTCCATGGGCGCGCCGACGCGCTCCCGGGAAAAGTCGTTTGGTGTGGCGGCCGGCGCCCCGCCGCGTCCCGACCCGTCGCAGCCGGGCGGCGCGCTCGGCGGGGAACCCCCGCGCCGGTGGAATTAATCGGGTGGGCGCCGAGGTACCCGTGTGACCGACCGACACGCGTCGCGGTTCCTGACCGCGTCGACCGCCGCCTGCGTCGCCGCGTGCGCCGTGGCCACCGTCCTCCCCCCGCTGCTCGGCGCCTCGACCGCCTTCACCGGAGCGTCAGTTCGAGCGGCGTCCTCGGGCTGGTGTTCGCGGTCCGAAACCTCCAGCTGCTGCGGGCGGCGGAGACGCCAAGCCTCCCGCCGGCCGTTCTGACGACCGTGTTCGGCGGCTGGTTCATGCTCGCGCGCCGCTCCTGTACCCCGACGTGGGGTTCCTGCCGACCGCCGGCACGCAGCTGGCCGGGACGGTGATCGCGACCTTCGGCCTGTACGTGGTCGTCGCCGGGATCACTACCGAGTGACGTGCCGCACCGCGTCCGCGACGGCCGGGGGCGCGAACCGGGCGACGGCGACCGCGGTCACTCCGCGGGGCCGCGCGCAGCTCCGGGAAGTACCGGCCGTGGAAGTCGAACGGCGCCGCGTGCGGCAGCGTCGCGCGCGCCCGCTCGGCGAACGTCTCGCCGTCGAGGACCAGCAGCCGGGACCGGTCGGCGTCGACGTCGAGCGCGACGGTGAGCACGACGCCGTCGTCCTCGCGCTCGCCGTCGGGCGCGGGGACGAACAGCGGCTCGCCGAAGTAGTCGCCGCCGCCGTCGAACGTCCGGGCCGTCCCCGTCTCCGCGTCGATCTTCACGACGCGGCGAGCCCACTCCGTGACGGGCGCGTCCATCCCCATCGCGTACACGTAGCGGTGGGACCGACACCAGCGCGCCGGCGACGACGTGGGCAGCGCCGACCCGCCGTCGAACAGCGGCTCGCGGGTCACCGTCGCGTCTCCGGGACCGTATCGACGGGCGCCCTCTGACGACCCGAGGTCGACGGTGAACCGCTCGACCCGCCCGACGAGCGCGCCCATCTCGCCGGCGCGGACGTTCTCCAGGTACAAGGAGTCGATCGTCGTCGCGTCCGGGACGGTCTCTAAGTCGAAGACGACCTCCGTCCCGCCGGCCCGCTCGAAGGCGTTCACGTGGTGGAACCCGAAGACGGGGTCGGTCGTCGGCTCGGCGACGACCGCGCCGGTGGTGCGGTCGACGACGACGATCCGGGTGCCGCGGTCCGGCTCCCACTCGAACTGCTCGATGAACGCCGGCTGGCGCCCGGGCTTGAGGAACCGGCGCGGGTCGAGCCGGAGCGGGAACTCGGTCAACACGACGTACCGCGGCGTGAGCGCGAAGCTGTGCATGTACGCCGGCTTCTCGGTCGGGACGGTCGCGACGTGTCTCCGGTCGCCGCCCGGCGTCCACGCGGTGACGTGGTACCGGCTGGTGCGGCCGAACTCGGTGTCGACCGTGAGCAGCGCCCCGGTCGCCGGGTCCCGCTTGAAGTGGGCACAGGAGAGCTGGCCGCTCGGGGCGTCGCCCTCGCGGTCGACCGGCCCGGTCGTCGCCAGCGCGCTCGGGTCGAACTCGACGCCGCGGGGCGACTCGGTGAGCGCGAGGTAGCTGTCGCCGACCCGCTCGGCGACGATGTTCGCGTTGTCGTACGGCGCCGTCAGGAACCCCGCCAGCCGCGAGCGGAGCGTGGTCTCGCCGTGGCGAACCCGCCCTCGAACTCGCCGGCACGGGCCGCCTCGTAGGCGTCGGTGCGGAGGAAGCGGTTCCGGTAGTGGACCGCGTCGCCGTCGGTCCGGCCCGCGCGGCCGCCGGGGTCGCCGCGCCCGCGACGGCGAGCGCGACTCCCCTGACCCACGTCTCGGCGGCCGCGGCGAACGGCGCGATCTCGACGACCGTCTCGAACCCGCCGACGCTGATCGGGACGAGGTCCGGGATCTGCTCGAGGATCGCGATCAGCTCCGACCGCCGTCGGTACAGCGCGTAGAGGAGCGGCGCCACGACGAGGGTGGCGCCGACGAACGCGACGGCGGTGGCGACGCCGCAGGCGATCCGGCGCGAGAGGCCGCGGCCGACGAGCCGCTGCCGGAGGGGGTAGAGCACGTACGCGACGGTGACCGCGAACACGACCGTCCGCAGCAGCACCTCCGCCAGCACGGCCGCCGCGAGCGTCGCCAGAGCGACGAGCAGCACGCCGAGCAGCCGTTGCCGGTTGAGAACCATGCCGTCGGCGTCGTAATCCCCGGCAAAAGTCGTTGCGGTGGTGGCGGCGACCGCTATCTGTTGTTTAAATATCTGCGGCAGGTGGCGACGATACTTATAAAGAACAATGCGGTGGCGCGTGCCGACGAGCGCCCGAAGGGCGCGAAGTCGCACGCGCGAGGGACGCGGTGAGTGAGGGGCGACCGGAGAGAGCCCCGAGCGAACCGCGAGGCTGGGGATGGATGAGGTGCTGTGCGGGGCGGGGTGGAACTCAAAGGGGCGGTCGCGAGGTCGCCGTAGGCGACGCAAGGACCGCAGGGAGCGAGCGACCGAGGACCACAGCGAGCGTACGGCGACCTCGCGACTGGGGCTTTGGAGGTGTCCGCCGAGGATCCACAGTCGACCACGTATAACCGAGCGACTGGGGCTTTGGAAGCGTTCACCGCCGAACCGCCGACAACCGATTATAAATAAGCGGCTGGGACTTCGGAAGCGTCCCTCGTCGAATCGTCGGAGTCCTAAACACGGAACACACTCGCCCTCGACAACCACCGGCAACCACAGCACCTAACCTCGCGGCCGCCCGAACGCGGGTATGCGCATCGACCCGTTCGGCCTCGAACGCTGGTTCGCGGAGCACGAGCACGAGGCCGACATCATGCTGGCCGAAAGCGGGATCCGGTCGCTCGACGCGGGCCGGTTCGACCTCGACCCGGGGAAGCTCGGCTACGTCATCCGACCGACGGCGACCCCGAGTTCCGGGCGTCCGTCGGTGACCGCTACGACCGGTCCGCCGACGAGGTGCTCTTCACCTGCGGCACGCAGGAGGCGAACTTCCTGACGTTCCTCTCGCTACTTGGCGACGAGGGGCCCGTCGGCGGAAACGGTGAGACGGCCGGCGTCGGCTCCGGCACCCACGCGGTCGTCGTCACCCCCACCTACCAGGCGCTCCACGCCGTGCCGGACGCGTTCGGGGACGTGACCCGCGTCGAACTGGAGCCGCCCGAGTGGGAACTGGACCCCGACGCCGTCGCGGACGCCGCCCGCGACGACACCGCCGTCATCGTCGTCAACAACCCGAACAACCCCACCGGGCAGTACCACGACGAGGCGGCGATGCGGGCGGTGTACGACGTCGCCGTCGACCGCGACGCCTACCTGCTCTGCGACGAGGTGTACCGCCTGCTGGCCGCGGAGCCGCAGCCGCCGGTCGCGAGCTACGGGGCGCACGGCATCTCGACGACGAGCCTCACGAAGGCGTACGGGCTGGCCGGCCTCCGGTTCGGCTGGATCGCTGGGCCGGAGCCGGTCGTCGAGCGCGCGTGGCGCTGGAAGGACTACACCACCATCTCCCCGAGCCTGTTCGGCCAGCACGTCGCGAAGCAGGCGCTCGGCCGGCGCGAGGACCGGATCCTGTCGGAGAACCGCGAACTGGCGGCCGCCCACCGCGACCGCGTCGCGGACTGGGTCGACGCACACGACCTCGACTGGCTCGACCCCGTCGGCGTCAACGCGTTCGTGACGGTCCCCGACGGCTTCGCGGACGCGGAGGAGTTCTGCCGGACGGTCGTCGAGGAGGCGAGCGTCGTCCTCGCGCCCGGCGGTCTGTTCGGCTTCCCGGGCCGCTTCCGGATCGGATTCGGTCTCCCGACCGAGGAACTGGAAGACGGTCTCGACCGGGTGAGCCGCGTGATCGAGGAGCACGCCGCGGCGTCCGACTCGGCCGCGACGACCGGAGGTGACGCCTGATGGGGTTCTTCGGCGACCTCAAAGAGGACGTGGTCGAGTTCGTCCGCAACCCGACCGACGAGCAGAAGATCCTGGTGGCCGCGGCGCTCTCTATCGCCGTCGCGGACCGCTTCTTCTACGCCATCGACTTCCCGTTCGTCGTGCGGACGGACGACGGCCGCGGTCGGCGTCGGCTTCATCGTCATGTTCGTCGTCAGCTACCTGTACACGGGCCAGCTCGTCCCGCCGGACGGGAACGTCGACGAGGACGAAGAGCGGGAGGAGTACGTCGACGAACTGGACCCCTAACCGCCGCAGACGCCGTCCGACGAGTTCACGGCCGCCGCGACCGCCGACCCGTGAGCGCCCGTCCGACGGCGTTCCAAACCGTTTATACACGCGCCGCGGGAAATACCGCTTATGCCGCGAGAGCAGAAGCAGGTTCGCGAACAGGAGGGCAGCTACGTGATGGACGACGCGCCCTGTAAGATCAATCACTACAGCACCGCCAAACCCGGCAAACACGGCAGCGCCAAGGCTCGCGTCGAGGGCAAGGCGTCTTCGACGACAAGAAGCGCTCGCTCTCGCAACCGGTCGACGCGAAGGTGTGGGTCCCGATCATCCAGCGGAAGCAGGGACAGGTCGTCAACGTCAGCGGCGACGAGGTCCAGGTGATGGATCTGGACACCTACGACACCTTCACGATGCGGATCCCCGAGGGCGAGGACTTCGCCTCGGACGACAACATCGAGTACCTCGACTACGAGGGCCAACGGAAGATCATCGGGTAGTCGGTATGTTCCCCGGAGCGACGACCGACCGCGAAGCTGCTTCCTACGTGTCGTCGGCGCTCCGCTCGACGCCACGACCACTTTCCAGCCGGGCACCCGGTTTCGGACCGGACCGGTCCGGCGCTTTTCAGAGAGCTACGTCACCGCTGTGTTCGCCGCGCACTTCGGTCGCCCCGTCGAACCGGATCGGGCCGACGACGTCTTTGTATTGACCGCTGTACGACGCCGGTAGCGGCTCGCCCTCCGCGGAGCGGGGCTGTTCGAGTTCGACCTCCCAGCCGTCGGCGGAGACGTTAAGCAGGTATCCACTCCCCGCTTCGAGCGTCGTGGTCCCTGCTCCGTCGAACGATCCACTAGCGAAGACGACGACGGCGTTCGTCTGTCCGCCGAGGACGCTAGCGCTGAAGTCACCCTGACCGGAGTGGGTCGCCCGCGCGATCGTCAGCCCGCTTCGAGGGGGACCGCTTCGCGAGTAGCGTCCCCGCGCCCGGCAAACGACTGCGTCTCGGGCGCGACGAGAACGACGCTGTAGTTCCACTCCGTCTCACCGATTCGGAACTGAACGGTCCCCGATCGGCTGAGCGGGACGGCCGTCGATTCCCACGTCGCCGTCTCACCGCCCGGTACCTCGACTCGTACCTCCTCGATTTCCGTCCACTGTTCGGAACCCTCGAAGCGAGCCTCTAACGTCCCCGTGAAGGCACCGTCCTCTCCACCCGTTCTCCACCCTGACCGTACTGGTGTGCTCTTCACCGATCCTGACTGGTGTGCTCTTCACCGATCCTGACTTCGTCAGGATGATCGACCGAGGCGATCTCGTAGGACGCCGGTCCGGTCGGTTCCTCGTTATCGTCGTCCCCCGTGGTCTCCTCACCGCCGGAACCCGACTCGGAGGTCGCGTCCGTGGAGTTGTCACTTCCTTGATCATCGTCCGGATCGGCGCCGCTACCGCCACTCCCACAGCCCGCAAGTGACGCTGTCAGTCCGACGCCGGCAGCGCTCAGTAGTCGGCGTCGGCGGAGTATCCGGCTTTCACTACCTGAATCGGATCGCTCTGAATCCACGCTATCTAGACCGTTCGATAACTGATAATTGTTTGGACGGGAGACGGGTCTGAATTCTCAGCTGCTCGTTCATGACAGATTGGGGAGTTATCGGAGGTAACTGCCTCCGAAGCCCCAGTCGCTCGGTTATACGTGACTGCTGTCGGGGACAACACATCCAAAGCCCCGGCCGGAAGGCGGGCGCACGCTCGCTGTGCTCCTCAGTCGCTCGCGCTGCTCGCTCCCTCGTTGCGGTGTCGCCGGCGGCTTCGCCGACGACTTTCCGTGGCGCGTAGCGCCACGCTACTTACGTCGTCATCAGAACGCTCTGCGTTCTGATTGGCTCACGAGAGCTTCGCTCTCGTGAACGCCTGCGCCCGCCTCGCGGCTGCCCATTTAACTCCCGCCCCGCACAGCACCTCAGGCCCCCCAGCCTCGTCGCTCGCGCTTTACAGCGCTCGCGACTCCCTCGCGCGTGCTGTCTCGCGCCCTTCGGGCGCTCGCAGGCACGCGCCACCGCCGTGTCCACTACTGAATCAGCGTCGACGGCGTGTGGACGAGAAGCCACTCAAAAAGGAGGAAACCAAACCGCCCGCTCAGGCGTCGGTCGGCGCGCCGGTCTCTAATTCGAACGTCCACTCCTGGTAGCCGCCGGCCATGCTCGCGACGACCACGTCGTCCTCGACGCCCTCGTAGCTGCTGATCAGCATCGCGGCCTGCTTCGAGGACTCCCCGACGGGACAGGCGCAGACGACGTCGGTGTCGTCCCAGTCGATGTCGGGGACGCGCGAGGGGAGGTCGCCCAGCGGGACGTTGATCGAGCCGGGGATGTGGCCCTGCTCGTACTGTTCGGGCGGCCGGGTGTCGACGACCCGGACGTCACCGTTCTGGACGCGCTCGTTGACTTCCTCGGGGGTGAGTTCCTCGACCATGGTTACTCCTTCCGCAGGGAGGTGCGGTAGCCGTCGCCCGACTCCCACACCTTCGCGGTCGCGTCGTCGCCGACCGCCTTCGGGACGTTCTCGCTGCTGGGGATGTGGTCCGTCTTCCGGACCAGCACGTCGCCGGGCGCGAGCCCCGCGATGGCCTTCTTCGCCTCGACCTGCGGGTACGGACAGACCTCGGCGGTCCCGTCGTCGAGTTCGTCGGGCGCCTCGACGACGTCGTCCCACGAGAGTTCACTCATGGACCCGGATACGTCCCTCCTCGGTGAACCCCTTTCGTGACCGGCAGGCTTCTCCCGTATCTCGGACGGGGGTTCGCCGCGCACGACCGCGACGAGGCTCGAAACCGCCGTTTTCGTCGGACTCTTATCCGGGAGCGGCGAACGGGAGGTATGGCCGGACACGCCGTCGACGAGTCGACCATCTTCGAGACGCCGCTGCTCGAACTCGACCTCGACTTAGAGAGCGACGCCGCGGTGTACGCGAAGGCGGAGTGGTTCAACCTCTACGAGGCGCCCCACGGCGGCGGCTCGATCAAGTCGCGGATCGCGAAGGGGATGCTCGACGGCGCGGAGGAACGGGGCGACCTCGAACCCGGCGTGACCGTGATCGAACCCACCTCGGGCAACACGGGCAGCGAGGTCGCGCGGCTGGCGAGCGCACGCGGTTACGACGTCGAAATCGTCATGCCCGACAACGCCGCGGGCGGGAAGGTCGAGGCCGTCCGCGACGCCGGCGCCGAGATCCACTTCGTCGACGCCGACCTCGGCTACGACGCCGTCATCGAGCGCTGCGAGGAGATCGTCGCCGCGGACCCCGACGCCTACTACCGCCCGAACCAGTACGAGAACCCGGACAACCCCGGGACCCACGAGCGGACGACGGCACGCGAGATCCACGAGGCCACCGACGGCGAGGTGACCCACTTCCTCGCCGGCGCCGGGACGGGCGGGACGGTCACCGGGACCGGCGGGGGCTGACCGACCTGAGCGACGGGGCCGTCGAGGTCGTCGGCTTCGAGCCGGAAGCGCCGCTCCACGCCATCGACGGCCTGAAACACCTCCGCACGGGCGACCACTACCACCCGGAGACGTACGACGAGTCGGTGCTCGACCGGAAGCTGTACGTCTCGACCGACGACGCCTACGACCGCGCCCGCGCCCTGCGTGAGCGGTACGCCAATGACCCAATCCCGATCGCCGATGCCGGCCAGCACGACGCGGAGACGGTCCGCGGCCACCTGCGCGTCGACGGACAGTTCGTCGTGGGGACCTCGGCGGGCGCGGGCGCGGCCGCCGTCGCCGCCCTCGACGAGGCGGGCGACCTCGGGGACGACGACGCCGTCGTGTTCATGCTGTGCGACCGCGGCGACAAGTACGCGGACATCCCGCTATGGGAGGAGTACCTCTAAGCACCGAAAGAGAGCCGGCTAAAAGCGTCCGCCGAGCTACCGACCGCCGCTGGCCGCGGGGATGACCCGCACCTGCGCGTCGTCCGGGACCTCCGCGTCGAGTCCGTCGACCGGGGTGCCGTCCACGTAGACGTTGATGAACTCCTTGATCTCGCCGTCCTCGATCACGCTGTCGCGAAGCTCGTCGCCGTGTTCCGCGGCGTGGTTGTCGAGCAGTTCCGCCACCGTCTCGCCGGCGACCTCGACCGTCGAGGTCGCCGACCCGCCGACCAGCGCGGCCGGAAGCTTGATCGTCGCCATACCGCCGGTTCGACGCTCACCCTCAAAAGGGGCGTGTCGACGGCAACGTCGACCCCGGTCTGACACGGCCCACGGCCGGGTCCGCGCGGGCCGCCGCGACTCCGACGGCCGTCCGAGCGCTCGACGGCGGTGACGGCGACGGGCGCGGGGAGTCCGCCGCGACGGCGAGGGCCCGTGGGCCGCCTGTGCGTCCCCGACGCACCTCTGAGGTGGCGGCAGCACCCACCGGTGGACGGCCGGCTTAACCGTCCGGGGACGCTACGTGCGGCCGAATGAGCGATCTCGACCTCGATCCGACGCAGCTCGACCGCTACTCCAGACACATCATCCTCGACGACGTCGGGCCGGAGGGGCAGAAGGACCTGCTGGACGCCGAGGTGCTGGTCCTCGGCGCCGGCGGGCTCGGCGCGCCGATCATCCAGTACCTCGCCGCGGCGGGCGTCGGCACGCTCGGCGTCGCTGACGACGACGAGGTCGAGCTGTCGAACCTCCAGCGGCAGGTCATCCACGGCGACGACGACGTGGGCCGGAAGAAGGTCGACTCGGCCGCGGAGTTCGTCGCGGACCTCAACCCCGACGTGGACGTCGAGCGCCACGAGCTCCGCGTCACCCCGGACAACATCGAGGAGCTCATCGACGGCTACGACTTCGTCGTCGACGGCACGGACAACTTCGAGACGCGCTACCTCGTCAACGACGCCTGCACACTCGCCGGGATCCCCTTCTCGCACGGCTCTATCTTCCGGTTCGAGGGGCAGGTGACGACGTTCGCGGGCGACGACGACTCGCCGTGTTACCGCTGTCTGTTCCCGGAGGCGCCGCCGGCCGGCATGGTCCCGAACTGCGCGACCGCCGGCGTGCTGGGCGTCCTCCCCGGAACCGTCGGCTGCCTTCAGGCGACCGAGACGGTCAAACACCTCATGGGCAAAGGCGAGTCGCTCGACGGTTCGATGCTGTTCTTCGACGCGCTCGACATGGAGTTCGACAAAGTCGAGATCCCCAAACAGGACGACTGCCCCGTCTGCGGCGACGACCCCGCCATCGAGTCGGTCCACGACGTCGAGTACACTGCCTCCTGCGCCATCGACGCCGGCGGCGACGCGGAACCGGAGATCGAAGCGACCGACTGAGGCCGAACCTCGGAGCGGCTCCCCTTGTCGTCGTGAGCGCTGACCGTAGTACCTATTTAAATAACGATCGGGTTGGGGCAGTAGCATATAAACAAACGACGCGGAGGCGCGTGCCTGCGAGGCCGCCCCGCGGCCGAGCCGCGAGGGACCGAAGGTCCCTCTGGAAGCCGGCGCGAAGCGCCGGCGACAGCACGCGCGAGGGAGTCGGTCGCCCGAAGCGGAGCGAGGGCGACCGACGAGACTGGGGAGGCGTGAGGTGCGGTCCCGCGAACGACCGGAGGGAGCGAGCGGGAGAACGGAAGCCGCAGCCCGCGCAGCGAAGCGAGCAGGAACGTCTTCCGGCGGTTGCGGTGCTGTGTGGGGTGGGACTCAAAGGGGCAGTCGCCGGCGGCTTCGCCGCCGGCTGTCACCGGGCGAAGCCCGGTTGCCAGAGGGACGGAGTCCCTCGCTGCCCGTGGCGCGTAGCGCCACGCTGCCGTGAGGGCGGCGCAGTCGACGCAAGCACCGCAAGGAGTGAGCGGACCGAACGACCGAGGAGCACAGCGAGCGTGCGCCGCCCTCACGGCTGGGGCTTTGATTGTGTTCGGCGCCGACCCGGTGTCAGCGATTTACGAGTCGATCCGTCACTCGAACCCGCCCTATCGTTCGCTCCGCACCGACACCGTCTCCTGCTCGAACTCGTCCGCGTCGTCGCGCCAGCGCCACGAGCCGACGAACGGGTAGCCGTCGAGCGCGCAGATCACGTACGAGCGGTCCGGCCACGTCGCCCGGGCCGCGTCCGTCTCGCTCGGGTTCGTCGGGCCGGTCGGGTGCGAGTGGTAGAAGCCGACGACGTCGAGGCCCGCGTCTTCGACGCTCTCGATCAGCTCGAGCTGCTCTTCGGGGTCGATCAGGTAGCGGATCTCCGGCGTCTCCGCGACGTTCTCCGCCGCGTACGTCTCCGTGACGACGCTCGGGTCGCCGTCGGTGCCGTGCTCGCCGGCGAGCACGCCGCAGATCTCCGTCTCGCCGCCCTCGTACGCCCGGTACACGACCTCGTCGTACGCCGCCCGCGTGAGTTCGATCATACCCGAGGATGGCCCGACGCCCGGATAAGTCCGTTCCGAGCGGCAAGGGGTGACGGGGGTCTAGCCTGACGGGGATCTGGAGAACCGGCGGTCGCCGGGAGCGCGGAGTGCGCGAAAGGAATCGGGGGGTGCGGTCAGCGGGAGCGACGCCGCCGCCGAGTCGGCGTCTCCCGGCTCGGACGTCGGGAGCCGGGCGAGCCGGCGGTCCGTCCGGCGAGCGGGCCGGACCGTCTAGAACGTGATGATCTCGTAGTCGTCGTCGACGAGCGAGCGGACGCTGGGGTGGCCGTCGTACTCGTCGAGCGTGGCGAGTCCCGAGTCCGCGACGGCGTCCTCGACGCCGAACGCGCCGGAACAGTAGTCACAGACCGCGGCGTCGTCTCGGACGGCCTGGTAGAGCTCGTGGTAGTCGCTCTCCTCGTCTTCCAGCTCCGGGATCCACTGCGTCCCGGCGCCGTCGAAGATGAGCTCCAGCTCGTCGTCGTCGTTCTCCGCGAACTCCTTGGCGGCCTCCAGCGCGTTTGCGAGGCGACCGTAGTCGGCGTGCGACTCGTTGCCGGCGAGAATCACGATTGCTGCCTTCGCCATCGTGACTGTTCGTAACGATCACTCGTACAAAACCCGCCCGCGGCTGTGTGTCCGGCGCGCCATCTCGACACGTGATGACGTGTCGCGACCTCGGAGCGCGTCGGAGGCGCCAGAGCGCCGCCACCGCTCGCGACTCGCCACCCCTCACCACTCGCCGGTTCTCACGACCCGCCAACCGCGTTCCGGACGGCGCGCTGTGCTCGATAGAGCGTGTACGCGACGGAGAGGCCGACGAGGGCGACGACCGCGCCGGCGGCGGCGAGCTCCGGACCGGACGCCGGGGGCTGTAGATCATCGCCGGACCCGCAGTTCCCGCAGCCGTCCTCGCCGCAGTTCCCGCAGCCGGGGAGGTCGTCGTCGGCCTCGTCGGCCGGCGCGCCCTCGTTTCGGGAGGCCGACGCGGTGAGGTCCGCCTCCGCGCTCACGGCCACGCTCCGGGCGTCCGACGGCTCCGGCTCTTCGGTTACAGCGGGGTCAGCGCGGGTCTCCGCCGACGCCCCGTCGGCCTCGTCGGTCACGGCGGTCGGCTCGGGAGCCGCGTCGGCTGATCGGGCGGGCGCGTCGAGCGGCTCCTCGGACGCGGGGGTCGCTCCGTCCGCCTCGTCAAACAGGTGCGGCGCGTGCGACCGGAGCGCGTCCAGTCCCGCCTCGATCTCGTCGCGGTCCTGATGGCCGACCGCGAACGCGGACAGGTCCTCGACCATCGAGCGCGCGCGCTCGGACCGCTCCGTCTCGACGTAGCAGCGGGCGGCGTCGAACATCGCCCGCCCGAGCCAGTGAGCGAAGACCGGGTTGTCGTACCGCTCTTCGAGGGCTTCGAGGCGTTCGAGCTTCGCCTCCCCCGCCTCCGCGTCGCCGTCGAAGAACGACGCCCGCGCCGAGAAGAACGTCGCGACCGCCGCCCACGTCGCGCTCGACGGCGTCGAGAGCCGCTCGTGGAGGTCGGCCGTCTCGCCGGCCCAGTGTTCGACCCGGCCGACGTCGGCCGCCTCGAAGCCGGCGCGCGCGGCGTTCGCCGTCGCGACCGGGAGCCACCGGACGATCGCCTCCTCCTGTGCCGGGTACCGGTCGGCGAGCGCTTCGATCCGACCGATCCGGTCCTCGATCGCCTCCACGTCCGTCCGCTTGGCGTCGGCGTTCGTCCGCCCGGCGAGGGCGCCCGCGAGCCCGGCGGCCACCTCCCCGTCCGGATGCGCCCGGAACAGCTCCTCGGCGCGGGCGACGCGGTCGCCTCGGGCGTCGGTTCCGGCGGGCGCGTCGGCCCCGTCGGTCGCGTCGTCGCGGCCGAAGGGGACGCCGTCCGACCCCCCGACGTCCCCGTCCGCGCCGAGGTACAGTTCCGCGTGAGCGTACGCCCGCAACAGCGAGGCGGCGACGTCCGGCTCGGAGTGCGCGTCGTACACCGCTTCGAGCCGGTCCAGCAGCGGCTCGATACGGTCGCGACGGTCGCCCTTCCCGTTCGCGTGGATCGTCTCGGCGGTCGCCCGGGCCAGCGGGGCCGCGATCGCCGGCTCGGCGCGCCGGTCGTACAGGTCCTCGATCCGGCCCCTGTACGCCTCGATCCGGTCGGGATCGATCGCGGTCGCGTAGAGGTCGTCGCGGTCCCGCACGCTCGTCGCGTTCGCGAGGGCGTTCGCGAGGTGGACGTCGACGTCGCCGGCTCCGCCTCGGCCGCGCAGTCGGTCCAGTCGCGCGATCATCTCGGCCTCGGCGTCGAACTCGCCGCGCTCGCCGTAGGCGTCGGCGAGCGCGACAAGGGCGTCGGTCAGCCGTGCGCGGTCGTCCGCGTCCCGCTCGGCCGGTGCCGTCGCGTCGATCGCTTCGACGCACCGTTCGAGCTCCCCGACCGACCGCGTGTCACGAGATACCATCTGTGTCGGTTCGTGGTTGGGGCGAACCGACGTAAACGCTCGGCTTCGCGCGCGGCGCTGCGGCGCTCGGACGAGGGGGCGGCGGTCCCGCTCAGTGCTGGCGCCCGTGGTCGTGGCCGTCGCCGCGGGAGAACTGCCCGGAGAGGGCGCGGTCGACGACCTCCGAGCGCGCGAGATAGAGGCACTCGCCGCGAGCGGGCCGGACTTCCGCGACCCGTAGGGGAGCCGGGTTCAGGTCGCCGCGTACGGTGACGTTCAGTTCACGGAGGCGGACCGCGTTCGCGAGGGGATGGACCTGTCCGGCCTCGGGGAGTCGGCGGCCGCGCTCGCGGAACTCGCGGAGGAGGGCATGGCGCCCGACGAGCGAGAGGTCGACGACGAGGGAGGGACCGCCGACGAGCAAGGAGACGCGGCCCCCAGACGCCGGGCGTGGTCGCGAGGACGGCCGTCCCGCCGACGAGGGCGCCCGGGATAGACCGGACGACCGCGTACCAGACCGGCGTCGCGACCAGCGCGTGGACGGCGGCGCCGGGGGCGTCCGGCGCTTGCCCCCGCACGGGACCTACGCCATGCTCCGGCCGGGCGCGGAGGGACCGTAGAACTGTCCGTGGAACCCGTACGGGAGCCTGTGCGGGAGCCGGGCGCGACCCAGTTCCCGAAGCGTCGCCGCGTCGAGGCAGACGAGCCGAGACCGGTCCGCCTCGGGGGCTAACACCACCGAGAGCAGTACCCCGTCGTCCTCTCGGTCGCCGTCGGGCCTCGGCACGAACATCGGTTCCCCGGGATGCGTGCCCGAGTCGCGCCACCGGCGGACGGTCCCGGTCTCCGCGTCGACCTTCGTGATGTCCGTCGGGAGGCTGGACTCGCCGTCGGTCTCGGTGAGGTAGACGTACCGGTGCCGCTCGCCGTTCACCGCCCGGTAGTTGATCACCGGGAACTCGACGGGGCCGCGGTGCAGTTCGTCGCGGGCGGCCTCACCGCCAGACAGCGGCACGACGTAACGACAGAGGTCTCCCCGGGGGAGGTCCGGGTCGTCGCGCCGGAGGTTCGACAGCGCGAGCCCGGTGACGGCGCGTTCGTCGTCGAACGCGACGAGGTCGACCACGATATCGTCGCCGCGCTCGTACGCGTTGGCGTGGTGGTAGACGAACGCCGGCGGCGCCGTCGCGGTCGTCACGTGCTCGCCGCTCGACCGCTCGAGGACGACGAACCGGAGGGGCGCTTCGAGCGAGCGGAACGCGTCGAGGAACGTCTCCCCCGTCAGCGTCCCCCGGAGCAGGCGGGCCGTGTCCAGTCCGAACGCGTTCACCGTGACGACGACGTACCGGTCGGTCACCGCGAACGAGTGGATGTACGGCGCCTCGTCGAACCGGAGCCGCGTCAGCGGCGTCGGCGTGCCGCCGTCTCCCGGGCGCCTGAACAGCGTGTACACCGTCTCGCGGCCGTACGAGACGCCGAGGTTGAGGAAGGCGTCCGCCGCGCGGTCGTAGTGGACGTGCGCGAGCGTGAGGTCGCTGTCGATCCCCTCCGTGAGGTCGATCCGTCCCGTCGTTTCGAGGGTGTCGGGGTCGAACGTCAGCGCCGTGGGCGACTCGGTCACCGCCGCGAACTCGTCGCCAAACCGCTGGACGCCGATCACCGGGTTGTCGGGGAACGTCCCCCGGAGGAGCTGTCGGACCCGCGTCCAGACGGGGCGGTCGGGCGGCGTCCCGGGGAACGGCGTCCGGACGCCCCCGGTCTCCCGCGCGAAGGCGTGATCGCGGCTCTCGACGAAGCGGTTCGCGTAGGTCACCGCCCCGTCTCGGAGTCGGAAGCGACGGAGCATCGCGAACGGGTCGAACCAGTGGCGGAGGTCCGTCTCGCCGGCCTCGAACCGTCCCGGTCCGTTTCCGACGAGGTCGCCGGTCAGCCAGTCCGGAAACTCCCCGTCGATCGGTAGTCGTTCGGCCGCGACCTCCTCGGGCTGGGTGCGGAAGCCGGCCCGGTAGTCGGTGGGATGGGTCACGTGTTCGAATGGGAGCGAGCGGGCCTATTAGCACCGATCGAGCGGGGGTGCGTCCGGAGCCCCCGGTCTCGCCGCGAGGAGTTCCGAGGCCGGGCTCCGGCGGACCCGGTCACGGGTACGACCTCCCGTCCGGCGGCTCGCGCTCGTTGCCGCGGCACCGCGCGGGGCGCTCGACGGGGACCGCCGTGCGTGCCCGCGGGCCGCACGGCCAACGGCGATTTATCAGCGAGCGGCCCGTCTCCGCGGTATGACCCTCGCGCTCTCGGTCGAACTGGCGGCGGCGATCGCCGTCGTCGTCGCGGTCGCGGGCGCCGTCAACGGGGTCGCCGGGTTCGGCTTCGCCGTCGTCGGGACGATGGCCCTCGCGACGGCGCTCGACCCCGCGACCGCCGTCGCGTTCATGATCCTCCCGATGTTCGCCGTCAACCTCGCGCTCGTCGGTGACCTCACCAGAGAGGAGCTGCGCACCTGCGGCGCGCGATTCGCGCCGCTGCTCGTCGCCGCGCTCGTCGGCACGGTCGCGGGGATGGCGCTGCTCGACCGGCTCCCCGAGGCGCCGGTGCGCGTGCTTCTCGGTCTCGTCTCACTCGGGTTCGTGGCGACCGCGCAGCGCGCGGTCCCGCTGCCGGTACTCGCCGACGCGACCGACCGGGAACTCGCCGCGTCACCGTTCGTCATGGCGGGGGTCGGCGGCGTCTCGGGCGTCCTCTTCGGCGCGACGAACGTCGGGGTCCAGCTCGTCGCGTTCGTCAGGAGCTTCGACCTCTCGCACGGGCTGTTCGTCGGCGTCGTCGCGCTCGTGTTCGTCGGGATCAACGGCCTGCGCGTGGCCGCGGGCGGCGCGCTCGGACTCTACCCGGACGCGGCGTTCGCCCTCGCGTCCGCGGCGGCGGCGCTGCCCGCGGTCGCCGGGGTCGCGGTCGGAAGGCGGCTCCGCGGCCGGGTGAGCGAACGCCTGCGTCGCGGGGTCGTCCTCGGCCTGCTGACGGTAATCGGCGTCAGGCTCGTGCTCGGCGGCGCGGGCCTCCTCTGAGGCCGTCACCGCTCCGCGTCGAATCGCGAATCGCCTCGGCCACGCGCCCGCGTTCGAAGCCCCCGGGAACGCCGTCGACGTGACGCTCGGGCGTTCGCGCCGCCCGCCGCCGCCGGGCTCCCGACGCCGTCGCCGGGCGCGACGGTCTCGCGCGCGATGAGCCCAACTCGCCGCTCGTCGGATTCCTCCGGATCACCCGTCTCGTCGTTCTCGGCGTCCCCGTCGTCCACCGCGAGCCGCTCTGCGATCCGGCTCGCGTGTCCGCTCTCGTCGCTCACGCGGACCCCTCCTCGGCGCCGGTCGGCCGATCGCGGAGGGTCTGAAACACCCGTCGTAGTCGTCGCTCGCGGCGCGCTTCCGACACCAGAAGCGGTGGGTTGTCGGTTCCCACGAGCGGCGGCCGCGGGGCGACGCGAACCGCCGCCTATCCTGCCGCTCTTCCATCCGCACAACTTCTTTCGGAGGCATCGACTCCGACCGAAGGGACGGGTGTTAAAGCGAGACGATCCAGACGCGGGCGGTGAAACTGAAAGTAGTCGCCTCGGGCGATTGTGTTGCGGTTCCTCGGTCGATCGGGGACTTCAAACCCCGGCGCGTAGTGGCGGAGCGTGGCTTTCGTCCCTCTGATACGGAAGCCCACGCGGACCCGCCGTCTCCAGCAGCGGGGTCCGCTTTCCTTCGAGCCGGACCCATCGGAGAACGACAGGTCCGCGAGAGCGCTTCCGTTGATCCGGATGTCGCGTAGCGGGCAGTTGTATTTTGATACTATACAGTATTATAGAGAAACCAGGTGGAATTAGAACGCAGGCTCTTAGGAGATGTTATCAGACGGGAACCGAGTCGTGAAGGCATGCGCCCGCTGGTATCGTGGATGACCAAGTCGGACCCTGCGATCTTGGAGCTGCTCGACGAATCCGACTTGGATCTCCCCTAGCGGTGATTTCTCACAACGTCGACGGCGTCTCTCACCCGACGGTGAAGCGACGCCTTCCGATCCTCGACGAACACGGACTCGTCGAGAGGACCTCCGAGAAGCGAGGCTACTACCGAGTCACCGAACGGGGTCGAGCCTACCTCGCCGGCGACCTCGACGCGGACGATCTCGAAGAGCAGTGCGCCGAACCGTGACGCTACTCGATCTGGAGTTCGCGGGCGGCGTCCGCCGAGATGGTGAGTCCGGCGTCCGCTGTGGTAACGGGTTCGTCGATCACGTCCTCAAGTAGGTCGCGAAGCTCGGAGATGAAGGAGGCCGGTCGCTCGACCTGAACGCGGGTCGTCGATTTGTCGGCGTAGTTTAGCCCGCGGTGTCGAACGTAGGTCCGGGCGAACGACCGCCGGACCGGCCGGGGGACGTCCCACACGACCGCAGGCAGGTGGTCGAGCGACGTTTTCACGCCGGTCGGCGCGCCCATCGCCACGAGACACCGGCCGAGGACCGTTCCGTCACAGGTGGGGACGATCTCGGTCGCACGCCCCGGCGTGTCGGCGTTGCGGGTGCGCGTCTCGACGCCGACGCGCTCGAGGGCACCGCGGATCTCCCCGGCGGAGACCCGCTCGCCCGGCGTCACCGCGGGGACGTAGTTCCCGGCCGGAATGCTGCCGCCGGCGAGGACGTGCGCGAGCAGCTCGACGAGCGCGGCAGCCGTCTCGCCGTCGGGAGCCGGGTCGAGCCAGCCGCGGTCGATCGCGATGTTGATCCCCCGGACCGGGTCGGGGACGGCGTCTTCGAGCCAGCCGCGGACGCGCTCGGCGGGGAGGTCGAGCGCCCGCCCCACGCGGACCCGTCCAGCGTTCGGGTGTTCCGCGACGTGCTCCCGAACTCGGCGGTAATCGAGGACCTTCTCCCACGGATCCGGATACACGCGATCGCTGTAAGTCCGGGAGAGGGCTTTCGCCGTGGGTTGCATAAGTACAGCACTCGCGTCAGCGAATTTGAAGCTATCCGTCCAAGTTTCACCGCTGATACTCGTGCCATTAAGTACTTAAGTAGGATTGTCGCATCTACTAGCAACCAGCAGCCGATCCGAACGGATACGCGGATTCCATCCGGTGCTGACGCGGCACCCGAGTATCCCGCTGGCCCGTTCGACGGTGGTCGCTGGGTTCAAACATGAAACCAAGCAATCAATCCAACGCGGACGACAGGGCAGTCAGTCCCGTCATCGGCGTCATCCTCATGGTCGCGATCACCGTCATCCTGGCGGCCGTCATCGGGACGTTCGTTCTCGGACTGGGCGATCAGTTAGGTGACACCGCGCCGCAGGCGAGTTTCGATGTTGTAAATGTGAGTGATTCTGAAGGAAATGTTACCTTTGCCAAGACTGGCGGTCAAACGATCGCTGCCGGTGACCTCACCTTATCTATTGGCGGAGAGCGCTACGAAGATGCGTTCCCGAATCAAGACTGGCAAAGCGGGCAAGAAATAGTAGGAAATTACTCCGACAGCGGGGTTTATAGCGATGAAGAGACAGTCAGGATTATCCACGATCCGAGTGGGAGCGCTATCTTCGAAGAGACTGTCGACTTTGGCAGCTAAGAACCTATAAGCTGCTATTTCTTCTTCTTAGACTCACCTCCGATTAGAGTCTATTTGCGTCCGATATCGCAGCCGAAGCACCCCCGTATTGAATCGTTGAATTGTTCCCAGATCTAATTCCTGACGGGCATTGCGGATGTTCTCTTCCGACTGAATCAAGTGTGCGAGCGCGGCGTCGGTCACTACGCTCATCGGTGGGTCGTCGTCGGGACTGCTCGCCACGATCTCGCTCGCCCTTTTGAGCTGGCGCTCGCGTTCGTCGGTCAGGTACGGGCAGCTCGTCGAGCTGTGGGCGACGGACCGCTACCCGCTCACGCTCGACTATCCGGTTGTAGACGGGCTCAACTTCGATACGACCGACGAGGACGGCCGCCCGTGGGACGTGAAGGACTCGATGGTCAATGGCGTCCGACCGACGTTCAAGTTCTGGGAGGACCAGCACGAGACGCTCGCGGACGCTGACGGTGGGTATGCGCTTGTGTGGTACCGAGCGGAAGGGAGAGAGATAACCGTCGTATCATCGCGCACGATCCGCGCTCGGGACTTAGAGATCACGAACTGGACGAATCCCGGCGAGACGCACTATCGGAGCCATTCACGGGAGGCACAAATTTCGGAAATTCGCATGCGGTAATTGTTTTTACCATTACAGGCAAGAGGGCTAGAGAAGGATAACCGGCTGATGTGGTAGTAAAATAGATCTAGACTATCTGTTGAGTTTTGAGGAAACGGACACGCAATACGCTTGGAACTACTCACTGGAGTGGTTGCGCTGGATCTGATCTTCAATATACCGGAGCTGCGACCGTTCATCCCGGAAAGATTGAAGTAGTATCTCCATTGCCTCATCATCGATCTCGCCATCTGCGGCAACGATCAAACGAGCCATTCCTTCTATTTCCTTTTCAATACTCTTCAGAGGGCCATCTCGATAAAGTTCCTCAACCTTCTGATCATGATGGAGGTATCGTTTTGCTTCATTTGGAGAGCGCTTTCGAGCTGCATCAGCGGGGTCTTCAAACGACAATTCTTTCATATTCCACTCTTTGCTGTCGGCAACATAATTAGTATAACGGTCGACAAAAGACCAAAGGATTAAGATCGCAGGATCATCCCATATTGGTAATGGCAAAGCCGATACTCAAGTGGGCGGGTGGGAAACGCCAAATCATAGATGCTATCACAGAGGCGTTTCCGCCTAGCGAGGAGATCGGAAGCTATCATGAGCCGTTCTTTGGGGGCGGTGCGGTTTTTTTTGAAGAGGGATATAAATATGAGGCAGGGAGCATAAATGATGTCAACAAGCGGTTGATTAATCTTTACCGTATAATTCAAGATTCAGACAAAAAGGAAAGGCTCATTGAAATTCTACAAGAGGACCTCAAACCACCGGACTCAGAGCCTGTTTCCGGTGAATTTGATGACGCCCGGAACTATTACTACCAACAGAGGGAGATTTTCAATAAGCGACCTAGGGGTGAGTCTTTCGATGAAGTCAAGGAAGCTGCCCTACTCATATACCTGAATATAACTTGTTTCAATGGGTTGTACCGCGAGAATCAATCAGGAGAGTTCAACGTGCCTTGGAACCACAGTAACCCAGATTGGGACAGATCTTCGCGGATTGAGGAGGCACACAATCTATTTCAAGGAGTTACTATTAATTGTGGAGATTATCAATACGTAACAGACTCTGATCAGGTTAGCCCGGGCGATCTAGTATATTTTGATCCGCCTTATGATACAGACTCTGACTCTTCGTCTTTTGACCAATACCATTTCGAGCCATTTGACAAAGAGGATCAATGGCAACTCCGAGATACTGCCGATAAACTAGTTGAACAAGGGGTTGATGTTGTTATATCAAATGCTCCATCGGTGATGGACATCTATACCGACGAAAGATATGATATTAGGCCGATCGGAGCACGAAGGTCAATTAACTCAGACGGGACCGACCGTGGTGAAGTACAAGAAGTAGTAATCACAACGGTAGACGAACCACGTGTCAAAAAAGAGGAATCAAAGAAGGTGAAGGAGATTAAGAACTAAAGAACGAATCCATCGCTCCATCAGGATAATATTCATATCTTCTCTTCGATCTATCGGGTCTTTTGATATCGCCTTGGATCGTCCAAAACCACTTACCCAAGCAAGTCGCCCTCCGTTCTGCGGTAGTTCCTGTGACCGTTGTTTCGGTTTCTATAATCTCAACCAAGTCCTCATGCTTCAACCCAGACCCTTCTTCGAAGTTATCTTTGATCCTCTTTACTATATCAAGACTATCAATAGCGTGTTCAAGATATTTCGTATCAACGAACTCATCATCGCCGTCAGATTTTTTCAAGTACTGTCGTCCGTCCTCCGTCAGTTCCCACCCGTGAACCGTGGATTGACCATGCGGGTCTAAGATAGGTTTGACAAGTCCAACTAGTTCAGCTGCTGTAACGTAGTAGTGAGCTTGACGTTCTGTGATGTGTTTCGAAGAATTTTTTCGAAGATATTCAGCCATTTCGTTAAATTCCCTGTATTCGTTGTAAATCGCACGCAACGTAGGAGTAAGTAGCTGAAGAGAATCGGCCTGCGGGACCTTGCGAGATGGAATTAGCTTATTATTAAATTTATCAAACTGTGCCCAAAAGGATTTATCCAGACGAGGCCCATCTGAGCCCTTGATTACACCTACTTCTTCGTCGATCATTATTGATGTGAGATCAGATCCGTTGATTAACCGGACAGCGATCCCATCTAACTCTTCAGCACGTGTGACCGCATCCTCACTAAATTCAGATAAGGTGATAAGCGTCCCAAATTGACAACCTGTATCTTCAAACTTTGAACTGATCTCGTTAATAGCCACCTCTGGAACGGCTGATCGATGTCGAAAAAGGTGTACACCAAACTCTGCCGCAAGCAGTTGATCACCAACTTGCCCCCGTATCTGGGGACCAAACGAACGGTCCTGGGTTACTTCAATCTGTGATAGGGACTCTACGTCTTCCAATATGAGTTTACACAGGTGTTTGAATGGCTCGTTATCCATATTATACATTCTATCAAGCAATTCATCTTCCATATCCTCGGTTTGTGAGTGGTCCATATCAATTAACAACTATCACACATACTCCCATAATCTTGAGGGAGTATTCCTAATCGGAACTTCACTTTATACTCGCAACTAGAGTTCCGATAACTGATATACTCATCACGGATATTGAGCTGATGCTGAATTTCTTGACACTCTATCTCCGAAGAATCCGGTTTCTGTATTATAAAACGGCTTTTATTGGGGCATATACCAATTTTTCCACGATCAAATAGTCTATGGTGGTTTTGACACAAAGAGATGATATTCTGGACCCGGTCTCGCCCTCTACGTATCTCTTCCGAGTCAAACGTCTCCTTCGGCTTGACATGGGCACCGTCAGTGGGTGTGGTACCGCAGATAATACATCCGTTCACGACAGCTGAATATTGTATACAGGCGCACTTCGAGGTGCCTCTTCCTCTTCGTTCTCAACCATTCCTCGCCCACTTTCTTCATCAAGCCAGTGAGTGAAGTCTTCATCCTCGGACTTCACAAACTTTGTTTGATCGGATACCCGGTAGAGGATTTCCGGATCTGGTGGGTCCTGGCCTGTTCCGAGTGTGAATAGGTTCCGCTCAAATGGCGGGACACGACGCTTGAATTGGTTAGGATCTGTATCTGCTTCTTTGAAATAGTCATTCAGTCGTAATAGCAAGTCCACCTTTTGATCGTCCCAGAGAGTCTGTGGTTTGACGAACCATCCAATAAGCTGTCTACTTCCATCCGCAGAGGGTACCATTTTGATATCTGTCCGGAATAGTCCCAGAAGCATGACTTCGAACGGTTTTGGCAGGTTGAGACCTTCTTCGCCAGCATAGTCTCCCATTCGTAATGTTCGTGAGTTTCCATCAACCCAGTTTTTCCACAGGGCTGTTTGTCGGACGATATCACTGGAGTCACCGCTCCGGTCAATCAACTCGTCATTTTCAAGTGAGTAGGAAAGTGCGTCGCGAAGATGGAGGAAGTCATCAATAAGCGGTAATAAATGGGTAAGTGGGTCATCAGTCCCATTTCTGCGGGCATTTTCAACGCTATCATACCAAGAATTGTGGATGCTTTGGACCCGTGTCGCTGCTGTCTTATGTGAGTCACAGCGCTGGCAATAGAGTGGGTGATAGAATTCATCAGGATCCATTGTCTTCATCAGCCTAATGAAATGCTCTGCCCCAATTGCGTCGAAGTTTGCGTCGGTATCTCCCTCTCGCCAAGACACCATTGACGAATCTTCCATAGCTGATTTGAACGGATCGTAGTATCCACGAAAGTCTGCTTCAGACCTTTGTTCAAGCTTATTATTGTTATTCCGAGCTCGGGAAATTCCCGCTAGCTCACTTTTTCGTTCAGCACCCTGGAGCGAATCCGGGATCTCTATTACCTCAATATGGACAGCAGCGTTTTCACTCACCTCAAATTGCGATGTCAATATAGCGAAATACGTGTGTCCGCCATTACACACCCCCTCTCCTTCGTCAAATTCGAAGGTTATCGCAGTTTCTTCTGCTATACTATCGTCATCTAGCTCCTCGGAAACAATGTTGTCACAGAGGATAGTGAGGCCATTATTCTTTTTAACGAAGTCTTCCGGGTTATGCTGGAGCGTATCCTGCATTTCTCCGACTTGCTTAGAATTGCGGGGCCGTCGTGGGTTCGCGTCCAAAGGAAGTCGAGTTCTCTTGAGAGCCTCACATCGAACATAGAGGTGGTGAACTGGGAACGCGTCAATTTCTTCTAAGTCACTTTCTCCAGAATAATTGACCACAGGTAGAGTCACATTTGATGGAACTTCGAGAACCTCATACGACACTCCGTCTTCAGATTCTACCGTTTTTATATTGGCGTCCTCAGGGCCGAGGTTGGGCATGAAATCGTGATAGTGATTACTGCCCAATAAATTAGTGGGAAAATTATCGATGAAAATGGACTCGAAGACTTGCTTTTGACTGGCAGAGATGTGAGGTACCTTAGCTTGTGTGGCCTTAGCCACACCCCTAACCGCCAACCGACCCCCCGGTGTCGATTCGGCGTCGACGAGCAGCCCGTCCAGTCCGGATCCGCGCTTGTGTTGCGGTCGATATCGTCGCGAACCTCCCGGTCGAGAGGGTCGATCGAGGCGAAAACGGCCGCAAAAAGAGGATCTGAATAGTGTTGCCACTCACGAGGAGCCGCGCTACCGGAGCGTTTGGCCCTTCCCCCACGCACTCCGCACGAACCGAATCTTCGGTCCTGTCGCGGGAGTACGACGGCGTCGCTTCCGGGGTCGACCACGCCCGTCCCGACCAGTTCCAGTCCGGTTATTTCGTGGTCTGGAATCAATCGATATGCGGCGGTGGGTCGCCGGAATGTTAGAAAACCAGATAGTCCGTCGTCGGTCCTCTCGCGTGGACGACAGGTCTTTAGCCCAGTCAGTTACACGTACCTCGTATGGACGTGGACCGCTTCGAGGGAGTTCAGTCGGGGATTGCCGAGCGGACTGAGCTGGCTTCCGAACCGGGGACGACCGCGGTCCCTCCCGAGGGCGTCCCGAGCGTTGAATCCGTCGAGAGCGTCGTCGGCGTTACGGGCGGATACACCCTGCTCGCCGCCGTCAGCGCCGCGGTGCTTCTCGTAGTCGCGGTCGGTGCGCTGGTCGTGTACCGCCGCCGGGCCGCTGACACGTCCGGCGGCCGCTCGGCGTCTCCGACGAGCGGCGGCGCCTCGGGCGGTGGCGGCGCGACCGTCGACCGAGACGGAGGAACAAGCGGTGCGACCGAGCCGGATGTCAGCGAGTCGAACCGGTCGGACGGTAGCGGCGCGAACACGGGCGGCGCGAGCACGGCGTTCGACGACCGGATCGGCGATCGGACGCTCGACCGGCTCGAACCGGTTGCGCCGGACGCGGTCTCGCGAGTCCGTGACCGGCTCCCGCTTGGTCGGAACGCGGCGCCGAGCGCAGTCGACGCCATAGAGCGTGACCTCCGGGAGGCTGTCGAGGACGCGCTCGACGAGGGGCTGTTCGACCCGACCGTGACCTCGCCGCTGGGCGGGACCTACGACGTAGTGAACCTGCCGAGCCGATTCCGCGAACTGACGGTTCCTCCCGAGGGCGAGACGGTCCACGTGGCGGATCTGGAGGGAGTCGTCCGCGACGCGCTCTCCGGCCGGGACCTCCACGAGGCCGCTCGAACCATCGCGGCGGTCCACGAGCACTGTCAAGAGATCGAGTCGCACATCCGGCGCCGCGAGGGATCGTACCTCGAAACGCGACGAGAGGCGGAGCGGACGCTCGAGGACATCCAAGAGATGACCGACCGATTCGACGGCGCCCTCGCCGACCGGGTTCGAGAGTTCGTCGTCGACGGGCGGCACGAAGCCCTCTCGGGTGTCCGCGACATCGAGCGACAGATCGACACCGCGGACCGGTCGCTCCACGCCTGCGCGTTCGACGATGCCGAACGGACGATCCGCGACGCCGAACGAGCGGGCGACGACCTGCTGATGGCGGTCGATTTTCTCGGCGGTGTCACCGGAACGATCGACCACGGAAGCGGCCGGGTCAAGCTTCCGGAGAGAGTGGACGACGCGTTCGTCGCCGATCTCGTGCCGATCCTCGAACGACAGTACACCGTCGGCGTCGAGCTCGACGGCGACGAGATCGTCGTCAGCGGCGGCGAGTCGTCGCAGTCCGAAGGGCGCGGCTCCGTACGCTCCGGCGGCGGGGGCGGGTCGCGTCCCGGCGGCAGCGGATCCGGTTCCGAGCCCGGGGCTTCCGGTTCCCCTTCGTCCGGTGATTCGACAGGGGGATCGAAGCGGGAGAGAAGCGGTGGACGTGAACAGCTCACGCCGGACGCGGTCGCGGACGAGATTCTCTTCGTGCTCCGAGAACTCGACGATCGGGGCGGGAACGGCGCCGTCGAGTGTCAGACAGAGCTGCTTCCCGACGCGGTAGCGCGCCGCGAAGTGCTCGAACCGCTGGCGACGTTCTGCCGGCGACAGACGGACCTCGTGGCGTCCGTGACGCTCCAAGAGAACGCACCCCCGGGCTTCTTCGAAATCGAGTTCACGGAGGGGACCACCGCGTCCGCCGGGCTTAATTCGCTCCGGAAGCGGTTTACTGAGCGACACGGAGGGTGAGCAGTCTGGAACGCTGTCGAAGTTCTGTCAACTGCCGGTAACAAAATCGGGGGAACCAACCGCGTCCGTAATGTTTTATGTATCTCCGTGACCGCTCATACGTTATCCTAACATGACCGACATCTGTAAGATCTGTATGCAGCGCTCGGACAAGTGGGCGGGCGAGTCGCTCGTCGAGCACTTGGCCCGAGCCCACGCGGACGAGCCCGCATCGGTCGAGCAGGTGTATCCGGACCGCAAGGAGGCGGCGCTGTCCGGGGACGGTCCCGCCGCAGACGATCAGGACAACGCGACCGATTCGACGGACACCGGCGAGTTCGGGCGGGCGGCGACGCCAGCGCCCTCGGGAACCGAGACGCCGAGCGACGATCTGATGGACGATGCCTACGGGAAAAAGTGGTACCTCGTCGGCGTTGGAGGCGCGGGCAACAACATCCTCGACGCGATTCTGCTGCGACGCGCGACGCTTGAGGAGAACAACGAGCGTCGCGCTCGGATCTGGCAGGGCGGGTTAGCGGGGTACGGGCTGTTGAACACTAACGTCAGCGAGCTCGAACAGACCTACTACGCCCAAGAGGAGAAGGGGTACAGCCGTAACGACCTCCTCCCCAACTGTATCATCGGCTTCGGCGAACACGACTACGCCGGCGCCGGCTACCGGTGGGACCTCGGACGCGACCTGATTGAGGCCGACTTCGCCGCCGACGCCGACCCCTTTCGGGAGCGGTGGGACCTCAAGGGCGAGCGGCTCCGTGACTCACAGGCGGTGATGTTCGTCCACAGCGTGACCAAAGGCACCGGCTGTGGCGCGACCCCGGTCCTCGCCGAGAAGCTCCGCGAGAAAGTGCTCGACGATGGAATCGTCTCGAAGCCGCTGTTCAGCAGCGTCGTGATCCCCTCGGAGGGGACCCAGTACTCGGAGTTTGGTGGCCGCGCGAAGGTGAACGGCGTCGTCGGTCTCGCCCGCACCTCCCGGACCGTCGACGCGATCATCCCGTTCGATAACAAGCGGCTGGAAGACGTGGGCGCCGATATCCGCCCGCGGGTCGACCGGCTCGGCGAGTACAACCCACCACAGTACGTCGAGGTGAACAAGCCGCTCGTGGCCTTCTTGGAGGCGTTCACGATGTCGTCGGTGCCGCAGTTCCTTGACCGCGACGCGACGATGTCGATCAAGGGAGACGTGTTCGACCCGGCCGACAGCTTCCGCCCGGTTCAAGACAAGTACCAGCGCGACCCAGACCGGGACTTCTCACCCGCGGTAGTGCTCGCGCCGGTACTCGGCCGATCGCGAGCGAACACGTTCGACAAGTCGAAGCTGGAGCTGCTCGTTCGGAACGCGCTGTTCCAGAACAAGCTTGCCGAGTTCGATCCGACGACGGCGTGGGGCGGTACCTTCCTCGTGTACGGTCCCGAAGGGAAGATGCAGGAGGTCTCCGAGCTGATAGGTGACGGCACTCTCGCGGGCATTATCGGCGACGAGGAGTTCCTCGACGCCGGTCGCTCGACCGGGATCGAGTCGGTGGACATCCACATCAAACAGCTCGTGACGCCGTACCTCGACGACGTGTACCTGTGGGGGACGCTGTGGAACCCGGAGATGCCGTCGATCGAGACGATGTACGACCACGCGCTGACACTCAAACAGGAGGGGAACAGCGAGCAGGCCGAGAACGTCCGCGAGGTGTGGGACGAGGTCGAGGCGCTGTTCTCCTGTCTCGGCCGGGAAAATATGGCGTGACCGGAAAGTCGGCCCGCGGGTAGTCTCTCCGGTGTCGCTTTCGTCTCTTCTTTTCCCTCGCCGCAGATATCTGAATATTTATGAAAAGTATTAGGGTTACTTACCAGACAAGTGACAACGATGAAGAGGGATATTGTGGTACAAACGACGGTCATGCCGTCAGGGGAGGGCGTCTGTCGTCGCGGAGATCGAGCGGCGGACCTCGGAGACGCTACCAGTACGCACGAGTGGTCCGATATCGAAAAATCGATCTCGGCCGCTGAACCGGCCGCTCGCGCCTCGCGGGTGAGGAGGTAGCCCATGTCCGAGGAGACGGGTCACGAGGCGAGTACGGCCGGGATCAATCCGCTCGACGGGGAGTCGGTGCTCAAGAACGTCCATCCGTCTTGGATCAACTGGAAAGGACGGCTGTTCTTTGCCTTCTTTTTCGCGGTTATCGGGCTAATGATCGGAGGTGACGTCGGCGCGTTCTTCATTTTCCTTGGACTGCTTCAAGTTTTGAGTACCTTCCTTTCGCGCCGGGCGAGTCGGTACATCGTCACGAATCAGCGGGTGAAAGTAAAAATCGGCCTGTTGGGCTCGTCGACTCAGGAGGCCAGGCTGGACACCCTCAACGGCATCTCGACCAACTCCGGGTTCATCGAGGGGATCTTCGGGAAGGGCACCGTTTCCGTTACGGACGCCGCCCGTGAGACGCTGGCGATCAAGGGTGTCGGGAACTATCAAGACCTTGCGCGGACGCTCCGCGAGCAGCAGCGACAGGCGTCACAGCCCGGCCGCGCCGGCCATCAACAGCAGCCGCCGGGCGGTCAGCAGTCGCAGCCCCCACAGTCGCAGTCAACGAGCGGCTCGGCCGCGAGCGGAGGTGACCCGCCCGCGAGCGATTCGGAAGCCGAGACCGACGAGGGGACCTCCCGCGAACGCTGCCTGAGCTGCGGCTCGCTGATCGACGACTCCGTGGGCTTCTGTCCGGAGTGCGGGACGGAAGAACCGTTCTCTCCGTCCGCGGTGTCGGCGTCGGACGACGACGAGTCGGGATCCGCGGTTGACGACGCGTCGAGCGACCCGGAACCGGAGTTCCGCGACCACCCGGTCGTCGAGGCCGCGGACGCGATCGCAAGTCAAGAGCGTCCCGACGACGACGCGGCCCGGGAGCTCTGTCGGGTGCTCGCAGATCCCGACACCGACAGGCACTCGGTCAAGTCGGCTCTGAGAGACGCTGTCGGTGCCATCGAAGAGGCGGAAGAGGGAGAGACGGAGACGGAGAGAAGCGTCCCCGACGGGCTTGCCCGCCTCGGGGAGTCGCCGACCGCGAATCAGCTCGAATCCGCCCGCGGACGGCTGTTGCGCTCTAATCATCCCGCCGCGACCGCGACACTCCCCGTCGTGGATCGCGCGCTCCAGCTCGAGGCCGACCGCGACCAGGCAGCGACCGAACGGGACCACTACCGAGAGTCGGTCGAGTCGATCTGCGACGCGGCCGCCCGTAGCGGCGCCGTGAGCTTCACGGCTAGCGACCCCGACGCGCGCGCCGAAGAACTCGTCAAGGCCGTCGAGCGCGGTGACGCGGTCATCGAGTCCCCCGGAACCGCGTGGGAGTCCGTGGCCGCGGATATCGAGCGCTCGCAGCGACCGCAGACCGCCGAGGCGCGGGACCTCCTCAACGCGTTCGAGACGAACGACACCGAGGAGATAACCGCCTCCCTCGGCGCCGCCGTGGAGGGGCTCGAAGAACTTGGCGAGCTCCGGTCCGGGATCATGGACATCGAGAAACGTGACATCCGACGGCGGATCGATTCCCTAGAGGAGGAACTTGGCCGCACCGACGGCAGCGTCTACCGTCACCTCGCGGACCGGGTCCGCGAGCTGGAGGCGATGGCGAACGAGCCGGACGTCGACGAGGTACAGCTGTACGCCATCTACCAGGAGTGTACCTTCTACGATCGGACGCTCGTCCCGCGGCTCTCGCGGTCCGACGGCTCCTCGGAGAGCGTCGACGTCGCCCGACGGGCACGCGACATCGAGGATCGGATCGCGTCGATCAACGACGAGTACGTCTCGGTCCGCGCCGACCACAACCACACCATCCCGAAGCACTTCCTCGACCTCGCCGACGCGCTCTGTGACCGGGCGCGGCGCATGGGCGATGAACAGCCCCATCAGGCGGCCGGGCAGCTCGCCGCCGCGAGCGATCTCCTCGACCACGTCGAAGAACTGTACGAGCGCAACGAGTACAGCGTGATGCTCCGTCGGCTGCGCGGCTGACGCCTGTCCGCGTACTGGTACGTCCACCATCTTTATAATCTGATGTCTCAGTAATATCTGCTGTAGAGACATGTACGGTCCGATAACTACTTTCCCGAGCGGGCGTACGAACGAATCACCAACTAAATGACGTATCTATTTATCGGCGCGGGGCAAGCGGGGGGCGCTATCGTCGACGCGATCTTCGAGTACACCGACGATTCGATGCTCAGCCTGTTCGAGTCCACGGACATCTCGACGTTGGGTCGACCGTTGGTGTTCAACTCGACGATGCGGGACTTACAGAACCTCTCGAACGTTCCCGCGGAGGACCAGTACGGGGTCGCACAGCAGCACGGGCTGGTACAGGGGATCGAGCCCGGCTTCGAGGAGATGGTGACGGGCGGGTTCGGCCGGAACCCGGTCGACGCCGATGAGGTGATGGGAGACCACGCCGACGAACTCCAGACGATCCTCGAATCGAAGTTCGGGGGGCGGACGTCTCCCGCCGCGGACGAGGAAGAGGTACCAGCGACCGACACCGACGCCATCCAGTTCGCGTTCCTGTTCGTCGGGCTTGGCGGCGGCACCGGGTGCGGGATCAGCCCGCACATCGCCCGCGGTATCAAGGAGTTCACCGACGACCGGACGAAAGTCGTCGCCGTGGCCGTTCTCCCGAACACCCGCGGCGGGGTCGAGGACGACGAGACTGACGGCGAGGTCAGCGCGGGTCGACAGGCGTGGAACGCCCGGTACGGGCTCGACCGGCTGGAAGACGAGGTCGACGGCATCGTCCTCGTCGACAACCAGCGGATCTCGTACCTCGACTCGGCGGGAGGCGAGTTCGGCGAGTACAACGAGTACGTCGCTGCCGCGTTCCACGACATCGTCGTCGGACCGATGCTGAGCAACGTCGACGCCAGCGAGGTCGACGGCGTCGACACGCCCGACATCGACGTTCGCGACATCGTCACGTCGCTGTCGTTCGGCGTCGCCGGCGAGGAGTCCCGTGCGGGCTACGGCGCTATCGGTCGCTCCGTCACGATGACCCGGTCGCTGTCGGGGTACCTGCTGCCATTCGTCGGCCGCCGCGACATCGACAGCGCGGCGTTGGCGCGGCTCTCGGCGTCGAAGCAGTCGCTCGCCAAGGCCGACCCGAACGACGCCCAGAAGGCGATTGCGCTGGTCCGGGCGCCGAGCGCAAACATCGGGCCGGGCTCGCACAGTATCGAGACCGGGACGATCAAGGAGTACTTGGAGCGGAGCTGTCGGCTCAACGAGGTGAACCTCGGCGTCGCGCTCAGCGGCCGCAACCTCGCGTCGGTCGTGACGCTGTTAACGTACCGACGCGAGGACCTCGACCGGCTCGACGAGATCGAAGCCGCGGCCGACGCCTACGAACAGGAGACGGAGGAGCTGTTCGCATGACGCGGGCGACGAAATCGCGGATCGCGGGCAGCGCGCTCGTCGCGGCGGCCGCGCTGATCGGGTTCGTCGGCGTCGTCGTCGGCGACGGCGGAAATCCGGTCAATCCCGCGGTGGATGCGTTAGAGACGGTAGAGATCGCCGCCACGCTCACCAGTCAGGTCCCGTTCCTCGCGGCCGGCGGCGCGCTGATAGGGCTCGGCGTCGGCGCCGTGATCGCGAGCGGCGCCACGTACTGGTACCAGAACAAACAGATCGGGGGGCGCCTCGAATGACCGGGCGAGCGGGACGCTACCTGCTCGCGTCGCTGTGCTGCGTCGCCCTGCTCGCCGTCGTCGCGACCGGCGGCGCGGCCGGTGCCGGCCCGGAGAACTACTGCGAGGGGGTCGGTGAGAACGAAAGCGCCATCATTGGCGGCGTTGGCGACACCACCTACACCGACGACGTGACGCTCTACCCCGGATCGACCCTGACCGTCGGCTACTGCTCGTTCGGCGAGCCGGCCGACCGCGACTGGCTGTCCAACGCCTCCGGGTTCGAGGTCGGGGAACGCGACGGCCACACCTACCACGTCACGATCACCGGCGAGACCGGCACCGTCGACTTCGCGGACCACCTCGCCGACGGGGATCAGCCGTCGTTCGAAACGCGGCTCGTCGTTACCGTCGCCGGGGGCGGAGACGAGGCGGCCGTCCCCGACCTCGCTACCGGTGACGGGAATCTCACCGACACGTACCGGGGGTACCGCAGCGCGGTGCGTGAGACGGAGAACGCGACGGCGGCGCTGAACGAGACGACGAGCGCCATCAACGCGGGGGAGAGCGAGCCCAGTGACGCGAACAAAACGGTATACTCGCTGGAGGAGGAGTACAGGACAATGAATAGGACACGGGCAGAGCTGCTCGATCAACTCGGGTCGGCCGGTGAGGAGGGGAACGCGGCGGGCACCGTCTCGACCGCCGAGGCGGTCGACGACGAGTACGGACAGACGAAATCGAACGTGACGGCGGCGGCGAACGCGTACACCGGCGCCGTCGAGACGACGACGCAGGGGCTCCGCTCGACGGTGCGGCTCTCGGTGCTCGGGTCGCTGGGCGTCGGCGCGGTGCTCGGCCTCGTCGCCGGCGCGGCAGTCCCGCTGGTCGCCGCACGCCGCGTCAAAGAGAAGATGAAGCTGAGCCGCGACGTGAGCTACGACCGGAAGACGGCACTGATCCCGATCCTGCTCGGGGTCGTCGCCGCGGTCGGCGGGGCGGCGATCCTCGCCATGGTCGGGATCGACGACCTGCTCCGGGTGATAGTATGAACGCGAATCGGCGGACCGCGCTCGGGATCGGCGCATTAGTCGTGTTGGCGGCGGCGATCGGCGCCGGGATATTCGTCTGGTCTGGGTCGCAGGCGGCGACGTGGTTCGTCCTCGTCGGCGTTCCGCTGTTCGTCGTGCTCGGTATCGGGCTGTACGTCCGCGGTGTGATCACTCGCAGCGGGACGAGCGAACAGCAGTTCGTCCGCACCCGCGCCCGGTCGACCGCCGAAGAGTTCCAGACGCTCCTCCGACAGAGACAGGAGCTACAAACTGCCTACCCGGACTGGGATCCGGGAATCGGCGCGCAGATCGAGTCCGCGGTCGGCGACTTCGAGACGCAGGGCATCACCGTCGACCGTGAGACTGGCGCGTTCGACCTCGGGAAGGGGGTGAAGTCGGCCGACCTCCAGGAGTTCGAACGGCTCTCGAACGAGACCGAACGGCTCAGAGGCGAGGTCGAGTCGTCGTTCCGTGAGTTCGTCGCCGGCGATCTCTCTCGACGCGAGCGCGTGCTTGACCGGCTGTCGGAGGTCGATCTCGCAGAGCCGAGCGAGTCGTTCCCGGCGCCCGATTCGAGCGCCTCCGTCGCCGAGTGTCGCGACGTACTCGACGGCTCGCGCGAGGCGACGCGCGAGACGATCGGGGCGGCGATCGAGACCGTCCGCGAGATGCGGCGCGGCGGGCAGCGCGCGGACGACGGCGGCGCCATCGAGGCCGACCTCGACGACGCAGAGGCGGCGTTGGACCGCGGGGAGTTCGAGTCGGCCGTCGAGTCCGTGCTCGAAGCGCGTGACCGGCTCCGCGATGAGTTCTCCGGCTCGTTCAACGAGGAGCTGGACGCGATCCGCGACCTCGTCGATGCGGTCGACCGGGCCGACGTCGACGCGCACGTCGAGGCGAGCTCGATCGACGAAGTCGACCGCATCGACGCGGCGGTGTCTGATCTCGACTCGGCGCTTGACCTCTCCGAGGCGAGCCGCCATCGCTCCGACCTCCGGCAGGTTTGCCTCGACATGATCCGGACGATGGAGCGGCGCCTCGTCGACCACGCCGAGACGCTGCGGGCGGCCGACCTGCCGCCGGGGTACTACACGGAGCCCGACGCGGTCGACGAGCGCTTCGCGGCCGAGCTCGAAGAGATCGACGACCTCGAGCTGTTCGCCGAGCGGTGGGAGGCTGCGGCGACCGACCTGCGCGACGCGGTCGAGACGGCGAGCACCAAGGCCGCGGTTGTCGAGGCGTACGACGACGTTTCCGAGACGATCGAGACGGCGCTGGCGGAGCGTGGTGAGGTCGTCGGCGACGATCTCCCGATGCGACACGCGGACCAGTTCCTCGGGCTCTACTACCGGCGGAACGAGGGGCTGGAGTTCGACCCGAGCGTCCCTGTGCTCCGGCGCGGCGACGTGGAGACGCACGACCTCACCGTGGAAGTGGCGTACGAACACGGAAGCGAACAACCGCGCACGGCGACGGTCGCACTCGACGGCGGCGGCTACTCGGAGACCGTCACCGTGGAGACGCGTGTCGCCGGCACGGCGGCGTTCGAGAACGTGCCAGCGGGCACCCATGAACTCACAGCCGACCCCGGCGACGATGCGTTCGCCGCGATCGAGCGCGACCTGACCGTCGACGGCGACGCGTCGGTGTCCGTGGAGTTTCTCGAACGGGAGCTCCGCGAACAGCTTTGTGCGGACGTTGAGGTGGACATGACAGATGTCCTGCCGGACATGCGGCCCCGTCTCGAGTCGTCGTTCGCCGAGGAGGGGTACGTGTCGACGGAGATGGACCTCCCCGTACAGGACACCCACGCGGCCTGCCTGCTCGCTGTCTGGAGCGACGAAGCGGGGTACGGAATCTGCCGGAGCGACGGCGACGTCGTCGTGTACGACCACGATCAGATCGAACGCGAGGTGGCCAACGTTCTGCGGTACAACGTCGACCCGGGCGACCGGGTGAGCTTTGCCGAGCTGCGGCAGAACTTCCTCTCAGCGCCGGTTCCGGACTCCGTAATCCGGGACGTGGTCGGTGGGATTGACGGCGAGCACAGCGTGACGATGACCGAAACGGGACTCGAGACCAACGAACACTAACCAATGGCACAAGCGGACACATTTACGAGATGGAGCGTTATCGCGTCGGGGGAGGGCGGCGGCCGCATCGCGTCGCAGTTCTTCGATCGGGCGGAGAACCCCGGCATCGACGACCGGGTACTTGTAATGAACACGAACCGGGCCGATCTCCGGAACACGATCGACCGGATGCGTGGGACCTTACAGGACGAGCGAGGCGAGGAGGAGACAATGGAGTCGCACGCGCTGGAGTTCGGCTCTCAGCAGGGCGCGGGGAACTTTTTCCCGAACGGTGAGGCGTGCGCGCGGGAGGACCTCGACCGCATTGTCTCTCGGATCAAGGACTTCGGAACCTCAGACGCGTTCATGCACGTCGCGACGCTCGGCGGAGGCACCGGAAACGGATCGATCCCGTACACGATAGAGCAGTTCAAGACCGGACTCGCCGACCTCGAAGACGCCGGCGCAACGGAGGAGTGGATGGCCAGCGTGATCCATACCGCGTTCGGTGTATGGCCCTACTACTACGAGCAGCCGCAGCGGCACTTCAACGCGGTGTGCGGGCTCTCACGACTGCTGCGAACCGCGGACGACACGCAGAACGCGGATATGGTGTTGCTCGCCTCGAACTCCCAACTCGATGACGAGGAGAACGGGAACGGTCGCCACTACGACTCGATCAACGACGCAATCATCACGGCCATCGACCTGATGATCGGCGCCGGGCGAGAGACCCGGAGCGTCATCGACGTGAAAGACTACGTGACCATCCCCTCGCAGATGGACGCGTACCATTTCACGCCGGCCGTCGCGACCGAGATGAACGGACAGGTGTATGAGCTTGAGTACATGCTCGATCAGGCCGCGGAGAACACGTACGTGCCGATGGACGTGGGTACGACGACCGCCGCATACGCCATCGTCCGCGCCCCGGAGAGCATGATCGACGACGGCGAGATCAGCGAGCCCGAGGTGTACGGCGCGTTCCGCGACTGGACGACCAAACACGACATCAACGTCGCCGGGCAGGCGAGCCTCACCCCGAAACGCGGGCGGGGTAACGACGTCGACGTGCTCCTGCTTCTGGGCGGGTTCGACCTGAACCCGCTCCTCGACCACTCGTGGGACGAGTTCGAGATGCTCGGGGACAGCCTCGCCGGGACCGGCGGCGGGACCGGCGGCGAGCTGACGAAGGCCCAGCTCGACCGGATCGTCGACAACCTCGAGACGTACGTCGAACAGAACGCGGAGTGATCCAGTAAGATGAGCCCACACGAACCATCGGCCGGCGCGGCGTCCGAGTCCCGACGCCGAGCCGCCGTCGTGGCTATCTCGCTGGTCCTCGTCGGCCTCGTCGCGATCGGGTTCGCCCCCGGCGTCGCCTCGGCCGACGACACCCTCGAACGCGATGGGAGCGACCTCGTCGTCAACGTCTCCAGCGTCGACGACCCGGAGACGGTCACCGTCGCGGTGACTGACCCGGCCGACACCGGAATCACCTACACGGCTGACGCGACGAATGTAGAGGACGGAAAGGTCCGGATCGACGTGGCGGTGCCCGACGAGGGGACGGTCAACGGGACCGACCTACGGACCGCGAACGTGACCGTCACCGTCGATCCGGCGGGAGAGAACGCCACGGCCGTACAGCTGGCGAACGAGACGGCAGTACCTCTCCACGCGGTTGCGCTCGCAGAGCCGGCGTGGATCGGTGACGGCGAGGGCGACAACGCGACCGACCGGCTCTACGTCCCGCTGGATCCGGCCGGGACGGTCGGCGTCTCGGCGGGGACCGATTTCGATGTCGGTCTCGACCTCAACGGGAACGAGACTGCAGACGTGGAGGGGACGATCCGAGGGAACGGCACCCAGCTCGTCGTTGACCGCGACGAACTCGCCAATGAGGCCGGAGACTCGCGAGAAACGCTCGATCTCCGGGTGCTGTCGAGCGCCGGCCCGGTAAGCGATAGGGCGCCGATTGACCCGGAGCTGCGCTCTTGGGAAGACGGACTCGCGCTCTGGCACCCGCTGTTCGAGCCCGGTGAGACCTACGCGGTCGATGCGAGTGTAGTCGGTGAAAACGCCAATTACACTGACACAGACGCCGAGACCGACCGGGGATACCTCGAACTTCCGGCACAGTTGAGGGGCGAGACCGAGATCCGCGTATCGACCGCCGACGGGACCGAACTCGCCAACTACACCAAGAGTAACCCGCTTACGTACGCCGGGGCGTCTCGGGTCGACGCGACCGTCGACGACGGGAGCCTCCGCTTCGACCGGTCGCTCGCAGGGCTCGCGGTCGACGGCGCCCTCGTCGGCAGCGGCGACGGCTCGACGTACGCCGGTATCACCGGTACCGCCGACGACGAGGGGCGCTTGGCCCTCGGCGACGCCGACCTGAACGGCGCGGAGACGCTGCTGCTGTCGACCGCTGCCGGCGATATGGCCGTGACGCTCGAGACGGGTGGCGATAGCGCGGGGACCGGCACAGGAGGCGGGCTCGACAGCATACTCCCCGTGCTTCTCGCGTTCCTCGTCCCGTTCGGTGTCGGCGTGTTACCCGGAGCCGTGATCGGTCACCGAAGCCAGAGCGATCCGGACCCCGTGAACACGTTGCTCATCGGCGTAATCAGCTTCGGGCTGGCGGGGATCGCGGCGGTGGGGGTGCTCGTGGTGTTGGCCCCGGACCTGTTCGGAACCGATCTCGTCAATCTCGTCAGCTACGCCGGAGTCATTCTCGGGACGGTCGGCACCGCTGCCGGACACCAGCTGCTGGCCGAGAGCGGGGTCGCTGCCGCGTCCAGACCGTTCGCCGCCAAGGTGACCGTCACCGACGGCTCCGACCCCTTCCGCGGCGACGTCACCGTCCACTATCGCGAGCCCGGGGAGCAGGAGCGGTACGACCCCGTGACGGTGCGGGGCGGTCGCGAGACGGTCCAGCTGCCCGGCGCCGGAACCTGGGAGATGTACGCGCGGCACGGCTCCGCGCACTCGGACGTCGAGACGGTCGACGCGAACGAGCCGTCGGTGACGCTGACAATCCCGGTCGAAGCGACGCTCACCGTGGTTGACGCGGTCGACGGGGAACCCGTCACGGACGCGGCGATCAGCGGCGAGGGCGGAATATCGGGGACGACGGACCGGAACGGCGCGGTCACGCTCGACCCGCCGGAGGACGCGACCGACGCGGAGATCGAGGTGTCCCACGACCGCTACGCGGACGCGACGGAGCGCGTCCGCTTCCAACAGAACGCGAGCCACACCGTCGAACTCGAGCGTCGGACCGGACGGCTTCGGGGGTCGGCCACCGTCGACGGCACGGCCGCTGGGGCGGTTCCGTTCCGGATCGTCCCCGACGACGAGTTCCTCTCCGACCGCTTCGACGTCGAGACGGTCACCACCGACGCCGACGGAACGCTCGACGAACGGACGTTGCCGATCGGCCAGTACCGCGTCGAAGTCACCCTCACAAACGGGAACGTGGCGTACGAGGGAGCCGAAACGACGGTCACCGTGAACGAGTCCGGGACCGCGCGGGCGACCGTCGACGCCCGGTTCACGTGGCGGCTCGACGCCGACCGCCGGGACCGGATCGACCGCGTCCGGAGCGACGTTCGGTCGGTCTTGGAGGGCGGCGGCCGCGACGGGAAAATTCCGCGGTACTACGCCTCAGTCGTCGAGTCGATGCTTGACGCCGCCGAGTCGGTGCCCGACGCCGGCCACGAGTTCGTCGGCCGCGAAGTCGATCCCAGCGAGGCCGTCGACGGGATCCTCGGGGCGGCCGAGCGAGCGACGGACGCCATCTCCGAGGCGATGACGACGAAGCGTAACGTCGACCTGTTCGCGGCCTGCGCGGACATGCCCGACGCGGACGTTCGGTGGAGTGGTTCCTTCGAACTCGGGGAGCTGCTCGACCGGCTCGAGTCCGACTCGAGCGCACAGCGCCGCGAGGTGAAACAGCGCTACGAGGCGGTCGACGGCCTCATCGAGGACCGGCGCGGCGAGCTCTCGGAGATCGCGCCGGCAAGAGAGATGCAACAGCGCGCGTGGGAGCTGACGCGCGAGGCCGACCGCGGTCCCGAGGCGGTCGCGATCGGTTACACGTCCCTGCTGCTGCTCGACGCGGTCGAGGAGCTGTTCGAGCACGACGCCCTCCGCGAGCGGCTCACACGAACGGTGTTCTGAAATGACAGAAACACGCACAACACGCACACGGACGACTCGGACGGCGGCCGCCTGCGCGCTCGCCGCCTTACTCGTCCTCGCGACGATCGCGGCGGGGGGCGTCGGGACGGCTGCCGCACAGGAGGACCCCGAGACCGCGAACGAGTACTTCGAGACGTTCCGTGCGATGGAGGGGACCGAAGCATATCAGGAGTACGAGGAGTTCGAGACGATGCGCACGTTCGCCGTCTCTCGGGCACAGGAGGTGGGAACGCTCGACGACGCGGACCGTGCCGAGTTCGCCGCGGTGCTCGACACGATGGTGGCGTTCGAACGCGCGTACGAGCGCGCCGGCGCCGGCGAGTACGAGGCGAGTCTCGCCGCGGCTGAGGAGGCCGAGGCCGAGATCGACGAGCTGGAGTCGTACGAGGAGACTCAAGCGACGCTCGCGAATCTCGCGGTGACTCGCTTCTACGCGAGCCTCGGCGACGGCCTCCGTGATCAGGCGTCGTCCGCCGAGCGGACGCCGGACCGGATCGAGCTGCTCTCTATGACCGCGACCGCTTACGAGCGTGCGAACCGGCCGAACGAGGCCGCGGAGTTCAACCTACAGGCCGAACAGCTCTCGGCCGAGTACGATGCCGCGGTGGAGCGGATGGACGAGGCGGAGGCGACCGCCGGGGCCCTCCTGGATCAGTGCCTCAACTGCGACACCGTCGCCGGCGCGGTCGGCGGCAGCGCCAACCCCGTTCGAACCTTCGAGCGCTATCAGGAATCTCAGGAGGCGCTCTCGGATGTACAGGCAGCGCAGGCGGACGCGAGTGAGAACGGCCTCGACGACCGTACGGCCGACCTGAGGGCGCTCGCAAGCGACGTGGGTGACACACAGTTCTCTCTCGCGGCTGCGTCCGTCTCGATCCTCGTCGGATACGGGCTCGTCGTCGGGCTGATCGGCACGGCAGTACTCAGCCGGATCTTCCTCTGGCGACGGACCTACGAGATGGCCCAGATCGGGTCGATCGTCTCCGGAGGTGAAAACGATGTCTAAGCGGCTCTCTGCCGCCCTCGTTGTGGCAGTCGCGCTCGGCCTACTCGCCGCGCCTGCCGTCGGCGCGGCCAACGTCTCGGATGTACAGGCGAGCGACTACACGATGGACGTCCAGACGGACGGCCAGACGGACACCCACGACATTCAGGTGACTAACAGCGGCCAGAACGAGACGAGCGCCGACGTGACGATCACGGGCGAGCCGTCCGGTGTGTCGGTCTCGGGCGCGGACACGGACCTCGAATCGGGGACGACCACCGATGTCCCGCTCGAAATCACCGCCGGCTTCGACGCCGAGAGCGGGACCGTCTCCGGGAACGTCAACGGCGAGCCGTTCGAGTTCTACTTGACGGTTAACACCCCGCCGCTCGCCGGCTTCGAGGACGAGCCGCTCGATCTCGGCAACGTGCTCGTCGGCGAGGGTGGCTCCGGCGAGGTCACCGTCGAGGAGGTTAGCGGCGACGGGTCGCTCGACGGAGTCGAAATAACCGAAGTGCGCGGCGATCAGGACGCGACGCTCGACTTCTCCGGCGGCTTCTCCGTCAGCGGAAGCAGCGGGACCGTCGACTGGACGGTGACTCCGGACTCGAACGCGCCGCAACACGAGGACCTCGAGTGGACCGTCGAGCTGTCGGACTCGCGGTACCCCGACGCGACCCGCGAGGTCGACGTCGAGGCCCGTGTCATCTACCCCGGCTACTTCGGCGAGCCGTCGCTCGACGACGACGAGTTCACGTTCGACGAGCCGCGGGACGAGGGCGACACGCTGACCCGAACGATCGATCTAGAGATCCCCAACGACGGGGACACCCCAATCGAGGTCGGTAGCGTCTCGGCGTCCTCATCCGACCCGGGCGTCTCCGTGACGGCCTCGAGTACGCCGAACGAAATCGACGGGCAGTCGACCGAGGAGGCCGCCCTCCGAGTCACTGCCGACCGAGACCTTCCGGAGGGGTCGTACGACATCTCCGCGACCGTGGACACGCCGGGATTCGACGGTGACGATGCGAGTCTCGACGAGAGCTTCGAAATCGTCCACGAGACGCGCCTCATTGCCGACGACACCGACATCGGCGACGTGGCGATCGGCGAGGCCAACAGCCGGACCGTAACGATCAGCGAGGAACTCGGCTACAACGATGTCAACGACATCGAAACGACGCTCACTAACGGACCGGAGGAGTGGCTCACGCTGGAGAGCGCACCGAGTTCGGTGAGTGCGGGCGGCAGCGAAGACGCCTCGTTCTCGCTGGAGTTCGACACGAGCGCGGAGCTCGGCGAGAGCTACGAGTGGGAGTACGACGTCGACGGTGACAGCGGTGACGCGACGATCACGGTCACGGCCTCACCGGTCCCGCTCGATCTCGAACCGATCCAGAACGAGCTTTCCGAGTACGACACGGCCGTCGCCGACAGTACCCTCGAGCTCGTCAACACGATGGACGAGCGCCTCCGGAGCGGAGAGAGCGCCAATCAGGAGATATCTACCGTCTTGACTTTCGGCGAGGCGGCAACACTGTACTCCGAGGCGATCGAGGATGGCGACAGTCACCTAGAGAACGGCGAGCACACCGAGGCCCAGTCCGCGATCATCCGCGCGGCCGCTGCGTACAACACGATGGGTCTTCAGGCCGAACGGCTCGAAAACGACGAGCTGCGCGGGCTCGCGAATACTGCCCGGTCCGACGCGGAGGGCGACCTCGACCGACTCATTCAGGAACAACGGGCCCACTACGAGGACCGGCTCGAATCGGGCGAGATGTCGCTGATCGAGGAGGCGACCACGCAGCGCCAGCTCGCGCGGATCGCGCTCCTACAGGGCGACGAGCAGCGCGCAAACCAGCTCGAAAACGACGCGGAAGAGGCGTTCAACAGCTACTCCGACTCCGTCTCGACCGGCGAACAGGCGGTACAGGAGGCCGAGAGTGCGTGGAGCGAGATGGAAAGCGACCAGTTCGTCGTCGTTCTCGGCCAGCCGCTCCTGTTGAACCCCGCGGATTACGACGCGTTCGTGGCGGGCACGGCGTCGATCGACGACGCCTACCAAGAGGCGATCAGCGCGTTTGAGAGCGCCGGCGAGACCACTCGCGCCGAGGAGGTCACGGCAGAGTACGAGTCGCGGACCGCCGCGCTCGGGATCGCACGATACTCGCTCTTCGGCGCGATCGGGGCCTACGCGCTGGTCGCGGTCGGACTGACCGTCCGAACCGCGAGGCGGATGTTCTGGTACGTCCGCGACACGCAGGAATCGGTAAGCGGCGACTTCCTCGTGTAGTTCAGGAGAAATATCCGAGGACTTTTTACCAGACTGCCTTCGCGACGCCGTCAGTTCTCGCTCCGCGGCGGCGTCGAGACCCGCGAGGGGAACTCGAGCGACGGCGTTGCGGCGTCGATCCGGTCGATCGACCACGCGGCGAGGAGGTCGGCGGTCCACGCGGACTCGTCGTCCACGGCGGGCCCGGCGGCGCGGGCGACGTACTCCTGCTCGGTCCCGTCGACCGCGTACGAGACGGTGGCCTCGAAGCCGGGCTCCGTGTACCCGGACTCGAGGTCGACGTAGTGCTCGATCCGATCGCCCGGCTCGACGCGCTCACGGCGGGCGGGCGAGTAGAACATCGAGTCGATCGGGTCCCCGTCGGCGACTACCGAGACGTCCGTCAGCGGTTCGTCGCCGTCGTTCTCGAACACGAGCACGACAGAGCTGTACTCGCCCGCGACCTGGGTGTCCGAGCTGATACCGGGTGTCAGCGCCGGCTCGCCGCCGTCACTAGCACCCGCCGCGTCGCCGTCGGCCGCCGCCAACACGTCGATCCGACGCTCCTCGCCGTCCGACTCGATCCAGAAGGAAACGGGGACGGCGTCGCCGGGCGCGGGACGTTCGCCGACCGTCGCCGAGACGGTTCCGCTCGCGCCGGCGTCGACCGCGGTCGAGAGCGACGCTCGACCGCCGTCCGGTCCGGGGTCGACGCCGGTCACGCGACACTGCCGGTCGGTGCCGTTCTCGACCACGGCCGTGAGTGCCCCGTCGTCCGGATCGACTGTTGCCAGCACCCCGATCGCGTCGTCGCTCACCGAGAGCTGCCGGGCGTCGACCTCGCTGACGACCTTCCCGCTCACCTCAACCGCAGCCGATGGGAGGGTGAGTTCACCCGCCTCGCCCGCGGCGACGAACCGGTCGACGGACGCGGCCGCACCGCGGTCAAGGCGGCCGAGAGAGAGGTTATCACCGTCGTCGAAGGCGATCTCGACTGACTCGACCGGCTCGCCATCGTTCTCGACAACGATCCGATCGCGGACCGCGTGGCCGACCCCGGGGGCGCGCTCCGGAGCGCGTCGCGTCGCCGACAGGGACGGTTCACCCCCGGTCCCGCTCTCCGACCGACCTTCGGTCGGGCCTCCGACCGAGGACTCCGTTCTGTCCTCGGCGGTTTCCTCCGAATCACGGCTCGACTCCCTCTCGGCCCGATTCGTCGTTGATGACGACTGTCGGTTCCGGTCACTCGTCCGCTCGTTGGATCGATTTCGGCTGTCCGCCGCGTCTGCCGAGCGATTCCGACTCTCCGCCACCTCGTCCGACCCGCTCCGCTCCGAGTCACGAGCAGGGGATGAACCGGTCTCCGACGGATCACCCGTCGAAGCGGTCGACCGGTGGGGGGTCGTCGACTCGCCCGACTCGGACGAGTTCGGCGACCGCCTCGTCCCTCCGGTTTCGCGGGACGACCGCGACCGGTCGCGGTCGCGACCGCCGGCCGACGAGGACGTTGTGAACGTCCCGTTCCCGGGGACTCGGACGCGCTTCTCGGCGTCGAGTGCGTCGAGCGCGATCCGGGCGACCCCCGACTCGTACTGCGGGACGAGGAGCAGCAGTTCGTCGCCGTCGATCGTCACCGGGGACCGCACACGACCGGCGCCCGGCATCTCTACCACGAGCCGGTCTTCGACCGGAACGCCGTCAGCGACGGCCACGGTCGCCCGCAGTGCGTCGCGCTCGACCGCCGCGTCGATTGTCGGCCGAGACGGGAGCGTACACGTGGGGGCGTACTCCCGGCGGCGGTCGCCGCGTGTCACCTCAAGCCCGACAGAGACCCGGGTTTCAGGCTCGTACGGCCGGGTGACCGTACCCTCCCACGCGTCGCCCGGCGCGATGTCGGTCGCCTCGGTGCCGGCCTCCAGCAGCCGGACCGCGTCGAGTGGGACGCCCCCGACGTTCTCGACCGTCACACCGATCTCGGCGACGCCATCGTCGATCCGCGCCGCGTGTAGGACCGTCTCGACTGCCAGCCCGCCGCTCGCCGCGTCTTCGACCTCGACGGTCCCGCGCCCGACCTCGTCGCCATCGGCCGCAACGATCGCGTCTGCCCGCCCCTCCCGTCGCACCGACGCGACGGGGAAGTCGGCAACCGTAGAGTCCTCGCCGTCGATCGTCACAGTTCGCTCGGCGGGCGAGAGCGAGCAGCCGTCCACATCGAGCGAGAGATCGACCGTCTGCTCCTGCTCGGTCGGATTCGACACCTCCACGTCGACCGTGCCGCCGACCCCGACGGAGTCGGTGAGGACCGCCACGTCGATCCGATCGCGGTCGAGGACGTACGTCGCGATCGTTCCGTCGCGTACCGAGCAGACGACCGCCCCGTCGCCCGAAGCGTACACGTCGCCGGTCGAGAGGTCGGGGACCGTCTTGGTCACCCCGTCGGCCGTCACGTCGAGTACGCCGTCGGCCGCGCTGACCAGCACCGAGCCCTTCCCGACCGGTGCGACCTGTCGGGCGTCCAGCTCCGTGCGCCAGCGGTCCTCACCGCTTCCGCGGTCGAGACCGACGAGGCGGTCGCTCTGGAGCGCCGCGACCACGGTCCCGTCGCAGACGCCGACGCTCCGAACGACCGCCGAGAGATCCCGGTCGAAAGCGACCTCGCCATCGCCGTCCACCGCGGTGAGGAAAGACCACGTCGCGATCACGAAGCCGGTCGGCGTCGCGAGGAAGGCGTCGTCAGGCGTCCCCGGCCGGGTCCGGTCGACCGCGAACCGCTCGCGGCCGCCCGCGACCTCGACGACCCGGAGGGTATCGGCGTCGAGGATCCCGCAACACTCCCGGGACTCGGCACCGGCCACAGCGTACGCGTCTCCCGCGTCGTGGCTCCACACTTGGTCTCCGTCGAGCGAGTACGCCGTGAGCGTCTCCGGCGAGAGGACGAGCAGGCGGTCCGCCACCGCCAGATCGAGGATCGGATCGTCGTGGTCGATCGCGGTCCGCTCCCGACCGGAGACCAGCGTGACCCGGTCGTCAAGTCCGAACGCGATCACGTCGCGTCCGACCCCGACCGCGGACGGGGGATCGCTTTCGAAGGAGCCGACCTGTCGGTAGCCGTCACTCACGGCCGTCACCTCCGATCTCCGCCTCGGCGGGGCCTTCGGGCGTGGGTTCATCCCCGGCGCGCTCACCTCCGGGCGTCGGTCCGCCGTCGCCGCTTCCCGTGCCGCCATCGCCACTACTGCCGTCCCCGCTCCCGCCGCTTCCGTCGTCTCCCTCTTCGGCGCTTCCGTCTCCGTCCCCGCCGAAGAGCTGTTCGAGCGACGAGGGTTCGTTGCCCAGCCGCATCTCCAGCCGCTCGGCCTGCTCTTCGACGTACCGCCGCAGCTCCGGGTACCCTTCGAGGTCGTCGATCTGGGTCCGGACGCTGGCGACGTACTGCCGGACCGTCTTGGGTTCGGTCTCTCCAAGCCGGTCTGCGAAGTAGTCGGTCGTCGGCTCGATCGGCTCCCGATCTGGGAGGTGGACGCTCTCGACGAACTCGCGCTGGAGCTCGCTTCCCAGCACGCGGTCGGCGATCTCCGCCGGGGTGTACCCGGTCGATAGCTCGCCGAGCCGGTCGTAGTCGATCCCGTCGGTCCCGTGCATCGACGCGAGGTGTTTCCGCCACACCTGTGCCATCACCTCCGTCTCCGGCTGCGGGATGAACTGCTGGATAGGGAACCGGCGGGTGGCGGCCGGGTCGATGGTGAACGGCATGTTCGTCGCGCCGATCACCAGCAGGTTGTCCTCGATCTCGTTCATCTCTTGGAGGAACGCGTTGGTCAGCGAGCGCTCGTGGCGCTGGAGCGAGTCGTCGCCGCGGTCGGGGATCAGCGTGTCGACCTCGTCGAAGAAGAGGACGGCGAACCCGTCCTGCGCGATCCCGTGTGCCTTCTCGAAGATCGCCTCCACGCGCTTCTCCGACTCCCCGGAGTACTTCGAGAGCACGTCGCTGCCCTTGATCTCGAGGAACTTCACCTCGCCGTAGCTCTCCTCGATGTTCGAGTTGTACTTCGCCTCGTAGGCGATAGCCTCCGAGACGAGCGTCTTCCCGCAGCCGGGGGGCCCGTACAGCAGCATGCTGTTGCCGCGCGAGGCGAACTCGTCGCCGTAGCGGTCGACCACCTCGTCGCGCACGTCGGGGTCGAACAGCGCGAGCAGGTTCTCCGCCGTGCGCTTCACCTCTGGCAGCCCGGCCACGTCCTCCTCGAAGCTGACCGTCGGCTTCTTCGGTTCGAGCGACACCTGAACCGCCTCGTCGTCCCCCTTCTGCCCGCCGCGACCCTGTCCCCCCGTTCCCGGTCCCCTCGGTCGGGAGTCGGACATCGCCTTCTGCTCTCGGTACTCGCCGGTGTCGACGAACTCGATCTCGGTCTCGTCTGTCACGCGAACGGTGTTGTAGCCGGAGGGTTCGATCTCAACCGGCTCAAACCGACTCGGTCCCTCGTCGCGAGAGACGACCTCCTCGATGGGGTGGAGTAGGTAGTTGCTCTCACGGAGGAACGCCGCGATCTGTGACTCGTCCATCGCGGTGTGAATCGACACCGACTTACAGTCGGGAATCTCGGCCGGGTTGACATCCGTGTCAACGAGACAGTCCCGACCGCGGTGGAACCCACCGAACAGCTTCTCAACGTTTTCGTGGATCCGGAGATCGGTACCGATGTCGTCGACCAGCCGGTCGTCGACGGGTTTTACGTAGAAGTGGGCGCTTCGGTTTGCGTGTTTTACCCGCACGAGCTCGGTCGACTCTCCGACTTTCGAGGCCCCGATCTTGACGTGTGAGGTAGGCTGGCCCGAGAGGACAACCGGCTTGAGATTAAGCACTGTCACCACCCGCGACCGCGGTCGCGAGCGTCTCGACGCCGCCGAGCAGTGTCGCGGCCCCCTGGTTAGACATCCGTCGGGTATACCGCCCGACGACGAGCGCCGACGAGAGGGCGTCTTCGAGGGCGGCCAGCCGTTCTGCCACCGTCCAGAACATCGTCTCAACCAAGTCGGGCCCGTCGACACGGGCTCGGCGGTGAACGCGTCGGAACCCGTCTCGAACGCGTTCCAGTCGTGAACACAACAGGTCTGCGAGCAGCCACCAGTTTCGGAGCGCTGGCATCTCCACGCCGACCGGGACTATCACTCGGCCGTCGACCTCCGTGATTCGGTCCGCCTCACGCGCGTGCTCCAGCACGTCATCGTCGATCTCCGAGCCGAGTCCCGACTCCAGCCGATCGGCCAGTATCGTCCGCACGGCTTCGTCGCCCGCGGTCCGCTCCATGCTCTCGGCGCTGACGCGCGGCAACGCCACGGATGAGAGTTCACCGATGTCCTCAACGGCGTCGACCGCATTGCCGGCGATTCGGAGTGCGGGTCCCGGGTTCCGAAACGTCTCGATCGCCAGCGCCCTGTCGAGGACCTCCTCAACCCGGTCGAGCGTCAGTACGAACGAGGTGGCGTACATGTTAAATCTGGATGTTCTCTTCCCCAGCCGCCCGCTCGGCGGTTTCGGCGACCTCGGAGAGTGCGCTCGCTTGGTCTTGGACCGTCTCGCCAAGATCTTCTTCGATCATCGCCTCGAGGTCGTCGCTGTCGACATCCTCTTCGTTTTCGGCCTCGACGCCGGCGAGGTCGTTGATGAGGCTCCCCGCGTTGTCGACGAAGTTGAGCGCCTCCTCTGGGAACACGTTGTTCTGTACCGCCGCCTTGCGGGTATTGCGGTGGAACATGTCGTACGCCTCACGAGCGGCCTCCAGCCGGTCGATCGCCATTCCCATCTGGTCGAGACCGACGTTGACGTTCTCGAAGAGGTTCTCTTCCTTCGCCTTCTCGATGTTGCGCAGGTAGAGGTAGTGGCTCTTGAGTTGGTTAAACTGCTGGCGCTCCTCGTTACTGAGGGTTTCCGGGTCGGGAATCCCCTGCCCGGGGCCGAGATTCTGGAGGCGCTGTGCCGTTTTCGAGAGCCGCTCGTTGGAATCGGTCCGCTCGGTCTCCAGCTCGTCGATCGTCTCCTTGAACCGTTTTTTGGCGTCTTCAACCCGTTCGAGGTGCTCGTCGATGCTCTCTATCACCGCCCCCATTAGTGCGGCCCAGTTCATCAGCGCCGCCCCGCCGAGATCCTCCTCATCGGGGTCGCGGAACAACACCAACTGGTCCCCCTCGATCCCAAGCACGTCCTCTTTCGCGAGATACTCGACCAACACGTCCGCCTGCTGTTCGCTAGACACGACCGTTTCGCCGTCGACGGTCGCACCGGCAAGCGCCTCGACCGCCTTTCGCCGACTGATCCCACCGTTGCCGTTGGCGATATCGATCTGGTTTATCGTCTCTGGCTGGACGATCTGTTTGATCAGGTCCTCCCACTTCCCCTCCATGTCGTCGCTCTCGATCCAGTCGGCTCGGACGCGGATCGGTTCGGAGGACTGGCCGCGCCCCTCCGCGATAACGAACTGCTGGCCGTTGATCGTTTTCGTTTCGAAGGAATATTTGCGAGTCATTCGATAGTCGTTGAGTTTATATCAATCAGCCAATCCACATTATTCCATCGGCTTTCAGAACTCCTCGTCGGCGACGATGGTTTCGTACCGGTCGATCACGGCCTCGCGGACGTGCTCGTTGACGCGGTTGTCGTGAGCGACTTGGAGCTCCTCGAACTGTTCCTCGGCACGCTCGGTGAACTCCGACGGAGAGGCGAACACGTCGTACTCCCCTTTCACCTCGCCGAGGATCCGGCGCGCCCGCTCATCGACGAGCCGGTCGAAGGGCTCTTCGACCGTGACGATCTCCGGTCCCTCGGCGAGCCCCAAGCGGTCGACGAGCGTCGACCGCGTCTCCCTGAGGATATCCGTCCGGACGCTCCGCGCCGCCGACAGCACGTCGAACCGGGAGTCGATCGCGTTCTCCACGACCTGTTCAAACTCCCCGACGCGCAGCGCGTGGTTCGACTCCTCGAACTCCGTTTCAACGGTCTCCTCGATCTCGTCCGCGAGGAACTCCGCGTACTCGTCTATCGCCTCCTCAACGAGGTACTCGCCGTTGAGATCGACGATGTAACCCTCCCGGTCGAGGTACCGGATCACGTCAGAGGTGGCGTTCACGTCGATGACGCTCTCGAGGTCGCTGTGGGCGATCTTCCCGTTCGACGCCTCGCGTTCGAGCCGCGCGTCGAGCCCCACGTCGTCGGCGTGCTCCTTGAGCTTCGGGCCGATCGTGTAGTAGTCTCGCTTGCCCGCTGTGATGCGGCGGAGGTAGTCGCGCTCGGTAAGCTCGTCGACAAAGAATTCAAGATCGTCGATCGCCAGCGAGAACCGCGAGCGGAGTGTCTCCCCAGTGACCACCAGTCGCTGGCCGAACAGGTTCGTCAACTCTCGCGTAATGTTCATATTCCCCTTCACGCCGAAGGGATCGACATAGTACACTCCGTCTCGAAGCTGGTCGAGGTCGACGAACTCGTCGGCTGACATCTCTGAGAGCGCCTTTCGCATATCGCTTGCGGCGAGCGATCCCGCGTTAAGCGTTCCAACGTCCGCGTTCTCGTAGCCGGACTTAATATCCGACTTCTGGTCCGCGACGTACACGAACCCGTAGTTGTCTTGGGCAATATCTCGACAGACGTCCTCGAGGACGTCCATATCCACCGGCAAAATCGTCATTACCGCATACGTGACAGGCTCCCATACTAAAGCTTGCGAACAGGATAATTGGCGGCCGACCCGCATTTCGCGCCACCGCAGTTTTCAGCGCTCAGTCCGCGGGTGTTCCGTTGACTTCGCGCGGTTCGCGGAAGCATCCGGAATCACATCTCAGTATCAGATCACTTGAACAAAGGCCTAACTCTGGAATGACAAGTTCCGTATTAGGATTCGCCCATTTAAACGGATTGAGAAGTATGATTCTCCGCGGTTAATACACAGTCTTCAGCGAACAGCTGATTCAGGCGATGATCTGTCCGAAAATAGGGACTCAACAGAGCCAGCGAAGAGGGCCGGTAAGTCCATATGGCGATATTCCGTGAGGAATCCCTCGAGTTGCTCCATCGGTTCGATATGCGTAAGAGTACCAGCTTTTCTCGACCGTTTTGGTTGGTTTGGACGCAGCCGTAGGCTTCTAATTCGGTGATGATGCGTGAGGCGTGACTAGTGCTCCACTCGAGCTGATCAGCGAGCGTACTGACACTCAGTTCCGGATCACCCCCATTTATCAGATGAGATATCACCTAGAAGTGGCTCTTTGACATCATATTGTCTCAAATAACGCAAACTATTTATAAAAAGCTTTCGTGATTTGAGATGAAAAGTAGAATTTCTAACTTGATGACCACTATATCTGATTGGTCTCGGATCATTCTAATTTTGCTTTGGTTGAATTCTCAGTCGATGATAGTTCCAGAATATGATTATTCAGAATATTTTATCTCGCACCCGCTAACTCGGCGCCATGACAGACTTCGTGAACCGCTCGGAGGAGTTAGATCGGCTTCACGGCCTGTTCGACTCGGAGAACGCGGATCTCGCGGTCGTATACGGGCGGTGACGGCTGGGAAAGACGAGACTCGTTAAGGAGGCGCTTGAGGGACGAGAGAACGTCCGGCGGGAACTGGTTCGGCGGGTCGCGGCGGACGACCGCAATGCGAACCGAGATGTCTACGACGCTCTCGAAGACGAGTAGCCGGCGCTGTGACGATTTTACGAGCCCACCTGTTGCTATCTGTCGGAGAGAGCGATACGGCGCGACGGGATCCACGCGAGCGACCGAAGGGAACGAGCGTGGAGCCAGTCGCGCCCGTGACTGAGCGAAGCGAAGGAACGGGCGCGACGGGATTTGAACCCGCGGCATCTTGGTCCGGAACCAAGTGCTCTGTCCGCTGAGCTACGCGCCCTCACGACCGGGTATCCGCGGCGAGCTTTTAACGCTTCTGACTCGGGTCGTTTGCGGGCGGCTGCGGGTCGGTCTGCCACTCGAAGGCGTCGGCGTCCTCGTCGGGGTCGACCGGCTCGTTTGTCCCCCCGTCGGTCCGCGGCCCCTCGGGCGCACCGCTCCCGCCGTCGACGTCGATCGCACCGGCGGCGTCGAGCAGGCGGCCGACGAACAGCAGTCCGGGGCGGCGCTCGACGACGGCGACCCAGACGACGAGCGCCGGGGGTAAGACGATCAGCGACGCGAGGTAGGCGAGCGTGATGCTGGCGGCGGTGAGCAGCCCGAACTGGCCGAGGATCGGCGTGATGGCTAAGACGAGCACGCCCGTGCCGAGCGCGGTCGTCGCCCACGTGCCGGTGAGCGCGCCGCCGGTCCCGCGGAGCGTGGTGACCACCGCGGCGTCGACGTCGCCGCCGCGGGCGTACTCGTCGTGGAAGCGGTGCGCGACGTGGACGGTGTAGTCGACGCCGAGTCCGATGGATATCGAGAGGATCGTCGCGGTGATCGCGTTGAACGGGATCCCCCCGAGCCGCATCGTGGCGGTGAGCGTCGCGACGGAGACCGTCACCGGGACGAGCGTGACGAGCCCGAGCGTCGGACTGCCGAGGAGGAGCCAGAACAGGACGACGAGGAACACCGCCGAGAGGCCGAGCGCGGCCGCCAGCGAGACGAGCGCCGACTCGAAGATCGTGTCCGCGACCGCCTGAAACACGACAATCTGGCCGGTCGCGGTCGCGTCGCCGCGGTAGCGGTCGGCCACGCGCCGGGCGTCCGCGGTGATCTCGGCGTCGCTGGCGTCGGACTCGACGGCGTATACGATTCGCGTCGAGCGGTCGTCGTCAGCGAGGTACTCGCCCGTGAAGTCGTCGTACGGCGAGTCGCGCAGTTCGGCGTAGATCCGGTCGAGGTTCCGGTTCGGGCGCCCGTCGTCGAGCGCGGACGCCTCGACCAGCCGCTCGAACTCGGGGTCCTCCGCCGCGTAGGCGTCGATCGCGCCCTGAACGCTGTCGACGCTGGCCCGGCCGTCGACGGTGACGAACGTGTCGGGCGGGTCGCGCTCGGCGCGCGCGAGGCTGCGCAGGGCCGCGTCGCTGGTCATGCGCCGCTCCACGTAGATCGTGACGGTGTCGTCCTCGCTCGTGGCGAAGTTGTCGGAGAGGAAGTTGATCGTCTCCGTCGCGGTGTACTCGCCGGGCTGGAGCGGACCGGGGAGGTAGTCGACGTACGCCGGCTGCTCGCTCGGCGGGAGGAAGTCGTCGTCCTCGAAGGTGGTGTCGACGCCCGCGCCGTAGCCCGCGGCGCCGGCCGTGAGCAGGAGGACGACGACGAGGAAGACGGCGGGCGCGGGCCGCGAGATGGCGGACAGCTTGGGGAGGAGCCGCCCGAGGGCGGAGTCCTCGGAGCCGAGCGGGCGCGAGCCGAACTCGGGCAGCGAGCGCTCGGCGCGCCAGCGGTCGACGACCAGCTTCGCGGCCGGGAGGAAGCCGACGAAGATGACGAGGGTGAAACAGATCCCGAGCCCGGCGACCAGCCCGAACTCCCGGAGCGGGGCTAGCGAGCTGGTGAGGTTCGCGAGGAAGCCGATGATCGTCGTCCCGGCGATGATCGAGTACGCCACCACGAGCTGGCCGAGCGCGCCGCGCATCGCGGTCTCCGGCGGCGCGCCCGCGGCGCGGTCCTCGCGGTAGCGGTTCACCGTGTGGATCCCGAAGTCGATCCCGATGGCTAAGAGGAGGACGGGCACCGCGATCAGCACCTCCGAGAAGGCGATCCCGGCGTAGCCGGTGAAGCCGAACGTCCACACCACCGTCATCAGGAGCGCGACGCCCCCGAGCACGAAGTCGAACGGGTCGCGGTAGGCGTACGCCAGCAGCCCGAGGATGACCGCGAGCGCCGCGGGCACGACGATCGACAGCGAGTCGAAGATGACGCGCTCGAACTCGTCGTCGACGATGCCGCCGCCGAACGCGGTGACGTCGCCGGGGGCCTCCTCGGCTATCGTCTGCGCCTCGCTCTGGATCGCCTGCGTGTCCGCCGACGCCGGGAACGAGTGGGAGACGACGCCGAGCGCCGCGGAGGCCGTCCCCGACTCGCGGTTGAAGTCGTCGGAGAGCAGCGTCGCGAACCCGGGGTCCTCGGCCGCGGCCGCGACCGCGTCGTCGATTTCGCCGTCGCTCGCGCGCTCGATCGCGTCGCGGGCCGCCTCGGGGGTGTCGGCGTCCGCGTCGAGTTCGGCCGCGACGTCCATCGCGGGCGCGGAGACGTCCGTCACCCGCAGCCCGTCGCGGTCGGAGAGCCGCTCGGCGGTCGCCAGCATGTCGAGGAGGCCGCGTCGGTCGAGCACGTTGACGTCGCGCTGGATCAGCTGCGTGGTCGGGTCGTCACCCCCGAACGCCGGCTCGAACTTCTCGTTCACGCGGTCGAGCGCGTCCGACTCCTCGATCCCGTCGGTGAACTGGTCGCTGCCGGCGCTGGCCTCTAACAGCGCCATGCCGGGCGCGAACAGGGCGGTGACGACCAGACAGGCGATCACGACCCGGCGCGGCTGCTCGATGACCCGGTCGGTGATCGCGCCGAACAGCCGGGTGACGGGGTCCATCTATCGGGAGCGGAGTCGACGGCGGAACTCGGACATCGCCCGACTCACCCGACCGCGCTGCCAGACCAAGGCGCCGCCGACCGCGACGACGCCGAGCAGGGCGACGATCCCGAGCGGCGAGGAGAGCGCTCCGCTGTCGTCTTCGGTGACCACCTCGACCGGGAGCCGGTAGGTGTCGGAGAGCTGTTCGTCGCCGTCGGCGTCGTCGTAGCGGAAGTCGACCGCGGCCGCGTACGTCTTCGGCGTCGCGCCGCCGTCGACCGCGACCTCGAAGGTGACGGTCCTCGCCTCGCCCGGGTCGAGCGAGGTGACGAACGCCTCGTCGTCGGACGAGGAGAGCGGCGAGTCGACGAACAGCTTCGCTTGGACGTCCGTGATCGGCTCGGGGCCGGTGTTGCGGACGACCGCGTCGTACCGGACCGTCGACCCCGGCGTGACCGTCGACGGCTCGGTCGCGTTCGGCTCCGCCGGCGACACCGAGAACACGTCGGCCTCGGGCGCGACGTCGACGACGACATCGAGCGTGTCGGAGACGATGACGTCGCCGGCCGACCCCGTCGACACCAGCGAGACGGTGCCGTCGTCCTCCGGGTTCGCGCTCACGCCCTCGTCGGTGCCGAGCCCGCGGTAGCGGACCGCCACGTTGACCGTCCGCTCGCCGGGGTTCGCGTCGGTTCGGAGGCCGGCGTCGAACGTGGCGGTGGCCGTCTCGCCGACCGCGAGGTCGCCCACCGTGTCCCGCGTCGAGCGGGGGACGATGTTCGGGTCCGACTGGACCGTCTCCTGCCCGACCCCGTCCGGGGCGGGCGCCTCGTTGCTGAACACGACGACCGCGTTCTCGACCTCGCGGGGGCCGCGGTTGCGGACCTCGACGGTGAAGGAGCCGTCCTCACCGACGCGCAGCGTGCTGTTCAACCCCTCGGCGGTGAACGCCTGCCGCGAGAGCGGCGTCACGCCCGTCCGGACAGTTCTCGCGGCCGCGTTCGCGCGCTCGGCGTCGCGGTAGTCGACGTCGAACTCCAGCGTCGACGCCCGCGCGGTCGCCTCGCCTGCGGCGGCGAGCCGGTAGGTGAACGTGCGGTCCTCGCCCGGTTCCCACGACCCGACGTACGTCTCGGTCGTGCCCGCGTCGGTGGCGAACGAGAGGTCGGGGTCGATCGGGTTCGCGGCGACGGAGGCCTCGCGGGCGGTCTCGTTTCGCACGTTCCGCAGCGTCACGTCGACGAGCCCGTTGTCGCCCGCCTGGACGGCGCCGTCGACGTCGACGACCGCGAACTGCGCGCGGTCGGTGATCTCCACGGAGACGTACACGGTCTCCGTCACGACCTCATCGTCGCGGACGGTGGAACCGTCGTCGACCTCGGCGCGCTCGACGTTCCGGTACTCCAGTCGGATCGGGACGCGGTAGACGCCCGGCTCCGCGTCCTCGTCGGGGACGACGGTGAACTCGATCGGTCCGGTGACGCCGCGCGTGACGTCCCCGACCGTCTGCTCGCCGGTCCGCACGTCGAAGGGGACCTCGCGGTTCGCCGCGTCGCCGGTGAGGATCCGCGCCGTCGTCTCGTGGGCGGTCACCACCTCGCTCTCGAGGTTGTCGGCGCCCTGCGCGTCGATGTCGCCGCGGTTGTTCAGGCTCACCTGGAGCGTCGACTCCTCGCCGGGGACGAACGCCGTCTCCGGCGCGAACGCCTCGATGTCGGGGTCGCCGCGCACGGTGTCGTTGGCCTGCTGCGCGACCACCGTTCCGGTCGCGAGGAGCGACGCGACGAGGAGAAGGACGGCGGCCGTCCGGATTCGACTCATGTTGACTGCGTCCGAGTACGGGGCTGCGACGTAATACCCTTCGGGAACCCGCGACAACAACGTATATGTTTTCGTATGAGACCGGGCGGAGCGATCGGCGGGGGCAATCGGACGGAGCTCCGATTTTATGGGATACTGACGGCGTAGGACGGCCTAAGTTCGGATCGGAGGAGCGCGAGCGACGAACGAGTCGCGAAACCGACGGCGGTTGTTCACGAACCTTTTATATATCTCGGCGGCGCCGAACGCCGAGGCTTTGTGGGGGACGCGCGTAGGGCGCGGCATGGAGTCGCTTCGCGACCTCGGCCTGTCGAGCTACGAGGACCGGGCGTACCGCGCGCTGCTCGCCTTGGGTACCGGGACCGCCGCGGCCGTCGCGGAGGAGAGCGGCGTGCCGAAGGGGCGCATCTACGACGCGCTCGGCGGCCTCGAGTCCCGCGGGCTGGTCCGCGTCCAGACCGACCGCGAGCCGAAGCGGTACGCGCCCGTCGAGCCGGCCGTCGCCGTCGACCGGCTGGTTGAGGCGAAGCGGCGGGAGCTACGCCAGCGGATCGAGACGTACGAGTCGGGCAAGTCGGAGCTGATAGACCGCCTGGCCGACGCCGAGACGACCGACGACCGGTTCTGGACCGCCGCGGTCGGCGCCGACGACTCGCTCGAACTGCTGTTCGAACGGATCGACGCCGCCGAGGAGTCGATCGTCGTCGTCGCGACCGACGTCTCCGCGCAGTTCGACGTCGACCGCGAGGGCCCGGAGCTGCTCGACCGGCTCCTCGGCGTCATCCGGAGCGGCGTCGACGTCTCCGTGCTGCTCTCGCCGGGCGTGTTCGACGACGCGCGCGCGGCGGTCGACGAGGACCGGGCGACGCTGACGATCGCGCAGGGGCCATTCGAACTGCGGATCACGGAGGACGCGTACGGGAACTTCTACCTCATCGACGGCGAGGAGGTGTGTCTGGAGGTCGCTGACCCCCTCGCGCCCGACCGGCTGTTCGGCATACTCGACCTGCGTGACCGCGGCTTCGCGACCCGCGTGAGCGACGGCTTCGAGGCCGCGTGGGCCGACGCAACCGTCGTCGACGAGGTGTGAGGTCCCGCGACGCTGGCGTTGCGCGGCACCCCGATTATCCGTTTTGATATCTCCGGCGCGCAGCTTTATCACTCCCCGTCCGTACGGTCGGTCGAACTGACCGTGACCCTCCGTCCATCCGACACGTCGACGTCCGGCCGCGGCGCCGCCGAGGGCGACGCCCCCGACGCCGCCGACCGGGACGCGGCCGACGCGCCGACAGAGGTTCGAGAGGGGTCGACCCGCCCGCCGGCCCGCGCCGAGACCGGGCCGCGGTCGAGCGACTCCGGCGACGGGGCGTCCGGGCGCGTCGACGCGACGCCCGCCGAGGGCGCGTCCCGCCCCCGCGAGGCCGACCGCTTCCTCCTCGCCGTCGCCGTGGACGGCGAGGTGCTGTTCGCCGGACCGTCGGTGCCCGACGTCGTCGGCGTCGAGCGCGACGCGCTCGTCGGGAGCGACCTCCTCGGCCGCGTCCACCCGAGCGACCGCGACCCGGTAGCCGACGCGCTGTCGGCGGTGGCGGCGACCCGGACGGTCACCCACCGGATCCGACGCGCGAGCGGCGGCTACGCGTGGGTCGAGTCCGTCGTCGACGACGAGTTGGCCCCGCAGTTCGGCGGCCGGATCGTCACCGTCCGGCGGGTCGACGCCGACCGGACCTTCCCGGAGCGCTACCGCGCCTTCCTGGAGTACGGCAGCGACCTCGTCACCGTCGTCGACGGCGACGGCCTCGTCGTCTACGAGAGCCCCTCCGTCGAGGAGGTGCTCGGCTACGAGCAGGGGTCGACGGTCGGCCGCTCCCCGCTGGGGTACGTCCACCCGGACGACCGCGAGCGGATGACCGAGCGGTTCTACCGGGCGCTCAGCGAGCCGGACGCGGCGCCGACGCTGGAGTACCGCTACCGCACCGCTGACGGCGACTGGGTCTGGCTGGAGTCGCGGACCCGGTCGCTGCCCGCCGACAGCCCCGTGGGCGAACTGCTCATCAACTCCCGCGACGTCAGCGAGCGGAAGGCGCGCGAGCGCCGGCTCACCGACCGGAACGAGCGGCTCGACCGCTTCGCGAGCATCGTCTCGCACGACCTGCGGAACCCGTTGTCCGTGATCCGCGGATCCATGGAGATGGCGCGGCTGCGCGGCGAGGCGGAGCCGCTCGAACGCGGCGAGCGCGCCGTCGACCGGATCGACCAGCTCGTCTCGGAGCTGCTCATCCTCGCGCGGCAGGGGACCGGGATGGACGAGCCGACCGAGTTCGCGCTCGCGAGCGTCGCGCGCGACGCCTGGGAGACCGCCGCCGAGGGCGACGACGACGCGGAGCTGGTCGTCGCGTGCGACGCCCGGGTGTGCGGCGACCGCGGCCGGGTCCGACAGGCCTTGGAGAACCTGTTCCGCAACGCGACCGAACACGCGAAGCCGGAGGAGGCCGCGAGCGACGAGGCCGGGAGCGACGACACCGGGGGCGACGGGACCGAGAGCACCGCCGCCGGTGGAGGCGGGGTCGAGGCGGGCGAGGCCGAGGCGGACCCGACCGACGACGCGCTCACCGTCCTCGTCACCGCGACCGACGGGGGGTTCCTCGTCGCGGACGACGGGACCGGGGTCGACCCGGACGACCGCGAGTCCGTCTTCGACTCGGGGTTCACCACCCGCGCGGACGGGACGGGGTACGGGTTAGACATCGTCCGCGAGGTGGTGGAGTCGCACGGCTGGAGCGTCGAGCTCCGCCGCGAGTCCGAGGGCCCCGTCGGCCTCCCGGACGGACGGCGGCTCCGGCCCCCGAGGGCGCCTGCTTCGAGGTGTGCGCCCCCGGCCCGGCGGCGGCGGACGCGGACGAGCCGTGGATCGACGGGTAACCCGGCGCGTTTATTCCTCGCGGCCCGCAACGCGACCCGTGAGCGCCGCAGACGTGACGGTCCGACGGGCCGAGCGCGCCGACCTCCTCGCGGTGGTCCGGATCGAGCGCGCCTGCTTCTCGGACCCGTGGCCGCACGACGCCTTCGAGCGACTGCTGGACGAGCCGGCGTTCCTCGTGGCGGAGCGGGATGGCGCGGTCGCGGGGTTCGTCGTCGCGGACCGAACGCCGAACCACGGCCGCGACATCGGCCATATCAAGGACCTCGCCGTCCACCCGGACGCCCGCGGTCGGGGGATCGGCCGGACGCTCCTCCGGTCGGCGCTGGCCCGGCTCCGCGCGACGGGAGTGGCCGTCGCCCGGCTGGAGGTGCGCGAGGGCAACGACCCCGCCCGGTCGCTGTACGCCGACGAGGGGTTCGACCCGATCCGGCGGGTCGGCGGCTACTACCGCGACGGCGAGGACGCGCTCGTTCTCGTCGTCGACCTCGCAGCGTGGGCCGGGGGAGAAGCCGAGTAGAGAGGCGTCGGACCGCGGGCGGTGACGAGTGAAATGAGCCACGTTGACACGCGTCGTTTGTCGGTGGTCCCCACGCCTATCGGCTCGCCGCGCGGGGTTTGCCAAGGCTTAGTGTGCGGGAGACCGACTCGATCGGTATGAGTTCGGTTCCCGAGCGATCCGAGATCGACGCCGAGTACAAGTGGGACCTCGACGGCATCTACGCCGACGACGAGGCGTGGGAGGCGGCCCGCGAGACGGTCGAAGACCGGATCGACGAGCTTCGCGACTACGAGGGGCGCGTCACCGACGACGCCGCGACCCTGCTCGAACTGCTCGAACTGCGCGAGGAGATCTTCCGCGAGCTACAGCAGGTGACCACGTACGCCCGGCTCCGCAGCGCCGAGGACACGCGGAACCAGGAGTATCAGGCGATGTCCGCGCGGGCGTCCTCGCTCGGCTCCGAGGCGTCGAGCGCGATCTCGTACCTCGAACCTGAGCTACAGACGCTCACGGAGTCGGACGTCGAGGCGTTCGTCGACGACGAGCCGGAGCTCGCGACCTACGAGCACTACCTCGACGACGTGTTGCGGAAGAAGCCGCACACGCGGTCGAGCGAGGTCGAGGAGGTGCTCGCGGACCTCTCCGAGGTCACCGACGCGCCGAGCGAGATCTACTCGATGCTGACGAACGCCGACATGACCTACGGCGTCGTCGAGGACCCCGACGGCGAGGAGGTTGAGATCACGCAGGCGAACTTCACGAAGCTCCAGACGAACCCGGACCGCGAGTTCCGCGAGCGCGTCCATGAGACGTTCTACGACGAGTGGGCGGACGTCCGCAACACGGTCGGCACGTCGCTTGAGAAGGCCGTCCGCGAACACGTCACGAGCGCCGAGATCCGCGACTACGACTCCGCGCGCGCCGCCGCGCTCGACGGCTCGAACGTCCCCGTCGAGGTGTACGACACCCTCGTCGACACCGTCGACGACAACCTCGACGTGCTCCACCGCCACGCCGACCTGAAGGCCGAGGCCCTCGGCGTCGACCAGCTACAGAGCCACGATCTCTACATGTCGCTGACGGGCGACCAGGGTCCCGACGTGGAGTACGAGCAGGCCCGCGAGTGGGTGATCGAGGCGGTCGCGCCGCTGGGCGACGCGTATCAGGAGCGGCTGGCCGAGGGGTTAGACTCGCGGTGGGTCGACGTGTACGAGAACCGCGGGAAGCGCTCGGGCGCGTTCTCCTCGGGCACCTACGACACCCAGCCGTACATCATGATGAACTACCAGGACGACATCGCCTCGATGTACACGCTGGCCCACGAGCTCGGCCACTCGATGCACTCCGAACTCGCGGGCGACGCCCAGCCGTGGCACGACGCGAGCTACGAGATCTTCGTCGCTGAGATCGCCTCCACGGTCAACGAGACGCTGCTCACCCACCACCTGCTCGATACCGTCGAGGACGACGAGCTCCGCACCCACGTCCTCGACGAGTACCTCGAACGCTTCCGCTCGACCCTCTTCCGACAGACGATGTTCGCCGCCTTCGAGCAGGAGATCCACGAGCGCGTGGAGGCCGGCGACGCGCTCACGCCCGACGCGTTCGACGAGGCCTACGCCGACCTGAAGGGCGACTACTACGCGCCCGCAGAGCTGACGGGCGGCATCGAGCGCGAGTGGCAGCGCATCCCGCACTTCTACTACGACTTCTACGTCTACCAGTACGCGACGGGCATCTCCGCCGCGGCCGCCATCGTCGAGCGCGTCTTAGAAGAGGGCGAGTCCGCGGCCGCCGACTACCGCGAGATGCTGAAGGCTGGCGGCTCGAAGTACCCCCTCGACGTCGTCGAACTCGCCGGCATCGACATGGCCTCGCCCGACCCGATCGAGTCCGCGGTCGGCGTCTACGACGAGTACCTCGACGAGATCGCGACGCTGCTCGACTTGGAGTGAGGCGCCGCGGTCGGCCTCCCCGCGACCGTCGGCCGGGAGGCGAACGACGCACCGACCGGCGGGGGCGAGCGTAGCCGCCGACCTACACGCCTTGATCCCGGAACCGACGAACGTCGACTGCGACGGGTAGTTCGTCGAAGTCGTCGTCCGCGCCGGCGACAAGCGTCGCGTCCCGCTCGCTCGCGAGCGCGACGGCGTGGGCGTCGGCAAGCGAGATGTCCCCGTGAGCCTTCACCTCGGCCGCCAGCCGCCAGTCGGCCGATTCGATCGCCAGCCCTCGCCGTTCGAGCGCGCGGAGGTCCCGGTCCGCCTCCCGAAGCGAGGCGTCGGTCGGGGCGTCGTCGACACCCACGAACCGGGCGACGAGATAGAAGACCTCGCCGGCGTTCGTCTCGGCGAGCGCCCCCGCCGACTCGCCGGCGAACACCTCGTCGAGGAGCCCGGCGACCGCCTCGTGGCCGGGTTCCCCGTAGAGGTACGCGACGATCGCCTCGGTGTCGAAGACGTACCTCCCGCTCATTCGTCCTCGGACGGGCGGAGCCGGTCCGCCCGCTCCGTTTCCCGACGCTTCTCGTCGTCTCTCAGTTCCCGTACGCGCTCCAGCGCCTCGCCGCGCTCGTGCTCGTCGGCGTGGATCCCGTGGAGTTCGTCCGGCGAGGGGACCGGTTCGACGACGATCCGCCCCTCGTCCTCGTAAATGAACACCTCGCCGGGCGCCTCGATCCCGAACTTCTCGCGGAGCCCCTTCGGGATCGTGGCCTGTCCCTTCTGCGAGACGCGTACTACGGTCGGTTCGTTTGTACTACTCACCATTATTAGTTGTACTTGAAATTCTCGTATTACTAAATCCACCGCCGATCGAGTAGCGTGCGCTCCCGCTCAGCGGTCGGCGTCCTCGCTTCCGGACGCGTCGAATCTCCGCTCGACCAGCCAGTACGCGACGGGGAGACAGCAGGCGAACGCGACTGGCCACGTGGTCAACTGCGAGACCGGATCGGGCGGCGATACGAGGCCCCCGGCGACCAATCCACCGAGACCGGCGAGGACGACGACGGCGGTGGCTCTCTCCAACCGAGACGGCGAGTACTCGCGAGGGCGTCCGCGACGCCACCAGAGGAGGTAGTAGGAGATGACGACCCCCGTGAGCGGCGCGAAGACGCCCCAAACGGCCGGATAGTCGCTCCCGCGAGCGTGCGCGTCGAAGTTCACCCAGACGCCGGACGCGAGCCAGACGAACAGGATGAGGGCGGCGCCGAACGCGACGGCGGGCGTGAGGAGGGACACGATCGGGTTCTCAGCCCGATCGGTAATCGGTCTTCTCCCCGTGAGGGAACGCCCGCGCGGGACCGATTTTCGTCGCTGTCGCGTGCCTAGCCGCGCCGCTCAAGTGTCTCGCCGCCCAACGACGCGTATCGTGAGCGACGCCGACTCCCCCCTCTCCGAGGACCGCCCGACCGTCGACCGCCCCCTCCGCGTCGACGCCCCGTTCGAGCCGGCGGGCGACCAGCCCGAGGCGATCGAGGGGCTGGTCGAGGGGTTCGAGTCGGGCGCGGACAAGCAGACGCTGCTCGGCGTGACGGGGTCCGGGAAGACCAACACCGTCTCGTGGGTCGCGGAGGAGTTAGACCAGCCCACCCTCGTTCTCGCCCACAACAAGACGCTCGCGGCCCAGTTATACGAGGAGTTCCGCGAGCTGTTCCCCGACAACGCCGTCGAGTACTTCGTCTCCTACTACGACTACTACCAGCCGGAGGCGTACGTCGAGCAGACGGACACGTTCATCGACAAGGAGATGTCGATAAACGAGGAGATCGACCGCCTGCGCCACTCCGCGACGCGCTCGCTCCTCACCCGCGACGACGTGATCGTCGTCGCCTCGGTCTCGGCCATCTACGGGCTGGGCGACCCGGGGAACTACCGCGATATGGCGCTCCGCTTAGAGGTGGGCGAGGCGGTCGGCCGCGAGGAGCTTCTCACCCGCCTCGTCGACCTGAACTACGAGCGCAACGACGTGGACTTCACGCAGGGCACCTTCCGCGTCCGGGGCGACACCGTCGAGATCTACCCGATGTACGGGCGCTACGCGGTGCGCGTCGAACTGTGGGGCGAGGAGATCGACCGGATGCTCAAGGTCGACCCGATGCACGGCGAGGTCGTGAGCGAGGAGCCGGCGGTAATGTTACACCCGGCGGAGCACTACTCGATCCCCGACGACCAACTGGAACAGGCGATCGCGGAGATAGAGGACCTGATGGAGAAGCGGGTGAGCTACTTCGAGCGGCAGGGCGACCTCGTCGCCGCCCAGCGAATCGAGGAGCGCACCACCTTCGACGTCGAGATGCTCCGCGAGGCGGGCTACTGCTCGGGGATAGAGAACTACTCCGTCCACATGGACGACCGCGAGTCGGGCGACGCCCCCTACACCCTGCTCGACTACTTCCCGGACGACTTCCTCACCGTCGTCGACGAGTCCCACCAGACGATCCCCCAGATCAAAGGCCAGTACGAGGGGGACAAGTCGCGGAAGGACTCGCTGGTCGAGAACGGGTTCCGGCTGCCGACCGCCTACGACAACCGCCCCCTCACCTTCGAGGAGTTCGAGGAGAAGACGGACCGCACACTCTACGTCTCCGCGACGCCCGGCGACTACGAGCGCGAGACCTCCGACCGCATCGTCGAGCAGATCGTCCGCCCGACGCACCTCGTCGACCCGAAGGTGGAGGTGACGGGCGCGACCGGGCAGGTCGACGACCTCCTCGAACGCGTCGACGAGCGGATCGAGCGCGACGAGCGCGTCCTCGTCACCACGCTCACGAAGCGCATGGCCGAGGACCTCACCGAGTACTTCGAGGAGGCGGGCGTCGACGTGGCGTACATGCACGACGAGACGGACACCCTCGAACGCCACGAGATCATCCGCGACCTCCGGCTCGGCAACATCGACGTGCTCGTCGGGATCAACCTGCTCCGCGAGGGGCTCGACATCCCGGAGGTGAGCCTCGTCGCCATCCTCGACGCCGACCAGGAGGGGTTCCTCCGCTCCACCACCACCCTCGTCCAGACGATGGGGCGGGCCGCCCGCAACGTCAACGGCGAGGTCGTGCTCTACGCCGACGAGGTGACCGACTCGATGGAGGCGGCCATCGAGGAGACCCAGCGCCGCCGCGAGATCCAGTTGGAGTACAACGAGGAGCACGGTTACGAGGCGACCACCATCGACAAGCCGGTGAGCGAGACGAACCTCCCCGGCTCGAAGACGGACACCTCGAGCGTGAGCGTGGGCGACGTCGAGAGCGAGGACGAGGCGAAAGCGCAGATCGAGGCGCTCGAAGACCGGATGGACGAGGCCGCGAGCAACCTGGAGTTCGAGCTGGCGGCCGACATCCGCGACCGGATCGCGGAGCTTCGGCGCGCCTTCGAGATCGACGCGGGCGACGAGGGCGTCCCTGCGCCGGCGATAGACGAGTAGCCGCGTCCGATTCTCACGCCGCGTCACCGTGGCGACGGGGTTTTTACCTCGCTGGGTTACAGTCGGGCACATGTACCGTCGCGCGGCCGTCGCCGGCGCGCTCGCCGTCGCCACCGCCGGGTGCGTCGACCGCCTCCACGACGTCGCCGCCTCGACGCCGCGCGACCTCGGCGTGCGGAGCCGGTACGTCGACGGCAACCCGATGGTCGACAGCCGCAGCGTCCTCGCGCGCCCCGAGGAACTGCTGACGCACGCGGCCTCGTTCCGGTCCGCCGCGGCGGCCCGCGGCGCCCTCAAGCCCGACGCGACCGAGTCGCGGGCGTTCGTCGAGCGCACCGACTTCGTCGACGACGGCGACGCGATCCTCGTGATCGCACAGCGGCTCACCGTTCCGGAGGTCCAACTCCGGCTCGGCGGGATCAGCCGCACGGGCGACCACTCGCTCCGGATCGCGGTCGACCAGGGCGGCGTCCGCGGCGATGTCGAGACCGACGAGCCGGTCGTCAAGACGCTCCTGTTGCGGCTCACCGACGAGCGCGGCCCGCCGGAGCGCGTGATGGTGGTTATCGGAGACGGACGCGCCGGCATCACGGTGTGACCGGCGGTACAGTGCGACCGGCGGGACGGTCGAGCCGTCCGACTCCGATTCCGTCCCGCGGTCGTTTTGTGGCCGGACCGCATCCCACCGTCCATGTCACTCAGCAGTCGCCTTGTCGGATCGGCCCTCCTCGTCGTCGGCGTCGCCGCGCTCGGGTTCGCCGGAACGGTCTCCACCGGACTCGTCCCCTCCTCGTCTGCGCCCGACGGAATCGCGTTCGTCACCCCCTCGCCCGTCTCGTTGCTCGCCACTCCGGCGCTCCTCGCCGCCGGTTCGGTCCTGCTCGTCGGCGGTACGGCCGCCGCGGGCGGCACCGACGCCTCCGCCCGCGCCGCGCTGGTCGCGCCCGCACTCAGCGTCGTGGCCGCGCTCGCGTTCGGCGCTGGTCTCTTTCTTGCGCCCGCATCCGTTCCCGAAACGGTGACCAACCCGGCGGCACAGACGGCGCTCCTCTCCGAATTTCCTGCTCTCCACGTCGCCGGCGCGGTCGTCGGTAGCGCCGTCGCGCCGGTGGTTCAGGCGACGGTCACCGAGGACACTCCGGCGCTACTCGCGGGATCGGTTCTGCTCCTCGCGGCGCTCGCGGCCGGAGCGTCCAACCCCCTCTCACTAGTCGCCGGCGGTCTCGGCGGCGTGGCCGCCGTCGTCGTCCTCTGGGCGGTCGACCCCGAGCGCTGGCGGCCCTGAGCCGGGGGCTCTCTCGCTCGCCTCCCGCGCCGTCGACCGATTCGAACGCGCGGTCGCCCCGCCGACCGGTCGCCCGGCTCCGGGTCGCGCTTCTCGTCGGACCGCTCGGCGGAGCCCTCGCAGTTGGACCGGCGTGGAGGCTTGACGCCGCCAGTTGGTCACCGTCGCGACCGCCCGTAACCGGAGATCACTACTCAGTCCCCGTCTCGGTACCGTTCGTTCGTGGAACGGTGGAACGAGTCCGCCCTCCAGTTATGAAAGTGAGCTTGCTGTACTACAATTCTATTGGTAATACTTATGTCGGTGGAGTCTGTGTGGTCCGATACGGTTCACGCGGCCAAACGCACGCGACGCTGTGAGACCGTCTCTCAAGGACACGACGCGGTCGGACTCACCGGACCGACGCTAGACAGGAGGAGAGGCAATCCAACGCGAGCGGTCACGTTCGAGATGACCAACGATGAGTGAAAGCGAAAACGGAAACGCGAGCACAGGCGCGGACACAGAGAAGGACATCTTCTCGGAGCGAAAACAGCTGAAGCCCTACGAGTACAGCGATTTCCTCGACTACGTCGAGGCGATCCGGAACAGCTACTGGGTGCATACGGAGTTTAATTTCGACGGAGACGTCCAAGACTTCAAGGTCAACACGACACCTGCCGAGCAGACCGTTATCAAGCGGACGATGCTGGCTATCGCGCAGATCGAGGTCCAGGTGAAGACGTTCTGGTCGGACATCTACGAGGAGATGCCCAAAGCCGAGGTCGGGAACGTGGGTATGACCTTCGCGGAAAGCGAGGTGCGGCACATGGACGCCTACAGTCACCTTCTCGACGTCTTAGGCATCACGGACGACTTCGAGCAGGTGACTGAGGAGCCGGCGATCAGAGAGCGGATCGAGTATCTCGACGAGTACTTGGAGAAGAGCGAGAGCGACGACGACCGGGAGTACGTGATGAGCATCCTGCTTTTCAGCACGTTCGTCGAACACGTCTCGCTGTTCAGCCAGTTCCTCATAATGACGAGCTTCGACAAACACGAGAAGAAGTTCACGGGGATAGCGAACGCCGTCGAAGCGACCAGCAAAGAGGAGCAGATTCACGGGCTGTTCGGGGTCGAGCTGGTGGAGACGATCAGAGAGGAGAACCCGGACCTCTTCGACGACGACTTTGAGGAAGACGTCCAAGAAGCCTGTCGGCAGGCCTACGAGGCAGAGACGGAGATCCTAGACTGGATATTCGCCGACGGCGAGCTGGAGTTTCTCCCCAGAGCGCACGTCGACGCGTTTCTGCGAGACCGGTTCAATCAGAGCCTCGAAAACGTCGGGGTGGAACCGGTGTTCGAGACGGACGACGACCTGCTCGAGGAGACGCGCTGGTTCGACGAGGACATCATGATGACGAAGGATAACGACTTCTTCAGCAAGCGGTCGACCACGTACAACAAACACACGCAGAGCGTTACCGCGGAGGACATGTTCTAAAATGGCACAAACAGAACTCGACAGCGTTGCGGAACAACATACAGAACCGTTCTACTGGCTGAACGAGGACAGCAGAGAGTTTCTCAGAGAGGGGTACCTGCTTGAGGGCGTCGAAGCGGAAGAGAGGGTCAGACAGATAGCGGAGCGCGCCGAAGAGATCCTGGGTGAGGAGGGGTTCGCGGACAAGTTCTACGAGTACATGAGCCGCGGCTTCTACAGCCTCGCCAGCCCGATATGGTCCAACTTCGGACTGGACAGAGGCCTCCCTATCAGTTGCTTCGGCAGCTACATGGAGGATACCATCGAGAGTATTCTCTACACCCAAGCGGAGGTGGGTGAGATGACCAAGCAGGGCGGAGGCACGAGCGGGTACTTCGGTGAGCTGCGGCCGCGGGGCAGTCCGATAACGGACAACGGCAAGAGCAACGGGAGTTACAGCTTCACAGAGCTGTTCGACACGATCATCAACGTCATCAGTCAGGGCGAAACCCGGCGGGGGCAGTTCGCCGGCTACATCGACGTCGAACACGACGACTTGGAAGAATGGCTCAACATCAAAACCGAGGGAGACCCGGTACAGGACATCTACTACGGCGTCATCGTCGGTGACGACTGGTTTCAGGCGATGATCGACGGCGACGAGGAGAAGCGAGAGACATGGGCGGATATCATCGAGACCCGGATCAACATCGGCGTTCCGTATATCATTTTCCGGGGGAACATGAACGAGGGGAAGCCGCAGGTGTACAAGGACAAGGAGTACCAGATAAACGCGTCCAACCTGTGTACGGAGATAGCGCTGCCGGCCACCGCGGACGAGAGCTTCGTCTGCTGTCTCTCGAGCATGAACGCTCTCCACTACGACGAGTGGAAGGACACCGATGCGGTGGAGACGCTGACTCGGTTCCTGGACGCGGTGATGGAGGAGTTCATCCAGCGCACGGAGGGAGTCCGGTTCATGGAGCGGGCCGTGCGGTTCGCGAAACGGCACAGGGCGATAGGGATCGGCGTCCTCGGGTGGCACAGCTACCTCCAGAGCAACATGATCCCCTTCGACAGCATGGAGGCGATGGAGAGGAACGAAGAGATATTCCGAACCATCAGAGAGCGGAGTTACGAGGCGAGCGAAGCGCTTGCCGATAAGTTCGGGGAGCCGGAGGTTCTCGAGGGGTACGGCAGACGAAACACGACGACGATGAGCGTGGCGCCGACGAAATCGAGCAGCGTCATTCTGGGTCAGGTCAGTCCGAGCATCGAGCCGCTGAAATCGAACTACTTCGTGCGAGACGGTGCGAAGCTGAAGTCGACGCAGAAGAACAGATTCCTTCAGGCGCTACTGGCGGAGCGGGGCAAAGACACCCGCGAAGTCTGGGACAGCATCGCGAACAAAGACGGGAGCGTCCAACATCTCGAGTGTCTGACGGACGAAGAGAAAGAGGTGTTCAAGACCTTCGCAGAGATACCGCAGATGGCGATCATCAACCAGGCGGCACAGAGACAGAAGCACATCGACCAGGCGCAGAGCGTGAACGTCTCGATCGATCCGAGCGAAGTGAGCGTCAAAGAGATCAATCAGCTCTACATCGAAGCGTGGAAGAAAGGGGTCAAGAGCCTCTACTATCAGCACAGCGTGAACGCCGCACAGAAGTTCAGTCGAGATATCCTCGAGTGTAAGGCCTGTGAGAGCTGACCGCCGCTCGTAGTCGGCTCGCCCGTCGTCCCGGTCGCTCGCCTTCGACTCCGGGTCGACGTCCCGGTCCGCCTCGTGGTCGACGGCTTCGGATCCGAGAACGTCGGCGACCCGAGCGGCGACGCGGTCGCGGCGGTTTTCCCCGTCGACGACGTGTGGCGGCCGTGAGTCGGGATTACGTCCCCGGCCGCTCGCTCTCCGTCTCCAGTTCGATGTCGCGGTCGGCCTCGCGGGTCGCCTCCTGCCGGGCGAGGTCGACGTCGCGGGCCGTGTCCGAGTCCCGGGTCTCGTCGGTCCGGAGATCGCTGTCGGCCACGGTGTCAAGCTGTTCGAGAGCGCTCTCGATGTCCTCTAACCCGAGCAGCTTCTCCGTCTCCTCGTCGAACTCCTTGCTCTCTAATCCCTCCATGTCTTGGACGTCGGAGCCGGAGAGGGCCTTGCCGTAGCGACCCACCAGACTCGTGAGCTCCTGCGGGAGGACGAAGGTGGTGGACTCGCCTTTCCCGATCTCTTCGAGGGTCTCCATGCCACGCTCGATGATGGCGCGCTCGCCCATCGACTCGGCGGAGCGCGCGCGGAGGACGGTCGAGATGGCGTCCCCCTGCGCTTCGAGGATCTGGCTCTGTTTCTCCCCCTGCGCGCGGATGATGTTGGACTGCTTGTCACCCTCGGCCTGCTCGACCGCGGAGCGGCGTTCCCCCTGCGCTTCGAGGATCATCGCGCGGCGGCGGCGCTCGGCGCCGGTCTGTTGCTCCATCGCGCGCTGGACCTCCTGCGAGGGGCTCACCTCGCGGACCTCGACGGCCTCGACGCGGATCCCCCACTCGTCGGTCGGCTCGTCTAGCTCCTCGTTGATCCGGTCGTTGATCAGCTCCCGCTGCGAGAGCGTGTCGTCGAGTTCCATGTCGCCGATGACGGCGCGGAGGGTGGTCTGCGCGAGGTTCGAGACGGCGTTCTTGTAGTCGTCGACCTCCAGATACGCCTTCTTCGCGTCCATCACCTTGATGTAGACGACCGCGTCGGCGGTCACGGGGGAGTTGTCCCGGGTGATGGCCGACTGGCTCGGCACGTCGATCGTCTGGGTCCGCATGTCGAACGCGTGCGTCCGCGAGACGAACGGCGGGATGAGGTGGACGCCCGGTTCGAGCAGCTCCCGGTACTCTCCGAAAACGGTGAGCGCCTCCTTGTCGTAGGCGTCGACGATCTCGACGGCGCTGACGATCGTGACGGCCGCCAGAAGCACCGCGAGCGCCGCGACGCCGAAGACGAGGCTCTGCCCGAGGAGGGCGACGCCGACGAGGAGGGCGACGCCGAGCGCGAGGTACTGCCAGACCCCGTCCGGGATCTCTCCCAGCAGATCCTCTAGCTCGGCGGGCTCGCCGCGCGGACCTTGTGTTCCCATAAGGGAAGTTACGGCCCGACGCTGTTAACGGTTGGCACGAGTTCGGCTTTCGGCCGGGTCGCGCCCGCGGATCCGCCTGTCGGCGGCGCGACGGCGGCCCCCGAGGCTCGCGCCCGAACCGGTTCGGCGATGTCGGCGGTACCGGAAACGCCGGTACAGGCCGGTCGTTTTTAACTACACAGCGGGGGAATACGGACCTATGCCATCCGACGACGGCGACGACGGCCGAAAGTTCAGCACGCGAAGCGTCCACGCCGGCTCCGACCCCGACCCGACGACCGGCGCCCGCGCGACGCCCATCTACCAGACGACCGCGTACCAGTTCGACGACGCCGACCACGCGGCGGACCTCTTCGCCTTGGAGGAGCCCGGGAACGTCTACTCCCGGCTGATGAACCCGACCAACGCCGCCCTCGAAGAGCGGATCGCCTCGCTGGAGGGCGGCGTCGGCGCGGTCGCGACCGCCTCGGGCATGGCCGCGCTCGACGTGACGACGTTCCTGCTCGCCTCCGCGGGCGACAACATCGTCACCTCGTCGGCGCTGTACGGCGGCACCTACACCTACCTCACCCACTCCGTCGAGCGCCGCGGCGTCTCGACGCGGTTCGTCGACCCGCTCGACTACGAGGGGTACGCCGAGGCCATCGACGAGGACACCGCCTACGTCCACCTCGAGACCATCGGTAACCCCGCCTTAGTCACGCCCGACATCCAGCGGATCGCCGACATCGCCCACGAGCACGGCGCCCCGCTGTTCGTCGACAACACGTTCGCGACGCCGGCCCTCTGCCGCCCGCTCGAACACGGCGCCGACCTGATCTGGGAGTCGACGACGAAGTGGCTCACCGGCAACGGCACCACGGTCGGCGGCGTCGTCGTCGACGGCGGGTCGTTCCCGTGGGCCGAGCACGCCGAGAAGTACCCCGAGATCGCCCGGGACAACCCCGCGTACCACGGGATCAACTTCGCGGAGCGGTTCGGGGACGCGGCGTTCACCTTCGCGGCGGTCACCCGCGGCCTGCGCGACTTGGGCGACCAGCAGTCACCGTTCGACGCGTGGAACACGCTCCAGCAGACGGAGTCGCTCCCGCTGCGGATGGACCGCCACTGCGAGAACGCCGGGATCGTGGCCGAGTACCTCGACGAGCACGACGAGGTCGCGTGGGTGAACTACCCCGGGCTGGAGAGCCACGAGACCCACGAAGAGGCCAGCGAGTACTTAGACGGCGGCTACGGCGGGATGCTCACCTTCGGGCTGGAGGCGGGCTACGAGGCGGCGCGGGCGACCGTCGAGGAGGCGGACCTCGCCTCGCTCGTCGCCAACGTCGGCGACGCGAAGACGCTCGTGATCCACCCGGCGTCGACGACCCACCAGCAGCTGACGGACGCGGAGAAGGAGGCCGCGGGCGTCACCGACGACATGGTGCGCCTGTCGGTCGGCATCGAGGACCCCGCGGACATCGTCGCCGACCTTGAGGACGCCATCGAGGCGGCGACCGCCTAACCGCGATCCGCCCGTTTCCGACGGTGTCGGCTCCCTTGAAATCCTCGGGGACTGGTAGAACCTCTGTGCGAGATACAGAGGCTGTACTTGTTAGAAGCTGGTAATCGGTTCAGAAATCGAGTCACTCTCTGATTGGGACGTGTGATGACCGTGGACCTCGTTTTGCTATCAGATGGTATCTAAAGTGGTACTATAGTAGAACAACGGTAATGACACCTGAGATTAGTTCCCTGTTAGGGGATTCTGTGCCGACTTACGAAAAGAAGCGAGATGTTGATAGGACGGAATTGTCAGAAGAGACCGTATTCACGTTGCTCTCGGCACGGCGCAGGCGAGAGATGCTCCGTATCCTCACACAGTCGGGTGGTGAGGCGACCGTCGCCGATATGGTGGCGGAAGTTGCCCATAGAGAGCACGGCAGGGATGTTAATGCGGCCAAACGAAAGGCGATATACGTATCCCTACATCAAATACATATCCCGAAATTCGTGGAGGCGGGAGTGTTAGAGCACGACGTGGCGAATCGGACTATTCGCCCCATCGGTCTTTGGAAGCAACTGTACGCCTATCTTGAATTCGACCCGCTGGAAACAAAACAGGGGCTGTTATCTCGGATGTTTCGACCGAAGACCGGTAGAGCGACGGACTAACTTGTTCTCGGAGCCGTGCTGAATCCAGAGCGCGAGTCGGTCAGCGCCATCAGCACCGTTTCACGATCACGCGATACTTGCCTCAGCGGCGGGTACGCAAACCCCGCAGTATTTCAACGTCGCCGGAGACGACACGCTCGATGCCCTCCATTATCGATGAGACCGTGTTCGGCGAGCCCTCCAGAGGGCTTGGACTGGTTTTTCTCTGTGGCGCACTTCTGATAGCCGGGCAGCAAGCGTACTACGTCCTTTTAAAAGGTGCGACGTCTTACTATACTACAATATTTATTGGTGCCGGGATGGCCCTCTCCGGCATTGCCGAGTCCTTGCCGAGATCTCGACGACTGGCTTCTGGTGCCCTGCGACTCACAGCGATCGCTGTACTGGCGAGTATTCTCGTGATCGGCTTCGTCAGGCCCGAGTTCCTCTTAGTGTGATTGAGCCGGTCGGGTTGAGTTCACCGCTCTTGTAAGGAGTCCATTCGCACGGAGGACTCATTGGGAGTGACCGAAAAGCCGAGAGGTGAAGCTGCTACACGCACCCTCTGTATCTCGCACGCCGATTCTACCAGATCTTAAGGATTCCAACAGAGCCGACAGTCCCGCTTTCTCTCACCAAGCTATCGTCCTCCCGATTTACTCCTCGAACCCCTCTTCCCACCGGAACGTCCCGTTCCGCTGGACGACCTCGCCGTCGACTTCCATCCGGGAGTCCGCGCTCACGTCCGATATCATGTCGACGTGGACCGCGCTGTCGTTACCGGACTCGCCGTCGGGCAGGCAGGCGTCGTAGGCGCGGCCGACCGCGAGGTGGACGGTGTCGCCCATCTTCTCGTCGAAGAGGATCGAGTCGGTGAAGCGGTCGATGCCGCGGTTCATCCCGATACCGAGTTCGCCCAGCCGCCGCGCGCCCGCGTCGGTGTCGAGGATGTCCGCGAGCGCCCCCTCGCCGGCCTCGGCGGAGAAGTCGACGACTTCCCCCTCCTCGAACGAGAGGTGAACGTTCCGGACGCGGGTCGCGTCGATGGTCATCGGCACGTCGAAGAAGACCTCGCCGTCGGTGTCGTAGGGGGCGGTGAACACCTCGCCGCTCGGGAGGTTGTGCGAGTCGTACGCGACGGAGGCCGCGGAGTTGACCGCGGTCCGACCCGCGATCGACATCTGAACGTCGGTGTCGGGGGCGCCGTCGCGCTCGGTGACGATCCGGACCGTCTCGCCCGCGTCCAGGACGTCTTTCATCTTCGCCATCTCGTCGGCCAGCGACTCCCAGTCGCGGAGGACGGCGTCGTAGATGAACTCTTGATACTCCTCGTAGGCCATCCCGGCCTGCTGGGCGAGGCTCCGCGTCGGGTGGACCGTCGACACCCAGTCGGTGTCCATCCGCGCCTCGCGGACGCCCTGCCGGGCCTTCGCGTACGCCTGCCGCGTCGGCCGGTCGACGTCGGCGGTCGCGGTGGTGTTGCGCCCGCCGCCGATCCGGAGGTAGGCGTCGGCGGCTTCGAACATCGCGCGGTCGACGGCGGGGTCGGAATCGAAGTCGTCGGTCTCGACCGCGGCATCGGCGTCGTCGTTCTCATCGCCGCCGTCGCCCTCGCCCTCGACCCTCGCCTCGACGCCCTTCAGGTAGGCCCGGGAGACCTCGTCGGACCCGTACAGCGTCGTGACGTTCGCCCCGCGCTCGCCGAGCGCCTCGGCGACCGCGACGCCCAGTTCGTGGGCGTCCTCCGCGACGCTGACGACCACGTCGTCCCCGGCCTCGACCCGCGCGCTCCAGTCGACGAGCACCGCGGCGTGCTCGCGTACGCGTTCGTCCATCGTACTCGGTGCGTCGTGGGGGAGCGGTAAATCGGTGCCGGGACCGGGAGCGCCAACCCCCGCTCGGCGGACGAAAACGTTTCCCCCCGTCCCCGCGACGCTCCGCGTATGCGCATCGCCGTCCCCAACAAGGGCCGCCTGCACGAGCCGACGCTCTCGCTGTTAGAGCGCGCGGGGCTCCACGTCGAGGAGACCGCCGACCGACAGCTGTACGCCGACACCGTCGACGAGGACGTGACGGTGCTTTTCGCGCGGGCGGCCGACATCCCCGAGTACGTCCGCGACGGCGCGGCCGACCTCGGGGTCACCGGCCTCGATCAGGCGGCCGAGTCGGGCGGCGTCGTCGACGCCGCGGGGGAGGCGGCCGACGGCGACCTCGTCGACCTGCTCGATTTGGGGTACGGCTCCTGTAAGCTCGTTCTCGCCGCGCCCGAGGACGGCGACGTCTCGGCCGTCGAGGACCTGACCGGGGAGACGGTCGCCACCGAGTTCCCGAACGTCACCCGCGAGTACCTCGACCGCGTGGACGTCGACGCCGACGTGGTCACCGTGACGGGCGCGACGGAGCTGACCCCCCACGTCGACATGGCCGACGCCATCGTCGACATCACCTCGACCGGGACGACGCTGAAGGTGAACCGGCTGGCGGTGATCGACGACGTGCTCGACTCCTCGGTGCGGCTGTTCGCCCGTCCGGACGTGGTCGACGACGCGAAGGTCGAGCAGGTCGTGACCGCCTTCGAGTCCGTCCTCGCGGCGGACGGCCGGCGCTACCTGATGATGAACGCGCCGAAGGACCGGCTCGACGAGGTGAAAGACGTGATCCCCGGGCTGGGCGGCCCGACCGTGATGGACGTGGAGGCCGACGCGGACGGCAACGGGATGGTGGCGGTCCACGCCGTCGTCGACGAGCGCGACGTGTTCGAGACCATCTCGGAACTGCGGTCGGTCGGCGCGACCGGCATCCTCGTCACCGAGATCGAACGGCTCGTGGAGTGAGAAAAGCGAGGCGCTCAGCTTTCGTCGCCGTCCTCGGGGTCGTCTTCGACCAACCGCTCCTTCTCGGCGCGCGACAGCGACTTTATCGCGTACTCCCTCGACATCGCCGCCGACTTCGAGTCGAACGACTCGACGTGACGCAGGGTGACCGGGGTCCGGCCGCGGGTGTACTTCGCGCCCTCCCCGGCGTCGTGTTCCGCGACGCGTCGCTCCACGTCGGTCGTGTACCCGGTGTAGAGGGTGCCGTCGGCGCACTCGATCACGTACACGTGGTGGTCGGCCACGGGAGTCGTCCGAGCGCGAGGGTGAAGTGCGTGCGGATGCGCCTGAGTCGGGGGCGGGACGGAGCGGCCGCTCTCCGTGCGCTCGGTCTCCGATCGGCGTTTCGCCGGTCAGTCCCCGGTTCGAGTCCGCTCGCGGGACACCTCTGCGATGCCCGCGTTCGCGGAGCACTTCGGGCACGCGTTCAGGTCGCCGCGCTCGTCCGCGAAGACGCGCGCGAAGCGGTCCGAGACGTGCGACCCGCAGTGGTCACAGCGTGGCATGAGATACCGACGTGCGTCGGTAACTACCATACGGACTCGACGAACAAATACCCTTTTTCGACCCGGGGGACTGCCGGTATTCGCGCGGTTAAACGGATCCCGACTCCCGCCGGTCGCGGCGGGCTCGACGGGGTCGGTCCGGGCCGCCGGTCGCGGCGGTCGGGGCGGTCAGTCGGGCCCGTCCGGACCGGTCACTCCGGCCGCGCCGCGTCGACCGCGCGGGCTATCAGCCCGGCCTGCGCGCCGGCGACGAACCCGGCGTCGACGTTGACCGTCGTGAGCACCGAACACGACTGGAGCGCGCCCTCAAGCGCCGCGACGCCCTCGCCGCCGACGCCGTACCCGGTCGAGACGGGGAGCGCGATCACGGGCGCGTCGACGAGCCCGGCGACGACGGTCGGGAGCGCGCCCTCGCGGCCCGCCGCGACGATCACGGCGTCGGCCTCGCGGACCCGGTCGACCTGGTCTAAGATTCGGTCGAGGTTGGCGACGCCGACGTCGTCGACCCGGTCGACCGCCGCCCCGATTTCGCGGGCGACGACCGCCGCCTCGCCGGCGACGGGCGCGTCCGCGGTGCCGGCGGCCACGACCGCGACCGCGGCGTCGAGCGACGGCGGCTCGAAGTCGGCGGCGCGCGCGACGACGGTCCCCGTGCGGTCGTCGCGGTCGACCGTCGCGTCCCCGTCGCCTGCCGCCGACGCGACCGCCGCCGCCGTCGCCTCGTCCGCGCGCGTCACCAGCGCCCGCCCGGTGGTTTCGAGCGCGGTCGTCGCCAGCGCGGCGACCTCCGCGGGCGTCTTCCCCTCCGCGAGGATCGCCTCCGGGATCCCGCGCCGCCGCTCGCGGGCGGCGTCGAACCGCCCCGCGTCCGTGGTCGCGTAGCCCGCGAGCCGCGACTCCGCCTCCTCGACGCCTATCTCGCCCGCTTCGAGCGCCGCTAACGTCTCTCGCATGAACGGCCGTGAGGGCCGGACCCGGTCGAACCTGTCGATCCGCCGTCCGGCGCCCGGGCGCGCGTCACGCGCTCGTCGCGGGAAGCGGCGGCGGCGGCGGAACGGCGACCGCGAGCGACACGCGCGTCGCACGCGGCCCGATCGAGCCGGGGGACGACCGGATTCGGACCGGGGTCGCGTCGCCTCGGGGACGAAAATCTCACAAGATTTATAACCACTTGCGTTCGCCGCCCCCCGCGAACCGGCTTCACGGCGCCCCTCGCGGGCGAATTCAGGAACTCTTATTAACCACCACCGGGTAGGCCCGATCGCATGGCAGACCTCATTGTCAAAGCGGCCGTCAAGGAAGCCCTGGACGACAAGAACGTCGCTTCGGACTTCTACGACGCGCTGGACGACGAAGTGGACGAGCTGCTCGAAGACGCCGCGCGCCGCGCCGAGGCCAACGACCGGAAGACGGTCCAGCCGCGCGACCTCTAAGACGGAACTCGTTTCCGTACCGCATTTTATTCGGACGCCGACCGCCGAGCGGCGGCGCCGTCGATCGACCCGCCACGCCGTGTCGACCGATCGCCGCGACGGCCCGGTCAGACCTCGTCCACCCGAACGCCCGACTCCGTCCCGACGTGGACCTCGTCAGCGAGCCCGACGAAGAGCCCGTGTTCGACGGCGCCCGGAACCGCGGACAGCGCCGTCGACAGGGCGGCGGGGTCGGCTATCTCCCCGAACGCGCAGTCGAGGACGAGGTTCCCGTTGTCGGTCACGACCGGTCCGTCCTTCCGCTCTGCGCGCCGCAGCGTCGGCTCGCCGCCCGCCTCCCGGACCGCCGCGGCGACGGCGGTCCGCCCCGCGGGGAGCGCCTCGACCGGGATCGGCCGGTCGAGCCGGGGCGACTCCTTCGAGGGGTCCGCGACGACGAGGAACCGGTCCGCCGCGGCGTCGACGAGCTTCTCGCGGGCGTGGGCCGCGCCGCCGCCCTTTATCAGCGCGCCGCCGGCCTCGCGGGCGTCGCCTCCCTCGACGCCCGTCGCCACCTGATCCGCCCCGTCGATGGCGAGGTCGATCCCCGGGCCGTCCGGGCCGACCGCCTCGTCGAGGTCGAGCAGGGGGATCCCGCGGTCGGCGGCGAGTTCGCGGCTCGCGAAGGAGGTGGAAACCCCCCGAATATCGAGACCGGCGTCGGCCCGGTCCCCGAGCCGCCGGATCGCGTGCGCCGCCGTCGACCCGGTCCCCAGTCCGACCACGTCGCCGTCGGAGACGGCCTCGGCCGCCGACTCGCCGGCGCGTCGCTTCATCGCGTCGCTCCCGCCGCTCGTCTTCATGCGAGCGACTGCGTCCGGGGGCGTTGAAAAGGCGTCGGGGAGGGCGGGGGAGTCGAGGCGGAGCGGCGCGGGGGCGTGAGGGCGCGCACGGCCGGCGTCGCCGTCACTCCAGTCGGTCCAACACCGCCTCGGCGTCGTACGCTAAGGAGAGCTCGCGCGAGCGGCCGCGGCCGTCGACGTCGGCGTACTCGGCGTCGATCACGCCGAGCTGGTCGAGCTTGTTGATGATCTCGGAGTAGCGGGTGTAGCCGAGGTCGGTCTCGTCGTTGAACGCGTCGTACACCGCGCCGGCGCGCTCGCCGTCGTGTTCGGCGAGGACGCGGACGAGGTCGCGCTCGGACTCCGAGAGGCCGCGGAGCGACCGCGAGAGGTGGACGTGTTTCGACTTGTCGTACGCGTCCTCGACGTCCTCCTCGGAGACGGTCTTCGAGGCGCGCATCTCGGCGTTCAGCCCCGCCCGGCGCAGGAGGTCGATCCCGACCCGGAGGTCGCCGCTCTCGGCGGTGAGGTCCGCGACGCGCTCCAGTTCGGCGTCACCGATGACGCCCTCGTGGAAGCCGCGCTTGGCGCGCTCGGCGAGGATGTCGTATATCTCGGTGGCGTCGTAGACGGGGAAGTACACCTCCTCCGGGCGGAAGACGGACTGGACCCGGGTGTCGAGGTCGTCGATCACGTCGAGTCCGAGGTCGGAGGAGACGACGATGACGCCGATCTTCGCACCGGAGTGCGCCTCGTGGGCGCGGAGCAGCGAGTACAGGGTGTCGGACGCCTCGTTGTCGTAGAAGAGGTAGTTCACGTCGTCTAAGGCGACGACCAAGACTTCGTCCTCCTCGACGAGCCGGTCGGTGATCTGGCCGAACAGCTTCTTGAAGGAGATGCCCGAGGAGGGGGGTTCGTACTCGAAGATCCCCTCGAACAGCCGGGAGAACACCGCGTAGCGCGTCGAGTCGACCTGACAGTTGACCCGGACCGTCCGCACCTCGGTCCGGGCGCCCAGCTCCCCGAACAGCTTCTGGACGGCGGTGGTCTTGCCGGTCCCGGGCGGGCCGCGGACCATCGTGTTGAGCGGGCGGGAGCCGCGGACCGCGGGGCGGAGCGCGTACTTGAGGTTCTCAAGCTGGCTCTCGCGGTGGCGGAACGTCTCGGGGACGTGGTCGATCTCGAACACCGACTCGTCGCGGAACACCGACTCGTCCCACGAGAGCATGTCCCCGCCGTCCCCGGTCATGCGAGTACCACGAGAGGCCGCGCACTTAACCGTTGCCCGGCGGCGAGGCGAAACTGAAACTTGTCGCGCGAGCGCCCGACCGGAGCGATTCCGGCGATCGGTCGTTCACTCTCGGTCCGCCGAGAGACCGGTCGCGGCGGCCTCGATCCTGGTCGCGTCCCCTCGGATTCCCCTCGCGTCCCCCCGGCGCAACACCAGCACGTGTCGCGTCAGCGACCGGTGGACGCGGCGCTCGAACGCGGCGTCGACGGTCCAGCCGGCGTCGCGGGCGGGGCCGCGCCAGTCGCGGTCCGCGACGATCACCGCGCGCGGCGCGACCCGGGCTGCCTCGGAGAGCGCGCCCGCGACGAGGTCCGCCAGCTCGTGGCGGGCGATCTTCGACTGCCGGCCATAGGGGGCGTCGAACGCGACCCCGTCGACCGCGTTGTCCGGAAAGGGGAGGGCGGTCGCGTCGCCGCGCGCGACGTGCCAGTCGGGCGAGTCGTCGGTTCCGGGGATACCGAGGTACTCCCGGAGGTTCTCCCGCGCGCCGCGGACCATCTTCGCCTGCGCGTCGCAGGCGACGGCGTCGGCGCCGACGAGGCCCGCTTCGAGGGGAAGGCCGCCGGTGCCGCACATCGGGTCGAGCAGGGTCCGCCCGGGGGCGGCGCCCGCGAGGTTGGCGTAGGCGCGGGCGTCCGCCGGGGCCATGCTCCCCGGCTGGAAGAAGGGGCGGTCCGTGGGCTTGGGGGCGAAGTCGCGGGCGCCCTCGACCGCGACCCACCCGAGCGCGCAGCGATCCGCGTCGCCGCCGTCGGCGCCGGCCACGGCATCGTGGTCGGCGCGCTCCCCGGCCGAGAAGAGCGCACGGAGGACGTGGTCGGGGTCGTCGAGGTCGACGTCGAACCCGCGGTCGACGAGGACGCCGCCGAGTTCGCGCTCGGCCCGCTCCGTCGAGACGCCGGACGTGCCCCGGACGTCCCGGGCGCGGACCGCGACGCTCCCGGCGCGGTCGAGCGGCGCGGCCCGGAGCGCGGCGACCGCGGCGTCGACGTCGGCGTCGGTCCACGCGACCGCCTCGTGCGCGGCGCGGGTGTACGCGAGCCTGCGGACGTGGGCGGCGTCGATACCGCCGGTGCGCGCGATGCCCGGCGCGAGGAGTTCGACGCCGGTGGCCGCGGTCGCGGCCTCGCGCGCGGCGAAGGCGTCGGTCTCGCCGGCGAGTTCGAGCCAGTACACGCCGACGGATCCGCGCGGGGGCGGCAATAGCGTGGCGGTTCCGACCAGCCACCTTTTTACGCCGTTCGGGCGAGAAAAGAGGTAATGACGGCCGATCCGAAGGAGACGATCACCGTAGAGAACGTCGTTGCCTCCACGGGGATCGGACAGGAGCTCGATCTCCAGAGCGTCGCGATGGACCTCGAGGGCGCCGACTACGACCCCGAGCAGTTCCCCGGACTCGTCTACCGCACCACCGACCCGAAGTCGGCCGCGCTGATCTTTCGGTCCGGGAAGATCGTCTGCACCGGCGCGAGCTCGATCGAGGCGGTCCACGGGAGCCTCGACATCGTGTTCGAGGAGCTCCGCGCGCTCCAGATCCCGATCGAGGACCCGGAGGTCACGGTCCAGAACATCGTCACCTCCGCTGACTTAGGCGAGAGCCTGAACCTGAACGCGATCGCGATCGGGCTGGGCTTAGAGCACATCGAGTACGAGCCGGAGCAGTTCCCGGGGCTCGTCTACCGCCTCGACGAACCGGAGGTCGTCGCGCTGCTGTTCGGCAGCGGCAAGGTGGTCGTCACCGGCGGGACGAGCCCCGAGGACGCCGCGGCCGCCGTCGACGTGATAGTCGAGGAGCTGAACGGGCTGGGTCTGCTGAACTGACGGCGCGGAGCCGGAACGGCGGCGACGAGAACCGAAACGGTGACGCGCGGTCGAAGCGGCGGCGACGCGAACCCGGAACGGCGCCGTCGCGGCCGCGTTCCGCGGCCACTTTTATCCCCCGCCCCGTAGGGCGAGTATGCTCTTACAGACGGTGACGCCGGTCTCCGTGCTCGGGACGACCGTCCTGTTGGCGCTGTTCCTCTCCGTGACCGCGCACATCGCGGCCCGGAACGTCCTCGGGGACGTCGACCCGCGCCGCGCCCTCTACGTCGGTCCGCTCCCGGCGGTGATAAGCGTCGTCGGGAACGCGTTCGAACTCCCCGCGGCGCTCATCCTCCTCGCCGCGCTCCTCGTCGACGGGACGATGTTCTGGTGGAGCTACGAGCAGCCGCGGCGGGCCGTGGCCGTGATGACGCTGATCCACGTCGTGGTCACGACGCTGCTCAGCGGGCTCCTGCTCGTGGTCTCGATCCTGCTCGCGTCGATGCCGGGGTAGGGCCGTCGGGGCCCGTCCACCCGGGCGGCCGCGTCACGGCGACGGCGGCCGTCGTCGCGCGCGACTGCCTCACGGCGACGGCGGCGGCCCGTCGTACGCGTCGTGGTCCTGATAGAAGTTCAGGGTCGCGAACTTCAGCTTCTCGGGGTCGACGTCGAGCAGTTCCTCGCGCTCCTCCGGCGGGAACGCGGAACGGACCGAGTACTTCCCCATGTCGGCGGTCGTGTAGCGGCGGTCCGCGAGGATCCGGACGCCGAAGTCGTCGGGGCCGCGTATCACCCGCCCGAGCGCCTGCCGCGTCTTGCGGATCGTCGGGATCTCGACGGCGTACATCCACCCCGGGTCGCGGGACCCGTCGCGGTCAGCGAACGCCCGGTCGTACGCGTCCTGAACCGCCTCGGTGCGGTCCGAGAGGTGCGGGTACGGGACGCCCACGACGACGACCGTGCGGGCGTCGTCGCCGTCGAAGCTCACCCCCTCTCCGAGCGTCCCCCACAAGGAGGTGAACAGGGCGGCGCCGTCGCTCTCGACAAACTCGCTGCGGAGCCGCTCCTCGTCTTCGCCCGGGCCGTCGAGGTAGATCGGACCGAGGTCGGCGTCGTCGCCCCCGCCCGGCTCGCGTCTCGCGTCGCCACCACCGCTCGGCCCGCTTCCCCCGCTCGCGCCGGTGAGCCGCTCGTGGTAGCGCTCCGCCTCCGCGTACGACGGGAAGAAGGCGAGCGTGTTGCCGGGCGTGAACCGGATCGCGTCGCGCAGCAGCGACGACACCGCCTCCTGGGTCTCCGGGTCGTTGCGGTCGGAGGCGAAGAGCGGCGGGACGTCGGCCGCGAAGGTCCGGCGGTTCTCCTCGGGGTAGCCCATCCCGTAGGCCATCGACGCGACGTCTTCGAGCCCCAGCACGTCCTCGGTCACGTCGAACGGGCGCAGCGTCGCGCTCATCAGGACGGAGGCGGCCACCTCGTCGAACAGTTCGCTCGTGACGCTCCGCGGAATACAGGTGTACAGCTCCGCGCGACCGTACACCTCGTCGGTGCCGGCGTCGCGTCGGACGGAGACCACCGGGTACTGGCCGAACTCCGCGCCCTCGTCCATCCACGTCGCGACGAACCGGGCGGCCGCGAGCGTCTGCGACTCCGACCGGGTCGTCGCCTCCCCGTCGCGGTAGCGGCGCTCGTACTCCTCGTCTATCGCCTGCCCGAGCTGTACGGCGAGCTCGGTCTCGGCGTCGATGCCGTTCCCCTCGTAGTTGCGGAGGAACGCAAGCGTGAGGTCGTCGCGGCGGTCGTCGTTGGCGACCGAGAGGTCCTCCCAGTTCTCGTCGACCCCGCCGAACCCGAGCGCGTCCTCGTACGTCTCGACCAAGGCGTCGCGGAACGCCCGGATGACGTTCTCGGCGGGCGCCGCGCGGGAGTCGTCGCTGTCGGCCAGCTCGTCGAGCGCGGCGTCGAGCGTGTTCTCGGTCAGCGTCCGGGTGGCGTGGTCGCGCGCGGCGTCCTCGATGTTGTGCGCCTCGTCGAAGACGGTGATTATCTCGCTCGGGTCGCGGTCGATCCACCGGAAGAACTGCTCGCGGATGTTCGGGTCGAGCAGGTGGTGGTAGTTACAGACCACCAGATCGACGCCCTCCATCCCCTCCTTCAACAGCTCGTAGCCGCACAGCTCGCGCTCGTCGGCGTACTCGTACACGTCGTCGGGGGTCCGGACGTCCTCGAAGAGCCAGCCGAAGAACTCCTCGGTGTCGCGGGTGAGGTTGTTGCGGTAGTGCTCGCAGACGTTGGCGGCCTCGTACTCGTCGATCTCCTCCTCCAGCTCGTCTAGCTCCTCCATGATCGCCTCGCGGGCCTCGGCGGCGCCCGCGTCGCCCTCGCGGCTCTCCGCCAGCAGTTCGCGCTGGCGCGACTCCAGCTCGCGCACCTCGCTCTCCGTCTCCACCATCTCGCGGGTGGTGTCCCGGAGGGTCTGACACTCCTGGTAGTCGACGTCGATGTGGCACATCGACGACTTTCCTTTAAATACGACCGCGCGGATCGGCTCCTCGCGGGTGATCGCGCGGGCGTCCTCGACGAACTGCCGCATCTGCTGGTGGACGTTGGTCGTGATGACGACCGTCCGGTCGTGCTCGCGGGCGTGTTCCAAGGCGGGCACGAGCGCGGAGAGGGTCTTCCCCGTCCCGGGCGCGCCCTCGAACAGCACGTCCTGCCCGCGGTCCAGCGCGTTGGCGACCCTGTCCATCGCCTCGCGCTGATTCGGGTACGGCTCCTCGTACGGGAAGAACCGCAGGTGCGGCGACTCTGACACGGGGCGGGGTTCGGCGGCGTCGGCTAAAAGGAGTCGGGTGGCGGGGCGGAAGTGGTTCGGGCCCGCAACGGTCGCGAACGGCCGCGACGCGTCCGCCCGCGGCGCACCCGCCAATTTAACAGCGCGCAGCGAGCATCGGGAGACGAATGTTCGACGAGATCCTCGAGAAGTTCGAGGGGTCACCCAGCCAGCAGGCCGTCATCCGACTGTTCTTGGAACGCGGGTTCTCCGTCAACGAGGAGGGGCGGGTCGTCTCCGGCGGGATCGAGATCCCGTACACCGGCATCGCGCGCGAGCTCGACGTCGACCGGCGGGTGGTCGACTCGACGACCGACGCGATCCTCGACGACCCCGAGCTGAAGCGCATCTTCACCAACATCTCGTCGGTCCCGAGCCTGATGGACCTCGCGCCGGTGTTGGACCTCACGGTGCTCACCATCGAGGTCGCGGCCGCCGACGAGGCCGGGATCGTCGCCGAGGTGACCGAAATCTTGGCCGACCGCGGCGTCTCGATCCGGCAGGTGTTGAGCGAGGACCCCGAGTTCACCGACGACCCGAAGCTGTACGTGATCACCGACGCCGAGCTGTCGGGCGATCTCCTCGTGGAGATCCGCGACCTCGACTACGTCCGCCGCGTCGGCTTCTGACGGCTCGACGGCCGGTTCCCGGGAGCGCGACCAGTTTCACCGCTCTAGAGAACGAGGTGTCCCGGCGAGCGCTTTCGAGAGATGGCGAACCACGACCGAGGGACGGCGCCGCTCGGATTTCACTTTCACTAGGGTGTAAACCAGTCTTTATACCCGATGGCGAACAAGGGTCGGGTACATGCCTGAAGACGAACTCGAAGATCTCCCCGGCGTCGGCCCGGCGACCGCGGACAAGCTCGTCGACAACGGATTCGAGAGCTACCAATCGATCGCGGTCGCGAGCCCCGGCGAGATGTCGAACACCGCCGACATCGGCGAGTCGTCCGCCAGCGACATCATCAACGCCGCCCGCGAGGCCGCCGACGTCGGCGGCTTCGAGACGGGCGCGACCGTGCTCGAACGCCGTCAGGAGATCGGCAAGCTCTCCTGGCAGATCGACGAGGTCGACGACCTGCTCGGCGGCGGCATCGAGACTCAGTCGATCACGGAAGTGTACGGCGAGTTCGGCTCCGGCAAGTCGCAGGTCACCCACCAGATGGCCGTCAACGTCCAGCTCTCGAAGGAGAACGGGGGGCTGGAGGGCGGCTGTATCTTCGTCGACTCCGAGGACACGTTCCGGCCGGAGCGGATCGACGACATGGTCCGCGGGCTGGACGACGAGATCCTCGCGGACGAGATGGAGCGCCGCGAGATCGAGGGCACGCCGAGCGACGAGGAGGCCTTGGAGGACCTCGTCGACGCCTTCTTAGACCAGATTCACGTCGCGAAGGCGTTCAACTCCAACCACCAGATCCTGCTCGCGGAGAAGGCGAAGGAGCTGGCGGGCGAACACGAGGAGACGGAGTGGCCGATCCGGATCGTCTGCGTCGACTCGCTCACCGCGCACTTCCGCGCGGAGTACGTCGGTCGGGGCGAGCTCGCGGAGCGACAGCAGAAGCTCAACAAACACCTCCACGACCTGATGCGGCTCGGGGACCTGTACAACACCGCCATCCTCGTCACGAATCAGGTGGCGTCGAACCCGGACTCCTACTTCGGTGACCCGACGCAGGCGATCGGCGGCAACATCCTCGGCCACGCCTCCACGTTCCGGATCTACCTCCGGAAGTCGAAGGGCGACAAGCGGATCGTCCGGCTCGTCGACGCGCCGAACCTCGCGGACGGCGAGGCCGTGATGCGCGTCCAGAACGAGGGTCTAAAGCCCGAATAAGCGGATTCTCTGCGGTATCGGTCGACAATATCGCGTCGACCCACCGTCGGCCGACCGATCCGACTGGGCGACCGCGATGCCGGTTGACAAACGTTAATTTCTGTCGACGAAGCCCGAGCCTCCCGAATTCGAGACCGACAGGCCGTGCCGCGTTCAATCGCGGGACGGCTGGGTGGCAATACTCGCCAGAAGCGGTCGCGCACGGTCTCGGAACGGCCGTCGACAGGGAATCGCGCCGAAGTAGTTAGTCATTTTACACAACGATCGTTGGCTTCGAGCGCAACGATTGCCGCGAAACACCCGAGGAAACGTCCTTATATTCCATAGCCACGTGCTTATATCGGACGACCGCAGTATTATCAAGTCTGTTTTTTGTGAAACTCAACTCTAACGTTTATGTATGGTCGTTCCCGGAAGACAAAACGTGATTCAACGCATGAACACGGTTGAAACGCGGTGCGAACCAAACGAGCGTTCAGTAGAGGTGGCGGAATCGTGACGGGTGGCGTCCTCGCCACGATCGATCCGAGCACGTTCGCGTCCGCAATGAACGGGACGTGGATCCTCGTCGTGACGTTCCTCATCTTCTTCATGCACGCCGGCTTCGCGATGCTCGAAGCCGGGCAGGTGCGGTCGAAGAACGTCGCCAACCAGCTGACGAAGAACCTCCTGACGTGGAGCGTCGGGGTGACGGTGTTCTTCCTCATTGGCACGGCGTTCACGAGCCTCGTGAACGGGTCGCCGGGAATCGCCTCCGCCGCCGGCTCGCTGTTCACCGGCGGCGAGCTCGCCGTCGAGTCGGGCGCGGTCGGTCCGTACGTCAACTGGCTCTACGGCGCGGTGTTCGCGATGACCGCCGCGACGATCGTCTCCGGGGCGGTCGCCGGTCGCGCGAAGCTCCGCGCGTACGTCACGTACACGTTCCTCCTCGCCGCGGTCATCTACCCGATGGTCATCGCGTTCACCTGGTCGGCGTCGGGCGACGGGCTCGTCGCGCAGCTGACCGGCGTCGCGTTCCACGACTTCGCCGGCGGCATGATCGTCCACGGGATGGGGGGGATCGCGGGCCTCACGGCCGCGGCCGTCCTCGGTCCGCGGATGGACCGCTACGCCGAGGACGGGTCGACGAACGTCATTCCCGGCCACTCGCTAACGTTCGCCGTCCTCGGGACGCTCGTCCTCGCGTTCGGCTGGTACGGGTTCAACGTCGGCACGGCCTCTGTCGTCAGCGGCGGGGTGTTCAACACGATGACCATCAACCTCGTCGCGATGGGGACGACCATCGCGATGGCGGCCGGCGGGATCGGCGCCGCGCTGGTCGTGTGGCTCCGCACCGGGAAAGTCGACACGCTCTACGTCGCCAACGGGCTCCTCGCGGGGCTCGTCGGCATCACTGCCATCCCGGACACCACGGCGTGGTGGGGCGCGCTGGTCGTCGGCCTCCTCGCCGGCGGACAGCTCCCGCTCGTCTTCGAGTTCGTCTCGGACACGCTCAAGATTGACGACGTCTGCGCGGTGTTCCCGGTCCACGGCAGCGCGGGCGTCCTGGGGACGCTCCTCTTCCCCTTCGTCGCCGCGCCGGGGCAGCTCAGCGCGGGCATCGGTGCGCACTTCATCGCCCAGCTGACCGGCGTCGTCATCATCGGTGGCTGGACGCTCACCGCGACCGCCGCCGTCTGGTACGTCCTCAAGGTGAGCGGCGAGGCGCGCGTCACGGCGGAACACGAGCAGGAAGGGCTCGACATCTCCGAGCACGGCGTCGAGACCTACCCCGAGTTCGGCGGCGACCGCGTCGCCACCGACGGCGGTCCCTCCGTCGTAGACACCACGGAGGAGTCCCCGCGCGCCGACGGCGGGGAGGAGGCCGGCTCGCAGATCAAGATGGTCACCGCGGTCGTCCGCCCCGACAAGCTCGGGGACATCAAGCAGGCGCTCGCGGAGGTCAACGCGCCCTCGCTCACCGTGACGAACGTCTCCGGCCGCGGCAGCCAGCCCGCGAAGAAGGGCCAGTGGCGCGGCGAGGAGTTCACCGTCGACCTCCACCAGAAGGTGAAAGTCGAGGTCGTCGTCGCCGACATCCCGGCCGACGAGGTGGCGGAGGCGATCGCCGACGCCGCCGAGACCGGAGAGCCGGGCGACGGCAAGGTGTTCATCATGCCGGTCGAGGACGCACTACAGGTCCGCACCGGCACGACCGGTCCGGAGGCGGTGTAGGCGCGCCGCGCGCGAACTGACGGCCCTTTCCTTCGCGGACCGAACCGCGCCCGAGCGGTTCGGCAACTACTTTCAGCCCGCCGACCCAAACGTTCGACATGAACCACGAGCGCTCGCGCGGCCTGTACGACCGCGCGCTGTCGGTCATGCCGGGCGGAGTCAACTCCTCGGTTCGGGCGACGATGCCGCATCCCTTCTTCGTGGAGCGCGGCGACGGCGGCCACGTGATCGACGCCGACGGCAACCGGTACGTCGACTGGGTAATGGGGTACGGACCCCTCCTCTACGGCCACGACCTGCCGGACCCGGTCGAGGCGGCGGTCCAGTCGCACGTCGCGGAGGGACCGATGTACGGCGCGCCGACGGAGATCGAGGTCGAACACGCCGAGTTCGTGGCGCGACACGTCCCGAGCGTGGAGTCGATCCGGTTCGTCAACTCCGGCACGGAGGCGACCGTCTCGGCGGTCCGGCTGGCGCGCGGCCACACCGACCGCGACAAGATCGTCGTGATGCAGGGCGGGTACCACGGCGCGCAGGAGTCGACGCTGGTCGAGGGGTCGCCGGGGGACGCGCGCCCCTCCACGGCGGGGATTCCCGAGGAGTTCGCGCAACACACCCTCCCGATCCCGTTCAACGACCCGGGGGCAGCTAAGGAGGTGTTCGCGGAGCACGGGGACGAGATCGCGGCCGTCCTCGTCGAGCCGATCTTGGCCAACAAGGGAATCGTGATGCCGGTCGACGGCTACCACGAGACGCTGCGGGACCTCTGTGACGACCACGGCTCGCTGCTGGTCTTCGACGAGGTGATCACCGGGTTCCGGGTGGGCGGCCTCGGCTGCGCGCAGTCGAAGTTCGGCGTCACCCCGGACGTCACCACCTTCGGCAAGATCATCGGCGGCGGCTTCCCGGTGGGCGCCATCGGCGGGAAAGCGGAGATCATCGAGGGGTTCACGCCCGCGGGCGAGGTGTTCCAGTCGGGAACGTTCTCCGGGCACCCCGTGACGATGGCCGCCGGGAAGGCCGGGTTAGAGTACGCCGCCGAGAACGACGTGTACGAACACGTCAACCGGCTCGGGCGGAAGCTCCGGGAGGGGATCGCGGAGATCTGCGCCGAGCGCGCGCCGGAGTACACCGTCGTCGGCACCGACTCGATGTTCAAGACGATCTTCACCCGCGACGCGCCCGACGACGTCGACGCCTGCTGTTCGGGCGGGTGTCGACAGGACCCCGACTGCGCCCGGTACGACTCCTGTCCGAAGACCGGCGCGGACGTGGCCGACGCCGCGACCGACCGCTGGGAGCGCGTGTTCTGGCAGGAGATGAAAGAGCAGGGGGTGTTCCTCACCGCGAACCAGTTCGAGTGCCAGTTCACCTCCTACGCGCACACCGAGGCTGACGTCGAGAAGACGCTGGAGGCGTACCGAGAAGCGCTCTGAGCGACGAAAAGAGCCGGTGTTCGAGACTGCTGTCGTCGATTCGCTATTTAAATAAACGAGCCGCAGCGGCGATCGCTTATAGGGAGCGATGCGGTGGCGCGTGCCTGCGAGGCCGCTTTGCGGCCGAGCCGCGAGGGACCGAAGGTCCCTCTGGAAGCCGGCGCGAAGCGCCGGCGACAGCACGCGCGAGGGACGCCGCGAACGCCCGGAAGGGGTGAGCGGCGAGGTTGGGGAGGCGTGAGGTGCGGTGCGGTGCGAGGCGGGACTCAAGGGGGCAGCCGGGAGGCGTTTGCCGCCAATCTGCTGGCAGTTATTTATAAGCGAGCGGCTGGGGCTTTGGAGGCGTTTGCCGCCGCTCCGCGATCAGTCACGTATTACGGAACGCTTTTATACTGGAGATCGGGTACGTACAGGTGATGACCGTAGCGGCTCGTCTCGACGCCGCCCTTCTCCGAGGCCGACGAGCCCTGCGACCGCGACGAGACGTCCGACCGCCGCGACCGGCCTCCGGCGCGGCGCGACGACGAGGCCCCTCGGGCCAGTAATCTTCACCTCTCGTCGCGTTCGCGCCGTTCCGTTCCGAAGAGTCTCGACTCCGCGTTCCTCGAGCGACCGCTTTCGGATTTTCTTACAAAATTGAAACCGCTGAATTTAACTGCGTAGACCGGGTGTACTCTGGTAATGACGAGCGTTGCACTCGCGTTCAGCGGGGGACTCGACACCACGGTCTGCGTACCGCTACTGAAAGAGGAGTACGGCTACGACGAGGTCATCGGCGTCAACGTCGACGTCGGCCAGCCGACCGAGGAGTTCGACGAGGCCGAGGAGACGGCGGAGGCGCTCGGGCTCGACATCCACGTCGTCGACGCGAAGGCGGAGTTCGCGGACCTCTGTTTCGACGCGGTGAAGTCCAACGCCAGCTATCAGGGCTACCCGCTCGGCACCGCCCTCGCGCGCCCGGTCATCGCCGAGGCGATCCTCGGGGTCGCGGAGGAGCAGGGCTGTGACGCCATCGCGCACGGCTGTACGGGGAAGGGAAACGATCAGCTGCGGTTCGAGGCGGTCTGGCGCGGCTCCGACCTCGAAGTGATCGCCCCCGTGCGCGAGCTGGGTCTCACCCGCGAGTGGGAGATCGACTACGCCGCCGAGAAGGACCTGCCCGTCGAGGCCGGCGACGGCGGCGTCTGGTCCATCGACGAGAACATCTGGTCGCGCGCGGTCGAGGGCGGCAAGCTGGAGAACCCGGACTACGAGCCGCCGGCGGACATCTACGAGTGGACCGCCGAGCCGGAAGGGGAGACCACCATCGAGGTGACCTTCGAGGAGGGCGTCCCCGTCGCGGTCGACGGGGAAGCGATGGACCCGGTCCCGCTCATCCAGCACCTCAACGAGTACGCCGGCGGCTACGGCGTCGGCCGCACCGACGTGATGGAGGACCGCATGCTCGGGCTGAAGGTGCGCGAGAACTACGAGCACCCGGCCGCGACCGTGCTTCTCACCGCTCACCAGGCCCTCGAAGACCTCGTCTTGACGAAGAACGAGCGCTCGTTCAAGAAGGGAATCGAGCAGGAGTGGTCGGAGAAGGCCTACGAGGGGCTCGTGTTCGCGCCCGTCGTCGACGCGCTGAACGCCTTCGTCGACGAGACGCAGGACGTGGTGACCGGGACGGCGACCGTGAAGGTATCCGGCGGCGACTGCCGCGTCGTCGCGCGCGACTCCGAGTACGCCGTCTACTCCGAGGAGATGGCATCGTTCAACACCGAGGACGTGGCGGGCATCGCGCAGTCGGACGCGACGGGCGTCGCGAAGTACCACGGCCTTCAGGAGCGCCTCGCCAACGACGTGAAAGCGAGCGTCTCGAAGCCCGAACTCGCGACGGACGGCTCGGGCGAGGCTGACGGAGCGGACGACACCGACCACAGCTAAATGAGCGACGACGACCCCGACGCCGCGACGGACGCCGACGCGGGAGCGAGCGCCGCGACCGGCGAGGGCGACACCGCCGTCCGCCGCGACCGCTTCAGCGGCGGTCCCGCCCGCGAGTTCCTGTCGAGCCTCGCGGCCGACGCGGCCATCTTCGAGGCGGACCTCGCGGTCGACCGCGCGCACACGGTGATGCTCGCGGAGCAGGGGGTCGTCGACGACGCGGTCGCGGGCAAGGTACTCGCCGCGCTCGACGACGTGGAGGCGGCGGGCCACGGCGCGCTCCCGGACGGCGAGGACGTCCACGAGGCGATAGAGACCGCCGTCATCGACCGGGTCGGTCCCGACGGCGGGCGGATGCACACCGCCCGCTCGCGCAACGACGAGGTGGCGACCTGCATCCGGTACCGGCTGCGCGAGGACCTGCTGGCGACGGTCGAGGCGACCCTCGCGGCCCGCGAGGCGCTCGTCGACGTCGCGGGCGAGCACGCGGAGACGGTGATGCCGGGGTACACCCACCTCCAGCCGGCCCAGCCGACGACGGTCGCGCACTACCTGCTGTCGTACGAGGGCGGACTCGTGCGCGACACGGAGCGGCTACTCGACGCGTACGACCGCGTCAACCGGTCGCCGCTCGGCGCCGCCGCGTTCGCGGGGACGCCGTTCGACGTCGACCGCGACCGGACCGCGGAGCTGCTCGGGTTCGACGGGACGGTCCGCAACTCGATGGACGCCGCGTCCGCGCGCGACTTCCTCGCGGAGTCGGCGTCGGCGCTCGCGACGCTCGCGACGACGCTGTCGGGGCTCGCGGAGGACCTGATCGTGTTCTCGAAGGAGGGGGTCGTCGAGCTGGCGGACGCCTACTCGTCGACCTCCTCGATCATGCCCCAGAAGAAGAACCCCGACACGCTGGAGCTGACCCGGGGCGTCGCGGGCGACGCTATCGGGGAGGCGACGGGCACGCTGAGCCTGCTGAAGGGGCTGCCGCGCGCCTACAACCGCGACCTCCAGCGCGCCCACGCGAGCGTCTTCGAGATCGCGGGCGACGTGCGGGAGGCGACCGAGGTCGCCGCGGGCGCGGTCGCGACCGCCGAGTGGGACGAAGAGGCGCTCTCGGCCGCCGCGGGCGAGGGGTTCTCCACGGCCACCGGCGTCGCGGACCTGCTCGCGATGGGGGGGATGCCCTTCCGGACCGCTCACGAGATCGTCGCGGGCGCGGCGCCCGAGGTCGGAGACGGCGACGACCCCGCGGCGGCCGCCGCAAAAGTTGACGAGGCCGCACGCGCCGTGCTGGGGGAGTCCCTCTTCGAGAGCGTGTCCCGCGAAGAGGTCGAGCGCGCCCTCGACCCGGCCGCGAGCGTCGCGAGCCGCGACTCCGCCGGCGGCCCCGCCCCGGAAGCGGTCGCGGAGGAGCTGACGGCCGCGACCGCGGGGGTCGACGCGGACGCGGCGGCGCTCGACGAGCGCCGCGAGGCGCTGGCGGCCGCGGCCGAGGCGCTCGACGCGGAGGTGGCGACGTATGGCTGACCCCCGGGACCGCTCCGAGGCGCGCCGGGGTCGGACGCGGAGCCGCCCGCCGCAACCGGACCGACTGCGACGACCGCCGCGGTCGGCGGTCGACGCGCGACCGCCGGCCGCGACCCGGTCACCGCGAGGGGCCGAACGCGTTACGGAATTCTGATACTCGCTCTCGTTCGGCCGTTTTCGGCCGCTTTCTCTCCGATAGCCGGTGCTTTAGTTAGTGTAAGCTATCCTATAAGTTCGGAACCTTTATGCGTTCTCGTCGACGATGACGAGACACGATGACGAGCGACACCGACACGCTGACCGCGGAGGACCCGATCACGGGCGAGGAGATCGAGATTCCGGCCGACGTCGAGGTCGGCGAGATAATCGACAGCCCGGTGACGGGAACCGAACTAGAGGTCATCTCGCTCGACCCGGTCGTCTTAGACGAGGCGCCGGAACTGGAGGAGGACTGGGGCGAGTAATGGCGACGACCGCCGCGGCCGCGATACACGAGTGGTCGACATGCGTATAGGGATCCTCTACTCCCGGATCCGGAAGGACGAGAAGCTCCTGCTGGGCGAGCTCCGCGAGCGGGACCACGAGGTCGAGAAGATCGACGTCCGTAGGGAGCGGTTCGGCCTGGAGTCCACGACGGCGGCCGTCGACGACCTCGATCTGGTCGTCGACCGCTGCCTGTCGACGAGCCGGTCGCTGTACGCGACGCGCTTTATCCACAGCTACGCCGTCCCCGTGGTGAACTCGCCGGAGACGGGCGACGTCTGCGCCGACAAGGCGAAGAACTCGCTCGCGCTCGCGGAAGCCGATATCCCGACCCCGGCGACGGAGGTCGCGTTCACGAAGGAGGCCGCCCTTGAGGCCGTCGAGGGGTTCGGCTACCCCTGCGTCCTCAAGCCGGTCACCGGCTCGTGGGGCCGACTGATGGCGAAGATCGACTCGCGCAACGCCGCCGAGGCGATCTTAGAGCACAAGGAGACGCTCGGCCACTACGAGCACAAGGTGTTCTACGTCCAGGAGTTCGTCGACAAGCCCGGCCGCGACATCCGCGTGCTGGCGGTCGACGGCGAACCGATCGCCGCGATGACGCGCTCGTCGGACCACTGGCTCACGAACGCCGCGAAGGGCGGCGAGACCGAGCCCTTCGACCTCGACGAGCGCGCGACCGGACTGGTCGAGCGCGCCTCCGAGGCGGTCGGCGGCGGCATGCTCGGCGTCGACCTGATGGAGGTAGGCGGTGAGGACTCCGGCGAGTACACCGTCCACGAGGTGAACCACACCGTCGAGTTCAAGGCGCTCGACGCGGCCACCGAGGTCGACGTCCCGGCGCGGGTCGTCGACTGGCTGGAGTCGAAGGCCGCGGCGCCGGCCGACGGAGCGGTTTCGGAGGTGGACGCGTGACCGCGGACGCCTACACCGCGAGCGTCGTCGGCGGCACCGGGTTCACCGGCGGCGAACTGCTGCGGATCCTCGCCGGCCACCCGGAGTTCGAGGTCGTCCAGGCCACCTCGCGGTCAGCCGACAACATGACCGTCGGGCGCTCGCACCCGAACCTGCGCGGGTTGGACCTGCGCTTCTCGGACCCCGACGACATCGAATCCGTCGACGTGCTGTTCGCGGCGACGCCCCACGGCGTCTCGATGGAGCGCATCGACGAGTTCTTCGAGGCCGCCGACACGGTCGTCGACCTCTCGGCCGACTTCCGGCTCCCCGAGGCCGACGCCTACGACGAGTGGTACGACGGCCACGAGTCGCCGGAGTACTTGGAGCGCGCGGAGTACGCGCTCCCCGAGATCAACCGCGAGAACCTCCCCGGCGCCGACCTGATCGCGGGCGGCGGCTGCAACGCGACCGCGACGATCCTCGGCCTCAAGCCGCTGGTCGACGCGGGCGCGCTCGGCCCCGACGCGGGCGAGGTCGTCGTCGACGTGAAGGTCGGCTCCTCGGAGGGCGGCGCCGGCGGCGGCGCGGCCTCCTCGCACCCGGAGCGCTCGGGCGTCGTGCGCCCGTACGCGCCCACCGGCCACCGCCACGAGGCGGAGATAGAGGCGTACCTCGGCCTCTCCGTCTCCTTCACCGTCCACGCGGTCGACATGGTCCGCGGCGCGAGCGCGACCTGCCACGTCTTCCCCGACGAGCCGGTCTCGAAGGGGGACCTGTGGGGCGCGTACCGCGACGCGTACGCCGACGAGCCGTTCATGCGGATCGTCTCCGGCGGGGGCGGCGTCTACCGCTACCCCGAGCCGAAGTCGGTCGCGGGGACGAACCACGGCGAGGTCGGCTTCGAACTCGACCCCGGGAACCGGCGCGTCGTCGTCTTCTCGGCCATCGACAACATGACCAAGGGCTCCGCGGGACAGGCGGTCCACGCGGCGAACGTCGCCTTGGGGCTGCCCGAGACCGCCGGCTTGGGGTTCGACGGGCTTCACCCGGTGGGGTCGCCATGACGGGAAGCGATTCCGAATCGACGACCGAACCCCCGGTCGTCGTCAAGGTCGGCGGGGCGAAGGCGGTCGACCCGGCCGGCGCGGTCGGGGACGTCGCCCACCTCGCCGCCAACGGCCGCGCGGTCGCCGTCGTCCACGGCGGCTCGACGGTCGTCGACGAGACGCTCGAACGGCTCGGCATCGAGCCGGAGTACGTCGAGTCCGCCTCCGGCGTCACCGGACGCTTCACCGACGCGGAGACGATGGAGGCGTTCGCGATGGCGATGGCGGGGAAGCTCAACACCGAGCTGACGGCGCGGTTCCGCTCGGCCGGCGTCGACGCGGTCGGGCTGAGCGGCGTCGACGGCGGGCTCCTCTCGGGCCCGCGCAAGTCCGCGGTCCGCGTCGTCGAGGACGGGAAGAAGAAGATCCGCCGCGGCGACCACTCGGGGCGGATCGAGTCGGTGAACGCCGACCTCCTCTCCGGGCTCCTCGCGGACGGCTACACGCCGGTCGTCTCGCCGCCGATGGCGGGCGACGAGGGCGACGGCGAGGTCACCCCGGTCAACGCGGACGCCGACCGCGCGGCCGCGGCGGTCGCGGGCGCGCTCGGCGCCGACCTCGTCCTGTTGACCGACGTGTCTGGCGTGTACGCCGACCCGAACGACCCCGAAACGCGCATCGACGCGGCCGCGACGCCCGACGAACTGGCGGCCGTCGAGGACGCCGCTGAGGGGTTCATGGGCAAGAAGGTGATGGCCGCGACGGAGGCGCTCGACGGCGGCGCCGGCCGCGTCGTGATCGCGGACGCCAACGTCCGCGACCCGGTCGTCGCCGCGCTCGGCGGCGAGGGGACCGTGATCGAGCGGTCGGCGCTCGGCGGCGACGCGGACGAAGGGGACGCCGACGGCGGCGATACCGTCGCGGCCGAAGGGGGTGAGACCGCGTGAGCGGCTTCGTCTTCTCCGAGAAGCCGATCGAGATCGCCTCCGGCGACGGCGTCCACGTCACCGACGCGAACGGCACCGAATACCTCGACTTCGGCGCCAGCTACGCCTGTACGCCGGTCGGCCACTGTCACCCCGAGGTCGTCGACGCCGCGACGGGCCAGCTGGAGGAGCTCATGTACGTCCAGGCGTCGTACCCGCACGCGGCGCGGACGGCGTTATACGAGCGGTTGGCCGAGGTCGCGCCCGTCGACGTCGACAACGTCTGGCTCTGTAACTCCGGCACCGAGGCGAACGAGGCCGCGCTGAAGTTCGCCCGGCACGCGACGGGCCGCGAGAAGATACTCGCGACCACGCAGGGGTTCCACGGCCGGACGATGGGGACGCTCGCGACGACGTGGAAGGACAAGTACAAGGAGGGGTTCGGCCCGCTCGCGGGCGGCGTGGAGTTCGTCGAGTACGGCGACGCGGACGCGATGCGCGAGGCCGTCGACGAGGACACCGCCGCGGTCATCTTAGAGCCGCTCCAGGGCGAGGGGGGGATCAACCCCGTCTCGACCGAGTACCTTCAGGCGGTCCGCGTCGCGACCGCGACGTCCGGCGCCGCGATGATCCTCGACGAGATCCAGACCGGGCTCGGCCGCACCGGGTCGATGTGGGCCGCCGACCGCCACGACGTGGTCCCGGACATCCTGACGACCGCGAAGGGGCTCGGCAGCGGGCTCCCGATCGGTGCGACGCTGTGCCGCGACTGGATCGCCGCGGACTCGGGCGACCACGGCTCGACGTTCTCCGGCGGGCCGGTGGTGTCGGCGGCGGCGGGCGCCACCCTCGACGTGATCGAGCGCGAGGGGCTGGCCGCCCACGCCGACGAGATGGGGAGCTATCTCCGCGGCGAACTCCGCGACCGGCTGGGCGACGACGTCCGCGACGTGCGCGGCGACGGGCTGATGGTCGGGGTCGAGGTGCGCCGCGGGTCGAACCGCCTGCTCCGCGACCTCGCCATCGACCACCAGATCCTCGCGCTGCCGGCGGGGCGGACCGTGCTGCGCCTGCTGCCGCCGCTGACGGTCGAGCGCGAGCACGCCGACGCCGTCGTCGACGCGATAGCCGAGGTGGTCGGCTGATGGCGGCCGGCAAGGAGCGCGAGCGCGCGGCGGACGACGAGTCGTCCGGCGGCACCGACGTCGTCGCGGGCGGCGGCTACCCCCCGGCCTGCGACACGGCGGCCCGGAAGCTGCTGTACGACATGGTCTCTATCCCCTCGCCGTCGCGCGAGGAGGAGCGGGCCGCCGAGCGCCTTGCCGACTTCTTCGAGGCGAACGGCCGGGAGGCGTGGATCGACGAGGTCGGGAACGTCCGCGCGCCGGCGAACGACGCCGTGCTGCTCACCTCCCACTTCGACACCGTCCCCGGCGACATCCCGGTCGAGGTGCGGCCGGCGCCGCCGGAGGGCGAACTCCCGGAACCCTCCGACGTCCGCGTCGGGGAACCCGGCGACCCCGTGCTGTGGGGCCGCGGCGCGGTCGACGCGACGGGACCGCTGGTCGCGATGGCGGTCGCGGCGGTGAAGACCGGCGTCTCCTTCGCGGGGGTCGTCCGCGAGGAGGTCGACTCCGGCGGGGCGCGCGCCCTCATCGACGACCGCGACGCGCCCGAGGCGGTGATAAACGGCGAGCCGTCGGGCTGGCAGGGGATCACGCTCGGCTACCGCGGCCTGCTGGAGGGGACGTACGTGAACACCAGCGAGTCGGGCCACTCCTCGCGGCCGGAGCCGAACGCGATCCAGCACGCGATCGACTGGTGGCACGGCGTCGAGGAGGCGTTCACGCCGGAGGACTCGGAGACGGCCGTGTTCGACCAGGTAACGACCAAGCCCATCTCCGTCGACGGCGGCCTGAGCGACGACGGCCTCGCCGTCGAGACGACGATGGACGTCCAGCTCCGGATCCCGCCCTCGCGCCCGGTGGACGAGATCCACGAGCTGGCGGAGGCGGAGCTGTCCACCGGCTCTGTGCAGTGGGGCGAGCCGATGCCGCCCGTGATGGAGAGCCCCCGGACCGACCTCGCGCGGGCGTTCCGCGTCGCGATCCGGGGCGCCGGCGGCGACGTGCGCCTGCTCCGGAAGACCGGCACGAGCGACATGAACCTCTTCGCGGCCGCGTGGGACTGCCCGATGGTCACCTACGGCCCCGGGAACTCCGACTTGGACCACGCGCCCGACGAGCGGCTCCCGCTCCCGGACCTCGACCGCGCCGTGGACGTGCTGACCGAGGTCTGTCGCGAGCGACTCTGACCCGCCGCGACCCGCTCACACCGTTTTCGAACGACACCACACTCCCAACCCAACGATGCCACTCGCCACCGACGACTTCCTCGACATCGACGACGTGACGCCAGCCGAACTGGACGCCCTGCTCGACCGCGCCGCCGCGATGAAGGCGGGCGAGACGGACCCCCGACTGGCGGACGCCACGCTCGGGATGATCTTCGAGAAGCCCTCGACGCGCACCCGCGTCTCCTTCGAGACGGGGATGACTCGTTTGGGCGGCCACGCGATGTTCCTCGGCCCCGACGACATCCAACTGGGTCACGGCGAGCCGCTGAAGGACACGGCGCGCGTGCTCGGCCGGTACGTCGACGGGGTGATGGCGCGGCTGTTCGACCACGCGGACGTCGAAATCCTCGCGGAGTACGCCGACTGCCCCGTGATCAACGGACTCACCGACGAGGCGCACCCCTGTCAGACGCTCGCGGACCTCCTCACGATCCGCGAGACGGTCGGGGAGGACGCGACCGTCGCGTGGGTGGGCGACGGCAACAACGTCGGCCAGTCGTTCGTCGTCGGCGCGGCGATGGCGGGAATCGACGTCGAGGTCGCCACGCCCGCCGACTACGGGATGAACCCTGCCGTCTTCGACCGCGCCACCGAGTTCGGCGCGGACGTGGAGCCGACGACGGACCCCGAGGCCGCGATCGAGGGCGCCGACATCGTCTACACCGACGTGTGGATCTCGATGGGGCAGGAGGACGTACGCGGCGAGAAGCTGGCCGCCTTCGACGGGTTTCAGGTGAATCAGGACCTGCTCGCCGGCACCGACGCGAAGGTGATGCACTGTCTGCCCGCGCACCGCGGCGAGGAGGTCACCGACGACGTGTTAGAGTCCGACCGCGCCCTCGTCTGGGATCAGGCGGAAAACCGGATGCACGCCCAGAACGCACTGCTCGTCGAACTGCTCGGTGGAGAGTGAGGGCAGATCGGATCCAGTCGGGTATGAGACTGTTATAAACAGGTGTGCGGTGGCGCGTGCCTGCGAGCGGCCGCCCTCGGCGGCCGCGAGGAGCACGCGCGAGGGAGTCGCTGGCGCCGACGGCGCCAGCGACGAGGCTGGGGAGGTGTGAGGTGCGGTTGCCGTGCGGGGCGGGACTCAAAGGGGCAGCCGGGAGGGTAGCGTAGACGACGTAAGTAGCGTGGCGCTACGCGCCACGGAAAGCCGGCGGCGAAGCCGCCGGCGACACCGCAACAAGGGAGCGAACGGAGTGAGCGACCAAGTGAGGAGCGCAGCGAGTGTACGCTACCCTCCCGGCTGGGGCTTTGGAGGTGTTCACCGCCGATCTGCCAGCAGCCATTTATAAGCAAGCGGCTAGAGCTTTGGCGGTGTTCGTCGTGGAGTCATCAGCAACGACTTATAAACAATCGACTGGGGCTTCAGAAGCGTTCACCTCCACTCCGCGGTCGACTACTTATAAACAACCGACAGCGACCGGATCTAGTTCCCGGTCCAGCGCAGCACCGCGAGCGTTCCCTCGAAGAGAGCGATCATCGTCAGCGTCACGATGATCGGCGCCATCCCGGTCGGGTCGGGGCTGAAGAGGAAGGCGACCCCGAGGAACGACCCCCAGAAGATCAGCCGCTTCGACTCCAGCCACCGCCGCGTGACGAGGTTCATCATGATCGCGAGCATGATGAAAAGCGGGATCTGGAAGACGATCGCCATGAACGCCAGCATGATGACGATCAGGTTGAACGTCTCCGCGAGTCCGAAGGCGATCGTCGCCGCGTCGGAGGTGTAGGTGGTGAAATACGAGAAGATCGCGGGCAACACGAGGAAGTGCGCGAACGCGATTCCGACCCCGCCGAGGACCAGACTCGTGGGAACCGCCGCGAGGTAGTAGCGCCGCTCGTTCTCGTAGAGCCCGGGCTTCATGAACCGATACGTCTGGTAGACGAACGCCGGGAGTCCGACCACGACGCCCGCGAGGCCGGCGACCTTCAGCCGGGTGAGCGGGAGTTCGAGCGGACCGTACAGCCGCGGCCGGTTCTCCAGCGGCGCGGGGATGTGGTAGCTCCAGAAGTAGTTGATCAGCTCCGTCGACTCGGTCACCACGACGAGCGTCGCGAGCCCGCCGACGAGGAACACGACCGCGAGCCGGCGCATCATCTCCTCGATGTGGGCCGCCAGCGGCATCTCCTCGTCCGTCTCCGGCCCCTCGATGCCGCCGAACGACTCCTCGTCGTCGACGGCCTGCGGAGCGTTCGCGGCCGGCGGGGCGCCCGCGGCCGTCTCCGGGGTGCCGCCGTCGCCGGCGGCCGCGGTGTCCGCGGTCGCGGCGTCGTCGACCGACCCCTCGTCGCGCTCGCTCCCGTCGTCGAGGGCGTCCGAGCGACCGGCATCGAGGGCGTCCGAGCGACCGGCGTCCTCGGCCTCGACCACCTCGTCCGGGTCCGAGAGCGTGTCCGGCCGCCCGTCGGCGGACTCGTCCGCGTCGCCCTCGACGGACCCGTCCGCGTCGCCTTCGGCCGCCCCCACCTCGGGTTCGACCTCGGCGGTCACCTCGGACTCGACTCCCTCGGACGCCTCCGAGTCGGTGGATCCGTCGCCCTCGGACGCCTCGTCGACGGCGCCGTCGCTTCCGGGTTCGCCCTCATCGGTCGACCCGTCGGCGGCGGCCGAGTCGTCGTCGCGCGACCGGTCCGAATCGTCCATTCAGTTGCTACACGCGACCGGGCGGTTATCAACCTTTTCGGATAGCGGCGCGGCTGACCGTCCGACGGTGGGGTCCGGACGGTCGGAGACCCGCCCGCGGTCGAAAAGGTTGATAACGGCGACGGCCTTCGCCTCCCGTATGGCGAGCGCCCTCGACGAGGACACTCAGCGGTCGATCGCGGAGGGCCGCGACACGGCGAAGGCGTTCCTCCGGTCGATTCAGAAGGACCTTCAGAAGGTGTTCCTCGTCTTCTTAGCCGGCTTTATCCTGACGTTCTGGGCGCTCCGCGTGTACATCTGGGACTGGCTCCGCGACGTCACGGAATCGGAGATGAGTCCCGCGGTCGCCGCGGAGGCGGACATCATCGCGACGACCCCGTTCGAGGTGATCCTCCTCCAAGCGAAGATCGGGCTCATCCTGGGCGCGATCATCGCGATTCCGCCGCTGATCTACGTCACTCGCGACGAACTCCGCGCCCGAGGGATGTGGCCGCAATCGCCGGTCGCGCGGTGGAAGCTCGCCGGGCTGGTGCTGCTCGGCGCCGGGCTGTTCGCCGCCGGCGTCTCCTACGGCGTCTTCGCCTTCTTCCCGCTGATGTTCGGCTTCCTCGCGGAGTTCGGGCTCGAAGCAAACATCCAGCCCACCTACGGGATCGTGATGTGGACGGAGTTCATCGTCTTCCTCTCCCTTTCCTTCGGTCTCGCGGGACAGATGCCCCTCCTCGTCACCGGGCTGTCGTACGCCGAGATCGTCCAGTACGAGACGTTCCGCGACAAGTGGCGCTACGCGGTCGTCGCCATCTTCGTCTTCGGCGCGTTCTTCTCGCCGCCCGACCCGTTCACGCAGCTGCTGTGGGCGTTCCCGCTGACCGCGCTGTACGGCTTCAGCCTCTACCTCGCGAAGGTCGTCGTCACGGCCAAGCGGAGCTCCGACCAGATCGACGTACTCGGCGCCGTCCGGAACCACTGGAACGTCGTCGGGGGCGTCACCGTCCTCGGCGGCGCGCTCGTGTACGGCTTCTACGAGTACGGCGGCCGAACCGCGGTCAACGGTGTCCTCCGGCTCGCGGGGAGCAGCCGGCGGTTCCTCGCCCCGGGCGAGGGGCTCGGCGTCGACCCCGAGACAGCCCTCGCGATGTACGGCGTCGCGTGGGCGCTCGCGTTCGCGGTCGTCGCGACGCTGTGGGCGGTGTACACCGACCTCGACACCACGAGCGCGGGCTACCAGTACGGCGACCCGACGGCCGTCGACGTGGGCGGACTCAACGCGGCGGGCGTGCGGGCGGCCCCGGCGGACGCCTTCGAAGAGATGGAAGAAGAGGAGTCGCTCGCGCTCGCGCAGGCCGCGATGGACGACGACGACCCGGAGAAGGCGCAGGCGATACTCGACCGCTTCGACGAGGTGAACGACGGCGACGGGGAGGAGGGCGACGGCGACGCCTCGGAGGGTAACGGCGCCGCGAGCGCCGGCGGCGGCGGGGACGACGCCGACGACGGGGGGCTGATGGGCTCCGTCCGGAACCGGGGGTCGCGCGCCGGCTCGACGTTCCTCGCGGAGTTCACCGACGGCGACGGGGAGGAGGCGGAAGACGACATCGGCGGCTACTACACGGACCTCAAGTTCATCCTCGACTCGCTGCGGTCGGGGTCGTTCCGGATCGTCGCCGTCTTCGCCGTCGTGATGACGGCCGCGTTCACCTGGCTGTACCTCGGCGGACTCGGCACCGTCCGCGCCGACCTCGAACGGCGCGTGCCCGCGGAGGTCGAGGGCGGGATCGAAATCATCACGCTCCACCCGGTCGAGGCGCTGGTGTTCATGGTGAAGTTCTCGGTGATTCTCGGGGTCTTCGCCGCGTTGCCCATGGTGCTCTACTACGCGTGGCCCGCGCTCCGCGAGCGCGGCTTCGTCGCCGGGCGGATCCGGCAGGTGTACCTGTGGGCCGGCGCGCTCGGCGCCGGGATGGTCGGCGGCTTCGCGCTCGGCTACGCGTACATCGCGCCGGGACTCATCGGCTGGCTCGTCACCGACGCGCGCCTCGCGGACATGATCATCACCTACCAGGTGAGCGACTTCCTGTGGCTCGTCATCTACACGACGCTCGGGATCGGCTTCCTCGCGGACATCCCGATCGGGATGGTCTTGGCGAACAAGGCGGGCGTCCCCTACCGCGTGTTCCGCGAGCGCTGGCGCGAGGCGACCATCGCGACCATGCTGATCGCGGCGGTGTTCACCCCCGCCGACGTGATCACGATGTTCCTCGCGACGGTCCCGCTGATGGCGGCGTACGGGCTGGGCATCGCGGCGCTGTTCCTCGTCACCTTCGGGGGCCGGCGGAACCTCTCGCCGCCCGCGGAGTTCGTCGGGCGCTGAGCCGTCCGCCGCGCGGGGCGTTCCCCGCGGTATCACCCCCCGCGACCGACGGGTATTCCCGCGCGCGCCCGCAATGGCGGAGTAGAAATGAGCAAGGACTACATCGAGGTCCGCGGCGCCGAGGAGCACAACCTCAAGGACCTCGACGTCCGGATTCCGCGCGAGGAGTTCACCGTCGTCACCGGGCTCTCCGGGTCAGGGAAGTCGTCGCTCGCGTTCGACACCGTCTACGCGGAGGGGCAGCGCCGCTACATCGAGTCGCTGTCGGCGTACGCCCGCAACTTCCTCGGACAGATGGACAAACCGCAGGTGGAGTCCGTGGAGGGGCTGTCGCCGGCGATATCGATCGACCAGAAGAACGCCGCGAACAACCCCCGGTCGACGGTCGGGACCGTCACCGAACTCCACGACTACCTCCGCCTGCTGTACGCCCGGATCGGCACGCAGTACGACCCCGTCACCGGCGAGGAGGTGGGCGAGCAGTCCGCCCAAGACATGGTGAACCAGATCCTCGACCTCCCCGAGGGCACCCGGGCGAAGGTCGCTGCGCCGGTCGTCCGCGACCAGAAGGGCGCCTTCGAGGACTTATTCGAGGAGCTAGTGAGCGACGGGTACAGCCGCGTCGAGGTCGACGGCGAACCGGTCGACCTGACCTTGGACGACCCGGACCTCGACGAGAACTACGACCACACGATCGACGTGATCGTCGACCGCGTGCGGGTGGCGCCCGACGCCCGCTCGCGGATCACGGACTCCGTCGAGACCGCCCTCGAAGAGGCCGACGGCGCCCTCAAGCTTATCGTCCCCGACCCGCCCGAGGACGTGCCGTTCGCGTCGAACGCGCGCTCGACGGGGTCGCTCGCGGCGGACGCCGAGGGCGACGACCGGCTCGTCGTGGAGTTCTCCGAGGAGCTGGGCAACCCCAACTCCGACGTGCAGTTCTCCGCGATCGAGACGCGCTCGTTCTCCTTCAACAGCCCGTACGGCGCCTGCCCCGAGTGCGAGGGGATCGGCTCGACGAAGGAGGTCGACGAGGACCTCGTGGTCGAGGACCCCTCGAAGCCGATCAAACACGTGTTCGAGCCGTGGAGCTACGACCGCACCTACTACTCCCGCCAGCTCGACAACGTCGCGGAGCACTTCGGCGTCGACCTCGACGCGCCCTTCGAGGAGTTAGACGAGTCGATCCGGCGGCAGTTCCTCTACGGCACCGACGAGATGGTCCACTTCGAGTGGACCACGAAGAACGGCACCCGCGAGAAGACCGAGCGGTTCGAGGGGGTGATCCCCAACCTGGAGCGCCGCCACGTCGAGACCGACTCCGAGCGCGCCCGCGACCACATCGAGGAGTACATGGCCGTGACGACCTGCCCCGAGTGCGAGGGGACGCGCCTGAAAGAGCAGTCGCGGCACGTCCTCGTCGCCGGCACCTCGATCACCGAGGTGAACGAGCTGTCGATCGCGGAGGCCCGCGAGCACTTCGAGGGGATGGAGGCGGAGCTGAACGAGCGCGAGACGACGATCGCCGAGGAGATATTGAAGGAGATCCGCGCGCGGCTCGGCTTCATGGAGGAGGTCGGGCTGGAGTACCTCACGCTCGACCGCGAGGCGTCGACGCTGTCGGGCGGCGAGAGCCAGCGAATCCGGCTCGCTACGCAGGTCGGCTCCGGGCTGGTGGGCGTGCTGTACGTCTTAGACGAGCCCTCCATCGGGCTCCACCAGCGCGACAACGACCGGCTGCTCGACACCCTCGAAGGGCTTCGGGACCTCGGGAACACCCTCCTCGTCGTCGAGCACGACGAGGAGACGATGCGCCGCGCCGACGAGATCATCGACATGGGTCCCGGCCCCGGCAAGCGCGGCGGCCAGATCGTCGCGCAGGGCGACTTCGACGACGTGGTTGAGACGGACGACTCGATCACCGCCGACTACCTCGCGGGCCGGAAGGAGATTCCGGTGCCCGAGGAGCGCCGCGAGGCCGAGGGCGAACTCGTGGTTCGGGGGGCCCGCCAGCACAACCTGAAGGACCTCGACGTGCCGATCCCGCTCGGGACGCTGACGACCGTCACCGGCGTCTCCGGCTCGGGGAAGTCGACGCTCGTCAACGACATCCTCTACAAGGGGCTCGCCCGCGAGATGAACGACAACACCTCGGTCGACCCCGGCGAGCACGACGCTATCGAGGGCCTCGACGACGTCGAGACGGTCCGGCTCATCGACCAGTCGCCGATCGGGCGGACGCCGCGCTCGAACCCCGCCACCTACACGGACGTGTTCGACCACGTCCGGGAGCTGTTCGCGGAGACGAAGCTCTCCAAGCGCCGCGGCTACGAGAAGGGCCGCTTCTCGTTCAACGTGAAGGGCGGGCGCTGCGAGGAGTGCGGCGGGCAGGGCACCGTGAAAATCGAGATGAACTTCCTCTCCGACGTGTACGTCCCCTGCGAGGAGTGCGGCGGCTCGCGCTACAACGACGAGACGCTCGACGTGGAGTACAAGGGGAAGACCATCGCCGACGTGCTCGGCATGAGCGTCGCGGAGGCCCACGACTTCTTCGAGAGCCACCGCGGCCTCGAACGCCGGCTGAAGCTCCTGAAGGACGTCGGCCTCGGCTACATGGAGCTCGGTCAGCCCTCCACCACCCTCTCGGGCGGCGAGGCCCAGCGCGTGAAGCTCGCGGAGGAACTCGGAAAGCGCGCGACCGGCGACACGCTCTACCTCCTCGACGAGCCGACGACCGGCCTCCACAAGGAGGACGAGCGCAAGCTGATCGACGTGCTCCACCGGCTCGTCGACGCCGGCAACACCGTGGTCGTCATCGAACACGAGCTTGATCTGGTGAAAAACGCCGACCACGTGATCGACCTCGGGCCCGAGGGCGGCGACGGCGGCGGCGAACTCGTCGCGAGCGGCACCCCCGAAGCGATCGCCCGCGAGGACGCCTCGCACACCGGGCGCTACCTCCGAGACATGCTGCCGAAGATCGACCTCGAAGGCCCCCGCGACGACCGCCGGAAGCCCGCGGTGGCCGACGACGACTGACCCGCTGCTCCCGGTCGAGCGGGTGCCGTTTCTCACTATCCGAACGGCCCCGGCGATTACGCTCGCAGTTACCGAGATCGTCTCTGTGGCCGACTCCGTGGCGGCTATTGCGGTCGCTGAACGGTTCTTCCGGCCTGTAGACGGTTGTTCAGTAGTGACCACAGCGGGGGAGAACGTCTCACCGGTTGCGGATTCAGCAGCGCAATCAGCTGAGCGGATAGCCGGGACGGCCTACTTATTGCGTAGAGAGTGGTTCGAACTCGTGTTTCCCACGCGGAACGTTGTCAGACTGGGCTGTCCATGACTTCAGCGAGCTCCCTGTCGATCTGCTCGACCTGCCGTGTGAGACGAGTGACCATCTCTGATTGGCTCTCGTTTTCGTCTGCGATCTCTGCGATTTCGTCGTTAACGACCTGCGCCCGTTGAGAAACGTCGTCGACGGCACTCGAGATCTCTTCGGCTACACTCGCTTGGTCATCGGTCGCGTCCGCGATCTCACTAATCCCGCTTTCGGTCTGTTCAACCGCCCTCAGGATCTGCTTTTGATTCTTGAGAACGGCCTGAACGTCGTCCCTCGCGGACTGGATCTCGTCGTTGGCCGTGTTCATTTCGGCGGTCGTTTGGTTCGCCTTCTCTTTGATCTCGGTGACGATGTCCTCGATTTGAGCCGCTTGTTCCTGAGACCGGGTCGCGAGGCTCTTTACCTCGTCAGCGACGACCGCGAATCCGTCGCTGTCACTACGTGCCGCTTCGATGTTCGCGTTCAACGCGAGCATGTTCGTCTGTTCCGCGATGTCGTTGATCACCTCGACGAACTCCTCGACCTGTTCGATCTTGTCTTTCAGATCCGCGACCTCGTCCGCGACGGTCGCGGACTTGTCGGCTGTGCCGTCTACCTGATCAATGACCTCGCTCGCAGTATCGACGGACGCTTCCGCGAGATTCCTCGATTCGGCGCTTTGATTGCTAACCTCTTCGGCGCTGGAAGCGATCTCCTCGACGGTGGCACTAAACCCGGAGATATCGTCTTGTGTGCTTTCGAGTGCCGCTGCCTGCTCGGAGACGAGTTGAGTAATCTCGTTCGAGCGGTTCGTGACTTCGGTCGTCGACTCGCCCAACTGTTTCATCGACATCTCGACGTTGTCCGAGAGTTCTTCTTGGAGGTCTGCCAAGGACTCTCGCTGCTCGACGACGGTGGTGACGTCGAAGAGCAACTCGACTGCGCCAACGACTTCCCCGGTGGGCGTTTGGATCGGCGTCCCGATCGCGCGGGCGTGTGCCTTCGTGCCGTCCGGTCGTTCCGCGGATCGGAACTCCTCTTCGCGGATCGGGGTGCCGGTACGGACGACCTTCTCGGCGAGGGTTTCGTCCTTCCCTTCGGTTCCGAACACGTCGTAGGCGTTCATCCCGACCGCTTCGCTCGCTGACAGTCCGAGGAGCTCCGCTGTAGCCGCGTTCCATTGAGTGATGTCGCCGTTAGAGTCGACGACGAACGCCGCTTCGGGCAGTTCCGAGATGAACTGCTCGAACGTATGTCGCCAAAAGCGCCCATCGGATTCGGTAGCTGTCTCTTTGAGATGCTCGTTTCGAGTGTTCTGTGTAGTCTGTCCCATGCCGATCGGTTCTGATGGACTTCATTGGGGGTTTCGCCCTTAGTATTGTAATTGATAACTCATCGGTCGATAGGCGGTAGCTACGGCACAACGCACGGTGGCGAAGCCGGATGTCAACGGGAACGCGGGAAGGCGGCGGAAGTCCGGCCGCTCTCGCGGGTCGCGAACGGCGTGTCGACGGCGCGTGGCGCCGTCGTCAGAGAGGGGTTCGCGGACGCCACCGTGACCCCCGAGGATCTCTCGGCCGGCCGAGTCCGGTCCGCGTCAGGTTTGCTCGCAGCCGCGCTGACGGGCAACGAGGTCGAGTTGGCGGACCGGAGAGCGCGTTCGTCACCGCGACGGCGGGCGGTCCGAGCGCCGGTGCTGGCTGCGACCGACGGCGACGCGTGGTCGCTCGTCTGACTCTGGGCCGCAGCGGGCCGGATGCGCGCGCCCGCAGTCCGTTGATCTACCCCGCCGTCGGGCGACGACCGGACGATCCCGTCGCGCTCGCAACGACGAGGAGCGCGATCAGGTCGACGGTGAGCGCCGCGATGGCGCCGAAGCGGAACAGGATGACGAGGCAGAGTATCGCGACCGCGAGACCGACGGCCGCGCGACGAGCGCGGTCGCGGTCGGGGAGCAAGCGGGACACCTGAACGCCGACGCCGACCTGCGCCGCGAAGAGGAGGACGCCGAACGGGGACACGGCTGGCATAGTTTCGGGTTCGACGGCGGGAATATGAACGTACCGGCGGTGACGGCGCGCGCGCGTCAGGGACTGCCGCCGAACCTCTCAGAACTTCTCCAACAGGTCGCCGTAGAACTCGCCGCCGCGGTCGTCCGCGAGCTTCTCAACGATGAGCTCCGGCGTCGACCGCGCGAGGTGCCCCTTCTTCGGCGAGCGGTTCACCCGGAGTTCGCCGTCGACGAGCCCCGCGGCCTCGATGCCGTCGACGGCCACCTCGAAGTCCGCGGCGTCGCTGATCTCGCGGGCGAGGTGGGAGACGAACACCGCGGTGGCGTCCTGATCGTCGAGCGCCTCCAAGATGCCCGCGATGATCTTCGCGGAGGCGCCCGGCTCGGTGATCGACTCCAGCTCGTCGACTAAGACGAGCCGGCCGTCCGCGCCGTCGACGAGGTCCCCGAAGTCCCGGAGCGTCGCCTCGAACGCGCCCGCGTCGAGGGTGCCCTGCGACTTCGCGTAGTAGTGGATCTCCTCGAACCGCTCGACCGTGGCCGACTCGGCGGGCACGGGCAGTCCCATCTGCGCGAGGACGACGACGAGGGCGACCAGATCGAGCGTGGAGGTTTTCCCGCCTGAGTTGACCCCGGAGAGCAGCGTCGCGCCCAAGACGGCGTAATCGACCGGCTCGACGTCCGCGAAGTCGACGTCGAGCAGCGGGGAGCGACCGCCCTCGATGCGGAAGCCCGCGGCCGCGTCGCCGTCGGCTTCGGCGTCGCCCGGGTCGACGACCTCGGGCATCGCGCAGTCGAAGTCGCGCGCGAACCGCGAAATCGCGAGCTCCACGTCGAGTTCCAAGGCGTTCCGGACCAGCCGCTCGACCGGCTCGCGGAGGTCCCCGAGGTCGCTCGCGAGGTCGGCCTTCAGCTTCGCCGCGCGGCGGTCGCGGGCGGCGGAGAGTTCGGTGCGGAGCCGGGAGACGGCGCTCTCGTCGTGGTCGACCGGGAAGGAGGGGTCGCCGCCGAAGACGCGCTCGGCCAGCTCCGCCTCCTCCGGCTTCAGGCGGAGGGCGTCCGCGAGGTGCTCGCGGGCGGCGTCGACCGCCGCGTCGTACTCGTCGGCCAGCTCGCGGTCCAAGAGGGAGTCGACGCGGGCGCCCTGCTCGACGAGGGAGAGGAAGTCGGTCCCCTCGATGGTGACGTCGCGCTCGCGGATCGCCTCGCGGAGGCGGTCGTCCGCGACGGACGCCGCGGTCGACACCGCGGCGTCGAGGTCGTCGACGGCGGCCGTCAGCCGGTCTAACTCCGCGTCGCCGGCGATGGTCCCGTCGTCGTCGAGCCGCGAGAGCGCGTCGCGCAGCCGGTCGATCTCGACCGGTGGGTCGGCGTCGCCGCCCGAGACGGGCTCGCCGACCGCCGCGGCCGCCTCGTGGACCGCCGCGGCCGCCTCCAGCCGCTCGCGGTTCTCCGCGAAGAAGGCGAGCAGCCGCTCGGGGACCGTCTCGGCCGGGGTTTCGAGCGCGTCCGGCCGGACGACCACGTCGCCCTCCACGTCGAGCCCGGCGAACGACTCGTCTAAGACGATCACCGACGCGTACGAGCGCCCCAGCTCGGAGACGTCGCGGGCGTCCTCGACCGTCTCGACGGAGAGCTCCGGCACCTCGGCCTCGGCGCGCGCGAGCGTCTCGGCGTCGGCGGTCGCGAGGCAGCGGTCGCGGACGCGGACGGTCGGCGGGTCGGAGAGGGGCGCGCAGTCCGCGAGCGCCTCGCGGACCGCCGGGTCGGGGTCGCGGGCCGTCGCGTCGGCCGCGAACGCCTGCGCCTCCGCGACCCGCGAGGCGGACGCGCTCGGGTAGAACGTCTCCAGCCGCTTCGCCGCGTAGTCGGTGACGGTGCGCTCGCGCAGCAGGTCGATCGCCTCCCGGTACAGCTCGCGGGCGCGGTCGGTGGCCAGCACGCGCCCGTCGTCGTCGTGCCGGCGGCGGATCGCTCCGCGGGCGATGCGGGCCGCGCGGGCCTCGTTGACGCCCGGCGCGCGGGCGATAGCGGCCACGTCGCCGGACTCGACGGTCGCGACTGGGTCGTCCAGTTCGCGCAGGGCCGCCGCCGTCTTGGCGCCGACGCCGGGGATCGCCTCCAGCTCCATCCACTCGCCGGTATCGCGGCAACGGTCTAAAGCGTGCGGGTCGCTCCCGCGGGGCGGCGGTGCGAGGGACGCGACCGGCGGAGGGGTGCGACCGGCGGAGGGGTGCGACCGGCGGGATCGGTTCCGCGTGCGACGCCCTTTTTCGCGCCCGCCGCGAACGCCGGCCATGAGCCAGGACGCGCGGGCGGCCGGCGACGGGTCGCTCGCACCCGAGACGGCGGCGAAGGCGGCGAGCGCCCGCGACGCGCTCGCGGAGCGCGACGGAGTCCTCGTCGCGTTCTCGGGCGGCGTCGACTCCGCGGTGGTGGCCGCGCTGGCGCGGGACGCGCTCGGCGGCGACGCCGTCGCGTGTACCGCCCGCAGCGAGACGCTCCCGGCCGCCGAACTCGACGACGCGAAACGGGTGGCCGAAGAGATCGGGATCCGCCACGAGACGGTGACGTTCTCCGAGCTGGACGACCCGAACTTCGTCGCCAACGACGGCGACCGGTGTTACCACTGCCGGACGATGCGGCTCGGCCGGATGTACGAGACCGCCAAAGAGCTGGGGATCGACACCGTCTGCGACGGGACGAACGCGGACGACCCCGGCGAGGGGCATCGCCCCGGGCTGCGCGCGGTCGAGGAGTTAGCCGTGTTCTCGCCGCTGCTCGACGCCGGGATTTCGAAGGACGAGGTCCGGGCGATCGCGGAGTCGTACGACCTCTCCGTGGCCGACAAACCCTCGATGGCGTGTCTCTCCTCGCGGATCCCGACCGGACTGGAGGTGACGGAGGAGCGGCTGAGTCGCGTCGAGAAGGCCGAGCGGGTGCTCCGCGAGTGGGGCTTCGAGGGGTTCCGCGTCCGCGACCACGACGGCCTCGCGCGCGTCGAGATAGCGCCCGACGAACTGGAGCGCGCGCTCGACCCCGCCTTCGCGGACGCCGTCCACGAGCACCTCACCGACCTCGGCTTCGAGTACGTCACCCTCGACATGGCGGGCTACCGCACGGGGAGCGTGAGTCCGGGCGGCGAGGCGGGAGACGGCGGCGACGGAAGTTCGGACGGCGAGAGCGTGGACGATGAGAGCGCTGCCGGCGACGAGAGTTCGGACGGCGGCGAGCGTTCCGACGACGACGGCGTCGACCTCGGCCGCCGGTACCCGCGCTGAGAGGGGACCGCGACGAGACGGGAGCTGAGCGAGACCGCGGACGCTCCCGGCGTTATCACCGCAGAGAACCCGGCGCGAACGCTTATAACCCGTGTTACTGAAGCGACACCTATGCGAGAGGCACAGACCCTCGCGGTGATCGCCGGCGGCGTCGGCGGGACCGTCGGGGCGTTCGTCGGCGTCTCGGTCGGCGGATCCGCGCTCTCCGTGACGGCGACGACCCTCGGGGTCGCGACCCTCGTCGGGGTCGGGGTCATCGCGAGCGCGGTCATCGCCGGCGACGTGGAGTTCCTGGCCGACGCGGACGGCGAGTGACCCGTCGACCGCGCGCTTCAAGGTCCCGCCGCGACGAACGGCAGCCATGAGTCTCATCGCGTTCGACTTCGACGGGACGCTCTCCGATTCCGAGATGACGGTGCTGCTGGCCGAGCGGGCGGGCGTGACCGACGAGGTGGCCGATATCACCGAGCGGGCGATGAACGACGAGATCAGCTACGCCGAGAGCCTCTACCGGCGCGCGGAACTGCTGGCGGGGCTCTCGGCGGCGGACGTCGAGGACGCGTTCGACGCGGTCCGGATCCGGCCCGGCGCCGCGCGGCTCATCGAGCGCCTCCGCGGCGAGGGGCACCGCGTCGCGGTGCTCACCGGCGGGTTCGAGCGCGGCGTGGAGGCGGCGCTCGCCCGCGAGGGCGTCTCGGTGGACACCATCGTCGCGAACCGACTGCCGACCGATGCGGACGGCGCGCTCACCGGCGAGGCCGAGGGACCGCTCATCGAGGGGACGAAAGACGACGCGCTCGCGGAGCTGGCGGCCGAGACCGGCGTGCCGATGGCCGAGACGGTGGCGGTCGGGGACGGCGCGAACGACCTGCCGATGCTGGAGGTCGCGGGGCTGGCGGTCGGCTTCGTACCGAAGGACGCGGTGCGGCCCGTCTGCGACAGCGTCGTCGCCTCCATGTACCGGCTCGGGAAGGTGCTGGAGTCGCACGGCGTGCTCGCGGACGGGGAGTGAGACCGAAAGGGGGCGACAGCCGACCGCGGAACGCCTGCCGACCGCGAGCGCTCGCGGGCCGCGGAGCCGAGACCGATACCTGACCATGTTTGGCTCAAGGGTTAATCAACGACGGACCGAAAGTGAGGGCATGAGCGTTCTCGCCGGGGTGATCCGATGCTGCCGACGCTGACGTATCTCCAGTTCCATCTCGTCTTCAGTCTCCCCGTGTTGGGACTGCTGTGGTACCTCGCGCCGCGGTACGACGCCGTCCGGCAGCGGCGCGCGACGGCCGGGATCGCGATCCTCGTCGCCATCGCGTACCTCTACACGACGCCGTGGATCAGCTACATGATCCGGCAGGGGGCGTGGTGGTACGCCGACGGCGCGGTGCTCGTCCGGGCGCTGTCGATCCCGCTCGGCGAGTACCTCTTCTTCACCATCCAGACCGTCGTCACCGCGTTCGCGCTCCACCGGATCGGGTTCGACCCGACGTTCCGCGACGGCGACTTCGACCGGAGGCCGCGGGTCGCCGGGGTCGTCGCGGGCGTCGCGATGGTCGGCGGCGGGCTCTGGCTCGTGACCCTCGGTCCCTCGTTCCTCTACCTCGGCGGGCTGATCGCGTGGGTCGGCCCGGTCGTCGCGCTCCAGTGGGCGGTCGGCGGGGGGTACCTCGTCCGGACGCCGCGGACCTGGCTCGCGGCGACGCTGCTCCCCGCCGCGTACTTCTGGGTCGCGGACCGGATCGCGATCGGGATGGGGACGTGGCAGCTCTCGACCGAGTACACGACGGGAGTCGCCGTGTTCGGCCTGCCGATAGAGGAGATGCTGTTCTTCGCAGCCGCCGGAGTGATGACCGTCAACGGACTCGTCCTCTTCGAGTGGGTGCTCGACTGGAACGACCGCCGGGGCGCGGTCGCGGAGGCGGCCGCGCCGGAGGAGGCCGAGCGCGACGTCCCCGGCCCGGAGCCGCCGGCCGACCCGGACCCCGACGTGGTCGATGACTGAGGCGTCGGCGGGGGCGACGGAGGCCCGCGAGCGCGGTTCCGCGGCGGCGGCCGCCGACGGGCGGGCGGAGGCGGGCGACGCCGCGAGCGAGCGCGTCGACCGCTGGTTCGCGCGCCGCCCGGCGCTGGCGTTGGCCGCGCTGCTCCCGATCGGCGCCGTCACCCCCCTGTTTCCGGTCGAAGTCGGCGTCGCGACGTTCGCGCTCGGCACCCTGGTCGTCGGGATGGCGCACGGCGCGGTCGACCACCTCGTTCCCCTCCGGGGCGCGCCCGACGTGTCGCTCGGGCGGTCGATCGCGGTCGTCTCGGTCGTCTACGCGGTCCTCGGCGGGGCGGTGGTCGCCGCGTTCTTCGCCGCGCCCGTCGCCGCGTTCGCCGGGTTCATCGCGCTCACGTGGCTCCACTGGGGGCAAGGCGACGTGGCGACGCTCGCGGTCGCCGGCGTCGACCACCTGCCGTCGGCGGCGGAGCGGTGGCTGGCGCTCGTCGTTCGCGGCGGGTTACCGATGGGTGTCCCGCTCATCGCCCACCCCGAGGAGTACCGGCTGGTGGCCGAGTGGATCGTCGGGCTGTTCCTCGTCGACCCGGGCGCGGCCGCGACCGCGGTCGACCCCCTGTTCGCGCCCGCCGTCCGGGTCGGCGTCGGCGTCGGGATGGCGGCCGCGACGCTGGCGTCGGTCGCGCTGGGCTACCGGCGGGTACGGAACGGGAGAGACCCGGGCGGCTGGCGCCGCGACGCCGGCGAGGTCGCGGTGTTGTGGGCGTGGTTCCTGCTCGCGGCGCCGGTGTTCGCGATCGGGGTGTACTTCGCGCTGTGGCACGCGCTCCGCCACGTCGGCCGGCTCGTCCTCGTCGACCCGGAGGCCGCGGGCGCGGCGTCCGCGGGCGACGCCGTCGGCGCGCTCGCGCGCTTCGGCCGCGACGCCGCGCCGCTCACGCTCGGCGGGTTCCTCGTGGTGGCCGCGGTCGGCGCGAGCGTGCCCGCGGGCGTGGCGGCGCCCGGCGACCTGCTGGCCGTGTCGCTCGTCGCCATCGCCGCGATGACGCTCCCGCACGTTGCCGTCGTGGCGTGGCTCGACCGCCGACAGGGTATCTGGCGGCCGGGCGCCGGGCCCTGACCGGACCGCGGGCGCCGGGAGCTGACCGGACCGGGGGAGCGGTCCGGTTCCGACACCGCACCGCTCTTACTCCGCGGCGGCGTCGCTCCGGTAGATGGACGATATCGCGATCCGCGACCCGCGGCCGGGGGACGCCGAGCCGCTGGAGGCGCTCATCACCTCGCACTTCTCCGAGGGGAGCTCCTACGGCGTCGACCTCGGACTGGACGACCCGACGTACCGCGTGTTGGTCGCGGTGGAAGCCGAGAGCGACGGCGACGACGGCGACCGCGACGACGAAATTCTCGGCGTGATGGCGCTCCGCGAGTTCGAGGCCCCGGCCGCCGTTGCCGACGAGATGTACTTCTTCGACGACCCCGACCTGCTCCCGCCGGCGACGCTGTACGGCCACCTCGAGATGGGGTACGTCAGGGGGGACGCGACCGGCCGGGGGATCGGGAGCCGGCTGCTCGAACGCCTCCACGCGGTCGGCGCGGACCGCGGCGTCGACCTGTTCGTCGCGGACTCGTGGTACCACGGCGGCGACGACTCGCCGGAGAAGCTGTTCGACGGCCGCGGCTACGAGACGGTCCACCGCGATCCGATCGAGCGCTCGGTCGACGAGTGTCCGAAGTGCGAAGGGGAGTGCGTCTGTGAGGGGGCGCTCGCGGTGCGGCGGGTCGGGCGCGACGAGCGCGACGCGGAGGCGATCCAGCCGTGAATCACGACCGCGTCCACGCCCGAGAGCCGTCGCATCACGTCGACCGCTGGTCCGTCGGCATCGTCGAGTCGATCAGCGAGCGCGACGGCCATTGCGTCGTGACGGTTCGGCCGGTCGCGTCGGCGGAGGGAGGCCCGGAAGCCGCAGAAGAGGCCGACGAGTCCGAGTCCGTCGAACTCCGGATCACCTTCGCCGTCAGGGACCTGTTCGTCGGTCGGCTCGCGATCGACGACGGCGAGTCGCCGGTCGGCGAGCGCGTGTGGTACCGGAAGCGGGGCGGGTGAGGCGGCCGGAACGCGGCAGGTGATCCGGGGCGGCCCGGGGGCTCACTCCAGCTGGTGGTAGTCCAGCTCGTGGCCCTCGTCGAGCGCCGCCTGAACGGCCTCGCTCGGGTCGTCGACCGGCTCGGTCCGGAGCGTCATGCCGCCCACGTCGGCCGCGTCGAAGTAGACGTTCCGCCGCCAGTCGGGGTCCGTGTCGGGGTGGTCGGTGCGGTAGTGGGCGCCGCGCGACTCCTCGCGTTCGAGCGCGCCGCGGAGCACCGCCTCGGCGGCGACGAGGGTGAAGCCGACGTCGACCGCGAGTTCGAACGACTCGCTCGTGACCGGGCCGACGCGCATGTCGGCGGCGCGGTCGCGGACGGCGGCGAGCCGGTCGAGGCCCTCCCGGAGCGACGACTCGTCGCGGAGGATGCCCGCGTGGTCCCACATCAGTTCGCGGAGGTCGGCGAGCACGTGGTCCACGTCGTGGGCGCCGTCGTTGTCCGCCATCGCGCGCAGGTCGTCGAGGTGCGGCTCGACGAGGTCCTCGCGGAGCGAGTCGGGCACCTCGCCCGGGCCGTCGACGCGGTCGGCGATCCGCTCGCCGGCGACGACGCCGTACGCGACGGTCTCTGCCAGCGAGTTGCCGCCGAGTCGGTTCGCGCCGTGGACGCCGGCCATCGTCTCACCGATCGCGAAGAGCCCGTCCACGTCGGTCTCCCCGCCGTCGTCGACGGCGACGCCGCCCATCCCGTAGTGGGAGGTCGGCGCCACCTCGACGGGCTCTTCGGCCATGTCCACGCCGAGGTCGTCGAACCGCTCGTACATCCGGGGGAGCCGCTCCTCGATGAAGTCGGCGTCGCGGTGGGAGATGTCGAGGTAGACGCCGCCGTTCTCCGTGCCGCGCCCCTCGGCGACCTCCTGTGCGATCGCTCGGGCGACCACGTCGCGGGCGTCGAGCTCCATCTGGTCGGGGGAGTAGCGCTCCATGAAGCGCTCGCCCTCGCTGTTGAACAGCCGGCCGCCCTCGCCGCGGACCGCCTCGGTCACGAGGCGACCGCTCCACGGCGCCCACTCGGGGTCGCTCTCGTCGACGGCCATCCCAGTCGGGTGGAACTGCATGAACTCCATGTCCATCAGCGACGCGCCGGCGTCGTACGCCAGCGCCGCCCCGTCGCCGTTGTTCTCGTCGTCGCGGGAGGTGTGCCGGTTGTAGATGGCCGCGTGGCCGCCGGCCGCGAGGACGACGGTGCCGGCGTTGAACAGGACGAACTCGCCGTCGTCCATGTCGAAGCCGACGGCGCCGTACGTCGCGTCGCCGTCGGAGACCAGCTTCGTGATCATCACGTTCTCGCGGTAGGGGACCGACAGCTCCTGTGCGCGGTCCACGAGGGCGTTCAAAAGCGACTCGCCCGTGTGGTCGCCCGCGAAGGCGGTCCGGCGGAACGACTGCGCGCCGAAGAAGCGCTGGTCTATCTCGCCGTCGTCGGTCCGGGAGTACTCCATTCCCCACTCGTCGAGTTCGCGGAGACGCTCCGGCATCTGCTCGGTCACGGTCTCGACCTTCGCCGGGTCGTTGATCAGGTGCCCCTCGTTGAGGGTGTCCGCCGCGTGGATCGCCGGCGAGTCCGCCGGGTCGTGCGTGCCGAGGGCCCCGTTGATGCCGCCGCGGGCCCAGGTGGTGTGGGCGTCCCCGTGACCCCGCTTGCCGAGCACGAGCACGTCGTCGACCCCGCGCTCCGCCAGTTCGATCGCGGTGCGCGCTCCCGCGGCGCCGGCGCCGACGACGAGGACCGAGACGTCCTCGCGGCGATACGCTGCGGGCTGACCGTCGTCCGTCCGCTGTTCGACCATACGGATCCAGAAGGGCCGCGCACGGGTAAGCCTCACGCGCGCGTGTGCGCAAGAGGCGAAAACGCGGGGGTCCGGCGTGGTCGCGGCGCGGGCGCTCAGTCCCACCCCGGCGTGCCCGGCGCGCCCGCGTCGTCCTCCACCTCGCGGGCGAGCCGGTCGCGGGCGTCGCCGTCGAGCGCGACTCGAGCGCCGTCCGCGCCGGCGCGGTCGGTCCACTCGCGGATCGCCGCCCCGACCCACGAGTCGGCCTCGCGGGCGCGGTCCCGGGCCTCGGCCATGCGCTCGCGGGCGACCGACAGGGACCCCGGACGAGAGCCGACCGCGGCGCCGGCGAAGCGCGCGCGGTCGTCGGGGGTGGCCTCGCCGTCGCGGAGGCGGGCGACGACGCCGTCGAGGTCGTCGGGGTCCGGGTAGGCGAACACCGTCGCGCCGAGCGCCTGCGGACCGAACGCCGGCGCCGGGAGGTCGGCCGGCGGCCCGCCGTCGAGGAGGCGGTCGCCGCCGCCGGCGGCCTCGACGCGCTCGCACTCGGTCTCGGCGCCGAGTTCGAGGTTGTGGCCGGGGTAGCTCGAACAGGTGTCGGGGTAGCGGTCGGTGTCGTGGATCCGGCACTGCAGCGTCGTCGGGTCGAGGAAGACGCAGGCGTCGAGCCAGCGCGGGTCGTCGGTCCCGATCGGCGCGACCGGCTTGGGGGGTTTCCGGAGGCCGACGACGAAGACGGGGCAACCGTCGGCCGCGGCGAGGTCGACCCCGTCGATCCGAACGCTGTCGTCGCGCTCGGCCGGCTCGAAGAGTCGGGGAACCACGGCGTCGCCCAGCCCGTCGTCGACGAACCGGGCGACCTCGTCGCGGGTGAGCGGCGCGAGGTCGTAGACGTCGTCGAGCGGGGGGCGCGGCCCGGTGCGGTCGGAGCCGGCGGCGGCGGGGTCGAGCGGCCGCCAGTCGACACAGCAGCCGGCACAGCCCTCGCAGTCGAGTTCCATACGACCGTGTTAACGGTTTGCGAGGGGATAAGCGATCGGCGGTGGAGGGAGGAGAGGCGGAGGCTTCTCCGACTTACAGTTCGCCCTTCGTGCTGGGCGTGTCGCTGCGGCGCCCGTCGAGCCGGGTGGCGTCGTCGAGCGCGCGCGCCAGGGCCTTGAACAGCGCCTCGACCTCGTGGTGGGCGTTGTCGCCCCTTTCGACCGCCGCGTGGAGCGTCAGGCCGGCGTTGTGGGCCAGAGACAGCGCGAAGTGGTCGGCCATGACGGCGGTGAACTCCCCGACCGACTCCTGCGAGAACTCGCCGGAGAACTCGTAGTAGGGGCGCCCCGCCACGTCGACGACGACGCTCGCGACCGCCTCGTCGAGGGGGATCCGCCGGTCGGCGTACCGCCGGATGCCGCGCTTCTCCCCGAGCGCCTCGTCGAGCGCCTCCCCGAGGCAGATCGCCACGTCCTCGACGGTGTGGTGATCGTCGATAGCGAGGTCGCCGTCACAGCGGACCGTCAGGTCGAAGAGCCCGTGCTTGGCGAAGGATTCGAGCATGTGGTCGTAGAAGCCGATCCCCGTGTCGACCTCCGCCTCGCCGTCGCCGTCGACCGCGAGGGTGAGTTCGATCGTCGTCTCGCTCGTCTCGCGGGTGACGGCCGCGGTCCGGTCGTGCTCGCTCATACCGGTCCGTCGCGGGGGATTCGTAAGTCGGTTGCGGGTGGGGCGGGGTTTCGGGTCCGGCAGGAGTGAGCGTCGCATCGAAACAGCGTGTTTACTTATAAATGGAACGCGGTGGCGCGTGCCTGCGAGCGGCCGCCATCGGCGGCCGCGAGGCAGCACGCGCGAGGTCGCCGGCGCTACGCGCCGGCTGCCAGAGAATCTTCGATTCTCGCTGGAGTCGGCCGACCGGAGCGAAGCGGAGGGAGGCCGACGAGGCTGGGGAGGTGTGAGGCTGCGGTTGCGGTGCTGTGCGGGGTGGGACTCAAAGGGGCAGCCGTGAGGTGGGCGCAGGCGACGTAAGCACCGCAACGAGGGAGCGAACGGAGTGAGCGACCAAGTGAGGAGCGGAGCGAGCGTGCGCCCACCTCACGGCTGGGGCTTTGGAGGTGTTCACCGCCGATTCGCGATCACCAATTTATAAGCGACCGGCTGGGGCTTTGGCGGTGTTCTCCGGTGATCCGCAGTTTGTTATTTTTAAGCGATCGACGACCCCGCGCTCTGACTCTTAAATCTCGTCTGCCGCGTCCTGCGCTTCTCGCAGCGTGAACTCCCCCTCGTACAGCGCAGTACCGACGACGACCGCGGCCGCGCCGGCTTCCTTCAGCGCGACCACGTCCTCGACGGTCGCCACGCCGCCGGACGCGATCACGGGAACATCCACGGCCTCAACGACGCTCGCGACCGCCTCGCGGTCGACCCCCGCCAGCTGTCCCTCCACGTCGACGTTCGTGAACAGGATCCCGCCGGCGCCCAGTTCCTCGTAGCGCGCCGCGGCCTCGGCGGGCTCTAGCCCGGTCCCCTCCGTCCAGCCCGAGACGACCACCTCCCCGTCCTTCGCGTCGAGGCTGACGACGACGCTCCCCGGGTGTGTCTCGTCGATCTCCGCGACGATCTCCGGGGTTTCGACCGCCGCGGTCCCGAGGATGACGCGGTCGAGGCCCAGATCGAGGAGGTCGCGCGCGCCCTCGGCGGTGCGGATGCCGCCGCCCAGTTGGAGGCCGACCCCGTCCGAGACGCTCTCGACGACCGACTCGATCGCCGCCGCGTTGACGCGCTCGCCCTCGAACGCGCCGTCGAGGTCGACGAGGTGGAGCGTGCCGGCGCCCGCCTCGATCCACCGCTCGGCGGCCGCGACGGGGTCGCCGTAGCGCTTGCCCGTGCCGCGCTCGCCGCCGACCAGTTGGACGACCTCGCCGTCCTGCACGTCGACGGCCGGGATCACCTCGAACTCCGGGAAGTGGCTCATACGGGAGGAGAGTCGCGGCCGGCGATTAAACCGGTCGGTTCGATATGAGATTGGAAGCCTCAGCGGTGAACTGAGTGTCTCCAGACCCCCAGCCGCTCGCTTATAAATGACTAATCGCAGATCGACGGTGAACACCGCTAAAGCCCCAGTCGCGAGGACGGCGCACACTCGTTGCGCTCCTCGTCACTCGCTACGCTCGTTCCTGCGGTGCTTACGTCGTCTGCGCCGCCCTCGCGACTGCCCCTTTGAGTCCCACCCCCCAGCACCGCACCGCAGCCTCACGCCTCCCCAGCCTCGTCGGTCGCCCTCCGCGTTGCTCCGGGCGACCGACTCCCTCGCGCGTGCGGTTCGCGCCGCGGTGCGGCGCTCACCGGCACGCGCCACCGCATTCCATTTATAACTAATGGCGTTTCAGCGAAGCCGGAGGTTCCGGATTCTCAACCCCTCATTCCACCGAGATGAGCAGCTGCGAGACGTCCTCGTCGAAAGCCGCGGGGTCGGCGGCGAGCGCCTCGGCGGTCTCGGCGTCCGCGAGCTGCGTCACGACGCTCTCGGCGTCGACCGAATCGGGCAGCGCCGCGTCGAAGACCTGAATGAGCGGGTCGGTCGGGTACGCCCCGCCGGCGACGATGACGTCGGTCCCGTCGTGCCAGACGCCGAGGCGGGCCTCGATGTCGACGGGCCGGTCGAGCGTCGCGGTCGACCCGGTGGGGAGCGGGATCCCGCCGTCGAACGCGTACTCGCCGGTCAGTCGCCACGCGGTCGCGGTGTGACCGGTCCGCACCGTAGTGGTCATCTCCTCCGCGACCTCAACGTTCTCGATGCCGGCGTTCCGGAGCTGCGCGCGGAACGCGTCGGTCGCCGCCGTCTCCACCTCGCTCATCACTCGGTCCCGGCCGACGCCGGCCGGGAGCTGGTCGATCGCGGGCCGGAGGTCGATCCGGGTCGCGAAGAAGACGACCGGCGACCCCGACGCGTCGACCGTCTCGGCCAGCGCGTCCGCGACGGGCGCGTACTCGAAGATGCGCGTGCGTTCGAGCGCCCGGACGGTGACGGGACCGTACGCCTGTTCGAACACCGTGCTCTCGGACTCGTCGGTCTGTCGCCAGTCGTCGATCCGGTCGCTCGTCACCTCGGGTTCCGGCACCGGACCGTCGCGCCCGCCGAGACAGCCCGCGAGGCCGACGGTTCCGATCGCCGCGCCGCCGGCGAGCAGCCGCCGCCGCGTGGTCCCCGTCGACCGCGTTCCGGAGTTCTCGTCCATGGATCCGGGTGGTCTCGGCGGTGTAAATGGGTGTCGGCGGGACAGTATTCAGACACAAAGGAGAGATCGGACGGAGCGATCCGCCGGTGGCCTCCGAACAGGACCTCGATCCCAACACTCATTTCGCTGCCACGTCACCTCCTCTCGATGGAGGATCCGTCGCGGTGTACTCACACGTTCGCGGTCCCTTCCTACGACTTACCGGGCGACGATCGGTCGGAGGGCCGACGGTGGATGCTCACCGAGGACGTCCCCGGCGTCACGGACCGAGTCTGGTCGTGTCCGCACGACGCGCTCCCCGAGCGGGACGTCTGTCTGTTTCACTGCTCACCCGAGGAGCGGCCGCCCGACCTCGACGAGACGGACGCGTTTCGAGAGTGTCTCGCACAGGCGGCCGCCGCTGACGACCAGAACAGAAGCCGACGGCTGTGCCAGTTCGTCGACGCGACGTTCGAAGAGCTCGCGCTTCGGGGCGCGACCGTCGGCGGCGAGGTGAACCACGCGATCAACCTCGCTCACGCGGAGGTCGGCGAGTCCGACTGGACCGACGCGGTGTTTCGGCAGCCGATCCGGTGCTCACACGCGACGTTTAGCGGGCCGCTCGCGGTGCGTGACGCGCGCTTCGAGCGAAGTGTGGGTTTCAGGAACACGACGTTCGAAGGCGACCTACAGCTGCGCGGGGCAGTGTTCGCTGGGCCCGCAACGCTCAAACACGCCGACTTCCGCGGCGACGCCCGCCTCTGGTACACGCAGTTCGAAGCGCACGCGAACTTCCGACAGGCGCGGTTTCGGAGAGAAGCGTACTTCGAGGCCGTGGACTTCACCGACTACGCCAGGTTCTCCCGCGCGACGTTCGAGGGCGAAACCGCGTTTACGCTCGCCGAGTTCGACGACGACGCCGACTTCGACGGCGCGATCTTCGGCGGGGACCACGACTTCCACCGGGCGTCGTTCGCCCGCATCACCGACTTCTCCGACATCCTCGTTGACGGCCCGCTCGACCTGTCGACCGCGGAAGTCGCCACGTTGGAGCTGATCCCGTCGGACGATTCCACCGACCGGCGCGAGGTTACCCACACCGACGAGGGCATCGCCGAGACGCAGTGCGTGAACCTCAGGGAAGCGACCGTCGGCAGCGGGACCCTCGGGCAGCCCGCGTCTGGAGTCGTGCTGTACGATTGTACCGACGCCACGCTGGGCGACGTGTCGTTCACCAACTCCGGCGACGATCCGGTCTGCGGTCGGGTTCGGTTCGCGCGCACTCGCTTCGAGGGCTTCGTTTTCGAGAACGACGACCTCGATCCGGCCGCAGCGGGCTGGCGGCTGTACGAGGTGATAGAGCCCGAGGCGCTTCCGGAGGAGAGCCGTGGGACGCCGAGCACGGAGACGCTGCGCCAGACCTTCCTGAACGCCAAAAACGGCGCCGACGAGACCGGGAACAACGCGGCCGCGAGCGCGTTCTTCTACCGGGAACTGACGCACCGCCGGCATCGTTACGCCGAACTCGCCCGAGACGGAACGCGCCGGTGGCGAGACCGAGTGACCGACGCGACGAAGTGGGGGCGTAACCTCACGCTCATGCTGTCGACGGGCTACGGTGAGCGCCCCGAACGGGTGGTCTACGCCTCGGTCACGATCATTTCCCTCTTTGCGCTGCTGTACGCTCGGCTGCTCTCGACCGTCGAGTACGCTCCCACGGACTACCTCGTGTTCAGCTTCCAGAGTTTCATTACGTTTATTCTCGGCACGCCGCCGGCCGACACGAGTCGGCCGGTCGAGGTTTTGAGCGCCGTCGAGGGCTTCGTCGGGGCGTTCTTCATCGCGCTGTTCGTGTTCACCTTCACGCGTCGGATCCACAGGTGAGACGCCGTACGGACGGCCTTCTGACTGTCTCAGCAGCCTGTCGGCGATCGCCGGAATCCATCTCGAACGGTCCGGACTCGCGCGGGAGCGATGCGTTCGGCCGGACATACGTGAGGCGATAACCAACTCTCTCGGAGTGTCACTCGGAGACGAAACGGCGGACGCGGACGGATCCCTTATGTAACCACCGAGTACAACAACCGAGTGATGACTACCGACGAGAGCGAGACGCGGCGGCGATCGGCCCGGCCACGCACCCGACGACGGTTCCTGACGGCGGCCGGGACGGCGGGAGCCGTCGCGCTCGCCGGCTGTAGCGCCGAGCGGACCGACGGGGGCGACGGCGGCGACGGCTCCGGGAGCGACGGGGACGGAAACGACACCTCGGACGGAAACGACACCGATGACGGTGACGGCGGCGACGGCGAGACCCCGACGCTGACGGTCGCGACCTACACGAACTTCATCGACGCGCCCTCGGTGAGTCCCGGCGAGTGGCTCAAAGGGGAGTTCGAGAGCCGGTACGACGCCGAGTTGGAGTGGGCGACGCCCGACAACGAGGTGAACTACTACGTCGAGCGAGCCGCCTCGGGCGCGGGGATCGACGCCGACCTCTACGTCGGACTCACCACCGAGGACCTCGTGCGCGTCGACGAGCGGCTCGACGGCGACCTCTTTACCGAGGCGGGCGACGTCGACGGGCGCGACGCGGTCAAGGAGGGGCTCCGGTTCGACCCGTTCGACCGCGCGGTCCCGTTCGACACCGGGTACATCAGCCTCGTGTACGACAGCACGACGGCGGAGGCGCCCGAGACGTTCGACGGGCTGCTCGACGACGAACACGCGGGCGCGCTCATCACGCAGAACCCCGGCGGCTCCTCGACCGGGCGCGCGTTCCTCCTCCACACGGTCAGCCGCTTCGGGGACGGCGGCGTGGCGAGCGACGGCGACGGGGAGGCTGTCGAGGGCGAAGACGGCGACCCCGACTACGACTACCTCGACTACTGGGCGGACCTCGAGGAGAACGACGTGCGCGTGCTGGGGACGTGGGACGACGCGTACGCGGCCTGGAGCGAGGGGGAGGCGCCGATGGTCGTCTCCTACTCCACCGACCAGGTGTTCGCGGACATGGAGGACCAAGACCTCGAGAAACATCAGATCCGCTTCCTGAACGATCAGGCGTACGCGAACCCGGAGGGGATGGCCGTCTTCGCCGAGGCCGACGAGCCCGACCTCGCCCGGCAGTTCATGTCGTTCATGTTAGAGCCGGACGTTCAGGGCGAGATCGCCCAGCGCAACGTGGCGTTCCCGGCGACCGACGGCGCCGAGCTGCCGAGCGACTACGCCGAGCTGGCACAGGAGCCGACCGACCCGGTGACGTTCACCTACGACCAGCTCCAGGGCTCCGTCGACGCGTGGGTCGAGGCCTGGGAGCGGCAGTTCGCCGGGAACTAAGCGCGTGCCCGACGAGGGACCGAGCGCGTGACGGACGTCGACGGCAGCCGGGCGACCGGCGACGGTGAGCGCGCGACCGACGACGATGACCGGGCGGGCCGGCTGACCCGCCTCCGCGCGGGCGTCGAGTCGCACGCGCTGACCGCGCTCGCGGTCCTCACCAGCGCCGCGCTCGTCGTCGCCTTCTACTACCCGACCGCGACCGTCCTGATCGAGGCGGTCGTCGTCGACGGCGCCGTCACCCTCAGCGTGTTCGCGGACATCCTCACCGACCCGTTCTACTTCGGGGAGCTGGCGCGGCTGCTGTCCGGCGAGTCGCCGGTCGCGGTCGCGCGGTCGCTCGCCTCGCCGGACCGGCGGCTGGGGATCGTCGGCTTCACCGCGTATCAGGCGGTCCTCTCGACGCTCGCGAGCGTCGCCCTCGGGCTTCCGGCCGCCTACCTGCTCGCGCGCTTCGAGTTCCCCGGCCGGCGGACGCTGCGCTCGCTCACCATCGTCCCGTTCGTCCTCCCGTCGATCATGGTCGCGGTCGGGTTCGTCGCCACGTTCGGGCAGAACGGCACGCTGAACGCCGCGCTCGGCGCGCTCGGGCTGCCGCCGGTCGACCTCATGTTCACCCTCGAAGCGGTGGTGATCGCCCACGCGTTCTACAACGCGCCGCTCGTGGCGCGCGTGACGACCGCGGCGTGGGAGTCGGTGGACGCGAGCGCGGTCGAGACCGCGCGGAGCCTCGGCGCCGGGCCGATGCGGGCGTTCGTCGACGTGGTCGCGCCGCAGGTGTACCCCGCCATGCTGACGGGCGCGGCGCTCACCTTCGTGTTCACGTTCGGCACCTTCCCAATCGTCTTAGCGCTCGGCGGGTTCCAGTTAGCGACCGTCGAGGTGTTCGTCTACCGGCTGGTGCGCGACCTGAGCTACGCCGAGGCCGCCGCGTTAGCGATCGTCGAACTCGCGATATCGCTCGGGGTGCTGCTCGCGTACCTCCGGTACGAGGCCCGCAACTCGACGAGCACGCGGGGGGCGCGGCCGCTGCCGCGGCGCTCGCTGGTGCCGTCGACCCCGTCGCTCCGCGAACTGCTGCCGCGGGCGGGGCTGGCCGCCTACGTCGCCGTCGCCGGACTCGTCTTCCTCGCGCCCATCGCGTCGATGATCCTCGCGTCGGTGACGGGCGGCGACGGCGCGCTCACGCTCGACCACTACCGGTTCCTCGTCGAGCGCCAGCAGACGGGCGCGGCGTTTCAGGTGCGGCCGTGGCCCGCCATCCGCAACTCGCTGGCGTTCGCGACGGCCGCGACCCTGCTCGCGCTGCCGATGGGCGTCGTCGTCGCGGTGTTGACCACGCGGCGGTACCGCGGGCGGACGCTGGTCGACGCGGCCGCGATGGCGCCGCTGGCGGTGTCCGGGATTATCGTCGGGCTCGGGCTCCTCCGGGGGCTCGTCTTCGGCGTCGAGGTCGCGGGGTGGCGGATCGCCGCGAGCGGCGCGGTCGCGATCGTCGTCGCGCACGCCGTCTCGGGCTACCCGTTCGTCGTGCGCACCGTCTCGCCCGGGCTCTCCGGGCTGGACCGGTCGCTCGTCGAGTCCGCGCGGGCGCTGGGCGCCTCGCGGGCGCGGGTGATCCGGGACGTGGAGCTCCCCCTCGTCTGGCCCGCGGTCGTCGCCGGCGCGGCGTTCGCGTTCGCCATCTCTATCGGGGAGTTCACCTCGACCGTCGTGTTGGCGACCGGCGCCGACGCGTACACGATGCCCGTCGCGATCGAACGGTTCATCGGGCGGCGGCTCGGACCGGCGACCGCCATGGGCGTCGTCCTCCTCGTCGTTACCGGCCTCAGCTTCGTCGTCATCGAGCGGCTCGGGGGTGAGCACCGTGGGCTCTGAACCGTCGACAGGTTCTGCGAACGACCCAGCCGTCGCCGTCGAACTCGACGGCGTGACGAAACGGTACGGCGAGACAACCGCCGTCGACGACGTGAGCCTCCGAGTGCGCGAGGGGGAGTTCTTCACGCTCGTCGGCCCCTCCGGCTGCGGGAAGACGACCACGCTCCGGCTGATCGCGGGGTTCGAGGAGCCGACGGGCGGGGCGGTCAAGTTCGGCGGCGAGTCGATGGCCGGCGTTCCGCCCGAGGCCCGCGACGTTGGCGTCGTGTTCCAGAGCTACGCGCTGTTCCCGCACATGACCGTCGGAGAGAACGTCGCGTACGGGCTGAACTTCGCGGACCCGCCCGAGGGGACGACGCGCGACGAGCGCGTCGCGGACCTGCTCGAACTGGTCGACCTCCCCGACGCGGCCGACCGCGACCCGGGGAGCCTCTCGGGCGGGCAACAGCAGCGGATCGCGATGGCGCGGGCGCTCGCGCCCGGGCCGGACGTGCTCCTCTTAGACGAGCCGATGAGCGCGCTCGACGCGCGGCTCCGCGAGCGGCTCCGCGCGCAGGTGAAGCGGATCCAGTCCGAACTGGGAATCACCACCGTCTACGTCACCCACGACCAGGAGGAGGCGCTGGCCGTCTCCGACCGCGTCGCGGTGATGAACGGCGGGACGCCCGAGCAGGTGGCTCCCCCGCGGACCGTCTACCGCGAGCCAGCCACGCGGTTCGTCGCGGAGTTCGTGGGCGACAACAACGTGTTCGCGGGGCGCGTCGTCGACGCGCCCGCAGCGGCCGGGGGCGAACTCGCGGTCGACGTCGACGGCGGCGACGAGACGCTCCGCGTGGCGGTCGACGAGAGGGACGGGAGCGAATCGGACGCGGCCGCGACGCAAGCCCTCGAGGCCGGCGACCGGGTCGCCTTCTGCGTCCGCCCGGAACACCTCCGCGTCGCGAGCGCGGACGGAGAACCCGGCCCCGAAACCGCCGCTCCGGCCGGCGAGAACGCGCTCCGCGCGACCGTCGCCAGCGCGGAGTTCCTCGGGGAGACGACGCGCGTGACGCTCGACTGGGGCGACCGCGAACTGCTCGTCCGGGCGGTCGACCCGCTCGACGGCGCGGTCGCGGTCGGGTTCGACCCGTCGGACGCGCACGTGATTGAAATCGAATCGCGGTGAGCGACAGCGATTGTTTATAAATAGCGGCGCGGTGGCGCGTGCCTGCGAGTGGCCGCCGAAGGCGGCCGCGAGGAGCACGCGCGAGGGACGCGGCGACCGGAGCGAAGCGGAGGGAGCCGCGAGGCTGGGGAGGTGTGAGGTGCCGTGCTGTGCGGGGCGGGACTCAAAGGGGCAGCCGTGAGGCGGGCGCAGGCGAAGTAAGCACCGCAGGAACGAGCGCAGCGAGTGACGAGGAGCGCAGCGAGCGTGCGCCCGCCTCACGGCTGGGGCTTTGGAGGTGTCGTCCGTCGAGTTGGTAGCAACTATTTATAAGTAAGCGGCTGGGGCTTTGGAGGTGTCGTCCGTCGAGTTGGTAGCAACTATTTATAAGTAAGCGGTTGGGGCTTTGGAGGTGTCGTCCGTCGAGTTGGTAGCAACTACTTATAAGTAAGCGGCTGGGGCTTTGGAGGTGTCGTCCGTCGAGTTGGTAGCAACTATTTATAAGTAAGCGGCCGGGGCTTTGGAGGTGTCGTCTGCCGACTTGGTCGCAGCTATTTATACATAGACGACTGGATTTTAAGAGGCGTTCACCGATCTGTCCGCGACGACGAGCGATCGAACCGCACCACCGAACCCATCAACGACGTAAACGTATCGAGGCGACACGCCTTAGCCCGCGGACCCAGTAAGACGCACATATGGCCTCCGAGGCGTGCGACGTCTGCGAGCGGTCCGTCAGGATCGCCGGCGGGATCGGCGACCTGTGGAACTTCGCGTTCGAGTCGACGCAGGGACTCACGCTCGAACTCACCGACGGCTCGGAGTTCTTCCTCTGTTTCGAGTGTATGGAGAAACTGCCCGACGACCACGAGCCGACCGCGGAGGACGTCGCCGACCTCCGGGAGCGCACCGACCCGGTCGAGGAGGACGGCAACCACTTCTGGCATTGGGGCTGAGGCGGCGCGGGCCGCCCGGCCTCCACACCGCAGTTTCCCCAGCGGTTTAAAAAGAAACCGTCGCGTTAGTCCGACTTCGACTCCTCGCCCACGTCCGACCCTTCGTCCGACTCCGAACCCTCCTCTATCTCGGGCGTCGACGGCTCCGGCTCGACGCCGGTCTCGGCAGGCGTCGCGCTCGCGTCGGTGGCGTCGTTCGACCGCGCGCCGCTCCCGAACAGCCGGGCGAGGAGCCCGCGGTCGCTGCGCGGCTCGGCCAGCAGGACGGAACACTCCACCTCGCCCAGCACGTCCAACACGAGCGAGCCACGGACCAGCCGCGAGAGCAGCCCCTTCTGGGTCGCGCCGATGATGAGCATCGTCGCGTCGCGGGCGGCGCGCTCGATGCTGGTCTCGACGTCGCCCGTCTCGATCCGCAGCGTCGCGTCCGCGAGGTCGTGCGAGTCGGCCCACTCGGAGAGGAACGCGCGGCCGGACTCCTCCTCGCCGTCCTCCGCGACATGGAGCAGCGTCACCTCGCCGTCGAACTCGGTCTGGAGCATCTTCGCGACGGCGCCGGACAGGTCCGAGGCCGGACCGCCGGCGGTCGGCACGAGGATGCGCGAGGCGTCGAAGCCGCGGTCGCGGAACACGAGGAAGTCCGAGGGGAGCGAGTACGCCAGTTCGTCGACGGCGGACTCGGCGCGCCCGGGCGCCCCGTGGGAGTCCTCGCCCCAGCCCATCACGGTCATGTCGGCGCCGTAGGTGCGCGCGGCGTCGAACACCTCCTCGAACACGCGGTGCGAGAGCACGACGTGGGTCTCCACGTCGACGCCGAACGTCTCGGCGTCCTCGCGGGCCTGATCGAGGAGGCCGTGAGCCGCCTCGTGGGCGCCGCGGTCGCGGGCCGCCTCCAGCGAGGTCTGGTCGGGGACGTTCGCGATGTTGACCGCGACGACGGTCCCGTTCCGCTGTTTGGCGATGGCGGACGCGAGCGTGATCAGGTGCTCCTCGGTTTTGGGGTTCGCGAGCGGCACCATCACCCGGTAGTCGCCGCCGCTCGGCTGGACGGAGGTGGCCGCCGAGACGGCCTGCTCCGGTAGGTCGTCGGAGCGGTCGAGGATCCACGTCCCCAACACGCCGCGCGTCTCCACCTTCCCGCGGGCGTACAGCAGGTACCAGAGGACGGCGAAGGCGACGAGGCCGAACGAGATCAGGATGATCGTCGGCTCGATGTAGATTATCAGCGCGAACGACGACACCGTCCCGATTATCGGGACGAGCGGGTAGAAGGGGACCTCGAAGTCCGGGTCGTACCCCTCGACCTCCGACTCGCGCATCACGATCAGCGCGAGGTTGAGCAGCCCGTAGACGATGAGGTGGAGGACGGAGCCCATCGTCGACAGCGACTCCACGCCGCCGGCGACGAGGAACACGAGGATGAGCGCGCCGGTGAGCGCAATCGACTTGTACGGGGTGCCGAACCGCTCGTGGATCTCGTTGAGCTTCGGGGTGACGATCTTCTCGCGGCCCATCGCGAAGTTGATCCGCGAAGAGGAGAGGATCGACGCGTTCGCGGAGGAGGCGGTCGCGAGCAGCCCGCCGATCAGCAGCATGCCGGCGCCGACGGCGCCCAGCGAGTAACCGAACACCTCGTAGTTGCCGAACAGGAGGCGAGCGGCGTCGACGACCGCGGTCTCGTTGTTCGCGACGAGTTCGTTCGGGACCGCCGCGAGCAGCACCAGCAGGAACAGCGCGTACACGACGGTGACGATGACGACCGAGCCGAGGACCGCGAGCGGGAGGTTCCGCCCGGGATTTTTGATCTCCTCCGCGACCGAGGTGATCTGGACGAATCCCAGATACGAGACGAAGATGATCCCCGTGACCGGCAACACCTCACCCACCGTTCCCGGCGGCGCGAGGGGACGCAGCGACGACATCTCGGCGTTCAGCAGGCCGACGACGGTGAAGACGGCGAGGATACCGAGCAGCGACATCACGATGACGATCTGGAGGCCCCCGGTCTCCTTCGCGCCGAAGTAGTTGACCGCGATAAAGAGGAGCGCGCCCGCGAGACCGATCACCTGCGCCGCCTCCAGCGTCACGAATCCGAGTCCGACCGGCCCGAGACCGACGAGCGCGTTGACGTACTCCCCGAAGCCGTACATGTAGAAGGCGGAGGCGAAGGCGAGTCCGAGCCAGTTCGCCCACCCCGCGACGGAGCCGAACATCGGACCGAGCGCGCGGTTGACGTAGAAGTACGCCCCGCCGGACTTCGGCATCGCCGTCCCCAGCTCCGAGGCCGACAGCGCGGTGAATAAGGCGATCACGCCGCCGAGGACGAACGTGGCCGCCGCGAGCGGCCCGGCGCGGGCGACCGCGGTACCCGGGAGCACGAAGATACCCGCGCCGATCATCGTCCCGATCCCGATCGTGAGCGCCGCGAGCGGGCCGAGGTCCTTCGCGAGTTCCTCGTCGCCGCTCACGGCGGTTCACCCCGTTCGGTTGTTACTCTCCGGGCGTGTGTCATACGCGCTTTCGCTCCCCCGTTGGTATAAACCCGGTTGATCCGGGCGGCGACGCCGTTTCCGGAAGGCGAGCGTGCGATCCGCGGTACGCGATCCGGGGACTGTCGGTCCGACAGGTGCGCGGCGCGACGGGAGCGGACCCGGTGCGGGAGCGGACCCGTACGGAGCGCGACGCGAGCGGACCCGGTCCGGCCCGCTTCGGCCCGGCCCGCTTCGCGCCTTTTGAACGGAACACAAGGACCATACCCTCGCGCGTCCCGGTACGATCTAACAGGTGGATCCCGTGACGAAGAAACGCGAATACCGCGACGACTACGACGAGAAGACGCTGTACATCCCCGGCCCGACGGAGGTCCGCGACGACGTCATCGAGGCGATGGCGGAGCCGATGTTCGGCCACCGGATGGACCGGATGACGGATCTGTACACCACCATCGTCGAGGACACGAAGGAGTTCCTCGGCACCGACAACGAGGTCGTGATCTTGACCGGCTCCGGCACGGAGTTCTGGGAGGCGACGACGCTGAACCTCGTCGACGAGCGCGTCCTCGTCCCGACCTGCGGCGCGTTCAGCGAGCGCTACGCCAACGTCGCGGAGCGGCTCGGCAAGGACGTCGACCGACTGGAGTACGAGTGGGGAGAGGCGGTCAAGCCCGAGGACGTCCGCGAGGCGGTCGAGGCCGCCGACGCGGAGTACGACATGGTCGCGGGCGTGCTGAACGAGTCCTCGACCGGCGTCCGGAACCCGATAGAGGAGATAGGCGACGTCCTGAAGGAGTACCCGGACACCTACTTCGCCGTCGACGCCGTCTCGTCGCTCGGCGGCGACTACGTCGACATCGACGAACACGGCATCGACGCCATCTTCGCGTCCACCCAGAAGGCGTTCGCGATGCCGCCCGGACTCGCCGTCTGCGTCGTGAGCGACGACGCCTACGACCGCGAGGTCGAGAAGGGCGACTCCTCGTGGTACGGCGGCTTCCGCCGCGCCATCGACTACTACGACCGGAAGGGACAGACCCACTCGACGCCCGCGATCCCGATCATGTTGGCGTACCGCAAGCAGATGAAACACATGCTCGACGAGGGCCACCGCGCCCGCGACGAGCGCCACCGCGAGATGATGACGTACGTCCACGACTGGGCCGACGAGCACTTCGCGATGTTCCCCGAAGAGGGGTACGAGTCGCAGACGGTCGCCTGTATCGAGAACACCCGAGACGTCGACGTGGCCGCGACCATCGAGGAAGTGAGCGAGGAGTACGACATGGCCTTCTCGAACGGCTACGGCGACATCGGCGAGGAGACGTTCCGGATCGGCCACATGGGCGAACACACGGTCGAGAGCGTGAAAGAACTCACCGACGCCATCGAGGACGTGGCGGACCTCTAGGCGGGTCGACCGCTCTCGGCGGGCGGCTCGCCCCGTCGCAACCCCTCCTCGACCGCCTCGTCGCGATAACTCAGTCCCCGTCGCGGTCGGCGACCAGTTCGATCCGGTAGACCCGGCCCCCGGCCTCGGTCCACTCTGCGTCCACGACGACGAAGGCGTGGTCCCCCACGTCGACGATGTCGCCCGTGTCGAGCGGTTCGGCCGGCTGCCCGTTCGTCTCGCCGGAGTCACCGACGGCGTCCGCGCCGACGCCGAGCGCGGCCTCCCCCCGGTCGATCGCGCGCCGCCAGAAGGCGTCCGCGGGCGGTCGCGGTCCGACCCGCGACGCCAGTTCGCTCCGCGTGAGTCGTCTCATCGGGTTCGCCTCGTCGCGCGCGCCCTTAGCCGGTTCGGATCCCGGCGAAATCCGGGACCCGCTACAGCCAGAGCAGCTGCGCGTGCCGCGTCTCCTCGAACTCCAGGACGGTCTCCTCGTCGACGAGGCCAGCCTCGACGGCGACGCCGACCGACTCGGTGCCGACGATGTTCGCGACCTGCGCGCGCTGGAGGCCGGCGATCACCTCCTCTTCGGTCGCCTCGACCGCGTCGTCGCCGCCGTAGAACTCCTCGCTCACGGTGAGCGTCACCGGGCCGTCCTCGTACGTCTCGCCGAGGCAGTCGGGGTCGCAGACGGAGACGAGCCGTCCCTCGGCGGTCTCGCGCTCGCGGAGGAGCATTCAGAAGCCCTCGGGACCCTCGCCTTCAAGCTCTCGCTCCGGACCCTCCGGCTCGCCGTCCTGCCCGCTCCGGTCGCCGCTCTGTCCGCCGCGGCCGCCGGGTTCCCCGGGTCCGCCGCCCTGCCCGCCGGGACCCCGCCCGCCGCGACCGTCGGCGCCGGGCTGCCCGCCGCGACCCTGTCCGCCCCGACCGCCGGCGCCGGGCTGCCCGCCGGGACCGGGCGCCTGACCGGTCTGTTCCTCGATCAGCTGTTCTTCCGTCTCGCGGCGGAGCTCCTCGGCCTGATCGGCCACCTCCTCTGCCTGCTCGTGCTCGCCGGCCTCTTCGAGGGCCCGCGCCTTCTCTTCGAGGACGCCCGCGTCGCGGTAGCCCAGCCGGATCGCGTTGTCGAAGCACTTGACCGCGTCCTCGGCGAGGCCGCGCTCGACCAGCAGGAACCCGCGGTTGTACCACGCTTCCGCGAAGCGCGGGTCGGTCTCGACGGCGCGCTCTGCGTGTTCGAGCGCCTGCTCGCTGCGGCCGGACTCCCAGAGCGCGTACGCGAGGTTTGTCTCGGCGGTCGCGGCGTGCTCGGACTCCTCGTCGATGCGCAGCGCCTCCTGATACGCGCCGATCGCCTGGTCGAACTCCTCAAGCTGGGCGTGGGCGGCCCCCTTGTTCACCCACGCCTCCTGCGCCTCCAGCGAGTCCTCGTCCGCGAAGCGGGCGGCGCGCTCGAACGTCTCGGTCGCCTCCTCGAAGCGGTTGATACCCATGTACGAGAGGCCGACGTCGACCAGCTGCTCGACGTCGACGTCCTCGCTGCCGATGTTCCGGCGGTCCAGCTCCTCGGTCAACACGCGGGAGTCGACCGGGTCGACGCGGCTCGGGTCCTCGCCCAACTCGGGCGGGTCCAGCGTGAACGCGTCGTAGTCGGCGTCGACGCCCTGCCCCGAGGAGAACTCGTGGCCGTCGTCGTCGCGTTCGTCGGTCATACGCCGTGATTGGCGGCCGCGACGCGTAAGGGTTGCGTCGCGCGGGTCCCGCGGGGGCCGTTCCCACGGGAGACGGTCGAGAGCGGGCGGTTACCCGAGACGCCGTCGGAGGGCCGACCCGTCAGAAGGGAGACCCGTCAGAAGGCGGAGGCTCCCGTGCGCAGGCGCGTCCCGCAGAGACGCACCAGGGCGCTTCGGAGCGTATCCGGGTCCACAGCCCGCGAGGCGACCGATCGCGAACGTAGTTTTATTACTTCGGCACGTAGTGGTTCGCGTGATGACCGGTCCCCGGCTCTCCACGCGACTCCGATTCGGCGTCGCGACCCTCCTCGTCGTCGTCGGCGCCGCCGCGAGCCTCGCGGTCGCACCGAACCTCCCCGAACAGATGGTGACGCGGTGGAACGGCGCGGGCGAGCCGACCGGCACGCTCTCCCGGACGGCCGGGATGTGGCTCGTCCCGGGGCTTTCGGCCGGACTGATCGGCCTGTTCGCGCTGCTCCCGCGGATCGACCCCCTCGGGGAGAACATCGCCGCGTTCCGGGTCCACTACGACCGGTTCGTCGTGGTGTTCACGGCGTTCCTCGTCGCGCTCCACCTCGCGGTGCTCGCCGTCAACCTCGGGTACGCGGTCGACGTGACGACGCTCGCGGTCGCCGGCGGCGCCGCGCTGTTCTACTACGTCGGAACGCTTTTACCCCACGTCGAGCCGAACTGGTTCCTCGGGATCCGGACGCCGTGGACGCTCAGCGACGACGACGTGTGGGACCGGACCCACGCGCTCGGCGCCAAGCTGTTCAAGCTCTCGGCCGCGGTCGGGGTCGTCGGGCTCCTTGCGCGGGAGTACGCCGCGTACTTCCTCGTCGGACCGATTCTCGCGACGGCCGTCGTCACCGTCGCGTACTCGTACGTCCTGTACGCGCGAGCGCCGAGCGACGGCGACGACGGCGCGGCCGGGACTCCGGAGTAGGGTTCGACGGCCGCCGGCGTCCGTCTCCCGCTCGGGCGAATTCCGCCCCGGTGCCCGGCGTTTATACCCGCGGCCCCGAAGGGATGTGTATGACCGAGGAGTCACGCGCGGACCGGCAGTCCCCCGTCGGCGAGCCGGTAGTGCGGTCTGACCCGGCGGTGACGGGCGACCGGGCCGCGGACGCGGTGGGGTTCGACCCGAACGACCCCGACAGCGTCGCGGAGGCCGCGGAGACGGTGGCCCGGTTCGCGGCCGGGGACGTGGGCGACGAGGACAACGTCCTGATGCTCCGCGGCGCCGCCGCCTGCGCGGCGCTCGTCCGCGGCGTCGGCTCGTACAAGGAGGCGGCCGAACGGGCGGGCGCGGACGTCTCCGTCGCGTTCATCCGCAAGTGGGCGCGGGTCCACGACCTCCCGCAGGCGATCCGGCGACAGGTCGCCAACGGGCGGATCGCGCCGAGCGCCGCGAAGCACGTCGCCCGGCTCGGCGGGCGGGGCCGCTACCTGCTCGCGTGGGCGGCGATCGACGGCGACCTCACCGTCCGGGAGGTGCGCGCGGTCGCCTCCGCGGTCAACGACGGGGACGACGTCGAGACCGCGGTCCGCGACGTGGGCGTCGAACTCGGCCGACTCCAGCTCCGGCTCCCGGCGGACACCTACGTCGAACTGCGGCGTCGCGCCTCGATGGAGAACGTCGAGCCGGGAGCGATCGTCGCGGACGCGGTCGACGAGTACCTCGCGGACGACCGCTAGGGGGAGCGGCCCCGAGCGGTCACGCCGCGTGGTCGTTCGCGAACCGCTCCGCAGCGGCGGCGATGGTCGCTCTCGCCCGAACGACCTGCTTCCACGCGATCGTCTCGTCCGGGTAGTGCGCCTCGTCGATGGTGCCGGGGCCGAACAGCACCGCCGGGATACCGGCCGCGACGAAGTGCCGCGAGTCGGCGCCGTACGTCGCGCCCCGCGGCTCGGCGTCCGGGAGGCCGGTCGCGGCGAGTCCGGCGCGGACCGCTTCGACGACCGGCTCGTCGACGGCGACCTCGGCCGGCTCGAACTGGACGGAGAACCGCTCGAACCGCGGCGGGCGCTCGCGCAGCCATGCGTCCTCGGCCGCGACGCGCTCCAGCCGCTCGTGGAACGCCGCCTCCACCTCGTCGACGGTCTCGCCGGGCGCGACGCCGATCCGGAACTCCGCGGCGAGCGTCGCCGGGACCGTCGACGCCCACGACCCCGCCTCGACCCGGCCGCAGACGACCGGCCACGGGACGGGGAACTCCCCGTACAGCGGGTGCGAGACCGACTCGCCGCGCTCCGACTCCAAGTCCGCGAACGCCTCCCGCACGGCCTCGAAGCGCGGGAGCACGTCCTCGCCGCGCCAGCGCGTGGCCGCGTGCGCGCTCCGGCCGTCGATCTCCAGCCGGGCCATGAGCGACCCCTCGCAGGCGACGACCGGACGCAGTTCGGTCGGCTCCGCGACGATCGCCGCGTCGCGCTCGAAGGGGTACGGGCTCGCGAGCGCGGCGGTCGCCGCGCCGTACCCCCCGTCCTCCTCGCCGGCGACGGCCTCGACCGCGAGCCGAAGGCCGGCCGACGGGAGGTCGACGGACCCGTCAGCGACCCCCGCTCGCACGTCGAGGGCGGCGCCGACGCAGGCGGCGAGTCCCGACTTCATGTCGGCCGCGCCGCGGGCGGTGAGCGTCTCGCCGGTCCCGTCGCCGCCGCCGGCCGCGTTCGCGCTTCGCTCAGACGCGTCGCGCCAGACCGGTTCGAACGGGTCGCTCGACCACTCGGTCGGCTCTGCGGGGACGACGTCGAGGTGGCCGTTCAGGACCAGCGTCGGGGTCGGATCGTCGCCGTTCCCGGCTTCGTCCGGGGGCGCCCCGTCGCCCGCGCCGCCGAGTTCGAGGACGCCCGCGACGCTGCGCCGGCCCTCCACGGCCGCCGCCTCGAGGTCGTCCGGGAAGGAGGGGTGGTCCGCGAGGACGGCGGGGTCGGCGTCCCAGGCGTACGTCTCGAAGCCGAGGGCCGAGAGTCGCTCCGCGACGAACGCGGTCGCGGCCGCCTCCTCGCCGGCGGTCGAGCGGTGCCGGCAGAGGTCGGCGGCGAACGCGCGCATGTCGAACTCCATGCTCGCGGCGACGGCGGGGGGTCGGAAACCGTTTCGGGTGGCGAGGCCGACTCCCACCGCGGTTCTAAACGTTTATCCGTCGGCTGACCCTACAGCGATTCGTCTGGGCCGGTAGCTCAGTTAGGGAGAGCGTCCGGCTTTTAACCGGACGGTCGGGGGTTCGAATCCCTCCCGGCCCGTACACCGAACCGCCGAGCGACAGCGAGGCGGTGAGGGAACCGGCCGAGAGGGATTCGAAGCAGGGAACGGAGCGAAGCGGAGTGACCGTGGTTCGAATCCCTCCCGGCCCGTACACCGAACCGCCGAGCGACAGCGAGGCGGTGAGGGAACCGGCCGAGAGGGATTCGAAGCAGGGAACGGAGCGAAGCGGAGTGACCGTGGTTCGAATCCCTCCCGGCCCGTACACCGAACCGCCGAGCGACAGCGAGGCGGTGAGGGAACCGGCCGAGAGGGATTCGAAGCAGGGAACGGAGCGAAGCGGAGTGACCGTGGTTCGAATCCCTCCCGGCCCGTACACCGAACCGCCGAGCGACAGCGAGGCGGTGAGGGAACCGGCCGAGAGGGATTCGAAGCAGGGAACGGAGCGAAGCGGAGTGACCGTGGTTCGAATCCCTCCCGGCCCGCTGTACCGCCGCGAGCAAAATCGCGAGCGGCGGTGCTGTGCTGAGGGAGGGTTCGAATCAGGGAGCGGGAGGTGAGCGAGCGTAGCGAGCGAACGGGAGCGACTGTGGTTCGAATCCCGTCGCGCCCGTTCCGCTCACTCCGTTCGGTCACGGGCGCGACTGACCCACGCTCGCTTCGCTCGCGTGGATCCCTCCCGGCCCGCTGTCACCGCCGCGAGCAACTCCGCGAGCGGCAGTACTGTGTGAAGGGGGTTCGAACAGCCGGAGTCACTCCGTGCCGCCGGCCCACTCCAGCGCCGCCCGCCGCCGGTCGAGGAGCGTGCCGAGGTGATCCGCCTCGACGGTCTCCAGCGTTCCGCCTCGCTCCCCGACGAGCGACCGGACGGGGGCGAGCGGCGTGTTCTCGTCGCCCGTGCCGTGCCAGGCACGGAGCGGGACGCCGGCCGGGCCCGGGTCGAACGACGCGCTCGCGAACGCCCGGTTCTCGCGTTCGACCGCCCCCGCGCCGCGGGCGAGGGCCTCGTGGAAGTCGGCAGCCACCGCGTCGGCAACCGACTCGGAGAGGGAGCGGTCGGTGTACTGCGAGACGACGGCGTCGGGACCGGCGACCGACGCGAGCGCCTTCGAGATCCGGAACGCCGCGCGCAGCGCGAACGGGACCGCCGCGAGCGTCGCGAGGGCGTTCTCGGCCGGGGGGACGACGCTGCTCACCAGCCCGGTTCGGGCCACTCGGTCGTTGTCCGCGGCGGCGAGCGCGAACGGGCCGCCGCCGGAGAACCCGAGGACGCCGGCTCGGTCGACCGACTCCCAGTCGAGGAGTTCACCGACGTCGTCGCCCCAGTCCCCCCACGACCACTCCGCCGGGGGCGGCGACGAGCGACCGTACCCCGGCCGATCCGGGACGAGAACTCGGACGCCGGCCGCGGTCGCGGGCGCCGACAGCAGCGCCCCGAACAGCCGCGACCCCGGGGTGCCGTGGTGGACGACCACCGGCCGGCCGTCGGGGTCGCCGGCGGTCGCGTACGCGAGGGTGCGTCCGTCGGAGAGGATGCGCGCGTCGGTCGAGAGATCCGCGGACGGAGGCGTCATCGTTGGGGACCTACGCGGCGGTTCTCGGAGGAGGGGAAAACGGGTTGCGGTCTCGCGGTCTCGGCGTCGACAGCGGCGCCGCTGGCGGGCGTCGAAGGGGGAAAAAGCGTGTGACGCGTCAGCGCGTGACTCGGACGCGTCTACCGTGACGCGCGGGCGCTCAGTAGCCGAGCTGCTCGCGCACGAGGACGACCGTCGTCCGGCCCGCCTCGGTCTCGCGCCGGTAGATCAGCTGCTTCGCGATGGAGGACTCGACGCCGTACGCCTCCTGCGCGCGCTCGTTCTCCAGCGGGTACGCGACCGACTCCAGCCGTTCGAACGCGTCCGAGAGCGTCGGGACGATCTTGTTGATCCCGGTGACGATGACGACGCTGCCCGCGGCGAACGGGTACGCGCCGATCCGGCTGCCGGAGAGGTCGGCGGCGACCAGCTCGCCCGTCTGCGCGACCGCGTTAATTCCGCCGAGGAAGTAGTCGGCGGTCTGCGACTCGCGGCGCGCGGTCTGCCGCTCGGCGTCGTCGTCGATGCCCCAGATCTGGTCCGGCAGGCTCTCCCACTCGTGGTCGCCCTCGCTCAGGAACTCGTCGAACCCGATCTCTTCGAGCGTCGTCGAGTGCCCGTTCATCACCGAGACCCCGTCGGGGATCTGGGATTTGACGGTTTCGAGGGCCTCGTCGGCGTCGTCAACGACGACCACGTCGAAGCCGCGCTCTTCCAGGTTCGCGACCGTCTCCTCGACGGTCTCGTCGTCGGGGAGTTCGTCCAGTTCCGCGTCGATCTCGGCGTCGTCGGCGTAGTCCGTTTTCTGCTGTGGCATAGTGAACGTGAGAACCTCGTCGGAAGATTGGAGGGGCGGGAGTCACTTAACCGCTCGCGGACACCGCCGTCCGGTGGTGACGCCGGTGTTACCCTCGTGTCGCACGAGCCGAATATGAGAGTCGATACCGATGCTCGCGGCGGGGCGACGAGCCGGTGGCTCAGCGGTCGTCGAGTCGTCGATAAAAATCGCGTGTCGTCGAGGCCCGAAGGGGCGCGCGACGCTCGGTCTGCGGACGGTTCGGTGAAGCGGCTGTAGTCGGCGTGAGGGTGTGAAGGCGTTAACCGAACTTCACATCGCGCCGCCCATGCCGCCCATGCCGCCCATGCCGCCGCCCATGCCGCCGGGCGCGCCGCCGGGGCCGCCCTCGTCGCCGCCGTCGTCGGTGCCGCCGCCCTTGAGGTCGCCGGCCGCGATGACGTCGTCGATGCGGAGGATCATGACGGCCGCCTCGGTGGCGGACTCGATGGCCTGGGTCTTGACGCGGAGCGGCTCCACGACGCCCTCGGCCTCCATGTCGATCACGTCGCCCGTGTAGGCGTCGAGACCGGCGCCGAACTCGCCGCCGTCGTGGCGGGAGCGGAGGTCGACCAGCGAGTCGATGGGATCGAGACCCGCGTTCTCGGCGAGGGTGCGCGGGATGACTTCCAGCGCATCCGCGAACGCCTCGACGGCGAGCTGCTCGCGGCCGCCGACGGAGTCGGCGAAGTCGCGGAGCTGCAGCGCCAGCTCGGCCTCGGGGGCGCCGCCGCCGGGCAGCACCTTCCCGTCGAGCAGCGTCGTGCGGACGACGCCGAGCGAGTCGTCGATTGCGCGCTCGACCTCGTCAACGACGTGTTCGGTGCCGCCGCGGAGGATGAGCGTGACGGACTTCGCCTCCTCGACGTCCTCGACGAAGATGCGCTCGTCGCCGCCGATGTCCTTCTGGGCGACGGAGCCGGCGAAGCCGAGGTCGTCCGTCTCGATGTCGTCGAGGTTAGAGACGACGCGGCCGCCCGTCGCGCGGGCGAGGCGCCCGAGGTCGTCGGACTTCGCGCGGCGGACGGCGAGGATGCCCTCCTGCGCGAGGTAGTGCTGGGCCATGTCGTCGATGCCGTCACCGACGAAGACAACGTCGGCGCCGATGTCGACGAGGTGGTCGACCATCTCGCGGAGCTGCTCTTCTTCCTGGTCGAGGAACTGCTGGAGCTGGTCGGGGTCCGTGACGTTGACCTCGGCGTCGATCTCCGTCTCCTTCACTTCGATGGCGCCGTCGAACAGCGCGACGTCGGCGTCCTCGACCGCGAAGGGCATGTTCTCGTCGACGCGCTCCTTGTCGACGATGACGCCCTCGACGAGCTCGGACTCGTCGATGGAGCTGCCGACGACCTTCTCGACGGAGACGTTCTCGGTGTCGATGCCGTCGTCGTCCTGAACCGCGAGGACGGCGTCGACGACGAGCTCCGCGAGGAGGTCCTTGGAGTTCTCCGCGCCCTTGCCCGTCATCGCCGTCTCGGCGATCTCGACGAGCGTGTCGTAGTCGTCGGCGGAGACGTCGATCGCCTCCTCTTCGAGGATCTCCTTCGCCTTCTCGGAGGCCTGACGGTACCCCTGCGCGAGGGTCGTCGCGTGGATGTCCTGATCGAGGAGCTCCTCGGCCTGATCGAGGAGCTCACCGGCGACCACGACCGCGGAGGTGGTGCCGTCGCCGACCTCCTCCTCCTGCGTCTCGCTTACCTCGACGATCATGTTGGCCGCCGGGTGGTCGATGTCCATCTCCTTCAGGATGGTGACGCCGTCGTTCGTGACGACGACGGACCCGCCGTTGTCGACGAGCATCTTGTCCATCCCTTTCGGGCCGAGCGTGGTGCGGACGGACTCCGCGACAGCCTTGCCGGCCGTGATATTCATGTTCTGAGCGTCCTTTCCGGATGTTCGCTGCGACTCCTCGGAAAGTACGATCATGGGCTGATTGCCCATCCGCTGGCGCTGTGACATTACAACCATTGATTGTTTGTGATTCTATATAAACCCTTCGCTCGGTGCGTGCGAAACCGCAACACGGTGGGGAGTATTACTCGGTATGCGGTGGGTTCACACGGCGCTTTTTATAGAACTCCAGATCAACTGCTGGGCGCGAATCGGGGTAGCAAACCGGGGTGGCGCGTGCCGACGAGCGCCCACAGGGCGCGAGTCGCACGCGCGAGGTCGCCGGCGGCGAAGCCGCCGGCTGCCAGAGGGACCTTCGGTCCCTCGCTGGAGTCGCTGGCTCCCGGAGCGAAGCAGAGGGTGCCAGCGACGAGGCTGGGGAGGCGTGAGGCTGCGGTTGCTATGCGGTGCGGTCGGGAGGACTCAAAGGGGCAGCCGGGAGGCGGGCGCAGGCGAAGTAAGGACCACAGCGAGGGAGCGAACGAAGTGAGCGACCGAGTGAGGACCGCAGCGAGCGTGCGCCCGCCTCCCGGCTGGGGCTTTGGCGGTGTTCACCGTCGATCAGTAGCCACCCACGTATCGCCCAGCGACTGGGGCTGTGTAATGAGTCGCCACACCGCTAGTAACAGCGAGTTAGAAACAAACAGCGACGCCGACCGCAACACCAGAAAATCCGCTCGCTTATTGCGGTGCGTTGAAGCTCACGTCGTCGTCGAGTTCGTTCGACATGCGCTCCAAGTACGAGTACACCGCGCCGTGGGGCGCCCCGTCGAGCAGCATCCCGACGGCCCGCCGGACCACTTCAAGCTCCTCGGGCTGTCCCACCGCGCCCACGGTCGAGCCGTAGACGACGACGTTGGCGCCCGACAGTTCCTCCAGTAACTCGCGCGTCCGGCCGTTCTCACCGATGATCCGGCCCTTCTTGCGCTGGAGGTCGTTGTCGTTGCGGGTGTGCTCGGAGAGGTCGATTAAATCGAGCGTCCGGAGGTCGTGGTCGAGGATCGACAGCGCGGTCTCCGGCTTGAACCCGCGCCCGATCGCCTTGATGATGTCCGGCGCGACCATCGCGGCGACCGGGTCGTCGCGCTCCTCGATGGCGACGCTCCCCGACTCCGAGTCGATGTCGAGCCGCACGTTCGCCCGCTCTTCGATCTCCCGCATCGTCTCGCCGCCGGCGCCGATGACGACGCCGATCCGGTCCTGCGGAACCGTCACGTGTTGCATACCACGGAGTACCCGGCGAAGCCCTTTAAGAGTGTTCCGCCGCGGGCGGTGTGTGCCAGTATGACGGTTCTCGCCGGGGATTTCGCTCGCTGTCACCGAAGTCGGCACGGAGTGGCACACCGCCGGTGGCGCTTTCGGCCTCCGGGCCGATCCCCGACTATGGAGATCCGCCCTCCCGAGACCGACGCGGAGATCCGGGAACTGATCCGCGCGCACGGTCGCTCGTGGCGCGCGGCCTACGACGACATCCTCCCGGAGTCGTTGCTCGACGCGATGACGGTCGACCCGACGCCGGAGGAGGTGGAAGAGTGGGCAGACGGCTTCAAAACCGACGACAGCGCCGTCTTCGTCGCCGTCGTCGGCGGAACAGTCAGGGGGTTCGTCGAGACGCGCTGGGGCGAGGGGAACACGAAGCCGTTCGTCGGGCCCGACGAGGCCGGGGTGAAGGCGATATACGTCCACCCCGACTGGTGGGGCGAGGGAGTCGGAACGGCCCTGCTCGACCGCGGCCTCGACGCGCTCCCGGACGGCGTGGAGGCGGTCCGACTCGAAGCGTTCGCCGACAACGACGTCGGCGCCCGCTTCTACGAGGCGCGAGGGTTCAAACGGGTGGAGACGGACGAGACCGAGATCGCCGGCGAGACGTATCCGACCGTGGTCTACGCCCGCGATCTCTGATCCGAACGGGCGACCGGAGCGGCAGCCGAGTCACTCCCTCTTGTCCGCTTCCGACCCCTCGCCCGCTCCTGCGCCCGACTCTCGGCCGTCCGGCTCCCCGCTCGGGTCCGCTTCCGGTTCCGTCACGTACGCGCGGAGGTCGTCGGGGTCGACGTCGATCCCCTGCCGGGTGAAAAAGGCGGCCACGTTCTCGCAGTCGCGGTCGAGGAACTCCCCGGCGTTGGGGTGGTGGACCGTCACCGCCTGTCCGAGGTCGATGATCACCAGCTCGCCCTCGTGGATGATCATGTTGTACTCCGAGAGGTCGCCGTGGATCAGCCCGGCGCCGTACAGTCGACGCATGTACTCGCGGACGACCTCGTAGGCCGTCTCCGGGTTCTCCACGTCGACCTCGCTCAGGCGCCGAGCGCGCTCCTCGGCGTGGCCGACGAGTTCCATCACGAGGACGTTGCGCTGGACCGCGATCGGTTCGGGCACCCGGACGCCGGCCTTGCGCGCGCGTTCGAGGTTCGCGAACTCCTTGCGCGTCCACGCCAGCACGACCGCCTTCTTGTCGCTCGCGATGCCGTCGAAGCGCGGGTCCCCCTCTAAGTAGTCGCGCATCTGCCGGAAGTTCGAGGAGTTGATCCGGTACACCTTCACCGCGACCTCGCGCTCAGGCGTGACGCCTTCGGGGCCGCCGCCGGCGGCCTCGGACCCCGGCTCCGGTCGCTCGCCCGCCTGCCCGCCGAGCGCCTCGAAGACGCTCGCCTCCTTCCCGGTGGACACCGGCCCGCCGAACGCGTCGACGTACCCGTCCTGCACGAGCTTGTAGACGGCCGCGAGCGTGGCGTCGTCGAACACCGACTCCTGCAGCTTGAACTGCTCGGTGTCTTTGATCCGCTTGCGGAACTCGTCGAACTCGCGGTCCTGCCGCCGGGCGATCCGGTCGGACTCGGTGTCGGAGACGTCGAGCTGCTCCCACTCGTCGCCGGGCTGGTCCGCGGGTTCGAGCAGGCCGAAGTCCTCGCTCATTCGTGGCAGGGTTCGGCGCCGCGAGGGATAAGCGAGGGGGTCGGTGCCGGAGCCGGTCGCGCGGGCGGAGCGGGACCGCGTGCGGGCCCCGCTACAGCACGTCGAGCGCGTCCTCGACCGGCATGTGGCCGTCGCGGACGGCCTCCAGTATCGCCCGGCGCTCCTCGGTCTCCGGGTCGGTCGCGTCCGCCTCGTCGCCGTCGCCGCCGGCCTCCGCGAGCGTCACCTTCTCCGTCTCCCCGACGAACTCGGGGAAGTCGGTGCCGTCCGCGAGCGCCGTCTCCTTCTTCACGCGGTAGGAACCGGCGTCGGTGGTGTAGAGGTCGCCGGGGTGGAAGAAGTACCAGTCCTCGCGGTCGAACCGCACCGCGATCCGCGCCTTCGCGCCGAAGTTCCGCGCGAAGAAGAGTAGCGCCTCCACCTCCTCGCCGGTGAGGTAGATGGGGTCGCCCGCGCTCGATTTCGCCTCGATGGCGTAGAACGTCTCGCCGTCGCCCGCGAGCACGTCCGGAAGCTCCCGCTCCGTGGCGGAGCCGCTGGCCGGCGCGCGCATCACGGCGAACCCCGCGTCGTCTAAGGCGTTCACCAGCTCGCGCTCCCGGCGGTCCCCCTTCCGGTTAGCGGACACGGTCGTCGTCACCCGGTTCGGTCATGGGCGTCGTAGACGCGAGCCGGGCAAAAGCCCGGCGGGTCGGCGGTCCACCGGCCACGGAGCGGCTCCACGCCCGCGGTGCCGTCCCGTTCGCGCGGAGCGGCTCCACGCCCGCGGCGCCGTCGCGCCTCGCGTCACCCACGCAGCCGCCACCACAGCGACCGGATCCGGTAGCCGAGCGACCCGCGCTCGTACCCGTTCCAGCCGCTCATCCCGCCGGCGAGCGTCGACGCCTCGTAACCCGCGTCGTCGAGCACCCGGGTCGCGCGCTTGGCGACGACCCCCATCTTACAGACGGTGACGACCTCGCGGCCGTCGGGGACCTCGTCGAGCCGGCGACGGAGCGCGGCGTCGTCGCCGCCCCGGAGTTCGTCGTACACGGGGACGTTCCGGCTCCCCTCGATCGCGCCGCCCTCGTAGTCAGACGCGGGGCGGATATCCAGCAGGAACGGCTCGTCGTCGGTGCCGAGGCGCTCGTCCAGTTCGTCCGGGCGGATGCGACTCATCGACGGATGGTCGGCCTCGCGGGGGAAATCCCTGCCGGCTGCCGCCGCGATCGGTGCTCGGCGGGCGCCGCCGCCCTCACTCCCGCATGCGCTCGGCGTGTTCGACGACGACCCGGCCCAGCCGCTCGGTACGGCGACGGAGGTCGTCGTCGGTGATCCGGGGGTTTCCGTCGGGGGCGGCCCCGCCCGCCTCGACCTTCGAGGAGGCGCCCTGAATCCCGACCTCGTGCGGGACCGTCCACGCGTGGACGTTCCGGAACGTCGACCGGAGGTGTTCTAAGGTTCCGCCGTAGGAGCCGCCGCCCGCGGTGGCGAGCAGGCCGACCGCGGTGTTCGCGTACTCGTCCGAGCCGCAGAAGTCGTGGAAGTTCTTAAACGTCGACGAGTAGGAGCCGCGGTAGACGGGCGTGCCCGCGAGGACGCCGTCGGCCTCGCGAACGCGGCGTTTTAGGTCCTCGCTGTCGCCCTGCGCGTCTTCGTTCGGGTGGTACAGCGGGAGGTCGACGGCGGCTAAGTCGATCAGGTCGGTCTCGGCGCCGGCGTCGGCCGCGGCGCGGAGCGCGACGCGGAGCGCGGCCCGCGTGGTGCTGTCCGCGCTCCGGCTGCCGGAGACGGCGACGATTCGGGTCATAATCCGGATTCGAGACCAAGTAATAAAAACGGAGGCGATCGAAATGGTCCGAGTTCGAAGTTCCGGTCGGCGGCGGTTTGTTGACGGCTCTGGGGAACGTTTCGCGCTTTTTAAATTCTAATCTATCGTTTATAAATGGTTGATTGCGAATCGATGCTGAATTCCTCCAAAGCCCCAGTCGCTCGGTTATAAACAGCCGACCACAGATCGACAGCGAACACCTCCAAAGCCCCAGCCGCGAGGCGAACGCACGCTCGCTGTGCTCCTCACTCGGTCGCTACCGCTCCCTCGTTGCGGTGCTTGCGTCGCCTGCGTTCGCCTCGGGGCTGCCCCTTTGAGTCCACCTCACAGCACCGCAACCGCAGCCTCACACCTCCCCAGCCTCGTCGGCCGGCCTCCGCTTTGCTCCGGCCGCCCGACTCCAGCGAGAATCGAAGATTCTCTGGCAGCCGGCGCGTAGCGCCGGCGACCTCGCGCGTGCTGCTCGGCCGCAGGGCGGCCTCGCAGGCACGCGCCACCGCGGTTCACTTATAAATAACCGCCATCAGCTTGCGTACGCAAGCGGCACGAGCGACACCGGGCATTATTGTCCCCGCCGCCGACGTGCTCGACATGGACCAGATCGCTTTCGGCACGGACGGGTGGCGCGCGACGCTCGACACCTTCACCGACGAGCGCGTGCGGATCGTGGGGCAGGCCGTGGCCGACCACCTCGACGCGGCGGGCCGCGACGAACCGGTCGCCGTGGGGTACGACGCCCGCGAGACCTCGGAGGGGTTCGCGGAGAGCCTCGCCGAGGTGCTCGCCGGCAACGGGTTCGACGTGCTCCTCCCCGAGCGCGACGCGCCGACGCCCGTCATCGCGCACGCCATCGTCAATCGCGGGCTCGCCGGCGCGTGCATGGTCACGGCCTCGCACAACCCGCCCGAGTACAACGGCGTGAAGTTCATCCCGCACGACGGCGCGCCCGCGCTCCCGGACGTGACCGAGGACGTCGTCGACCGGCTCGCGGAGCCGGACCTCCTGCCAGAGGCCGAGCGCGGCGAGGTCTCGCGCGTCGACCTCGTGAGCGACCACGCCGACGCGGCCCGAGAGCTGGTGGGCCGAGTCGCCGGCGCCGGGAGCGACGGAGGGAGCGACGCGGCCGACCTCTCCGGGTTCACGGTCGCGTACGACGCGATGCACGGGAGCGGGCGCGGCGTCACGGACGCGCTCCTCGAATCGGCCGGCGCGGAGGTCGTCCGCCTGCGCTGCGAGCGCGACGTGACCTTCGGCGGCGACTCCCCGGAGCCGTCGGCCGAGCACCTCGACGCGCTGGCCGAGCGCGTGACGGACCCCGAAAGCGACGTCGACCTCGGAATCGCCAACGACGGCGACGCCGACCGGATCGCGGTCGTCACGCCCGACCGCGGCGTCCTCGACGCGAACCTCTTCTACGCCGCCTGCTACGACCGCCTGCTGGAGGCCGACTCGGGGCCGGCGGTCCGCACCGTCTCGACGACGTTCCTCGTCGACCGCATCGCGGAGGCGCACGGCGAGGACGTGTACGAGACGCCGGTCGGCTTCAAGTGGGTCGCCGAAGCGATGGGGGAACGCGACGCCCTGTTCGGCGGCGAGGAGTCGGGCGGGTTCACCCTCCGCGGCCACGTCCGCGAGAAGGACGGCGTGTTGATGGCGCTGCTCGCGGCCGCGACCCACGCCGCCGAGCCGTTCGACGCGCGCGTCGACCGCCTGCTCGACGAGCACGGGCACATCGCGGCCGGAAAGGTGTCGCTCGACTGCCCCGACGACCGGAAGGCGGGCGTCCTCGACGAGCTGGAGGACCACATCCCGGAGTCGGTGTGCGGCTCTCCCGTCGCGAAGGTCGTCACGCTCGACGGGTTCAAGCTCCTCTTGGAGAACGGCTCGTGGCTGCTCGTCCGCCCCTCGGGCACCGAGCCGAAGCTGCGGGTGTACGCGGAGTCCGACTCCGAGGCCGCCGTCGACGACCTGCTCGCGGAGGGGCGCGATATCGTCGAACCGCTGATTTGAGGGCGAGCCGACCCCGGCCGCTCGGTTCCTCCCCGCCGCACGAGTTTCAGTTCCACTTTGCGTTCGGCTCATTTATTTATAAATTAACCACGTGAGTTCGCGTACGGCCGGACACCGGCCGGTTCGACCGATGATCGACGAGTCACTACCGACGCCCGAGCGAACCGACGCCGAATCAAATCCGACCGACGATCGGGTCGACCGCGACGCCGGCGATCCGGGCCGCGAATCGGGACCGCCTGATCGAGGGCCGCGAGCGGAGCCGGAGCGGGCCACCGATCCGCCTCCCGACCCCGGCGACGGGGAGGGGAGTTCCGATTGCGAGTGCGACTGCGAGACGGCTCCCGAGGACGACGAGGCGGACGAATCCGACGGGCGCGAACACCGGCTCGAACGGCTCCGGCTGTGGCGAACCGTCGTCACGCTCGCGGTCGTCGTCGCCCGCCTCATCCGGTCGCTTTGAGCGTTTCCGTGCCGGTCCGATCGGGTGCCTTTTTAGGTGATACCGCCCAAGTTGAGCGTATATGTTCAAGGCCATCGTGGGCGCGTCGACGTTTCAGGACGCGCTCGATTCGGTGAGCGTGTTGGTCGACGAGTGTAAGATCCGCCTGAACGAGGAGGAGCTCTCCATCCGCGCCGTCGACCCCGCCAACGTCGGCATGGTCGACCTCACGCTGGAGGCGGCCGCGTTCGAGTCGTACGACGCCGACGGCGGCGTCATCGGCGTCAACCTCGCCCGCTTGGAGGACATCGCCGGGATGGCCAACTCGGGCGACCTGATCCACCTCGAACTCGACGAGGAGACCCGCAAGCTCCACATCGAGATCGACGGCCTCTCGTACACCCTCGCGCTCATCGACCCCGACTCGATCCGCCAGGAGCCGGACATCCCGGACCTCGATCTCGCCTCCGAGATCGTCGTCGAGGGCGCCCAGCTCGACCGCGGGATCAAGGCCGCCGACATGGTCTCCGACCACATCCGCCTGCGCGTCGACGAGGCCGACGAGGCGTTCTTCATCGAGGCCGAGGGCGACACCGACGACGTCAACCTCAAGCTCGACCGCGAGGACCTCATCGCGCTCAGCGCCGGCGCCGCCGACTCGCTGTTCAGCCTCGACTACCTCAAGGACATGAACAAGGCGATCCCCTCGGACGCCGAGGTCACCGTCGAGCTCGGCGAGGAGTTCCCCGTCAAGCTCCACTACGGGTTCGCGGAGGGGCTCGGACAGGCAACGTATATGTTAGCACCGAGGATTCAGAGCGACTGAAACGCCCGGATTCGGGAGCTTCGAAGGTATAAGAAGCCTAAATTTCTCTCTTGTCACTCCGCCCCGACCACCGGAACCGACACCGTCACTCGCGTCCCTCGCGGCGCCCGATTCTCGTACCCTACGTCCGCGCCGACCGCGGCGGCGCCCCAGGCGACGACCCACAGCCCCAGCCCGGAGCCGTGTTCGAGGGCGGTCTCCCGCCCGGATTCGACCGCCTCGACCTCGTGATCGGGGATGCCCGGGCCGTCGTCCTCGACGGTGAGAACGAAGCGGTCGTCGCCCTCGCGTTCGGCCGTCGTTCCGCCCTCCCTGCGGAGCGACGCGCGCACCCACGCTCCGCCGTCATCGCGCTCGGTCCCCTCGCCGTCGTGGTGGTCGACGGCGTTCTCCACGGTGTTCTCGACGACCGCGCGGAGCGCGTCGGGCCGTACGTGCGTGACCCAATCGGCGTTTCCGGCGTCGGCGCCGTCGTCGGACGCCACGGCATCCTCGACGTCGAGTTCGACGGCGGGCGCGTCGTCGCGCTCGCGGGCGTCCGCGACGACGGAGTTCAGGAGGTCGCGGACGTCCGTCGGCTCCGGGTCGCTCTCCGCGAGCAGCCGCTCGACCGTCCCGGCCTTCTCCCCGAGCGCGGCCAGCGCGCCCGCCCGTCGCTCGACGGCGTCGGCCATCTGCACCAGCTCCGGCTCTTCGAGGCGGTCGCGGAGGATCTCGCCGTAGCCGCGGACGACGCCGGCGTCGTTGCGGAGGTTGTGACGCAGGATGCGGTTGAGCACCTCCAGCTGCTGGCGGCGGCGCTCGCGCTCGGTGACGTCCGAGAGGACGACCGTGTAGCCGACGTGGGTCTCGTTGGGGTCGGTCAGCCGCGAGACCGACACCGCGTAGGTGCGGCGGCCGGCGCCGGCGACGGCGTCGGTCTCGACCGTCTCGCCGGATCCGCCGCCCGCGCCCTCGTCGCGGGCGGACTCCCCGCCGTCCGGTTCGTCCGCCCCCTCGTCCCCGACGGCGACCGGCAGGTCGAGGAACTCGGAGAGCGGGCGGTCGCGGGCGGTCTCGGCGTCGACGCCCAGCACCGCCTCGGCGGCGGGGTTGAGCCGGACGACGCGGCGGTCGAGCGCGAGCGCGACGACGGGGTCTCGCAGGTCGTCGATCGCCGTGCGCTCGGCGGCCCGGCTCGTCGTCGGGTTCCGCTCGAACATCTCCGCGCGGTCGAACGCGTACGCGTCGAGGACCATGTGCGGGACGAACATCAGCGGCGCGAGCTGGAGCTGCGGGACCGGGCCGAGCCCCAGCGTCCACGCGACGAGGGCGAACCCCGGCGGCAGCGAGCTCAGCGCGACCGCGGCGCTCTCCCGGCGGTAGAGGGGGCCGTAGCTGAGCAGCGTGTCGACGAGGAGGAAGACCGCGCTGGCGACGAGGACGGTCTCCGCGACGACCGTCAGGTACGCCCACGGGCCGAACGCGTAGGAGACGGTCTCGACGCCGAAGACGGGGTCGCGGCCGAAGTCGGTCCAGAAGGCGCCGTGGAGCGAGTTCGTGGCGACGAGCGCAGAGGAGAGGAGACCGAACCCGACGACCGCCGCGAACAGGCGGCTCCGGACCACGTCGCTCCGACCGGTGTACTCCAAGGCGAAGCCGAGGAAGGCGATCCCGGTCCAGATCACGCCGAGCCACATCGTCGCCTCCAGCGCGGCGCGGATCGTCGGGTCCGCGACGAGGAGGCCGACCCCGTACGATAGACACCACGTCGCCTGCGCGGCGAACACGCCGAGGAACCAGTCGACGCCGGGGCGCCCGCGGTGTTCGCGGATCGCCCACGCGAGCGCGATCGCCCCCGCCCCGCCCGCGAGTGAGCCGACGGCGGGCCACGCGGGGACGAGGTCGAACATGTATCGGTCAGGAGGGTGCCCGCGGGGTAAAACTATCGCGCCGCGGCGGTCCGGGCCGCGGTCAGTCCGCCGACCGACCGAAGGCGACGGCCACGGGGACGAGCAGCAGCGCGCCGATCAGGAACGGCGACGCGACCGCGACGGTGTAGAGGACCGCCATCAGCGGCGGGCCGACGGTCCGCCCGAGGCTCGACGCGCCCTGCGTCACGCCGAAGGCCGCGCCCTGCGCCGCGTCGTCGGCCGACGCCGAGACGAGCGTCGCCAGCGAGACGTTGACGAGGGCGTTGCCGAGCGAGAGCGCGGCGAGCGCCGCGAGCAGCGCGACCAGCGGGAGCGTGAGCCACCCCGGGCCGCCGAGGGCGGCGTCGCCCGCGACCCGGTCGACGAGGCCGGTCGCGGGGATCGCCGCGAGCGCGAGCGCGAGGACGACCGACCCGGCGGCGACGAGCGTCCGCGAGGAGACGACCCGCGAGAGCCGGCCGACGAGGACGCCCTGATTGATCGCGCCGAGGACGCCGACGTAGGTGAGCAGAAAGGCCGCGGCGGTCGCGTCGTAGCCGAACGCGTCCGCGACGTACGGGATGAACATCACCTGAACGCCCGCGAACGCGACGGCGACGACGAAGTACGCGACCGTCAGCGGCCGGAGCGAGACGGAGGCCAAGGCGTCGCGGAACTGACCGATCGCCGTGGTGCGCGCGCCGTCGTCCCCTTCCGCGCCGCCCGCGGGTCGCGTCCGCGTCGGCTCTTCGAGGAAGGCGAACCCGACGAGGACCGCGAGGAAGCTCATGGTCGCCGCCGCGAAGCTCGGCAGGGAGTAGGCGGTGGCCGGGACGAACGCCGGCAGGAGGGCGTCGGCGCGGGCGACAACTGGGTCGGCCGCGAGCAGGCCGCCGATCGCCGGGCCGAAGACGAAGCCGAGCGCGAACGACGCGCCGACGAGACCGAGGGCGCCCGCCCGCCGGTCCCGGGGCGTGATGTCCGCGACGTACGCCTGCGCGGCGGCGATGTTGCCGCCCATCGCGCCCGCGAGCGTCCGGGAGGCGAACAGCGTGACGAGCGCCGCGACGGGACCGAAGCGCGCCCCCGCCGCCCCGGCGTAGCCGAACGTCACCCACGCGACGCCGGCGGTCGCGAGCGACGCGAGCAGGACGGGGCGGCGCCCGATCCGGTCGGAGAGCCGCCCGAGCGTGGGCGCCGCGAGGAACTGCGCGAGCGAGTACGAGGCCGCAAGCAGCCCGATGAAGGCGTCGCTGACGCCGAACGAGCGGACGTAGAAGGGGAGGATGGGGATCACGACCCCGAAGCCGACCAGATCGATGAAGACGACGCCGATCACGACCGCGAGCGCGCGCCGCGGGTTGGCGACCGCCGGGGGTCGGTCGGAGCCGCCGGCGGGGTCGGTCCGGGCGGCGTCCGCGCTCTCGCCGTCGCCGGGCGTCGACGCCGCGCCGGCCTCCGGGTGTGTCACAGATGCCGTTCGATGACGCGCTTGGCGGCCTGTCCCTTCTCCTTCCAGCCGTACCCCTCGTCGTACACGTGGCGCTTGGCGTCGACGAGCTCCTCGGGGGTCGACTCCTCGAAGCCGCCGCGGTCCCACGCGCCCGAGTCGCGGAGCCACTCGACCACGTTCTCGCGGGTCTCGGGCCACGAGAGGCCGACCATCTCGTACCACGCCACCATCGCGAAGACGGCGTTGTCGTGGCAGCCGGGGACGGAGCCGTGCTCGTAGACGGTCCGCATCGGCTCGCGGGTGGGCTCGGAGACCAGCTCCTTGAACTCGGCGGCGGTGAGCAGGCGGAGCCGGTTCCCGTCCTCGACGACGCGCTGGTCGCGTTGAAGCGCGCCGAGCGCCGCCTTGTGGAGGCCGCCCCAGTCCGCCGGGATCGCGTCCCGCAGCGCCGCCTCCGAGAGGCCGTCCGGCTCCGCGGACAGCACCGACAGCAGGTCCGTGTACGCCTTCTCGACGGTCGGCCAGCTCACGCCCTCGAACTCGCAGTCGGCGTCGTGGAGGCTGTTCGTCGTCCGACAGCCGGGACACGGGTAGCGGAACGTCGGCACTGGGTGGGAGTGTGCGGCCGCCGGAGTTAGGGTTTTCGCGACGGGTCGTCGGGAGGGGCGGCCCGAGTCGAACACGAACGTCCCTGCGGTTCCGAAACGTTTACTCGCCGCCCGGTCCCGGCTTCACACGGTATGACAAAGGTCAGCGTTATCGGTGCGGCGGGGACCGTCGGAGCCGCGGCGGGCTACAACCTCGCGTTGCGCGACGTGGTCGACGAACTCGTCTTCGTGGACATCCCGGACCAGCGCGAGACGACGATCGGACAGGCCGCCGACGCGAACCACGGCGTCGCCTACGACTCGAACACGACCGTCCGGCAGGGCGAGTACGCGGACACCGCCGGCTCGGACGTGGTCGTGATCACCGCCGGCATCCCGCGCAAGGAGGGGCAGACCCGTATCGATCTGGCGGGCGACAACGCGCCGATCATGGAGGACATCGGCTCGTCGCTGGCCGAGCACAACGACGACTTCGTCACCGTCACCACCTCGAACCCGGTCGACCTGCTCAACCGCCACCTCTACGAGGCGGGCGACCGCGACCGGCACAAGGTGGTCGGCTTCGGCGGCCGGCTCGACTCCGCGCGCTTCCGCTACGTCCTCTCCGAGCGCTTCGACGCGCCCGTGAAGAACGTCGAGGCGACGATCCTCGGGGAACACGGCGACGCGCAGGCGCCCGTCTTCTCGAAGGTGCGCGTGAACGGCCGCGACCCGAGCTTCGACGCCGACGAGAAAGAGCAGATCCTCGAAGACCTCCAGGAGTCCGCGATGGACGTGATCAGCCGGAAGGGCGCCACGCAGTGGGGCCCCGCCACCGGCGTCGCGCACACGGTCGAGGCCATCCTCAACGACACCGGTGAGGTGCTCCCCTGCTCGGTCGTGCTCGACGGCGAGTACGGCTACGACGACACCGCGCTCGGCGTGCCCGCGAAGCTCGGCTCGGACGGCGTCGAGGAGGTCGTCGAGTGGGACCTCGACGAGTACGAGTCGGAGCTTCTCGACGAGGCCGCAGAGAAGCTCTCGGAGCAGTACGGGAAGATCGCGTAGGGACGTTCCGCGGGACTCGGTCGCGGTCACCACCGTCTTTTTATCGCTGCCGCGCGCTCTTCGGGGCATGAACCGCGCCGAGATAGACACCGACGACCTCCTGAAAGTCGTGTTACTGCTCGTCGTCGCCTGGCTTCTCTTGGAGGTCGTCGGGGCCGTCCTCGAAGTCGCCTCGTGGCTGTTCGAGGCCCTCCCGACGCTGATCGGGGTCGCGCTCGTCGTCGTGATCGCCTTACACCTCACCGATCGGATCTGAGGCGGCCGCGACGTGTTCAGCCTCAACGTCCCGCTCCCGCCCGCGCTCGACCGGCTCGCGGGCGATCTCCATCCGAAACTAACGGGGTTCGACCGGGTTCGCGAGCGCCACACCCTCGTCTGTAAGCGGTTCGGCGTCGGAGACGTCCGAAGCGGGAAAGACGGGTCGAAGCAGGACCGGGAGGCGCCGCCCCGAGGGGAGGCAGTCGACCGCCTGCGCGAGCGCCTCCGGCGCCCCCTCGCCGGGACCGACCCCTTCGAGGTCGCCGTCACCGGAATCGACGTCTTCGACGCGCCGCGGTCGGGGTCGCGGCCGGTGGTGTATCTCACAGTCGAGAGCGACGAGCTGATCCGGCTTCACCGGCGGCTCTGTGCGTCGTTCGGCGCGGTGGAGGGGATCGAGGGCGACGAGTACGTGCCGCATATCACGCTGGCGCGGGGCGGGAATCCGGAGCCGGGAGCGGTGGCCGGCCTCGTCGACGCCGAGTTCGATCCGATCCGGTGGCGCGTCCACGCGCTCGACGTGTGGGACCCGGAGTACCGGGAAGTGGCCGCGAGCGTTGATTTATAAGTGATCGATTGCGGGATGTCGGTGACTACCTCTAAAGCCCCGACCACTCGCTTATAAATAAGCCATCGTAGATCGACGGCGACCACCGCCAAAGCCCCAGCCACTCGTTTTTAAATCGTTACTGCCGGATCGACGGCGACCACCTCCAAAGCCCCAGCCGCGAGGACTCGCGCACCTCGCTGCGCGCTTCAGTCGCTCGCTTCGCTCGCTCCTTCCAGTGCTTACGTCGGTGTGCTTCGTCCTCGCGGCTGCCCCTTTGAGCCCCACCCGACAGCACCGCGACCGCACCTCACGCCTCCCCAGCCTCGTCGGTCGCCGTCGCTTCGCTCGGCGACCGACTCCCTCGCGCGTGCTGGCTCGCGGCCTGTCGGCCGCTCGCAGGCACGCGCCGGCCGCGGAGGTACTAATTTATAAATGAACTACCGTCGGGATCGGCTACGCGTCGTCGACCGCGTTCCGCTCCTCGACCGCGTGATGCGGCCCCACCGGCCCGTGCGTCGGGCAGACGCCGGCGATTGGGGTCGCGTTGAGACAGCAGGCGCGCTGTTGGCCCGCGACGAGGCCCCGCGAGAGGGGGTCGCCGCAGCGGGCGCAGTAGGCGTCGTCGCTCGCGTTCTCGGGACTCGCCTCGTCGGCGCCCGCCATCCCTCAGCGCTCGCGGATCCGCATCGGCACCGGGTGGTTCGGGTGCATCGTCAGCGACCCGCGCAGGGACAGATCCGGTCCCTCGTAGTCGAGTTCGAACCGCGAGCAGACGGTCGCGAGGATGACCTTCGCTTCGAGCAGCGAGAGCGCCTTCCCGATACAGTGGCGCGGGCCGCCGCCGAACGGGAAGAACGCGAACCGGGGGCGCTGGCTGCGTCGCTCGGGCGTCCAGCGGTCGGGGTCGAACGCCTCGGGGTCGTCGTACCACCGCTCGGACCGGTGGACGACCCACTGCGAGACCATCAGCGCCGACCCCTCTGGGATCCGGTACCCCCCCAGTTTCACGTCGAGCTTCGGCTCGCGGAAGAGGGTGTAGACGGGCGGGTACAGCCGCATCGACTCGTTGAGGACGCGCTCGGTGTACTCCATCCCACGGGCGTCGGCCGCGGTCGGGAGGCCGTCGGTCGTCGCTTCTATCGCCTCGCGCTCGACCCGCTCGCGGGCCTCCGGGTGGTTCGAGAGGAGGTAGAACGCGTAGGTGAGCGCGAGCGCGGTGGTGTCGTGGCCGGCGAGGAGCATCGTCACCAGCTCGTCGCGGAGGTTCTCGTCGGTCTGCTCGCCGCGGTCGCGGGCGCGGAGCAGGACGGAGAGCAGGTCCATCGGGAGGTCGGCGTCAGGGTCGCCAGGCGGTCCGCGGACCCCGGTCCCGTCCGGGCCGGCGGGGTCGACGCTCGGGTCGCGCTCCGTGCCGCGACGGCGGGCGACGATGTCGTCGATCACCGATTCGAGCGTGTCGATCGCGGCGTCGAACTCGCGGTTCTCGCGGGTCGGCACCCAGTCCGGGATCAGGTAGCGGCGCGGGTCCGGCTCGAACCGGGCGCCGAGCGGTTCGAGGTTCTCCTGAACCGTCTTCACCTCCTCGTCGGTGACGTCGGCGCCGAACATCGCCGTGACGATTATCTTCACCGTGAGCCGCGCCAGCTCCAACTGGAGGTCGACGACGTCGCCGTCCTGCCAGTCCGCGACGTGGGACTCGGCGTGGTCGGCCATCACGCCGTCGAGCGCGCCGATCCGGCGGTTGTGGAACGCGGGGTTCGCCAGCTTCCGCTGGCGCTGCCACGTCTCGCCGTCGCTCATGAGGAGGCCGTCTCCGAGCAGCGCGTCCATCGCGTCGTCGCCGAACTGCGGCTTCCGGTAGCGCTCGGCGTCGGCAACGAGGACGCGCTCGACGTCGGTGGGGTTCGTGAGCAGGTACGTCTCGCGGGGCCCGAGGTCGAGCCGCACCACGTCGCCGTAGCTGTCGGCGCAGGCGCGCAGGAAGCCGAACGGGTCGTCCGCGAACTGGCGACCGTTGCCGAACAGGGGGTCGCCCATCGGTCCGGGCGGCGTAACGGACATACGATTTCTGGGGGTTGAGCGGTGTTAAACGTTCGGCGGGAGGAAGAAAATCGACCGAACGAGGCGGGCGACGGGCGGGCGTCGAGACGGGAACAGTCGGAGGAACGGGGGCGTCGGGACGCGAGACGTTACCGCGCGTCCAGCTGTTCGACGCGGGCGATCAGCTCGTCGACGGCCGCCTCCTGGTCGTCGGTGGCGTCGACGATGCGCTCGGTCGCGTCCTCGGTGCGGTCGGAGCGCTCGCGGACCGCCTCCAGCGACGAGGTGAGCTCCTCGACGGTCGCGGCCTGGTCGTCGGTGGTGCGCGCGACCTCCGCGACGCCGGCGGCCGCCTCGTCGACCGCGTCGGCGATCTCTTCGAGGGAGTCGAGCACCGTCTCGATCTCGGTGCCCGCGTCCTCGATGCGGTCGTGGGAGCGCTCGACGGCGGTCGTGGTCTCCGCGGACTGCGCCTGTAGCTTGTCGAGGCTCTCCGTGATCTCCTCGGTGTAGCCGCGGGTCTCGTCCGCGAGCTTTTTCACCTCCTCCGCGACGACCGCGAAGCCGTCGCCGCCCTCGCCGGCGCGGGCGGCCTCGATGTTGGCGTTCAACGCGAGCAGGTTGGTCTGCTCGGCCACGTCGGAGATGACCTCGATGACCTCCTCGATGTCGTCCATCCGCTCGGAGAGCGCGCCGACGCTCTCGACCAGCTCGTCGCCGATCTCGACGACGTCCTCGGTCGCCGCGCGGGCGTCCTCGCTGGCGTCTAACCCCTCGTCGGCGGCGTCGGCGGCCGCGACCGCGGCGGAGTCGACCTCGTCGGCCGTCGCGGCCACCTCCTCCATCCCAGCGGAGAACGACTGCATCTCGGAGACGCTCTCTTCGAGGAGCTCGTTCTGCTCGTCGACGTTCTCCGCGATGTCGGCGGCCGCGGCGCTCGCCTCGTCGACGGTGCCGTCGAGGTCGCGCGCCTTCTCGTGGACGCTCTCTGAGAGGTCCTCGAGGTTCTCGGCCATCTCGTTGACGACGCCGATGACGCTCAACAGCTCCTCGTCGAGGACCTCGCACTCCTCGCGGCAGACGGCGCGGGCCTCCAAGTTCCCCTCCCCGATCTCCTCGGCCGTGGTGCGGATCTCGGAGACCAGCTCCTTCGTCGCGTCGCGCTCGTTGACGTTCTCCGTGCGGTCGACGACGACCTCGGTGACGCCGACGAGCTCGCCGCTGTCGTCGTACATCGGCGTCGCGGTGAACTCGATGTGCTTCTCGTCGCCGTGGCGGTCCAACATTGTGCTGGTGTCGCGGTAGCGCGTCCGGGCAGAGTCGCAGCGCTCCACGCCGTACACCTCGTCGGCGTCCTCGGGCGCGTTGAGCACCTTGTCAGCGAGGGTGTCGGCCCGGCGCCCGTCGGGGTAGAACAGCTCGGAGACGTGCCCGTGGCCGATCGCGTCCTCGCGCTCGCTCCCGGTGAGCGAGACGATGGACTCGTTCCACTCCGCGACGTTGCCGTCGGCGTCGAGGATGAACATCGGGACGCTCGTGGCGTCGAACACCTGCTGGAAGCCCGCCCGGGCCAGCGTCTCGGCGCGGTCGACGCCCGTTTCTTCGGTGATCTCGTACTCCTCGCCCTCGGTTTCGGCGTCCGTTTCCTCGCTGCCCGCTCCCGGACCAACGTCGCTCCCGGCGTCGTCGACGACGACGCCCCCGTCCGGGACCGACTGCGAGTCCCGGTCTCGACCGAACACGCGCCGGAAGAGCCCCTGAAGTCCCGTCATGTCTGCGTTACTGTCTGCCAACCGGCATCATAAACCGCACGTCCCGGTACTCACGTTTGATAATCCGAGTCACAGCGAGGACACGGGCGCGCCTCGCCCCGCAGCGTTCAATGGCGTCGGGCGGTTACGACGACCGAGGACCGATGGACGCCGACGCGGTGCGCGAGCGGGCCGGAGACCTTCCGACGGAGCCGGGGGTCTACCAGTTCCGAGCGGGCGAGACGACGCTGTACGTCGGCAAGGCGCTCGACCTCCGCGACCGGGTGCGGTCGTACGCGGACCCCCGCTCGGGCCGCATCCGCGGGATGGTCGAGCGCGCCGACCGGATCGAGTTCGCGGTCACCGACACGGAGACGCAGGCGCTCCTCTTGGAGGCGAACCTCATCAAGCGGCTGCGGCCGCGGTACAACGTCCGACTGAAGGACGACAAGTCGTACCCGCTCGTGGCCTTCTCGGACCACGAGGTCCCCAGAATCGAGGTGACCCGCGACCCCGAGGCGGGCGCGGTCGCGTACGGCCCGTTCACCGACGTGGGGCGCGTCGAGACGGTGGTGAAGGCGGTCCGCGACGAGTACCTGCTGCGGGGCTGCTCGGACCACAAGTACGAGGGGCGCGACCGGCCCTGCCTCGACTACGAGATGGGCATCTGCTCGGCGCCGTGCACCGGCGAGATATCCACGGAGAGCTACGCCGAGGACGTGGCGGCCGCGCGGCGCTTCTTCGAGGGCGAGACCGGCGCCCTCGCGGACCCCCTGCGGCGCCGGATGGAGGCCGCGGCGGAGGCGAACGAGTTCGAGCGCGCCGCGAACCTCCGCGACCGCCTCGAAGCCGTCGAGGCGTTCCACGGCGAGGGCGGCGAGGCCGTCAGCGACCGGAGCGACGACCGCACCGTCGACGTGCTGGCGGCCGCGGTGGAGGGCGACGCCGCCCGCGTGGCCCGGCTCCACAGCGAGCGCGGCCAGTTGGTCGACCGGACTCGGCACCGACTCGACGCGGCGGCGGTGGAGGAGGGGTCGACCGGCGGCGAGGGGTCCGGAAGCCCCGACGCCAACACCCCCGCGGCCGTCCTCGCGGCGTTCCTCGCGCAGTACTACGCCGAGCGGGAGTTCCCGGACGCGGTCCTCCTCGCCGAGCAACCCGCCGATCCGGACGTGGTCGACTGGCTGGAGGGCGAGGGGGTGGCGGTCCGGGTCCCGGGCGCCGGCCGCGATGCGAAGCTGGTCGAACTCGCCCTCAAGAACGCCCGGAAGCGCGGGGGTCGCGACGACCCCGTGGGCGCGCTGGGCGAGCGGCTCGGAATCGCCCGCCCCGACCGGATCGAGGGGTTCGACGTGAGCCACGCGCAGGGGACCGCCGTCGTCGGCTCCGACGTGTGCTTCGTCGACGGGAGCGCGGAGACCGCCGACTACCGGCGGAAGAAGCTCACCGAGCGCAACGACGACTACGCGAACATGCGGGAGCTGATCCGGTGGCGCGCCGAGCGCGCGCTCGCCGGCGAGGACGACCGCCCGGATCCCGACCTCCTCCTGATCGACGGCGGCGAGGGCCAGCTGGGCGCCGCTCGCGACGCGCTCGCGGAGACGGGCTGGGACGTGCCCGTCGTCGCCCTCGCCAAGGCGGAGGAGCTGGTCGTCACCCCGACCGGCACCCGGCGGTGGGACGACGACGCGCCCGAACTCCACCTGCTCCAGCGCGTGCGCGACGAGGCGCACCGCTTCGCGGTCTCCTACCACCAGACCGTCCGCGACGAGGTGAAGACGGTCCTCGACGACGTGCCCGGCGTCGGTCCCCAGACCCGCCGCCGGCTCCTCCGGCGGTTCGGCTCGGTCGAGAGCGTCCGGGACGCCTCCCGCGAGGACCTCACCGACGTCGACGGCGTCGGGGGCGCGACCGCCGAGACGCTCCGCGAACGCTTATAAATAGATCCGCGGTGGCGCGTGCCGGCGGGCGGCCGGAGCGGAGCGGAGGCCGCGAGTCGCACGCGCGAGGGAGTCGCTGGCGCCGACGGCGCCAGCGACGAGGCTGGGGTGGTGTGAGGTGCGGTTGCGGTGCGGTCGGGGCGGGACTCAAAGGGGCAGCCGCCGAGGCGGGCGAAGCACGACGACGCAAGCACCGCAGGGAGCGAGTGAAACGAGCGACCGAGGAGCGCAGCGAGCGTGCGCCCGCCTCGGCGGCTGGGGCTTTGGAGGTGGTCGTCGCCGATCCACGGTTGGATATTTATAAATCGTCTCCTGTAACGCCTCACCCGTAATGCGAGCGTTCTTCGCCGTCGACCTCCCGGACTCGCTCGCGCCGGCCGTCGCGGACGCGCAGGCCCCCTTCGCGGACGCGTCCGGCGTCAACCCGGTCGACCCCGAGCAGGCGCACGTGACGCTGAAGTTCCTCGGTGACATTCCCGAAACAGCCGAGAGCGACCCTGAAACTCCCACCGTCGACGACGTGATCGCGGCCGGCGAGCGCGCGGTCGACCGCGCCGGCGTCGCCCCGTTTAAATGCGCGGTCGCCGGCCTCGGCGTCTTCCCGAACCGCGAGTACATCTCCGTCGTCTGGACCGGCGTCGACCGCGGCGGCCACGAACTGACCGCGCTCCACGAGGCCCTCGAAGCGGAGACGACCGCGCTCGGCGTCGCCCCGGCCGACCACGAGTTCACGCCGCACGTGACGCTGGCCCGGGTCGAGAACGCGACCGGGGCCGGGGCGGTCCGGGACGCGCTCGACGCCGGGGACCCGACGGTCGGGTCGTTCTCGGTCGACGAGATCCGACTGCTGAAATCGACGCTGACCGAGTCGGGACCGGAGTACGCCGTCGTCCGAGAGTTCGGCCTCGGGTGAGGCGAGCCGACGCGCGCCCCGAGTCGATTCTCACCGCTGATAGCCGCGGCCGTACGTTTAACGTACCGGATCGGTGAGGGGATCACAGATGGACGACGGGCCGCGAACGGCGGGAGGCGCGGGGTCGACGGAGAGCGGCGGCGCCGGGCGCGACGGCGACGGCGCTTCCGACGGGGGCGACCCGCCCGACCGCGACGCCGCTCCCGACCGCGGACGCACGGACGGGGGTCGCCCCCCGGCGGTGGCGCGGCTCGACCGGCGGTTCGACGCGTCGACGCGACGCAAGGCGGCGGAGGCGCTCGGCAGCCCCTCCAGTTCGATGAGCGCCGACGCGGACCGGATCGTCGAGGCGCTGTTCGCGACCGCGCTCGACGACCCAGACGAGGCCGTCCGCGCGGCGGCGATAGAGTCGCTGTACTTCCACGGCGACGACCACGTCGATCGGCTGGCCCGGCGGATCGCAGAGCGGGAGGGCGACGAGACGTTCGCCGGGTGGCTGGGACGCGACCGGGCCGCGTATCGGATGGTCGGGGCGACCGGGCTGGCGGCCGTCGGCGGCGCGGACGCCGCCCCCCGGCTCCGCGAGGCGTTCGACGACGACGACGCGCGGGTCCGCGCCCGGGCCGTCAGGGGGTACGCGCGGGCCGGCGGCGAGTCGGTCGAGGCGGTCCGCCCGCTGGTGAACGTGCCGAACGGCCTCGTGCGCGGCGCCGCGGCCGACGCGCTCGTCGAGATGGACACCGACGACGCGGTCGAACTGCTCGCGCTCGCGGCGCGGCGCGGGAACGAGCGGCTCCGGCTCACCGCGGTCGACCGACTGGGCGAACTCGGCCGGCGGGACGCCACCGGCGTGCTGCTCGGCTCGCTCGGGGACCCCGCGGCGGGGGTGCGTCGGACGGCCGCCGAGTCCGTCGCGACGGTCGTCGCGGAGGCGGACGCGGTCCCCGCGGGCGACGTGCGCGACCGGGTCCTGACCGAGCGCCCCTTCGAGGCCGACGGGGCGCTCGCGGCGTTCCGCGCGGTCGCCGCGGAGCGGACGGCCGCCGATCGGACCACCGGCGACCGGACGGCGGGTGACGGGGGCGAGTCGCGGGGACGCGTCGACGCCGACACGAGGCGGTACGCGGCGTGGCTGTACTGCGAGTGCCTCGAAGCGGCCGACCCAGGCGCGGCCGACCGGTCGGCGGCGGTCGAGTGGCTGATCGACGCGCTCGACCACCGCGACCGGCTGGTAGCGGACCTCGCAGCCGCCTACCTGCCGCGGATCGTCTCGGCGGACGCGACCGAGGAAGGCCCCTCGGACGCCGTGACCGAAAGGGATCCCTCGGACGCCGTGACCGAGTCCCCGCTCGGCGTCGACGTCGAGCGGCGGCTCCGGTCGCTCGCGGGCGACGGGGCCGCCTCCGAGAGCGCTCGCGAGCGCGCCAGGGCGGTGTTGCGGCGGTTCAAGCGGGCCGTCGTCGAGGCGGCCGCGGAGCGCCACGTCGAGTACGTCTACGTCCGCTGGCCCGCGGACTACACGGAGAGCTACGAGGAGTGAAGGGGGGGAGCTACGAGGAGCGAAGAGAGGGAGGCGAGACCGGCGAGCCCTACGGCCGCCGGACGAACCGCCCGTCGTCGACCGCGACCGTCAGGTCGATCGTCTCGTCGAGGAGGTTCAGGACGGTGGCGACGTTGCGGTCGGCGTCGGCGTCGACGTACAGCTGTAACGCGCCGCGGGCGTCCGCGAGGCGCGCGGCGAGCATGCGGACGAACGCGACCGCCTGCTCGACGTCGAAGGCGGCGACGATCTGGCCGAAGACGCTCACCTCCAGCGAGACGCGCTCGCCGGGCTGGTGGTTGGCGTCGAGGATGCGCGAGACGGTCTCCCCGACCTCGTCGGGGGAGAGGCGCGGGTCGAGTTCGACGATCTCGACGTCGAGCCCCTCGAAGTCGACGTCCGCCGTCGCCTCGAACTCGTACTCGCCGGTGGAGACGATCACCGTCCGTCGGGGCCACGACGCGAGGCGCTCGTCGAGCGCGCGGACCAGCCGCTCCGGCGTGGGCGTCACGGCGACGACGAGCCCCGCGGCGCCGTGGAAGTGAGTCCGGAGCGCGTCGACCTCCTCGTCGGTCGCCGGCGCGTCGACCCGGACGACCCCGTCCCAGCCCAGCCGGTCGGCCACGTGGACCCCGTCGGCTATCCGGTCGGTCACGTGGTCGTGGAGGTGCGCTTTGAACTCGTCGACCGCGCCGTCGGTGTCGTAGGCGGTCTTGGCGGTGGCGCAGTACGGGCAGTCCCAGCTCACGCGGAAGTCCGACTTCGAGAGCGCGTCCGAGTGGTGCGCGAGCAGGTGCGACCCGGTCACCTCGGCCATCTCCGACCGGTCCCGCGTCCACGCGACGAACCCGCACCGGTCACACGCCCAGCGGCTCACCATGATCGAGAACGTGTCTTTCGAGACCCGTCGGAGGCACATGTATGTTGTGTTATGTGTGTGGGCGCCGCGGGGGCGACGACCGCCTCGACGGCGACGGTCCGGGCGGCGACCGTCACGCGGGGTCCGCCGGCTCGTCGCCGCTCCCGCCGACCGCGGCGAACCCGTTCTCGTCGGCGTGTTCGACCCGGACTCGGGTGACCCGGGTCGCGGTCGCCCCCGTGACCGTGAAGGTGACGTCGCCCGCGGCGGCGCGGTCGCCCCCGGACGGGAGCCGGCCGAGCTGGCGGGTTATCAGGCCCGCCACGGTCTCGGCGCCCGCCTCCGCGGGCAGCGAGAGACCGAGCGTCTCGTTGAGGTGCGAGACGGTGGTCCAACCGCGGACGACGGCCGCGTCGGGCGCGACGACGTCGACGGCGTCCGTCTCCCACCGGCCGACCAGCTCCCCGACCACCTCCTCGAAGAGGTCCTCCAGCGTCGCGATCCCGACGACCGCGCCGTGTTCGTCGACGACGATCACCATCCGGGCCTCGCTCGCGCGCATCTCCGCGAACAGCTCGTCGAGCGGCTTCGTCTCGGGGACGAACGTCGGCTCGCTGAGCGCGCTCGCGAGGTCGTCGCCCGCCTCGTCGGCCCGGATCGCGTCCCGGACGTCGAGTACGCCGACCACGTCGTCGCGGTTCTCGCCGTAGACGGGCATCCGGGTGACCCCCTCGCTCGCCGCCGTCGAGAGCGCGTCCGCCGGGGTCGCCGTGTCGGGGAGCGCGACCACGTCGGTCCGGGGGACCATCACCGCGGCGACGGTCGTGGTCTCTAACTCGAGGACGCCGCGGATCATCGCGCCCTCCTCGGCGTCGAGCGCGCCCGCGGCCTCGCCCGAGCGCACGAGCGTCGCGATCTCCTCGCGGGAGAGGTACGACTCGATGTCGGACTCGCCGCCCGTGAACCGGTTGACGACGCCCGAGAGCGCCTCGAACACGTACAGGACGGGCCGGAGGGCGCGCTGGATCGCGACCACCGTCCGAGAGACGCGGAGGGCGTGCCGCTCGGCGTTGGCGACCGCGTACGACTTCGGCGCGATCTCACCGAAGACGATGACGAAAAGCGAGGTGACGAGCGTCGACCCCGTGGCCGCCTCGCCGCCGGAGAAGCCGAACCGGACGAACACCGCGGTCGCGACCGACGCGGCCGCGATGTTGGCGACGTTGTTGCTCACCAACGCCGTGACGAGGAAGCGGTGCGAGTCGTCGCGCAGCGCCGACAGCGCGCGGGCGCCCGGGACGTCGGTCGCGACGAGCGAGTCGATCCGGTGAGTCGGCACGGAGAACACCGCGAGCTCCGAACTGGAGAAGAAGGCGCTCACCGCGGTCAGCGCGAGGATGGCGCCGACGCCGACGAGCGCGATCGTGAGATCCATGCCCGACCATGCGCCCGGATATAAAAGGGAGTACCGGCGCGTAAAGTGTACACGAACGCGCACTCTCCACCGGAAACGAAGGGGTCGATGCCCACGAGCGCGGATCCGGTCGGGCGGCAAAACGGCGCGATGAGGAAAGCGTTAACCCCGCTGCGCGGGTGCGTTTCGGCATGAAGGTACTCGTGACCGACCCCATCGCGGACGCGGGGTTGGACCGACTCCGAGACGCCGGCCACGAGGTCGTCACCGACTACGAAGCCGACGGCGACGCGCTGCTCGACGCCGTCGCCGACGCCAACGCGCTGATCGTGCGGTCCGGAACGGACGTGAGCGAGGCCGTCTTCGAGGCCGCGAGCGATCTGGTCATCGTCGGCCGCGCCGGCATCGGCGTCGACAACATCGACATCGAGGCCGCCACCGACCACGGGGTCATCGTCGCGAACGCGCCCGAGGGGAACGTCCGCGCCGCCGCCGAGCACACGGTCGCGATGACGTTCGCCGTCGCGCGCTCGATCCCGCAGGCGCACGGCCGCCTCGTCGGCGGCGAGTGGGCGAAAGGCGAGTTCCTCGGCACCGAGGTGAACAACAAGACGCTCACCATCGTCGGCCTCGGCCGCGTCGGTCAGGAGGTCGCCAAGCGCCTCGACTCGCTCGGGATGGATCTGGTCGTCTACGACCCGTACATCTCCGAGGAGCGCGCGGACCGGATGGGCGCCGAACTCGTCGAGGACCTCCACGACGCGCTCGCGGCCGGCGACTTCGCGACGATCCACACCCCGCTCCTCCCCGAGACGGAGGGGATGATCGGGGAGGCCGAGCTGGCCCAGCTGGAGGGCGGCTACCTGATCAACTGCGCCCGCGGCGGCATCGTCGACGAGGACGCGCTCGCGGCGGCGGTCGACGACGGCGTCCTCGCGGGCGCCGCGCTCGACTCCTTCGCGGAGGAGCCGCTCCCCGACGACTCCCCCCTGCTCGACGTCGAAGAGATCGTCTTGACGCCACACCTCGGCGCTTCCACGGAGGCCGCACAGGAGAACGTCGCGGTCGACACCGCCGAGGCGGTGCTGGCCGCGTTCGACGGCGAGCCGGTCCTGACGGCGCTCAACGCGCCCTCCGTCGACGAGAGCGCCTTCCCGCGGATCGAGCCGTACATCGACGTGGCCGAGACCGCCGGCAAGGTCGCCGCCCAGCTGCTCGACGGCCGGATCACGGAGGTGGAGACGACCTACGAGGGCGACATCGCCGCCGAGGAGGTCGACCTCGTCACCGCGAGCGCCCTGAAGGGCGTCTTCGAGCCGCTGGAGTGGCAGGTGAACTCGGTGAACGCGCCGCGGCTCGCGGAGGAGCGCGGCATCGAGGTGACGGAGTCGAAGACCCGCCAGACCGACGACTTCCAGAGCCTCGTGCGCGTCACCGTCCGCAACGGCGACGACGAGATCGCGGTCGAGGGGACCCTGTTCGCCGGCGAGGACGCCCGCATCGTCCGGATCGACGGGTTCCGCGTCGACGCGGTCCCGTACGGCCACATGCTGGTCGCGCGCAACACCGACGAGCCGGGCGTCATCGGCCTCATCGGCACCGTCCTGGGCGACCACGGCGTGAACATCGCCGGGATGTTCAACGGCCGCGAGACGCAGGGCGGGGAGGCGCTCACCGTCTACAACCTCGACTCGGCCGTCCCCGACGCCGCTATCGATGACCTCCTCGCGGACGACCGGATCGTCGAGATCACCGAGATCACGCTGGACGGCGCCGACGGCCGCGCCGACGAGTAGTCCGCGTCAGTACGCGGCGACCGGGACAAACGGCTCGAAGTCGTCGACGCTTCGGGTGACGACCGTCAGGTAATCGATCAGCGACGTCGTGTCGAGCGGGTACCGAGTCACGCCGACTCATCGAACCGATCGCAGGACGCCGCGACGGCCTCGCGCAGCGAGTCGGCCTCCTCGGCCGACAGCGACCCGAACCCCTCTCGCCAATCGCCCTCGCTCTCGTCGATCGGCCGGTCGATGAGGTCGGAGAAGCTCTCGTCGTCGCGCTTCCGAGCGCGGAGCCGCTCGTACGCCTCCTCGCGAACGCCGATCGTCTTGGTTGGCATCTCGTGGTTGCGTACGTGTTTGTGTGCTTAAAAGACGGCGACGGGGGCGAAGCGAAGCGCGAGCGGAGAACTGCGAGCCCGGACGGCCGCGCCGGCCCCTCGCGTCGGCCGCTCAGTCGCGCAGGTGGTCGAGGACCGCGTCGACGTCGTTCGGGACGGGTTCGGGGTCGCCGCCGGCCTCGTAGGCGGCGTCGGGGTCCTTGAGGAGGTGGCCGGTCGTCAGGCAGACCACCCGCTCGTCGTCGTCGACGACGCCCTCGCGGCGGAGCTTCTTCAGGCCCGCGAGGCTCGCCGCGGACGCGGGTTCGACGCCGACGCCCTCGGCCGCGAGGTGGCGCTGCGCGGCGGTGATCTCCGGGTCGCTCACGGCGACCGCGGTGCCGCCGGTGTTCCGGACGCCGGGGATCGCCTTCGGCGCGTTGACGGGGTTGCCGATCCGGATCGCGGTCGCGCGGGTCTCTACCTCCTCCCAGCGCCGGATCTCCTCGTTCCCCTCCTCTATCGCCTCGACCATCGGGGCGGCGCCCTCCGCCTGGACGCCGGTCAGTTTGGGGACCTCGTCGACGTCGAGCGCGCCCGCCTGCACGAGTTCGCGGAACCCCTTGTACAGCGCCGAGGTGTTGCCGGCGTTGCCGACGGGGAGGACGATCCGGTCGGGGAAGCTCCCGTAGTCGGCGTAGAACTCCTCTAGGATCTCGAAGCCGATCGTCTTCTGGCCCTCCAGGCGGAACGGGTTTAGGGAGTTGAGCAGGTACGCCTCGCCGCGGGCGGCCAGCGCCTGCACGATGTCGAGGCAGGCGTCGAAGTTGCCGTCGACCTCCAGGATGCGCGCGCCGTGGAGGCTCGCCTGCGCGACCTTCCCCGCCGCGACCTTCCCCGCGGGGAGGAGCACGAGCGTCCGCATGTCGCCGCGCCCGCCGTAGGCCGCGAGCGCGGCCGAGGTGTTGCCCGTCGAGGCGCACGCGAGCGCGCCGACCCCGAGCTCCTTCGCGACCCGGACGCCGACGGTCATCCCGCGGTCCTTGAACGAGCCGGTGGGGTTCATCCCCTCGTGTTTGACCCGGAGGGCGTCGACGCCGACCGCCTCCTCGATCCGGGGGACGCGGTGGAGCGGGGTGTCGCCCTCGGGGAGCGTGACCCCGAGGTCGAACGGGAGCGCCTCGCGGTAGCGCCAGACGCCGCGGTCGGGGCCCTCGGAGGGCGCGCCCGACCCGAACTCGTCGAACGTCGGCGGGTCGTCGTAGCGCACTTCGAGCAGGCCGCCGCAGTCGTCGCAGGTGTACCGGACCTCCTCGAAGGGGGCGAACGTCTCGTCGCACGCGATGCACGCGAGCCACGTCCCGTCGGCGGCGCAGTCGGGCGCCGCCGGGGTCGGGGCGTCGATGGCGAGATCCATTACGTTGCGGTCCGTCCCGGTACGGCTTAAGACGGGCGGTCGGAACGGACGTTGCCGGCCGAAGCGAAGGTGTTCGGGCGTTGCCGACCGAATCCGCGACGGCCGCCCTCCGCGGCCTCAGTCGACGATGATCTCGGAGCCCTCGGAGCCCTCGTCGCCGCCGGAGCCGAGCCGGTCCTGATAGCGCTGGATCCAGTCGGCAAAGCAGTCGGGACAGAGCCGCTGCGTGTCGATGTTCGCCCGGTCGACGCTCAGCCGGACGGTGCGCGAGAGCGCGTCCGTCGTCGGGTCGCCGCAGGCGTCGCAGGGCTCGGTCGTCGGCGCGTCGCTCATGTGGTCTCGGTCGCGGCCGCGGCTCTTAAAAGTACGTCGGCGGACCCGAAGGCGGCGGCGCGGGCCGCGGACACGCTCACACCGTCCGGAACGCCCGGTCGCCGGCGTCTCCCAGCCCGGGAACGATGAACCCGTCCCCGTCGAGGCGGTCGTCGATGGCGACCGTCAGCAGGTCGGCGTCGGGGACCGACTCGCTCACGCGCACGAGCCCCTCGGGCGCGGAGACCGCCGAGAGGACGAACAGGTCCTCGAGGTCGTCGGCCTCGTCGAGGACGTGGTCGAGGACGGCGCACATCGTCGAGCCGGTGGCGAGCATCGGGTCCGCGACGATCACGGTGTCCTCGGGCCGGATCTCCGGGAGCTTCACGTAGTCGATGGTGATCGGGAACTCGCCGTCGTCGGTCATCCCGGCCGCCTCGTCGCGGCCGGCGGAGATGACTCCCTGTTTCGCGCGGGGGAACGCCTTCAGGAGCCCCTCGACGAACGGCGTCGCGGCCCGGAGGACGTTGATGATCACCACGTCGTCGAGCCCCTTCACGCGCTCGCCGGTGGTCTCCGCGAGAGGGGTCTCGACGGGGACGTACTCGGTCTCCATCGCGCCGTCGATGATCTCGTAGCCGCAGATCCGGCCGAGCTTCACCAGCCCCTTGCGGAACGCGACCTGCTCGGTCTCGACGTCGCGCAGCCGCGAGAGGGTGTCCGTCGCCAGCGCGTGGGTGATGAGGTACGCGTCGTCGCGGTCTTCGATCGTCATTGTCCGGAATCCCGCCCGGAACGGTCTTAAAACGTGGCGAATCGGCCGCTCTCCCGTCGGTGCGCGAAGCGGAGAGCGCCGGCGAGGGGCACGACGCCGGTCGGGGGTCGAGACGGGGAGACGGGACGCGCGGCGAGACCGGTCGGGGCCGATCCGAGCCGATACGTTGATACGCTGTGGTCGTCGAACTCGCGACATGGTACTGTCCGCCTCCGCCGTGTCGCTGGTCAGCATCGCGGTGACGGTGCTGATGGTCGCCGCGATGCTGTACTTAGTCTGGGGATCACTCGACAGCGAGATCCACAGTCCCAGTCCCGACGACAGCGGGCAACCGGAGCTGGGTGAGGGCGACGAGACGGCCGAAGATCAAGAGGGGCTGCCCGAGAGCAACGCGGCGTAGTTGTCCCGTCCGCGGTCGGAGCGCCACCGGTCGTGGGTTCGCGTCCGAGCTTTTTATTTCGGGTCGCTTTCAGACGGCTCGTACGCGACCGCGTCGCCGTCGGCCGGTGGCGCGCCGATCGCCAACACGGTCACGTGGCCGTCGCCGTCGGCCGGGTTGTACGCTCGCTGCGGGCTCTCCGGGTCCACGACGAACAGGTCGTCCGCCGGGACCTCGTAGGTGCGCTCGGGGGTCTCGACCGCGAGCGTCCCGTCGAGCACGTAGAACGCCTCCTGTTGGGTCTCGTGGTAGTGGTACGCGAGCGGTAGCTGCTCGCCAGGCGCGGCGCTGAACCGGTTGATCGCCACGGCGTCGAGGCCGCCGGGACCGGACAGCTTCCGACACTCGGACGGTCGGTCCGGCTCCGGGTCGACCGAGTCGACGTCGACGACGCGATATCCCATGCCAACGAATTCCACGGAGCGAGCAAAAGGGCGTCGGGAGCGGTTTTAAGCAGGAGAACCCCGTACCGGGGCATAAGAAATCATGACAGACGAACCGGACCGGTCGGACGGGGGCGACGGCGCGGTCGAGGCGGAGGCGTGCGGGCGCTGCTCGATGTCGACCGTCGTCGGCGCGGTGGCGAGAGACCAGTCGCCGGCGAAGCGGGCCGAGCGCGACCCGTTCGCGGGCGAGCGGATCGAGGTCGACGAGTCGGCGGTCCGGCGGGTCTCACCCGCGGGATACCTCGGCGACCTCAAGGAGCGTCTCGACGCGGTCGCGCGCCGAATCGCGTACGGGGAGTAGCCGTCGACCGCGGTCTCGGCGGCCGAGCCGCGCGGTGCGGGTCGCGTCGGTGCGGGGAAACTTATACGCGTCCGCTCCGTAACGGGGGCAACCGATGGAAGAGAGCATCTCCGGCTTCAAAGTGCGCGGCGACTGGGGCGACGTCGTCGAACACGGCGAGCGGATCGCCCTCGCGCTCCGGGAGGTCGGCATCGACGGCGACGCCTACTACGAGTTCGACGAGTGGCGTCCCAAGACCCACGAGCGCATCGACGAGGACGTCTCGGAGAAGACCGCGGCGCAGGCCTCCGTCGACGAGGGGAAAGGCGAGCGCGCCGGGCAGTCGCCGGGCGACGACCTCCAGACAGCCGGCGAGAAGCTCACGGAGTCCTACGAGAAGGTCGAGGAGAACGACACCGAGAGCGCCCGCGAGAGCTGGGGCGAGTCGATAGAACACGTCGCCCGCGCGGCCGACTCGGCCAGCCGGAAGGCGCTCCGGAAGGTGGAAGACGCCGTCTACCGGAACGTGATGACCCAGATGGCGCCGTACTACTTCGACAACGAGCTCGTCAGCGCCAACATTCAGGAGGTCGCCCGCGCCGAGGACGGCGAGACGTTCGTCTTCGAGGTGAACGTCAACGACGACGAGCTGAAGGGGGAGGTGTCGGACGTGCTCGGGGAGTACGAGTCCGAAATCGACCGCTGGCACGTCGAGGCCGAGAAGCGGACCGAGGACGTCGCGGCCGCCGAGGGCGTCGAGCCGCCGGCCGAGGAGGGCGGCCCGGACTCGACGACGACGTAACGCGGGACGGCGGGCCCGGGGGCCGCGGGCGCGCCGTACCGGTCGCTTTTAACTCGTCGGCCACCGAACCGAACCCATGAGCGAGGTACTCCGAGTCGAGGCGGGCGAGCTGTCCGTCGACGAACTCATCGACGCGCTCAACGACGGGCGGCGGATCCTCGTCGACGTCGAGGTCGCGGGCGCCAACCACGAGGTCGCCCTGCGCTACGACGGGGAGACGTACCACTGCGACACGCCGACGAACCTCCATCGGCACGGAGACGAGTCGGGGATGCGCGGCTGTATCGACCAGATGGGGTACGCCGCCGAGGAGTGACGCGCCCGGCGGACGGAAACCGACATTTAACCTCGCCGCGGGCGAACCGACCGGCATGAGCGACCCCGAAATCGAGGACCTCGTCGGCGACCGGTCTCCCTCGTTCGAACACGTCCTCTCCTGCGTCTTCGGCGTGCGCGACCACGAGAGCCGCGCGTACCTCGCGCTGTTGGAGCACCCGGGCAGCACCGTCGCGGAGCTGGCCGACGCGCTCGACCGGGACCGGTCGAACGTGAACCGGTCGCTGTCGACGTTACGGGAGAAGGGACTCGTCGAGCGCCGCCGGCGGCTGCTCGACTCCGGCGGCTACGTCTACCAGTACACCGCGATTCCGGTCCCGGAGGCCAAGCGCCGCCTCCACGACGCCCTCGACGAGTGGGTCGCGGACGTCCACGACGCCATCGACGGCTTCGACCCGGACGAGGCCTGAGTCCGTTTCGGGGGACGGACGCCTATTTCTCCGCCTCGTCCCCCGCGTCCGCGTCCGACTCCGCGCCCGCGGTCAGCCCGTCGTCCCCGGGGCGGTCGAGCGCGCGCTCGGCGTCGTGGTGCTCGGAGTAGCCGTCGAACCAGCGGGCGATCCGCTCGATGCGGTCGACGACGTGCGCCGGCTCGCCGGACCGAGAGAGCTCGTGGCCCTCGCGGGGGTACCTGACGAACCGCGTGTCGACGCCGTTCTTGCGGAGGATCCGGTGGTACAGCTCCGCCGTACAGATCGGGGTCCGCGTGTCGTCCTCCGAGTGGATCAGGAGCGTCGGCGTGTCGACCGCGTCGGCGTGGCCGGTCGGGGACCGCTCCCAGAGCCACTCCGGCTCCTCGGAGGGGACCGTGTCGAAGTCGCCCTCGACGAGCTTGTACGCCGCGTCGGTCGAGCCGTAGAAGCCGGTGAGGTCGTAGACGCCGCGCTGGGAGACAGCCCCGCGGAAGTAGTCCGTCTGGCCGACGATCCACGCGGTCATGAACCCGCCGAAGGAGCCGCCGGTGACGAACGCGTTCGACGCGTCTACCTCCGGACGGTCGGCGACCGTCTCGACGCCGGCCATCACGTCGCGGGTGGTGACCGCGCCCCAGTCGCGCTCGATGGCCTGCATGAACTCCTCGCCGTAGCCGGTGGAGCCGCGGGGGTTCGACCAGAAGACGGCGTAGCCGCGCGCGGCGAGCGTCTGGAACTCGTGCCACATCGTCCCGGCCGTCGACCACATCGCGTGCGGGCCGCCGTGGATCTCGACCGCGAGCGGGTACGGCTCGTCGGCGTCGGTAGCCGATTCCGGCGGCGTCAGCAGCCACCCCTGAATCTCGACGCCGTCGGACTCGAAGCGGAGCGCCTCCGGCTCCCCGATCGCCCGCTCGTCGAGGTAGTCGGCGTTCAGCTCCGTCAGGCGCGCCGTCTCGTCGGCCGCGGCGTCGTAGGCGAACGCGTCGCCCGGGTGGTCCCACTCGCTGGCGGCGTACGCGACCGTCACCGACTCGGGTCCGGCGTCCGCCTCGCCGCCGACGGTCGCGCCCGAGACGGTGCCCGGCCGAAGCAGGCGCTCGGGGTCGGCGCTCCCGTCGGCGGGGACGTGCCACAGCGCCGTCTTCCCCTCGTCGGGCGTCGCGAAGTACAGCGTCTCGTCGGCCGGTCCCCACTGCGGGGTCGTCCCCCGGCCGAGGCCGCGGTCGAGGTCGCCGGTGAGGTCGGTGACGGCCCCGGAGTCGGCGTCGAGGACGCGGAGGTCCGTCGGCCGCATCGACACCTGGTCCGGCTCGGCGTGGGTGAACGCGACGCGGCCGTCGGGCGTCGCCGCGAGGTCGGCGCCCCAGCCGGTCGTGGTGTGGACGCGCTCGTCCTCGCCGGCCGCGAGGTCGCGGGCGTGGATGGCGATCTCGACCGAGTCGTCCGGGTCGTCCCCGACCGCCTCGGTGTAATACAGCGTGTCGGCGTCGCCCCACGAGGGCGCGGCGAAGTCGGCGTCGCGGTCGGTGACCCGCCTGACCGCCCCGGACTCGGCCGGGTCGGGGTCGGTGACGCCGCCGACAGTCGCGTCCGCGTCGACGGCGTACACGCCGGGGCGGCGGCCGTCGAAGTAGCGCTCGGCGGCCCGGTAGACGGTCCGGTCGATGACCCGCGGGTCCGGGTGGTCCTCCGGCTCGTAGTCGTCCGGGACCGCGAGGTCGCGGTCCGCTTCTCGGTCGTCGGCCGTCACCGACTGGACGAACGCGATCCGCTCGCCGTCGGGCGACCACGCGACGGCGGAGACGCCGCCGACCACGTCGGTGACGCGGCGCGCCTCGCCGCCGTCGAGCGGGAGGACCCACAGCTGCTGGCGGTCGTCGGCCGCGCCCCGGGTGGAGGTGAAGGCGATCCGGTCGCCGGAGGGGCTCCAGCGCGGCTCGGCGTCCGAGCCCTCGGGGAGGGTGAGCCGGCGCGGCTCGTCCTCGCCCGCGGCGTCGACGAGGTACACCGTCGTCTCGTAGCCGTCGTCGTCGTTCGGCTGTCGGCGCACGAAGGCGACGCGGTCGCCGTCCGGCGAGATACGGGGGTCGGACGGGACCGCGAGGTCGCGGTAGTCGGCGGCGGTGACGCGCTCCATGCGCGTCGGTCGGGCGGGGGCGACAAAAGGCGTCGGGAGCCGGAAAGGCGGGTCGGGGCGACGGGCGTCGCCCGCGGAACCGCGGCGTCCGTCAGTCGCCGCCGTTGTCGAACGCGAGCGCGACGCCGTCGGCGTCGACGGTCGCGCCCGCGGCGCAGACCGGGTGTTCGAGGTCGGCGCCGAGCAGTTCGGTCGCGACCGACCCGGCGTCGGTCGCTGTCAGGTCGTACGGCTCCGGCGAGTCCGTCTCGTAGGTCGCGACGACCGTCGGCTCCTCGACGGCCTCGACGAGCAGCGCGTCGCGGCGGACGGTACCGATCGTCGCCGCGTCGGCGCCGACGACGCCGGCGACGCGGGGCGTGTCGTAGTCGTCCTTCTCGTAGTCGAGCGCGAGCAGCGCGGCGGCGAGCGCGTCGCGGGCGGGGTACCCGCGCTCTAACTTCTCCGCGATGGGATCGACGTGCGAGCCGTTGCCGAGGGCCGCCAGCGGCTCACCGGTCGGGGCCTCGACCGCTCGCGCGCAGTTGTACGAGACGTAGGGGTTGTCGGTGTCCGGGGCGTCCGGCGTCGGGCCGACGGTGAGCGTCCCGTCGCGGTCGCGGTCGCGGACGCGGCGGTTCGGGAACGAGCGCGAGGAGACGCGGTAGCCGCCGACACCGGGCGCGACGACGACGAATCGTCCGACATACATACAACTTCGTGCGGATTGAGCCGATTAAAACGCACCGATATACGCACGAACGCGATCCGTCGGCGGGGCGTCTCTCGTCGCGACACCGGCGGCCGGCGCCACCGGCGGCGGCTCGTTCGTCAACCGATCGCACGGCGGCGGCAACGCGCAACGCTTACAAACACGTGCGGGCTATCGGTGAGTACGCAGTCCATTGGGGTAGTGGCCAATCCTGTTGCCTTCTGGGGGCAACGACCCTGGTTCGAATCCAGGATGGACTACTTCTGCCACACCTCGTTTCGACTGGAACCGAGCGGCGCCTCCGTCTTGCGGTTTCCAGACGAAACAAAGGGGTACGTCACTTCTCGACGTCCAGCAGCGCGACGCGCTCGCGGACCAGATCGGCGAGGTCCCCGTTCGTCACGGCGAGTTCGCGGTCGGTGATCCCGTAGAACTCGCGGACGCGGGGTTCGTCGAATCCGGCGCCGACCGCGTCGCCGTCGGATTCCTCCGGCGGACGGACGGCGAGCGCGCGGACCGCCTCGGTCGCGGCCGCGAGGTCTCCGTCGGGGCGGTCCGCACCGGAGACGCCGCCGAAGTCCGCGAGGAGGACGACCGCCGGGCGTTCGCCATCCGAGACGCCGAGTTCGAGGGCGCGGTCGATCTGTCGGCGTCCGGCCGCGTACAGCATGACCTCGACGCCGGGGTCGCGCGCGACCGCCTCGCCGCGGGCGATCGACCGCGCCGCGAGCCGCGCGGCCTCGCGGAGTTGCGTCGCGGAGACGACGAGGTCGGCGTCGAACGCCTGAACGACCGCGCCGGTCTCCGCGGCGATTTCGTCGAGGGCCGCGAGGAACGCGTCGAGGTCGTCGATCGCGAACGTCCCGCGGACGAGGCGGACCGCGGGGTCCGGGGCCGGATTTCCGTCGGGGTCGACCGCGGGGGCGGTCATCCGAAGTCACCCAGGCTCGCCTGCCCGTCGCCGTCGCCGTCGGCGTCAGCGCCCGCGGTGGCCGCCGCGGAGGCCGAACTGTCGGGGTCGACGCCGTCGAGCGACGGGTCCTCGCGGCCGGCGTTCTCCAGGATCCGCTCGGCGGTGCGCTCGCGGCCGCGGAGCGCGCCGAGGACGACCGCCTTGTCGGCCTCCCGGAGGTCGGCGCGGCTCTCGATGCCGGCCTCGTAGAGGCGGCGGGCGCGCTTGCGGCCGACGTTGTGGACGCCGGCGAGGTCGAGCAGCTCCTCGCGGACCCCGTACTCCAGCCGCTTGCGGGCCTCGCGGACCTGAACGACGGCGTCGCCGTCGATGCCCTCCACGTCGCGCGCGAGCGTCTCCGCCGCGCGGAGGAGCCACTCGGCGGTGTCGACCTTCCCGCGGATGTCGCCCGGGCCGACGCCGTACCGCTCCGCGATCCGGTCCTCGTCAACCTCGTTCGCCCAGTCTTCGAGGAGCCGGGCGGTCTTCAGCGCGGCGAGCCAGTCCTCGAAGCGTACGTCCTCGTACTCCGAGGGCACGTCGCCCAGAAGCTCCGTCTCGCGCTCGTAGCAGACCTCGGTGTACTCCTCGCGGTCGCCGGACTTGAGGTACAGCTCGTAGGTGTCCGGGGTCCGGCTGACGAGGTGGTAGAGGCCGAGGGGGGTGACCGAAGCGGACTCGGGTTCGGTGGCCTCGTCCGCCTCGTCGACGGAGTCGCTCCCTTCCTCGTCCGCCCGCGTGTACGTCGTGAATCCGGAGTCGTCTGCGTCGGCGTCGGGCTCCGGGGCGGCGCCGTCGGCGGGGACGAAGTCGCCGGCGTCGCTCTCGACGTCACCGTCCGCCACGGTCCGGAGTCCGTCGAGTATCTCGGCCGCGCTCATCGGGTCGAGGTAGAGCCGCGAGACGGTGTGGCCGATCCCGGTCGCCGCGATGCCCTCGCTTCCGCCGTCGCGGTCGCGCTCGACGAAGCCGTTGACCGTCAGGTAGTCGAGGACCGTGTCGGTGACCGCAGCGAGGCGCCCCTCGTCGTCGGTCTGGGCCGCGTAGAGGGTGTTATCGAGGAAGGAGAGCAGCCCCTCGCGGGTGGCGGCGAAGCCGGACGCGACCGTCGCGAGGACGTGGGTCCGGAGCGCGGGCTCGGCCGCCAGCTTCGAGCGGACCGGCTCCGCCTCGGCCCAGACGTAGCGGTCGAACAGCTCCTCGCGGGTGTCCGCGTCGTTCGCGAGTAGCACCGCCTCACCGTAGGGGTCGAGCCCCGGGCGGCCCGCGCGGCCGCACATCTGGTGGACTTCGAGGACGTCGAGGGGCTGCATCCCGCCGAACTCCCCGTCGTAGCGGCGCCAGTCGCGCACGATCACCCGGCGGGCTGGGGTGTTGACGCCGGCGGCGAGCGTCGGCGTCGCGGAGACGCACTTGATCAGGCGGTCGCGGAAGGCGTCCTCGATCAGGCTCCGGTGCTCGCTCGCGAGGCCGGCGTGGTGGAACGCCGACCCCTGCTCGACCGCGTCCGCGAGGTCCTCGGAGGTGTCGGTGTCGGAGACGCCGCGGATCTCTTCGGCCAGCTCGCGCAGGCGGTCCCGCTCCTCGCCGGTGAGCCGCGGCGCGGTGACCTCGCCCAGCTTGCGGGCCGACGACTCCGCGTTACGCCGGGAGTTGACGAAGACGAGCGAGGAGCCGCCCTGCCCGTCTTCCTCGGTGTCTAAGGCGTCCGCGACGAGCCTCGCGGTCTGGTCCTCGCCGCGCTCGACGGGCACCTCGCGCTGGCTCCCGTCGTCGAAGTTGACCGCGTTGCCGAAGTGGACGCCAGTTCGGAGCTCGATGGGGCGCCAGTCGGACTCGACGAGCTCGGCGTCGAGCCAGTCGGCGATGACGTCCGCGTTGCCGACGGTCGCGGAGAGCGCGACCGTCTGGAGGCCGGGGTTCACCTTGCGGAGCTTCGCGAGGGTCACTTCGAGGGTGGGGCCGCGGTGCGAGTCGTCGACGAGGTGGACCTCGTCGCTGACGACGCAGGTGAGGTCGTCGATCCACGGCGCGCCGTTGCGGATGAGCGAGTCCACCTTCTCCGAGGTGGCGACGATGATGTCCCGGCTCGCGAGCCACTCGCCGTCGGAGTCGTAGTTGCCCGTGGAGACGCCGACCGTGACGCCGAACTCCTCCCAGCGCTCGAACTCGGCCTTCTTCTCGCTGGCGAGCGCGCGCAGCGGGACGATGTAGAGGGCCTTCCCGCCGCGCTCGACGGACGACAGCATCGCCAGCTCGGCGATCAGGGTCTTCCCCGACGCGGTCGGGACCGCCGCGACGAGGCTCTCGCCGTCGGTGACGCCCGCCTCGACGGCCGCCTGCTGGGGCGGGTACAGCTCCGCGACGCCCTCCGCTTCGAGCGCCTCGCCGACGCCCGCGGGGAGCCCGGAGAGCGAACTCGGTTCCATTACCGGAGCGTGGGCCCCCACGCGATTTAAATCGTCGGAACGGGGCGGTGCGAGAGCGAACAGGCACGGCCGCGACCAACCGCGATGACGTACTCTTATAAATAGATCCGCGGTGGCGCGTGCCTGCGAGGCCGCCTTGCGGCCGAGCAGCACGCGCGAGGGAGTCGCGAGCGGAGCGAGCGACGAGGCTGGGGAGGTGTGAGGTGCGGTTGCGGTGCTGTGCGGGGCGGGACTCAAAGGGGCAGCCGCGAGGACGGCGCAGGCGACGTAAGGACCACAGGGAGTGAGCGAAGCGAACGACCGAGGACCGCAGCGAGCGTACGACGTCCTCGCGGCTGGGGCTTTGGAGGTGTTCGACACCGCTCCGCGGTCACTTATTTATAAGCAAGCGGCTGTGGCTGTGGAAGTGATCGTCATCGTCACGTATTCATCGGTACATCAGCGGTTCCGGTCGGCGAGCGGTGCGTAAGACGCAGCCTCGCGGGTGGTTCGTCCGGGGAAGCCAACGGAGAATCGAACCCGCCCGTCAGTTGCCACCACAAAATATTCATTTAAATAAGGTTTTTCAGACACATGGAAGTAGTACAGGCATTCCGCGAGTATTCGCTCTGGATTTGCTGGATTTTGACGGTCTGTATCGGGGTCGGCGTCGGGTTCATTCGGGGATGGAACGCGAACAACGCCTTCAGATCGGAGAACCGTCCCGAGGTGTCATCGGTCCCCCCGGTGCCGGAGGACGTCGCCACCGCCGTGCTCTGATTGATCATCGCGCTCGTCGCGACGGGCGTTCTCGGGGCCGTCGCCGGTCGGCGAGAGTCGTGAAGCGTTCGCGCGACGACCCCGCGCCACGCATCGAACGGGACCGAGGCACGGCGTCGGCCGCGAATAAGTAACGACTGTTATTTATAAACGCAGATTAAGGTGCCACGCCGACCGTCAACAGCGTCCCCCACGTCCGGTAGCGGTCGACCATCGCCTCGCGCGTCTCGTACCCCTCGGTCGGGAACGCCGAGGCCTCGGGGATATCGACCTCGTTATCCGGAATCGCGTCCTGCTCGGCGACGTACAGGCCGGCCTCGCGGAACGCCTCGCGGTACTCCGCACGCGACCACAGCGTCATGTCGACGGAGATGTTCTCCTGCCACGCGTGGGTCGTCTCGCTCTCTTCGAAGTAGTTGACCGCGCAGTAGAAGGTGCCGCCCGGCTTCAGCACGCGGCGGACCTCTTCGAGCGTGTGGACCGGGTCGGCCGCGTAGTAGAACGCCTCCATCGAGAAGACGTGGTCAAGCGAGTCGTCGGCGAAGGGCAGTTCGTCGAAGTCGCCGACGAGGAAGCCGACCGCGTCGTCGTCGGTGTACCCGCGGGCGTTGCGGGCCATCTCCGGGGCGCCGTCGAGCCCGTACCCGCGGCCGATGCCCCGCTCGCGGAGCGCGCGGAGCGCGTAGCCGGAGCCGGTGCCCAGATCGAGGACGGCGTCGCCCTCCTCGACCGGCATCCGCGCGAGGACGTGTTTCGCGGTGTGCCAGTGGCGGTCCTCCATGCCGCGGTCCTTCCCCGTCGCCGCCCACTCGTCGAACTCCTCGCGAACGCTCATACCGGGGCGACGGGCGGACGGGTGAAAACGAGTTCGGAGCGAGGCGGCCTCGGGCTCCGAACCCGCCGTCACCGGCCGCGAAGCGGGGACGTTTTATTCGCTCCCGGCGCGTCGAGGAGGTATGAAGCGGCCGAATGCGCTCCGCCGACCGACCTACCGGCTGGCGGACTCCGCCCAGCAGGCCGTCGGCGGGTTCCTCCTCGCGGGGCCGTTCGTCGTCACCGAGGAGGTGTGGGTGCTGGCGGCCGGCATGCACTGGACTCAAGGGGTGGCGACCGCGGGAATCGTCGCCCTGATCGGCTACGCCGCGCTCTACCGCGCCGACACCGACCGCGACCCGGACGGCGAACAGGAGATAGCCGGGATCCCCGCGCGGTTCCTCTCGCTGATGATCGTCGCGTTCGGCTCCGTGCTCCTGCTCGCCGTCCTCTTCGACGCCCCCGACACGTTCCTCATCGAGCGGGGCGTCGCCGGGCGGGAGCTGTGGGCGACGACGCTCAAGGCGGTCTCCGTCGGCGCGGTGTTCAGCGTCGTCGGCGCCGCGACGGCCGACAGCGTGTTCTGAGCGCGTCGGGGTCGGAGTTCCCCCGACCGACCTCACACGACGACCGAGACGACCGCGAAGAGGATCAACACGCCGGCGATGTCACAGAGGTTCGTCACCACGGGGATCGTCGTGTCGTCGGGGTTGAGTCCGACGCGGTAGGAGACCTCGACGGCGGCGACGCTGGCGACGACGACGAGGACCGCGAGACACAGCCCGGAGACCAAAGATATCAGCAGCACGCGGCCGAGCGCGAGCGACCCGCCGAGCGCGAGTCCGATCGCCCACGCGGCGACTCCCACGGCGCCGAAGACGGTCGCGGCGAGGGCGAACACCGCGCCCGCGTTCGCCCGGAGCGCCGGGTTCGAGGGGCTGAACTCGTAGGTCCCCAGATACAGTTGGGTCGTGAGCCGCGAGCAGGTGATCGACGCGAGGTTGCCGGCCGTCCCGATCTGGACCGGCACTAAGACGAGGAGCGCCGGGTAGCGCAGGAGGACCGCCTCGTAGGTCTCTAAGACGGTCCCGGAGACGAGCTGTAACACCGACAGCGCGGCCAAAAGCGGGATCATCGTGCGGACGATCCGCCACACCGACCACTCGTCGACGGGGGTCGACTGCGGGTCGGTCACGACACCGCCCCCACGACGGCGACGCCGACGAGGAGGAAGAACACGCCGAACACGTCGCCCAGCGTCGTGACGACCGGGCCGATGACGTTGTCGGGGTCCAGCCCGCGGCGGTAGCCGACAAAGATGACGACGATGAGCACCGTGATCATGAGCACCGCCGAGAGGAAGCCGGCGACAACCATCACCCCGACCAGTTGGAACAGGCTCCCGCCGTCACCGAACAGGACCAGCGTGAGGTAGGTGACGACCGCGATGAACGCCGAGACGGTCATCCCGTTGAGGAAGGAGGCGACGACCGCGTTCGTGAGCCGGCGGTCGAGCCGGAACCGCGGCTCGATGATCCCCTGGTGAAGCCCGGTGGAGAGCCGGGCGCCGAGCGAGCCGTACACCCCGCCGCGGGTGGCCAAAAAGGCCGGCAGCAGCAGCAGGAGTCCGGGGACCTCCGCGATGTTCGCGCGCATCGTCTCGGAGGCGAGTATCGTCCCCGCGAACAGCCCGGCGATCAGGCTGACCGCGATCACCGGGAGCGCCTGCCGGTAGATGTCGCGCGCGGAGTCGTGCCCGGGCATCGAGCGCACCGACGGCGGGCGGGGCAAAAAAACCGACCGCCGCGGCCGGCGACGGGGGACCGACTCCGCGGTCCGCGCGTCGACGTGGTCGCCGGCCGCACACGTATCAGTATCTCCAGACGAAACGGAGGGGAGGCGGGCGCGAACGGGCGCGAAACCGACCGAGCGCGGAGCGAGCGACCCCGCCGCGTCCGACGGTCTCGGGCCGCCCCGGCCCGCACCGTTAAGTCGGTCCGGCGAGTGCCGATCCCATGGACTACTCCCTCGCCGTCGAGAACGGGCCGGAAACGATACCGGGCGGGACCGGACTCCTGCTCGTCCACCCGAGCATCGGCGAGACGGACCGGATCGACACGGACTTCCTCAAGACCGACACCGACGCCTTCCTCGTTGTCTCCACGCGGACCACCGCCCGCGAGGTCGAGCAGAAACTGGAGTACTACGACGTCGACGAGACGAAGGCGACCATCCTCGACACGCTCTCCGTCGAGCGCGGCTACTCCCGGCGCACCGCCGACGACGTCTACTACGTCTCCGCGCCCGACGACCTCGACGGCGTCGTCGACCGCGTCGAGCGGTTCCTCACCGAGAACGAGGGGAAGCGACGCGTCTCGGTCGACTCGCTCACCGAGATGGCGTACTACGCCGACGACGACGCGGTGTACGAGGCCGCCGCCGAGATCCTCGAGCTCCTCGACGAGCACGACGCGGTCGGCATCTTCCACCTCTCCGAGGAGGTCCACGAGGTCGCGACGCTCGACCGGTTTCGGGAGCTGTTCGACGGCGTCATCGACCTCGACGGCGACGGCAACGTCACCGTCGACCTCTGATCGACCGGCCTTCGCCGCGACCGTTTTTCACTCCTCGTCGTCGACGAGCGCCGCGAACGTCTTTTCAGCCCACGCCACTGCGTAGGCCGCACCGCGGTCCCGGTAGGCGCCCGTGTCGAGCGCGCCGTACGGCGCCGGCAGGTCGAGGTCGTGTCTGACCGCCGAGCAGGCGTACTCCGTCGCGCTCGGGAAGTCCGTGTCGCCGCGCGCCACCTCGCCGGAGAGGCCGCCGAGCCGACCGGAGAGCCGGTCGCCGGCGTCGGCCCACGCGTCGAACAGGCGCGGGTGTTCACCCTCCCACGACGCGAACTCCTCGCGGGTGTGAAGCCCCACCCACGCGTCGAACAGCGCGTTCGCAACCTGAAAGACGTCGGTCGGGCCGAAACCCGTCGTCGACGCCCCCGTCTCCGGGTCCGGGCGCCGGATCGCGGCGTCGAGGTCGCGGTAGCGCTCTCCGAAGAAGGGGAGGAACGACTCCGGGAGGCCGGGGGGACTACCGCCGGCGACGGCTCCCGGAACCGGCTCGCAGCCGATCTGGACCAGTCGCTCGGCGACGAGGAACGCGAGGAAGTCGTCGGGGGTCCCCTCCGCGCGCTGCTTGACGAGGACCGCCGGCGGGTCGGTCTGCGCGGTCCGAACGGCCGTCCCGTCGCCGGGAAGCCCGACGGTGAACGACGGCCCGGCGTACCGCCGGAGCAGGTCGGGCACCGACTCGGGGAGCCACTCGGCGGGGTACGACGCGGGGTCGAGCGCGTCGACGAAGAGGCCGAGGTCCTCCGCGGCGGCCGGCGGGAGCGTCTCGAAGTCGGAGTCGACGTCGAGGACGGGCGAATCCGGCGCGTGCCGGTCGCGGATCGTCGCGAGGTCGTCGTCGAGCGGCCGGGTCGAGAACATCAGGCGAAGACGTACGAGAGGACGATGAGCACAGAGAGGACGGCCGAGACGCCGACCGTGCCGGCCACGATCTTGGTTGACTTGGACATGGCCGTTCTTGCGTCCGCCGGTCGTTAAAATCAACCGGTCCGCGCCGACCGTGCGGCGATTTTATGTCGACGGGCGAGAGTGCGAATGTATGCGAGTTCGTGACGCGGTCGAGACGGACGCCGCGGCCTTGGCGTCGATGACGGGCCGGCCCGAGGGCGTCGTCCGCGACATGATCCACGACCGATCGGTGCGCGTCGCGACGACCGACGCTGTCGCGTCGGCGGGGGACGCCGACGACGGGGCGGACACCCCGGTCGACGCGGTCGGCGGGTTCGTCGCGTTCGACGCGCGCGACGGCGTCGTCCACGTGACGAACGTCGAGGGTGACCCCGACGCGGTCGAGCGGCTGTTCGAGGAGCCGGTGCGGTTCGCGACCCGCGAGGGGATGACCGTCGAGGCCGTCATCCCGGCCGACGGAACCGCGGCCGAGGCGGCCGAGACGGTCGGGTTCGAGGCGCTCGGCTCTGGGCCGCGGATCGACGGCGCGCCGACGACGCGGTATCGGTTCGACCCGGACGAGAGCGACTGAGGGTCGGAGGCGGCTGAAATCCTGATTCGCGGGTCTGCTGAATAGAGCGTGTGAATCTCGCACGGAGCCGCGTAAGGATTCAAGTGTTCAGGATCGGCCAACACCGGGAGGGAATGAATCAGATCGGCAGCCGCGATGGGATATTTAAACATCTGTGAGCGACGGCGACAATTGTTTATAAAACGCGATGCGGTCGGCGCGTGCCTGCGAGGCCGCCTCGCGGCCGAGCAGCACGCGCGAGGGAGTCAGTCGCCGGAGCCGAGCGGAGGCGACTGACGAGGCTGGGGAGGCGTGAGGCGCGGTTGCTGTGCGGTCGGGCGGGGTTCAAATGGGCAGTCGTGAGGCCGCAGTAGGCGTTCACGAGAGCGAAGCTCTCGTGAGCCAATCAGAACGCTCCGCGTTCTGATGACGACGTAAGCACTGGAAGGAGCGAGCAACGCGAGCGACTGAAGCGCGCAACGAGCGTACTGCGGCCTCACGGCTGGGGCTTTGGAGATGGTCGTCGTCGATCCGCAGTCTGCCATTTATAAACGAGCGGCTGGGAATTTGGAAATCTTCACCACGAAGTCGCGAATTACTTATAAACAATCACACAGCGATCCGACGCGTCTGCTCCCGCAACCGATCAAGAAGCACGCGTATTCTATCGGCTGATTCAAGATCAAAACAGAGTAAATAACGTAGTTCCCGCGATGACTACACCCGCTGTATTCGGCAGCCGTTTCCTATCTGGTATAAGGGATTTCGGCAGAGTCGAACTCGGCCGTCTAAGCGTCGAACAAAGACGTTTGACTCAGTCGAAGCGGTCCTGAACGATTTCGAGCGCCTCCTCGCGGTCGTCCCAGTCGACGAACACCGCGACGGAGGTGGCGCTCGTGATCAGGTCGATGATGTTGATCCCGGCCTCCGCGATGGGCGCGATGATGTCCTGGATGACGCCCGACTGGTTGGGGAGTTCGCCGCCCGTGACGCGGATCACGGCGATGGGGTTAGCGACGGTGACGGAGGAGAGCGCCTCGTCGGTGACGACCGCCTCGTGCAACAGCGCCTCCGCCGTCTCGGCCACGTCGACGTCGACGTAGAAGGTGACCGAGTCCATCCCGGAGGCGACCGCGTCGATGTTGATCTCCTCGGCGCGGAGCGCGTTCGCCAGCTCTGAGAGGATCCCGGGGCGATTCCGGATCGCCCGGCCCGCGATGGTGAGACACGCGAGCGGCTCCTCGCGCATGTCGATCAGGCTCTCGAACTCGCCTTCGATCCGGGTGCCGCCCCGGAGCAGGTCGCCGTGCTGGTAGTGGACGACCCGGACCGCCAACCCCTCGTGCTTGTACGAGAGCGCGGAGGGCGCGACCACCTCGGCGCCGCGGAACGAGAGGTTCCGCAGCTCGTCGACCGTGATCTCCCCGACGTTGCGCGCGCCCTCGACCACCCGCGGGTCGCCGGTCATCACGCCCTCCACGTCGGTGACGATGACGACCTCGTCGGCGTCGATGTAGTTGCCGAGCATGACCGCGGTCGTGTCCGACCCGCCGCGGCCGAGCGTGGTGACGTTGCCGTCGTGGTCCTCCGCGAGGAACCCGGTGATGATCGGGACGACCCCGTCCATGTCGGCGGCGATCTCTCGCGCGCGCTTCTTCGTCTCCGCGATGTCGACCTCGCCGCGCTCGTCCGTGATCACCGGCCAGTCGGGGTGGCCGGGTTCGAGGAAGACGGCGTCGACGTCCCGGACGGACAGCGCGGCCTTCAGCATCCGGACGCTGGTGCGCTCGCCCATCGAGATGATCTCCGCGCGGTCGGCGTCGTCCGTCTCGAAGGTGATGTCGTCGAGCAGGTCGTCCGTGGTCGACCCCATCGCGCTGGCGACGACCGCGATCTCGTGGCCGGCCGCGACCGCGCTCGCGACGGAGTCGGCCGCGCGCTCGATCCGGTCGCCGCTGCCGAGGCTCGTGCCGCCGAACTTCGCGACTACGCGCATGCGGGTACCTCGTTGGCCTCGCGTACGTCGCGGGTCCGTTCCGGTCGGTCTCCGAGGGACGGTCGACGCGGTTCGAGCGCGACGGCGCGGTCCGGACCGAGGCCGGAGACCCGGCCCGGTCGGCGGAAGCGATCGGCTAACATGCGACTCCGTAGCGGAGGAAGCCGGATAACAGTATCTTCTTCGACAAGGGTCGCCCGAAGCACCGAATCGACCGAAGAGACGGCCGCGAAGCGGCGAAAACGGAACGAACGATCACCGGAGCTTTAGATCAGGGACGGGATCGGGGGTCGGGATCGCTGTGGGACGCGCGGAGGGCGAGTGAGTCGACGCTACTCGTCCTGAATGCCCCACGCGTCGGGCATCTCGATGACGTACCGGCCGTCCTCCTGGAGGGAGATGATGTACTCCTGTCGGTCGTACAGCTCCATCAGGTTCAGCTCGTACTGCCCGGGGCTGACGATGCGGATGCTCTCGAACTGGTCGTTGAGTTCGTCGCGGAGCGCGTCGATACCCGGCTGGGCCTCGTCGTCGGCCGGCGGCTCCGCGGCGTCGGCCGCGTCGACCTCGCGGCTCGCGCGGTCGAGTTCGTCCGGGGAGACCACCTCGGAGCGAGCGCTCGCCTGCGCGGTGTCCTCGTCGCTCCGGTCCGCGATCTGCTCCGTGCCGTCAGTTTCGGGCGACGGGTCGGCGTTCGCGGCGGCGTCGGTCGGCGTCGCGTCCGCGGGGTCGCTCGGCGTCGTATCGGCAGCGCCCTCGTCCGGCGTCGGCGCCGCCCGGTCCTCCGGGGTCGGGGGGGAGGGGTCGGCCCCCTCGCCGCCGGAGCCGGCCTCCTCCGTCGCGCCCGCGGGCTTGAACTGGAACTTGTTCCCGCCGCAGTCGGGACAGCCCGACAGCATCTCCTTGGAGCCGTCGGGGAACGTCCGCCCGCAGGAGGTGCACTGGTGGGGCATCTACTTGCGGGAGACGAGGGTGCTGATGAGGTTCTCGTCTTTGTGAAGGGTCTCGATGCGGTTCGCCGGGCCGATCACCGTGAGCTTCTGGGTCGACTCGCGGCCCATCAGCTTGTCGAGGAAGCTCTGGTCGCCCGCCTCGGCCTTCGGGTACGTCTCTATCTCGATGCCGGTGAAGTCGTCGGGGCTGATCTCGGTCATCGTCACCTCGATGAGCTTCGACTCCTCGTCCGGGGAGAGCCCCTCTTCGAGGATGACGATGTTGCCCTCGCGGACGCCGTCGAGGATGAGCCGGATCTTCTCCATGCTCGTGAGCCCCTCCATCCGCGCGCCGCTTATCATGTCGATGCGGACGCCGTCGTCGCCGTCGTCGGGGTCGTCCGCGGCGTCGACGTTGGCTTTCGGGCCGGGCATCAGCCGAAGTACTCCGCTATCTTGGTGTACACTTCGTCCATGTTGTCGCCCTCCAGCGCGGACAGCGGGATGGTCTCGTGTTGCGGGAAGGCGTTCGCGATCTGCTGGACGTCCGACCCCGGCAGGTCCGTCTTGTTCGCGAGGATGAGCGCTGGCAGGTCCTGCGACTCGATGATCCCGATCAGCATCGTGTTCACCTGCGTGAACGGGTCCGTCGTGGAGTCGAGCACGTAGATGACGCCGTCGACGTCCTCGCGGAGCCAGTGCATCGCCTCCGCGACGCCCTCGGTCGCCTCGCGCGACCGGCGGACGGCGTCGTCCTTCTCCATGTCGTGGTCGAGGAACTCCTTGTAATCGACCTTCGTCGTCACCCCGGGAGTGTCGACGATGTCGATGGTGACCGTCCGCCCGTTGCGTTCGATCTCCACGCCCTCCTTCCGGCGGGCCCGGCGAGTCTCGTGGGGGATGTGGCTCTCTGGGCCGACGGCGTCACCCGTCCAGTCGCGTGCGATCCGGTTTGCGAGGGTCGTTTTACCGGCGTTCGGCGGTCCGTAGATCCCGATCCGCTTGGGCTCGTCGGCCGCGAACAGGCCGTCTGTGACCCGCGATATGCTGTCTCTGAGATTCGTGAGCAGTCCCATCCTGACCTCCAGTCCGTGTGGTTTTCCCGAACTCCGCGTTCGTTCCGCGACGCCGTTCGATCCGACGCTTGACGCCCGTTCGGGGGATTACGGTAGGATCCTCGCCGGGGTCACTTAAGAACTGCGTCAGACACCGCCGATCCGGAGCGTCGGCGGCGGACGAACCCGAAATTCGGGGGAGAAAGGGGATCCGAATCCGGGATTACTCCCCGTCGCTCCCGCCGTCCACATCGCGCCCGCGCTCCTCGTCGCTCTCGGCCTCCGCATCGCTCTCGCTCCCTTCGTCGCCCCCGCTCGCGGCGTCGAGGAAGACGAGCGCGCCGCCGAGCAGCGCGAGGTTCTTCAGGAAGTTGATCTTGTTCCCCTGCCGCTCTTTCCCCTCCATCGTCCAGAAGTCGTGGATCGCGGGCGTCGTCCCGAGGAAGAAGACGACGAGCGCGCCCGCGGCCGCCCGCGGGAGCCGCCAGAGGACGATCCCGAGGTTGGCGACGAGCAACATCCCGGTGACGAACGGGACGAGCGCGTCGGGCATCGGGACGCCCTTCTCCTCGGCAACGGCGACGCGCTTGTCGTTGTTCTTGAACCCGTCGACGGCCATGTACGCGAGGACGCCGCCGTACAGCGACCGTCCGAGCAGGGAGGGTGCGTCGTTGCTCCGGTCCGCATCTTCTGACGCGGATTCGTCCGCCATTCAGACCACCTCGATCCGGCTGACGTTCGCGTCGACGCGCCCGACCGTCTCGTAGGTCGGTCCCTCGTCGCCCTCGCCGTCGAGACGCCGCATGATCCGCCCCGCCACGTCGTCGCGCTCGTCGGGCACGTCGAAGAGGCCGGAGCCGCAGACCACGTCGCCGTCGTGGACCGCCCACGTCTCGATTATCTCGTGGGGCTCGCCGGGGAAGGAGACGCGCTCGAAGTCGCGGCCGAAGTTCGTCGACTCGAATAAGGCGACCTCGTGGTCGTCGTTCACCCACGCCGGGGGCGCCTCCTCGCCGCCGCAGAAGACCACCCGGCCGTCGTGGACGAACACCCGACGGATGTACGAGAAGTCGCTGCCGACGTCGAGCCGGTCCCACGACTCGCCGGCGTCGGTGGTCCGCCACAGGCCGCCTTCCCCGACCGCGTGGCCGAGACCGAGGTTCTCCAAGTCGTGGTCGAGGTAGCCGGTCGCCGCCAGCCAGACGTCCTCCGAAATCGGGAGGACCTGATGGACGTCGTCGACGATGGCGTCCCGGTGGTCGGACCACGTGCGGCCGCCGTCGCGGCTGACGTGGATCCCGCCGGCCTCGACGCCCGCGATCAGGTGCTCGGGGCGACCGGGGACCGCCTCCAGCGCGCGGAGGCGGGCGTAGTGGGGGTCGATGGGCGACTCCCAGTGGCCGCGCGAGGGGAGTTCCCGGAACCCCTTCTGCTCGGTCCACGTCTCGCCGCCGTCGACCGAGCGGAACACGTACGGGTCGTTGGTGCCGGCGTACAGCGCGCCGTCGGCGGTCGCGAGGATCGACCACACCTCGCTCTGCCCCGCGTGCCAGAAGCGGTCTCCGAGCGGGACCCCCAGGTCGGTCCACGTCTCGCCGCCGTCGACCGAGCGGTACGCGCCCGTCGAGGAGGCGACGAAGACGCCCTCGGTGTGGTCCCACGACTTCACGGCGGTGACGACCCCGCAGTCGAGGACTGGGTCAAGGTCGTCGCGCTCGAAGGGGACGTCGCCGGCTCGGTACAGGCCTGAGTCTGTCCCGATCAACAGTGTCATAGCTGAGAGTCAAGCGGGCGCATAATAAAGTTTTACCAATCTGTAAAACGCTAAGTGGCCGGGCCGCGACGGGGCAGTCATGTCCGAGCCGCACCCCACAGTCCGTCCGACCGACGCCGCGTCCCTCGACGAATCGGACCCCGAGCTCCCCTCGGAGTTGCTGAACGTCCCGTGGATCGACCCGCACAACCACGCGCACACGCTCTCGTGGGAGGACCGCGAGCGCTACGCGCTCTCCGGCTGCCGGTCGATGGTGATGGTGTCGTCGGGGTATCACTGGACCCCGTACAAGCCCGTCCAAGCCAGCGACATCCGCTTCCTGTGGGACGACGCGATCAACCGCCGGCAAGCGATCGAGCGCAACCACTTCTTCGAGGCGAAGCTGGGGCTGGGCGTCCACACCGGCGTCCGGATCGAGAACCCCGACGAGCTGCTGGCGGCGATGGACGACTACTGCGCGCTCGACGAGGTCGTCGCGGTGGGCGAGACGGGCGTGACCCCGATCCAGCACGTCGAGCGCTGGGACGTCGACGAACAGCAGGCGGTCGTTGGGGCGCAGATGGAACTGGCCGAGGACCACGGCCTCCCCGTCCTGCTCCACACGCCGAACACCACCCCCGAGGCGAAACGCGAGTACCGCGACGACCTCGGCGTCACGCCCGGCTACGAAAGAACGCGGGACTCGGCACGGAGCCGGTCCTCGACGGCGAGAACCCCGCGCTCGAAGCCGTGAAACGCGACGTGGAGGCCGCGCGCGACGCCGGCTGGACGAGGAGCGCGTCGTGGCCTCGCACGCGGACGCGAACAACACCGCGTACCTGATGGAGGACGGACTGTTACCTGAGCTACACCATCGGCCACTCGTGGCTCGTCGGCGTCGACGCCGCCGACGTGGCGAACGCCATCGACGAGTACGGTCCCGAGCGGATCATGATCGACACCGACACCGCGAACGTGCTGCGCACGGACCCGTACGCGGTGAAGCGCGCAATCTTCGAGCTGTACCGCTACGGCATCGACGTCGACGACATCCGGACCGTCGTGTACGAGAACCCGCGGGACGTGTTCGGGCTGGCGGAGTAGACTATTTAAATGAGCCCGCGGTGCGGTGGCGCGTGCCGGTGAGCGGCCGACAGGCCGCGAACCGCACGCGCGAGGGACGCGGCGAACGCGAGCGGCGAAGCCGCGAAGCGTGAGCCGCGAGGCTAGGGAGGCGTGAGGTGCGGCCGCTGTGCGGGTGGGGTGGGACTCAAAGGGGCAGTCGCGAGGCGACCGTAGGCGTTCACGAGAGCAAAGCTCTCGTGAGCCAATCAGAACGCTTCGCGTTCTGATGACGACGCAAGCACCGCAGCGAAGGAACGTAGTGACTGAGCGAGGAGCGTGGTTCGAGACGCCGAAGGCGTCTCGTCATCACGAAAGGCGCGAAGCGCCTTTCGAACGACAGCGAGCGTACGGCCGCCTCGCGGCTGGGGATTTGGAGGTCGTCACTCCGCCAGTAACGACTTATAAGCGACCAACTGGGACTCCAGAGGCGTTCACCGCCGATCCGCAGGCAACGTTATATAAGCGATCGACGGAGGCTTTGAATCGCGTCAGGACGTCGGTAATCATTTATAAGATCCCGACGGAGCCGCGGTCCTATTCCGTCTCGAACTCGTTCGTCAGTTCGCCAACGCCCTCGACGCCGACCGTAACTGAATCGCCGTCCCCGAGCAGCACCGGCGGCTCGCGGTAGACCCCCACTCCCGGGGGCGTGCCGGTGAACACCAGATCGCCGGGTTCGAGCGTGAACGCCTGACTACAGAACGAGATCAGGTCGTCGACGCCGAAGATCAGGTTCTCGGTCGACGACTCCTGCAGGCGCTCACCGTTGATCTCCGCGAAGATGTCGAGGTCGTGGGGGTCGCCGGCCTCGTCGGTCGTGACGAGGTCGGGACCGGTCGGGGCGAACGTGTCGAGGCTCTTCCCGCGGACCCACTGGCCGTCGCCGTGCTGGAGGTCGCGCGCGGAGACGTCGTTGCCGACGGTGAAGCCGGCGACGTGGTCCATCGCCTCGTCGGGGTCGACACGGCGGGCGCGCTCCCCGATGACGGCGACGAGTTCGGCCTCGTAGTCCACCTTCTCGGTGTAGTCGGGGTCCCAGCGGACCGCGTCCTCGGGACCGACGACGGAGGTCGGGAACTTCGAGAAGAGGACCGGCTCGTCCGGAATCTCGTTGTCGCCCTCCTCGGCGTGGTCGCGGTAGTTCAGCCCGACGCAGACGACCTTCTGCGGGTCGTCGACGGGGGCGGCGCGGTCGAGGTCGGCGGGGTCGCGGAGGCCGACGCCGGTCGACTCGGCGTACTCGACCGCGAGGTCGGCCTTGCGGCGCCACTCCCAGTCGGCCAGCAGGTCGCTGGTCTTGGGGCCGATGTCGACGCCGGCCGCGGCGCCGGCGGTCGAGAGGTCGACGACGCCCTCGTCGGTGGCGACGCCGACCCAAGGGTCGGTTCCGGCGGCGGCCGAGGACGTCCTGTCGGTCGCGGCTGTGCTGTCGGTTCGCGTCGTATCGCTGTCGGTGTATTGTCCGATTCGCATTGGGTGTGGTGTGAGTCGTTGTCGCGTCGGCGCCTCGGAAGGTTCGTCGGCGCCTCGGAAGGTTCGTCAGCGGGCGATTACGGCGGACCCGAAACGGCGGGGAACGGCCGGTGCGAGTTACGCGTCGATGCCGGCCTCGTCGAGCAGGCGTTCGCCGGAGGCGACGAACCGGTCGAACTCCTCGCGGACCTTCGGGTTCGTCAGGTCGCCGTCGCGCTTGACGACCTCGCCGTCGACGAGGACGGTGTCGACGTGCGAGGGGTCGGACTGGAACACGACCGTCTGGACCGGGTTGTGGCAGGGCGCGGTCAGGAAGTCATCGGCGTCGAACAAGACGAGGTCCGCGCGCTTGCCGGGCGTGATCGTCCCGATTTCGTCGTCGAGGCCGAGCGCCTTCGCGCCCTCGATGGTGGCCATCTCCAAGGTGTCGCGCGCGGAGATACTGACTTCCGTGACCTCCTCGTGACCCTCCAAGACCGCCTGATTGTCGAACATGCGCTGGAGCTGCATCCCGATCCGCATCTGGGTCCCCATGTCGCCGCTAATGTTCGAGCAGACGTCGACGCCCCACGCCGGGCGGCCGCCGGCTTCGAGCACCTTGCCGGTGACGGGGATGCCGTGGCCCATCTGCATCTCGACCTCGGGGTCGACGAGAAGGAGACGCCCTGCTCGACGGCGTGGTCGACGTCCTCCTGCGAGAAGTGGTTCCCGTGGGCGACGTTGACGTCCGGGCCGAGCATGTCCTCGATGGCGCCGAACCCCTGGTAGTCGTCGCCGTACACCGAGGACGGCCACAGCGCGGCGCCCATGTGGATCGTCGAGAGCGCGCCCAGATCGCGAGCCAGTTCGAGGTCCGCGCGGGCGGTCTCGTCGGTACAGAAGTCCGGGCCGCGGAGCCCGAGCGCGAGGCTGAGCAGGTCGTCGTCGCGGATCTTCTCCTCGTGGAGGCTGCGGATGTTCTCCTCGGGGAGGCCGACGTCGCTCTCGTACCACCACTTCGCCGCGTCGTCGCCGGGCGGGCCGTAGGTGTACACCGCGCGCAGGCCGGCGTCCTGTAGCGCGTCGACGGCGCGCTCGCCGTGTTCGAGCGTGTTGGGGTACGACCAGTCGAGCGCCGTCGTCGTCCCGGTGTAGAGCTTCTCGAACGCGCCGAAGAGCCCGCCGAGGTACATGTCCTCGGGCCGGTAGAGCCCGGTGATGTTGCCGAGCATGTGGTCGAAGTACTCGCCCATGAGCGACCAGTCGCCGGCGATCCCGCGTACCTGCGTCTGCGCGAGGTGGATGTGCGAGTCGACGAACCCGGGGACGACGATCTTTCCGGAGGCGTCGATCTCCTCGGCGTTCGACGCCGACAGCCCGGTCCCGACCTCGATTATCTCCCCGTCCTCGATCAGGACGTCGGCCTCGTCGAACTCCCCCACGTCCGGGTCGAGCGAGACCACGGTCCCGTTTCGCACGATCGTTTGTGTCATGTTCGATAATAGGGTTTGACCAAGAGGTTAAAAGTTTACCGGGCGGTAAACGCGGCGATCGGAGAAAGAGGAGGAGCAATCGTATTATGTACCTCACACGTAGAGTGTGGGTATGAGCGAATCACACGGCGGATCGGCGAGCGAACCCGCCGAGTCCCCGGCCGACGACGCCGACGCCGGCGACGCCGACGCCGGCGACGCCGACACCGGCGACGAGACGGTGTCCTCCAAAGACACGAAGGAGGTGATCATGGAGGCGACGTTCCGCGCGCTGAGCAAGCACGGGTACAAGGACCTCCGGATGCGCGACATCGGCGAGGAGATGGACCTCACCCGACAGGTGATCCACTACCACTTCGACGGGAAGTACGACCTCATGTCCTCGTTCCTCGAACACATCATCGACCAGTACGAGGGGAGCGTGGTCGTCGAGGGGGACGCCGACCCCCGGACCGAACTGCGCGCGCGCGTCGACCAGTGTCTGTTCGGGCCCGAGTTCGAGGAGTTCAGTCACTGGGACCGGATGAAGGTGTACCACGAGCTGTACACGCAGGCGCAAAACGACGGCGAACACCGGGAGGTGTTCAACGAGCACTACGAGCGGCTCCGCGGCAGCATCGTCGAGGTGGTCGAGGAGGGGATAGAGGACGGCGTCTTCCGCGACGTCGACGCCGAACGGATGGGCCAGCTGGTGACCGACGTCATCCACGCCGCCCGCGGGCGCCGGATATCGCTCGGCCACGACGACGCGCCCGCAGAGGCGCGGAAGGCGATGGACGAGTTCATCTTCGAGTCGCTGGAACGGACCGAGTAGGAGGGTAACGGCAGAGGCGGTCGAACCGAGATTCGCGGCGGCGCGCTTTCGATTCTACGAGTCGTCGACCGCGACGAGCCGCGGGTCGGTCTCATCGCGCCCGTCGCGAAGCCGGTGGGAGCCGTCGAACCGCACGGCGTCGCCGGGAGACAGGTCGCCGTCGGCGGCCTGCGCGATCAGCCGGACCTCGTCGAACCGGACCAGCGCGAGGTGGTTCGGCGCGCGGACGTCCGGCGGCGTGGTCTCGACCGTCGTCGTCGCGACGACCGCCCCCGTTTCGAGTCGAACCGTCGAGGCCTCGACCGAGGAGCGGCCGCAGCCCGGGCATCGGCGGCGGTCGTAGTACCAACGGCGCCCGCAGTCGTCCCAGACGAAGGCGCGGTCCGCGCGGAGGTCCCGGTCCGCAGGCGAAGCGGGCGTCGGGGGAGAGTCGTCGTTGGACTCGGTCACGCGCGCAACACCGTACAGACGCTGTTGTTTCCGAAGCCGGCGACGTTGATCGCGAACCCGGTTTCCGCGCCGTCGACGCGCCGGGTCTCGGGGGGTCGCCGCGCAGTTGCCACACGAGTTCGACGATCTGTGAGAGCCCGGTCGCGCCGAGCGGGTGGCCCCGCGCCTTCAGCCCACCGCCGGGGTTGACCGGCAGGTCGCCGTCGAGCGCGGTGTCGCCGTCGAGCGTCGCCTCCCACGCGGTCCCCGTCTCGTAGAACCCCAGCTCTTCGAGTTCGATCAGTTCGAGGACGGTGAACGCGTCGTGGATACAGGCGACGTCGACGTCGTCGGGACCGACTCCGGCGCGGTCGAAGACGCGCTCGCCCGCGGTCCGGACGGAGTCGATCGAGAGGGGGTCGGGACGCTCGGCCACGGCGTGGGTGCCCGTCTCGCTCGCGATACCGGCGACGCGGGGGGCGTCTCGGGGGCCGGGATCGTCACCCGCAGTCCGCGCCAGGACCGCCGCGGCGGCGCCGTCGGACATCGGACAGCAGTCGTACAGGCGAAGGGGGGCGGCGACGACGGGCGAGTCGAGCGCGTCCGCCACGTCGATCGGCTTGCGGAACTGGGCGACAGGGTTGTCGACCGCGTTCCCGTGGTTCTTGCTCGCGACCGCGGCGAGCGACTCGCGGGGCGCGTCGTGGCGGTCGAGGTAGGCGCCCGCGGCGAGTCCGCCGAAGGAGGGGAGGGTGATCCCCTGCGCGTACTCCCGCCGGTGGACGAGCCGGCTGATCGCCTCGGTGACGCTCCGCGTGTCGCCCGCGGACATCTTCTCGGCGCCGACGACGAGGGCGACGTCGGTGCCGTCGTCCTCGGCGCTCCCCGTGGCGCCGCTCTCGACGCCCTCGACCCCGCGGTGGAACGCGCTCGCGCCGGTCGCGCTCGTGTTCTCGACCCGGTCCGCGGAGGCGCCGTCGAGCCCGAGGGCGGCCGCGAGCGCGTTCGCGAGGCCCGCGCTCTCGTCTAGCGCCTCCGCGAGGGCGTTGCCGAAGTGGAGCGCGTCGACGGCCGCGGGGTCGACCGCGGCGTCCGCGAGGGCCGCTTCGGCGGCCGTGGCGGCGAGATCGGTGGGCGAGCGCCCGGAGTCGCTCTCGAACGGGGTCATCCCGACGCCGGCGACGCGCACCTCAGTCGTCATTCACGTCGTCCGCGTCGCCGGCGTCGTCCGGGTTGCCGGCGTCGTCCGCGTCGCCGGCGTCGTCCGGGTTGCCGGCGTCGTCCGCGTCGCCGGCGTCGCTCTCGTCGTCTTCGTCCCCGAACACGCCGAGTTCCGCGAGGCGGTCGATCTCCGCCTCGGAGTAGCCGCGTTCGCGGAACACCTCGCGGTTGTGTTCGCCCAAGAGCGGGGGCGGAAGTTCGAAGCCGCTCTCCGCGTTGCGGAACTTGAGCGGGTGCTCGATCACGGGGACCTCACCGAGTTCGGGGTGTTCGATCTCGGTGACGGTCCCTCGGGCCTCGATCTGCGGGCTGTCGAGCGCCTCCTCGACGCTGTACACCGGGCCGGCGGGGACGCCCGCGTCCTCAGCGATGACCTCGATCCACTCGTCCGTGGTCTTGTCCGCGAGGGTGGCCTCGATTTCGGCTTCGAGTTCGTCGAGGTGCTCCACGCGGTCCGCGTTCTGCTCGAAGCGCTCGTCATCCGGGAGATCGGGCCGGTCGAGCGCCTCGCAGAGCTCGCCCCAGAGCTTCTCGTTGAGGATACAGATGTTGATGAACCCGTCTTTCGTCTCGAACGTCTGGTAGGGGGCCAGCACGGGGTCTTTCGTCCCCATGCGCTTCGTCTCCTCGCCCGCGAACACTATGCCGGCCTGCTTGGTGAGCCACGGGAGGGTGGCTTCGAGCATCCCGAGGTCGATGTACTCGCCCTCGCCGGTCTGCCCCCTGCGGTAGAGGGCCGTGGTCGCGCCGAACGCGGCCCACATCGCGGTGATCAGGTCCGTCATCGGCAGGCCGACCTTCACCGGCTGCCGGTCCGCCTCGCCGGTGACGCTCATGATCCCGCTCATCCCCTGAATGAGCAGATCGTACCCGGACCGCTCGCGCCACGGGCCGGTCTGTCCGAACGCCGATATCGCGAGGTAGATCAGGTCCTCGTTGTGGTCGGTGAGCGTCTCGTAGTCGACGTCGAGCCGCTCGGCGGTGCCGGGGCGGAAGTTCTGGATGAAGATGTCCGCCTCCTCGACCAGCTCGTATAACGCCTCCTTGGCGTCGTCGTTTTTCAGGTCGAGTTCGAGGCTCTTCTTCCCGTAGCTCAGCGTCCAGTAGTACGGCGACTCGCCCTCGATGAACGGCGGACCGGAGTGCCGGACCGCGTCGCCGTAGCCGGGCTGTTCGATCTTCACGACCTCGGCGCCCTGGTTCGCCAGCATCGCGGAGCAGAACCCGCCGGTGACGAACGTCGAGAGGTCGATGACGGTAACGCCCTCCAGAATTTTCCCGCCGACCGGGCCGTCGCCTGTCGCCCCGGACGGAGAACCCCCGGTCTCGGTCTCAGTCCCGGCTCTGTCGGTATCGCTGGTTCCGGCTCTGTCGGTATCGCTGGTTCCGGCTCTGTCGGTATCAGTCACCGAACCACCCCGTCTGACGTGGCCGTTCGTGTCATAGGTGTCCGTACAGTTTGTTTACCGGTTGGTAAAACTATCGGCGTCGACCGTGATATTCGTCGCTCGTCGAAGATTTCGGTCGGACGTCCCTCGTCGAACGCCGTCGGTCGAGCGTCGCCGGCTGGGCGTTGCTCGTCAAACCTCCCCGGCCGGACGTTTCAGGTCGAGCGCCATCGGCCGCCCATCGGTCTCGGACAACGGAGTCGGTAACTGGGTGTCGAGTTCGATACCTTCCCCCCCACCCCTTCGTTTCGGGTGGAACGGTGTGGATGGGTCGGGTGGTGGGCGGTGATGCGGTGGGGGTCGGTGCGGCGATCGTAATTATCGAACTATATTTAGATAAAACAACTACAGCTCTACTAATATAATTTTGAGAGGATTGTCGAGGGTACTGTTGTACAGATATTATATTAAAACTACCGGTGTGTAAACACCCCTCCCCGCCCCTCCCCACCCCAGTTTCCCGTTCCACCCGAAACGAAGGGGTGGGGGGGTCCACCGAATCGGGACCATCACCGTGACGTGATATATGTGACATTACACCACGGGAACCCACGGCAGACGAACTCACGGTAAAAGAACTCACGGCAGAAAGACTCACGGCAGAAAGACTCACGGCAGAAGAACCGCCGACACAAGGAACCATGGCACAAGCAAGTGTGATATAACTAACTACGACACGGAAAACCGGACGGGTTCAACGGAGCCGGCAGCCGACACTCGAGAGAGACCTCGGCAACCCCGGGAATGAAACACCGACATCGGGACCGGTCAACGGCCTAACGAGCGGACCGACGGTGCGACGGGATCCGAAGTGCGACGGGATCTGGACGCCGAACGCAGGGGAACGTACTAGCCGGATCGCACACACCAAGCTCCCGCGTTCCACCGGAAATACTCCCGGTCGGATCCAGCCTTTGTCGATCTGAATCCGTCGCAAACGGGCGTAAGAACCTCTCGATCGACTCGAATCGCTTCGAGTCGACGCGGCGTCCCGTACGGGAGGACCGTTTCAACTCCAGAGAGGAACACTTTTGTACCGTCTCTTCATCTGGTTCGAGTGTATCAACTGGACGTGGTCGGCCTCCAATTCGACCACAGGTCCGTATTTCCGACGGGAGACGGCGTGAGAACCGACTCGCCCGACCGTCTCCACCTGAAACGGAGGGGTTCACATGGACGAAGGCGATCACACACCGCGGGCTGACGACGGCACCGACCCGGACGACGGCGACGGTCCGGAACGTAGCAACGACTCCGACGCCGACGAAGCCGAGGTCGGAAGTTCCGACTCCGACAATCCGACCGGAACCGACCCCGACTCCGCCGACGGGACCAGCCCCGGTAACGGGACCGACCCTGCCGATGGGACCGACCTCGGTTCCAGTCTCGACGTCGATTCCGACCCCGATTCTGACCTCGACGTCGATTCCGACCTCAACGGAAGTTCGGATCTCGGTCGGTCAGACGTCGACGCCGATCCGGCGTCGGGGTCGACCTCCCCGTCCGACCCTCCGACCGGCGCCGCACCTGAAACCGCGGGGATCGGTAACGGGGGGCGCGACCGCTCGTCCCCGGACGTCGACCTCGACGGTGTCGTCCTCGACGACGAAGACGAGAACCAGGGGCTGTTCGACGACCTCCTCTCCGGCGAGCCGATATTCGAGAACAAGGAGGTCCTCCGCCCCTCGTACACCCCGCACGAACTCCCGCACCGGAACGACCAGATCAACCGGATGGCGACCATCCTCGTCTCCGCGCTCCGCGGCGAGACCCCGTCGAACATCCTCATCTACGGGAAGACGGGGACCGGGAAGACCGCCTCCGCCAAGTTCGTCTCTCAGGAGCTCGAGTCCACCTCACAGAAGTACGACGTTCCCTGCGAGGTCGAGTACATCAACTGCGAGGTGACCGACACCCAGTACCGCGTCCTCGCCCAGCTCGCGAACACGTTCATCGAGGAGAATCAGGAGGTCATCTCCGACCGCCTCGACCGCCTCGAAGCGCTCCGGGCCGAGGCGACCGACGCCGAGGAGGCCGCCGGCCGCGACGCGAGCGCCGCGCTCGCCGGCACCGAGTTCGACTCGGTCGCGGAGCTCGACGACCGAGTCGAGACGTTGGAGGACGACGCCGACGAGATGGAGGAGGTCCCGATGACGGGGTGGCCCACCGACCGCGTCTACTCGACGTTTTTCGAGGCGGTCGACTACCACGAGCGCGTGGTCGTGATCATGCTCGACGAGATCGACAAGCTCGTCGAGAAGAGCGGCGACGACACCCTGTATAACCTCTCGCGGATGAACTCCGAACTCGACCGCTCACGCATCTCGATCATGGGGATCTCGAACGACCTGAAGTTCACCGACTTCCTCGACCCCCGCGTCAAGTCGAGCCTGGGCGAAGAGGAGATCGTCTTCCCGCCGTACGACGCCAACCAGCTCCGCGACATCCTCCAGCACCGCGCCGACACCGCCTTTAAGCCCGACGCGCTCACCGACGACGTGATCCCGCTGTGCGCGGCGTTCGCGGCGCAGGAACACGGTGACGCGCGCCGCGCGCTCGACCTCCTCCGCACCGCGGGCGAACTGGCCGAGCGCTCGCAAGCCGAGATCGTCGCGGAGAAACACGTCCGGCAGGCGCAGGACAAGATCGAACTCGACCGTGTCGTCGAGGTCGTCCGGACTCTCCCCACCCAGAGCAAGATCGTCTTATTCGCCGTGATACTCTTAGAGAAGAACGGCGTCCACAACATCAACACCGGCGAGGTGTTCAACATCTACAAGCGACTCTGCGAGGAGATCGACGCCGACGTGCTGACCCAGCGGCGCGTCACCGACCTCATCAGCGAACTCGACATGCTCGGGATCGTCAACGCCGTCGTCGTCTCGAAGGGCCGCTACGGCCGGACGAAGGAGATGGGCCTCTCCGTGCCCGTCGAGGAGACCGAGGCGGTCCTCCTGTCGGACTCGCGACTCGGAGACATCGAGAACGCGCAGCCGTTCGTCCAGGCCCGGTTCGACAACTGACTCGCGCCGTCGAGACGCCCGCTACGCCGCCGGAGCGGACGAAGCGAGGGCCGGACCCGCCGACGGAAGGCCGCTCCCCACCGTCCCCGCTATCGCCTCGTTCAGCTCCACCTGCCCCGTCGCGAGCAGGCGGATGTACCCGAGGTACGGGACCCGGAGGCGGGCGACCCCGTCGACCCACTCGGCCTTGACCGGCGGCGAGAGGCCGCTGGCCTGGTCGTAGGCCCCGTTATTGTCCCCGAGCGTGATGTACCCGTCGTGCGGCGCCGGGCAGTTGGCGAGCGACCCGCAGTCGACGGCGTTGTGATACTGCCCGTCGGCGCGGTCGTACCAGTTCTCGCCCTCGGTAACCCGGAACATTGCCCGGTGGATGATCGGCGATCCGGTCCGCTCGGGGGGCGTGTATATCACGACCGAGCCGTAGGAGCCGAACGTCCGGTAGTCGGCTTCCGCTCCCGCCTCGTGGGTCACGACGCCGACGCCGTTGTCGGCCGCGTCCGGCGCGAGCCGCCCCGGCTCCGTCACGAACACCAGATCGCCCACCCGCATGTTCGGCTCCATGCTGCCCGACTCGACGGCGACCATCGGCGGCCAGATGCCGCTGACGCCGAACAGCAGCAGCCCGACCAGCAGGACGACGCCGACGCTCGACAGCATCTCTCGGAGCCACATCAGCGCGCCGTCGCGGTCGTGACGGAACCGATACCACAGGGAGTCGTTCCCGTCCGGCTCCGACGGCTCGGACGCCTCGGCGCGATCCTCGCCGGCGACTTCCCCCCCGACACCGACTGACTCGTCCCCGTCCCCGGTCTTCCCCGCGTCGGACGCGGACCCGGATCCGAACGCAGTCCCAGACGCGGACACGGCACCGGATCCGGACGGGGTTCGCTCCCCGTCCGGTACCTCGGAGTCGGGTCCGGTTCGATCTCCGTCCGGTACCTCGGAGTCGCCGCTCGGCTCGCTCGTCTCGGAATCGTCGGCAGGCTCGCCCGCGCGAGAACCACCGGTCTGCTCGTCCGGTCCGTCGTCGACTGTGGGATCGCCCTCGGCCGGGTCATCGGGGGCGTCGCCGCTCGGCTCGCCGGCGATTTCGCCGTCCGACCTGTCGAGGCGGTCCTCCGACTCTTCGCTTCTCGACTCGTCTCGACCGGCCGACCCGTCGGCGTCCGTCGGCCGATCCCCTTCGTCCATTACGACGGCATTGGCGGGTTTCGTTCATAAGCTTCCGGGTGCGGACGTCGCCTCCGGCTTTGCGCCCGACCCGACCGACGGCTCAGCCCGACGGCCGGCCCGACGCCTCCGGAACGGTTTTGACCGAGACCCACCTTTCGAGTAGCGTGCCGCTGGAGTCGAACGCCCGGATCGCGAAAGCCCTCGCCGAGCGCGGCTACAACGCCGAGCGCGAGGCGGTCACCCTGCTCGCGGGCGCGACCGACCCCGCCGCCGCCGTCGCGGCCGCGGTCGACCACGCCCCCGACGAGGCCCTCCGGATCACCGCCGACCACGTCCGCGAGGCCACCGCCGACGGCGAGAGATCGACGGCCTCGCCCGAGGAGACCGGACAATCTCCAGTTGAAACGAAGGGGTCTGGCAACCAAGACCACGGACGGTCCGCGACGGGATCCGAGCGCGTGGCCCCGGACGCCGCGACCGCCGGTTCCGGAGCCGCGGCGAGCGTCGGTTCCGAGCCCGTCGACTCCCCGACCAGCGACTCCGAACGGACCGCTCCGACGAGCGATTCCGACCGGTCTCGCGACTCCGAACGCTCTCCGGATTCCGAACGCTCTCGGGACCCCGACCTGCGCGACCTGGAAGTCGGCAACGACATGACCGGCCGCAGCACGGGGACCGGCGAGTACGCCGACTTCGTGACGACGTTCCGCGACCGCTACGAGCGGCTCTCGAAGATCCTCCGCGGCCGCGTCAACCACCGGCCCGCCGAGGCGATCGCGAACATGCCCGGGGGCAGCGACGCCGCGATGATCGGCCTCGTCAACGACGTCCGCTCCACCAAGTCCGGCCACTGGCTCGTCGAGCTGGAGGACACCACCGGGACCTTCCCCGCCCTCGTGATGAAGGACAAGGGCCTCGCGGACCTCGTCGACGAGATCCTCTTAGACGAGTGCGTCGCCGTCGAGGGGACGCTCGCTGACGACGCCGGCATCCTCTTCGCGGACTCGCTCCACTTCCCCGACGTTCCCCGAACCCACAACCCGGGCGGGGCCGACCGCCACGTCCAGGCCGCGCTGATCTCCGACGTCCACGTCGGCAGCGACGAGTTCATGGCCGACGCGTGGCACAGCTTCACCGACTGGCTCCACACGCCAGAGGCCGACCCCGTGGAGTACCTCCTGCTCGCGGGCGACATGGTCGAGGGCGTCGGCGTCTACCCCGACCAGGACGAGGAGCTGGACATCGTCGACATCTACGAGCAGTACGAGGTCTTCGCGGAACACCTCAAGGAAGTGCCCGCGGACACCGAGGTCGTGATGATCCCCGGGAACCACGACGCGGTCCGGCTGGCCGAGCCGCAGCCCGGGTTCAACGACGAGATCCGGTCCATCATGGACGTACACGACGCGCGGATCGTCTCGAACCCGGCCACGGTCTCGGTCGAGGGCGTCGAGGTGCTGATGTACCACGGCGTCTCGCTCGACGAGGTGATCGCGGAGCTACCCGAGGAGAAGGCGAGCTACGACGAGCCGCACAAGGCGATGTACCAGCTGTTGAAGAAGCGCCACGTCGCGCCGCAGTTCGGCGGCCACACCCGCGTCGCGCCCGAGGAGCGCGACTACCTCGTCATGGAGGACGTGCCCGACGTGTTCCACACCGGCCACGTCCACAAGCTCGGGTGGGGGAAGTACCACAACGTACTCGCGGTCAACTCCGGCTGCTGGCAGGCCCAGACCGACTTCCAGAAGTCCGTCAACATCGACCCCGACGCCGGCTACGCCCCCATCCTCGACCTGGACACCCTCGACATGACGGTCCGGAAGTTCTCGTAGCTCCCCCGTCAGCGGACGTCAGCGACCGATCTCCACCCGACCGCTCGTCGCGTCGTTGAGCCGCTCGCGGAGTTCCTCGACCTCCGCGACCGGCACGCGAAGGTCGAACCGGACCCGCTCGCCGTAGTCCGCGTCGAACTCGAAGCCCGTCGACTCGATCACGCCTCGAACGGTCCCCGAGTCGTCGTACTCCGTCTCGACGACCAGACTCCGGTGCGGTCGCTCCTCGATCACCCCGGCCGCGTCGACGCCGTCCTTCGCCGCGCGCGAGTAAGCTCGCGCGAGGCCGCCGACCCCGAGGTTCGTCCCGCCGTAGTACCGCGTCACCACCGCGGCGACGTTCCGGACCTCGCGCTGCTGGAGGACGTTCAGCGCCGGCTTCCCCGCCGACCCGGTCGGCTCGCCGTCGTCGGACGAGTACTCCCGTAACATCGGCTCCGACCCCGGCGCGCGCTCGGAGGGTTCGCCCGCGGGAACCCGGTAGGCGGGCACGTTGTGCGTCGCGTCGGCGTACTCGTCCCGGACCGCCTCGACGAACGACTCCGCCGCCTCAACCGTGTCGGCGGGCGCGACGTGGCCGAGGAACTCCGACCCCTGGACCTCGAACCGGGCGGTGGCGCGCTCGGCCACCGTTCGGTACGCGTCGGTCACGACGGCTCTCCCGCGGTCCGCTCCTCCTCGCTCCCTTCCCGTTCCGCCGTCTCGGCCTCCTCCGTCCCGGCCTCGCCTCCCCGTCGGCGCTCGACGACGACGCTCGTCGGCGGCGCGAGCCGGTACAGCGCGAGGTAGGCGGCGACCCCGACGGCCTCGACGGCCGCCGCGGCGACCGCCAGCGGCTCCGCCGCCAGCGCGGCGACTGCTCCGGTCCCGTGCCACGCGACGAACCCGCCGAGGAACGTCGCGAGCGTCCCCGCGCCGAGCGCGTACAGCCGGCGGTACTCGCCCGCGCGAAGCGTCGCGACGGCGACCGCCACCGCGAGCGCGCTCCCCGCGAGGAAGAGGTAGGGTCGCGCGTCCGGCGGGGACCCGAGCCGCGGCCACGCCCACAGCAGGTGGACCGCCGCGGCGACGGCCGCGGTCTGGACCGCGACGCCCCGGAGGACCCGCTTTCTCGGAGCGTTCCGCCCGCCCGACGGCTCCGCGGTCGGGTCGCCGCTCATTCCCACGGATGCTTCCCGCGCGCGTCGGGCCACAGGGGGTACCAGTAGGACTCGTCGTCCTCTAAGCCGAGTTCGCCGTCGAGGACCGACTGGAGCTTGAACTCGATCCGCTGGTTCCGGTCGTCCGTCCCCCGCGGCGCGAACGGGTAGTACGCGCCGCGCCGGAACGAGTAGATCCAGTAGGCCGGCCCGTCGCCGCTCTCGAAGCCGAAGACGGCCGCGAGCAGCCGCGAGCCGAACCCTTCCTCGATGAACTGGTCGGCGGCGAAGTGGACGCTCGTCACGAGGTCCTCCGGGTCGTCGTCCTCCAAGACGAACCAGTGGTAGCCGTGGTCGTCCTCGTGGCGGTGGAACCCCGTGCCGGTCTCTATCTCGCCGGCCTCGAGGATGGCCTCGACCGTCTCGACCGCGTCGTCGAAGCGGGTGCTGTCGACGCCGGAGAAGCAGAGCGCGGCCTCCCCGCAGTGGTCGTAGCCGAGGTCGGCCTCCATCGTCATGTACGCGGTCGACATCCCGAAGAGGTCCTCGGGGTCCGCGTCGCGGGTCGCGTCGGTCTCCGCGCTCGTCCCGAGCACGGCCCGTATCGTGTCGAAGATGCCCATCTGGGCGGGGCTACGGGCGGCGGGGTTTAGGGCGTTTCTCTCGGCGGGGCCGCGACGCGGCCGGGTCTCGCCCGGCTACCGCGTCGCGGCCGGCGAGTCACTCCCCGTCGTCGACGCGGTCGAGGTACGTCAACACGCCTCGCGTGTTCAGGCTCGTGTTCGCGCGCGCCCGCTCCGGGTTCCAGTAGTCGATGTCGCGGCTCGCCGCCTCGAAGTGGTCGACGACCGCCTCGTCGTCGTCGAGTTCGGCGCGCTTCTCCCTGACCCGCTCGACCCACTCGACGAACGCGCGCTTCGCCTCCCCGAGCAGGTCGGCGTCGCAGCTCCGCGGTCCGAAGTGGCCGAAACAGACCGTCTCCGGGTCCAGATCCTCGATCAGCCGGATGTCGTCGAGACACCGCTCGAAGTCGAACTGCGGCGGCGGCGACGTCGGGGTCACCGCGTCGATTTCCGGGACGTAGATGCCGGCGGCGTCGGCCGAGAACACGACCGCCGCGTCGGGGTCGTGGTAGACCGCGTGGTGGGGCGCGTGCCCGGGCGCGTCGTGGACGACTAACTCGCGGTCGCCCAGGTCGATCCGGTCGCCCTCGCTCACCCCCTCGATCCGGTCGTCGGGGACCGGCCTCGGCTCCGCGTAGTACTCCCACTGCTCTTCGACCGCCGACTTGGTGCCGGCGACGAGGGCCTCGGGGTCGACGAGGTGGCGGACGCCCTCCTCGGGGACCCGGACCTCGGCGTTCGGGTAGCGCTCCGCGAGGTGGCCCGCGCCCCCGGCGTGGTCGAGGTGGGCGTGGGTGGGGAGGATCCACGCGAGTTCCTCGCGGGAGACTCCGATCTGCTCGATACTTTCGAAGAGGGCCTCCCGGTTCGCCCCCGTGCCGGTGTCTATCACGATCGGTCGCTCGGCGTCGTACACGTAGACGGCGCCGTACTCGTCGGTGTCGAACATGCCGGTGTCGTGGACGTACAGGTCCTCGACGCCGCGGACCGGTTCGAACTCGCCAGCGCGCATACCGGACGAGGAACCCGGGGGCACTTCTAGCGATCGGTCCGCGAGCCGACTCGCTCGGGGGCGCTCGCGACGACCGCGCCCCCGAGCGAGGTCCGTCCGGGCCGAGGCTTATGGTCGCTCCGCCCGAGGGAACGGTATGCGAGTGCTCGTCACCGGCGCGACCGGATTCGTCGGGAACCGACTGGTCCCGACGCTCCTCGCGCGCGGCCACGACGTGGTCGCGCTCGTCCGCGACGCCGACGGCTACGCGGCCCCCGACGGCGTCGCCGTCGTCGAGGGCGACCTCTTGGAACCGGAGACGCTCCCCCCGGCGTTCGAACTCGACGGCGAGACCGTCGACGCCGCCTACTACCTCGTCCACTCGATGGACGGCGGCCCGGGCTACGAGGAGCGGGACCGGAACTGCGCGACCAACTTCGCCGCGGCCGCGTCGGAGGCGGGGATCGACCGGATCGTCTACCTCGGCGGGCTCGGTGAGGACCGGGACGACCTCTCCGAACACCTCCGGTCGCGGCGCGAGGTGGAGCGGATCCTCGGGGAGGGGGGCCCGGCGCTCACGACGCTCCGGGCCGCGATCATCATCGGCGCCGGCAGCGCCAGCTTCGAGGTGATCGCCGGGCTGGCGCGGCGGCTCCCGGTGATGATCACCCCGAAGTGGGTCGACACGCTGTGCCAGCCGATCGCGATAGCCGACGTGGTCGCGTACCTCGCGGGGGTCCTCGACGCGCCCGAGACCGCGGGCGAGACGTTCGAGATCGGCGGCCCAGAGGTGTTGACCTACGCCGAGATCCTCCGCAGAACCCGGCGACAGCTCGGCGGCGGCCTCCGGATCGTCAGGGTCCCGGTGTTGAGCCCGGAGCTGTCGGCCCGGTGGCTCCGGCTCGTCACCGACGTGAACCCCTACCTCGCCCGGTCGCTTGTCGAGGGACTCCGCAACACCGTGATCGTCGAGGACGACCGGATCCGAGAGTTCGTGCCCGTGGAGCGCACGTCCTTCGAACTGGGGGTCGCGCGGGCGCTGACCGAGTCGCGGAACGCGGAGGCGTCGCGACTGAGCGCGCTCCCCGGGGTCTCGCCGTGAGCCGCGAGTACGGGGAGACGTGGGTGTACGAGAGCCTCGTCGGGGGGATCCCCGGACTCGGCATCTCGCGGACCCTGGCGGTCGCGCTCCAGTTCGTCATCTTCGAGGTCGGCGTGGTGGGGCTCGGCTGGTACTACGGGACCTGGGACGCCGTGGCGGCCGGGACGGTCGCCGTCGTCGTCGCGGCGGTCGGCAGCGTCGAGATGCACCGGCTGGGCGCGAAGAACCGGCTGCTCGGGACGCCGCCCGAACACAAGCGGCTGCTGTTCGGGTCGAGCATCGAGATCGTGTTGGGCGTGCTGGCGTTCATCGCGCTGGTGACCTACCTGTTCGCGTGGGACGGGGCCGCGGGACCGACGCTCATCGACCGGCTGTTCGGGTCGGACCCGCCGCTCCCGGTCGTCTACCTCACGCTGCTCGTCCTCTGGGACCTGACGTACCGGATCGGCACCTCGTGGTGGAGCGCCGTCGTCGCGCTGTGGCGCGCGGTCCACGTCGACCTCTCGCCCGAGGAGCGGAAAACCGTCCGGCGGCTCGACGCCGAGAACATCGGGTTCTCGGTCGTCCAGCTCGCCCTCGTGCCGTTCCTGCTCACCGAACCGGTGCTGCTCGGCGCGGTGGTCGGTCACGTCGTCGCGGTCGCGGTCGTCTGCTCCGCGGCGATCTGGCTCTCCTGAGCGCCGTCAGTCGTTAGCACGTCGCTATCCGGGTTTCGAGAACGGAGTCAGAAGGCGCGGCGTCGCCGCGGCCGCGTCACTTCCCCTGAAGCTCTTCGAACTTGTCGAGGAGTGCCTCCGTCGAGTCGCCCGAGTCGTAGGTCAGGGAACCGGAGTACTCGGGCCGCTCCGCGTCGAAGTCGGCGTCGACTTCGCTGGTCTTCTTCTCGCGACGCTCGTGTTCGGCCTCGTCATAGGCACCCATTGACATGGTACACCCACACTTGGCCGTTTCCTGTAATATACCTGTCGCCAAAAGTATCATAAACCGTGATCGACCCTCCCCTCCACCGGAATCGATTAACCCCGCGGTGTGATACCACACGCACGTGGCACAACCGCTCCGTTTCAGGCGCTCGCCCGGCCGGTGGACCGCGGACCGAGTCCGGTCGCAGATCGGCCGCTCGCTCGACGAGAACCTCGGAGCGACCGCCGGCGACCCGTGGTTCGCGCCGCCGCCGGACTACGAGGCGCGCCGGTTCGACATGGACGACGGGTCGTTCGCGCTGTTCTGCTGGACCGACGACGACGCCGACCCGCCGGCGGGCGCCGACGGCGGCCCAGTCGGGTACTGGCTCGGGAACACGGAGACGCCGAGCGAGCTCTGGCGGACGGACAAGTACGGGTTCGACGAGGTCCCGTACCCGGTCTCGCGGTGGGCGCAGCGGGAGCTGCTCGCCGGACTCCACGACGACGAGCCGTGGCTGGCCGACTACCCGCACGTCTCGTGGTACTTCCTCCCGGTGTTCTGCTCGAAGGACGGCGCGGAGACGAGCCGGGCGTTCTTCCGCGACCACGCCGCCGGGTTCCCGGACGCGACCCGCGACGCCGGGACCGGGTTCGTCGAGGAGACGCTCAGGCCGGGGACGCTCGACGGCTACCGCGAGACGATGGCCGGGAAGCTCGGGACCTCCGCCTCGACCGATCTCGTCCGCATGAGCGCGGCCATCGCCGAGTTCACCGCCGCCCGGATCCTCGCGGAGGCCGGGTACGAGGTCACTCCCGAAATCGAGGTGACGACGGGGCACTCGCTGGACTACCGCGCGACGGACCCGGAGACGGGCGCCGGCCGGCTCGTCGAGGTAACGCGCCCGCAGCCGACCGCCGGGCGCTCCGCGAACGACCCCGTCGCGGCGGTCCGCGACACCGTCGAGACGAAGACCAGCGGGCAGCTCGCCGCCCACGCCGGCGGCGTCACGCTGTTCGTCGACTGCTCGTCGTTCCCGGCCGACGAGTGGGACGCGGTGCGCGCGGCCGAACCCGCGGTCCGTCACAAGCCCGCCGTCGTGTACCGCGCCGAGCCGGACGGGTCGATAGGGGGGTACCGGAAGGGGTCGGTCCCGCTCGACATCTCCGGGGTCGTCGACCTCGGTTCGTAACTTCGCTGCTCCGCGGGGTTCAGCGAAGCTCCGCGATTGAGGTTCGAAAAAACGAGTGCGGATTCCGCGCGGTTCGCCGCGTCAGAACGAGACCGGCGAGGGTCCGTCCTCCGCGTCGGTGGTCGGGTCGCGGTCCGAGTAGAACCGACGGCCGACCCCGCGGTGACAGACGCCGGCGCGGATCGCGGTGAACACGTCCTCCGCGTCCTCGAACGTCTGGTCGCCGAACCGCTCTAAGACGTCGCCGAGCCGCTCGGACCCGTTCGCGAGCTCTACGGTCGCGTTTCCGTGAGCCGCGATGATCTCTTCAGAGGTGGTCGGGTACTGGTGCCGTTCGAGTCGGTCGTCGACGCCGTTCAAGCGCATCAACAAATGGAAACCGCCGATGGTTCTTAATGATTGTCCATGTACGACCTTAGTCGGAGGGCATACCTTATATCGCCTTATATCGGGTCGGACCGGGGGATCAGCCGACTCGCTCCGAACCGTCGTGGCTTAGTGCTGCGCGCGCCTTTTCACGTCTATGCCCCCTGAATCCGCCCGTTCCGCCGATTCCACCGATCCCGTCGTCGCTGACCTCCACGCGCACACGGTCGTCTCGGACGGCACGCTGACCCTCGACGAGGTGCCCGCGACTGCGCGCGAGGCCGGCGTCGACTGGGTCGCGGTCACCGACCACGACCGGATCCACCCGGGCCTCGACGCGCCGGTCGTCGAGCGCGACGGCGTCCGGGTCGTCCGCGGGATCGAACTCCGGGTCGACGCCGGGTTCGAGCGCCTCGACCTCCTCGGGTACGGCGTCGAGCACACCGACGCGCTCGACGCGGAGACCGACCGCCTCCAGCGCGACCGCCGGGAGCGCGGCGCCGCCATCCTCGACGCGGTCGAGGAACGGCTCGGCGTCGACCTCGACGTCGAACCCCGCGCCGGCCTCGGGCGACCCCACATCGCGCGGGCCATCGACGAGTCCGACGCGCCCTACGACTACGCGGGGGCGTTCGACGAGCTGATCGGGAACGACGGTCCCTGCTACGTCGCGCGCGACGTGACGCCGCTCGACGAGGGGCTCGACCTGCTCGCAGACGCCTGCGCGCTCGTCGGGCTCGCCCACCCGTTCCGGTACGAGCGCGTCGACGACGCGCTCGGGATCGCTCGCGACCGCGACGCGCTCGACGCGGTCGAGCGCTTCTACCCGTACGGTCGCGCCGTCGACGACGCGCGGATCGACCGCCTCGCCGCCGAAGCCGACCTGCTCAGAACGGGCGGCACGGACGCGCACGAACGGACGCTGGGCGTCGCGGGACTGACGGCGTCGGCGTTCGAGCCGGTCCGCGAGCGGCTGCCCGAGCCGGTCCCGGTCGAGGAGTTCGCGGCCCGGGACGCCCCCGGCGCGGGGACCGACGAACAGGATTAAGCCCGCGCCGAACGGAGTACGGCGTATGCGGTGTCACTACTGCGACCGGGAGGCCACGTACGAGGCGGAGCAGCGCGGCGTGGTCGTCGGGCTCTGCGAGTCCCACTTCAAACAGCGGGTCGAGGAGCTCGCGGAGTCGGACGAGCTCGCGGCGCTCCGCGACCGGATCGACATCGAGTCCTCCGAGTAGCCGCGGTCACCGGTCTCCGCCGCGTCGAGCGACCCTCAACCGAGACGAACGGTAAAAGTCCGCGCGGGACCAACCGGTCGGCATGGACCTCACGGACCGGCCCCGGCGCCTCCGGACCGACGCCGTTCGCCCGCTCGTCACCGAGACCGACCTCTCGGCGTCCGACCTCGTCGCGCCCGTCTTCGTCGACGCGACGACCGACGAGCGCGTGCCCATCGAGACGATGCCCGGCCACGAGCGCGTCCCGGTCGACGAGGCGGTCGACCGCGTCGCGGAGATCCGCGAGACGGGCGTCGAGACCGTGATCCTCTTCGGCGTCCCCGAGTCGAAGGACGCGTCCGGGAGCCGGGCGTACGCCGACGACGGCGTCGTCCAGCGCGCGATCGGCCGGATATCCGCCGAGACCGACGTCACCGTGATCGGCGACGTCTGCCTCTGTGAGTACACCGACCACGGCCACTGCGGCGTGATCGAGGAGACCGCCGAGTCGGACCCGACGCTCACCGTGAAAAACGACGAGACCCTCGACCTGCTCGCGCGCACCGCGGTGTCGCAGGCCGACGCGGGCGCCGACGTGGTCGCCCCTTCCGCGATGACCGACGGACAGGTGGGAGCGATCCGCGAGGCGCTCGACGCCGCGGGCCACGAGGACGTGGCAATCTTGAGCTACGCCGCGAAGTACGAGTCGGCCTTCTACGGCCCGTTCCGCGACGCGGCCGACGGCGCGCCCGCCTTCGGCGACCGCCGGCACTACCAGATGGACCCGGCGAACCGCCGCGAGGCGCTCCGGGAGGCACGGCTCGACGCCGAGCAGGGCGCCGACGTGTTGATGGTGAAGCCCGGCCTGCCGTACCTCGACGTCGTCGGGGACCTCCGGCGGGAGTTCGACCGGCCGATCGCCGCGTACAACGTCTCCGGCGAGTACGCGATGCTCCACGCCGCCGCGGAGAAGGGGTGGCTCGACCTCGAAGCGACCGCGCTGGAGTCGCTCACCGCGCTCAAGCGCGCGGGCGCGGACCTGATCGTCACGTACTTCGCCGAGGACGTGGCCGAACACTTATAAATAGAATCGGGCGGGAATCGACACGTTTCTTCGACCATCCACCTCGGCGCGCGCCTGCGAGCGGCCGCCCCCGGCGGCCGCGAAGCAGCGCGTGCGAGGGACGCGGTGAGTGAGGGGCGACCGAAGGGAGCCCCGAGCGAACCGCGAGGCTGGGGAGGCGTGAGGTTGCGGTGCTGTGCGGTCGGGGCGGGACTCAAAGGGGCAGCCGGCGAGGACGACGCTCGACGACGCAAGCACCGCAACGAGGGGGCGAACGTAGTGAGCGACCGAGTGAGGAGCGCAGCGAGTCGCGCGTCGTCCTCGCCGGCTGGGGCTTTGGAGGACGCTGTGCAAATCGCTTCGGCAGTATCTATTTATAAATGATTCATCAATCGCCCAGACCCGTCTACACCACCTGTTCGCCGTCGTCGTCGTACACTTCGATGGCGTCGACCGGGCACGAGCGCGCCGCGAACTTCGCGTCGAACTCCTCGCCGTCGGGCACCTCGACGACGAACAGGTCCTCCCCTTCCTCCTCGCTTCCTTCTAAATCGGCCTTCCCGTCGTTCAGGTTCTTCTCGAAGGCGTCCCACTCGGCAACGCACTGGTACATCCCGACGCAGGTGTCGCGGTCGAACTCGACGTACATGGCTCTTGGTTCGGTGAGCCGATACAAAGCGGTGACGACGAGACCCGGAAAGCTCCGGAGACTCCGAGAACAGATCGGCGATGACCTCCGCCAAATGCTCAGCCGTTCGCTTATAAACAGTGTCTCGCGGATCGACGGCGACCACCTCCAAAGCCCCAGTCGCGAGGACTCGCGCGGCTCGTTGCGGTGCTTGTGTCGTCACCAGAACGCTTCGCGTTCTGGTTGGCTCACGAGAGCTCCGCTCTCGTGAACGCCGTGCTTCGTCCTCGCGACCGCCCCTTTGAGTCCCGCGCCGCAACCGCACCTCACACCTCCCCAGCCTCGTCGCTGGCACCCTCCGCTTCGCTCCGGGAGTCAGCGACTCCAGCGAGGGACCGAAGGTCCCTCTGGCAGCCGGCGGCTTCGCCGCCGGCGACCTCGCGCGTGCGACTCACGCCCTGTCGGGCGTTCGTCGGCACGCGCCAACCGCATCGGCATCCAAATCGCTCCTTGCTACCATGCGTTCTCTCGGATCTCGACCGTCCTTTTTAAGCCTCGCAGGGACTCATCGCCGCGTATGACCACGGTCTGGCTCGTCGACCGACAGTTCGACTCGAAGGGACTCGTGCGGCTCACCTACGCCACGGAGGACGGCGAGCGGATGCACACGAAAGAGCTGGCCGAACAGCGGCTCGTCACGGGCGACGGGATCACCGCCGGCCGCGAGGTCGAGGAGACCGCGCTCGGAGAGAGCCCGGCGGACGAGGTCGAGCGGTTCGCGTCCGAGGCGTCGAAGATGGCGGCCGAACACGACCTCGACGACGTGGTGTAAGGGGCTCCACCCGCGCTGCCGCGTACTCCTTCCCCACACAACCGAGGCCGTTAAGGGGGAACCGGCGGAACGTGTGCGTGAAATGCCCAGTGGTGAGTACGACCCCGACGCCGTCGAGCCGCGGTGGCAGCGGCGGTGGGTCGACGAGGAGACGTACGCCTACCCCGACGACGACCCGGTCGATCCGAACACCGTCTTCTCCATCGATACGCCCCCGCCGACGGTATCGGGGAGCCTCCACATGGGCCACCTGTACGGGTTCACCCTTCAGGACTTCGTCGCGCGCTTCGAGCGCATGAACGGCGGCGAGACGTTCTTCCCGTTCGGCTACGACGACAACGGCATCGCCTCCGAGCGCCTGACGGAGGACGAACTCGACATCCGCCATCAGGACTTCGAGCGCCGGGAGTTCCAGGCGAAGTGCCGGGAGGTCTGCGCGAACTACGAGGAGCAGTTCACCGAGAACGTCCAGTCGCTCGGCGTCTCCGTCGACTGGAACCACACCTATCAGACTATCGAGCCGCGCGTCCAGCGCGTCTCGCAGCTATCCTTCGTCGACCTGTATGATCAGGGCCGCGAGTACCGCGAGAAGGCGCCCGCGATCTGGTGTCCCGAGTGCGAGACCGCCATCTCGCAGGTCGAGACCGAGGACGACGAGCAGGCGAGCCACTTCAACGACATCGCGTTCTCGGTCGCCGGAAGCGACGACGGTGACGGCGAGGGCGACGCCGACGAGTTCGTCATCTCGACGACCCGCCCCGAACTCCTCCCGGCCTGCGTCGCCGTCTTCGTCCACCCGGACGACGACGAGAACCAGCACCTCGTCGGGGAGTCCGCCGAGGTCCCGCTGTTCGGCCACGAGGTGCCGATCATCGCGGACGAGCGCGTCGACAGGGAGACCGGTTCCGGCATCGTGATGTGCTGTACGTTCGGCGACCAGAACGACATCGAGTGGTACCAGGTCCACGACTTAGACCTCCGGGTCGCCATCGACGAGTCCGGCCACATGACCGAGGTCGCGGAGTCGTACGAGGGGCTGCACTCCTCGGAGGCGGGCGAGGCCATCGTCGAGGACCTCGACGAGGCGGGCGCCCTGCTCGACCGCCGCGACATCACCCACACCGTCAACGTCCACGAGCGCTGCGGGACGAGCGTCGAGTTCCTCGTCACCGAGCAGTGGTACGTCGAGATGCTCGACAAGACGGACGAGTACCTCGAGGTCGGCCGGGAGATGGACTGGTCCCCGGAGAAGATGTTCACCCGGTACGAACACTGGGTCGAGGGGCTCCAGTGGGACTGGCTCATCTCCCGGCAGCGCTCCTCGGGCATCCCGTTCCCCGTGTGGTACTGCGACGACTGCGGCGAGGTCGTCGTCGCGGAGAAGGCCGACCTTCCCGTCGACCCGCTCTCCGACGACCCGCCCGTCGACGCCTGCCCCGAGTGCGGGGGCGACGAGTTCGAACCGGAGGAGGACGTGCTCGACACGTGGGCCACCTCCAGTCTCACGCCCCTGATTAACGCCGGCTGGGACTGGGACGAGGAGGCCCAGGAGTTCACCATGGAGCACCCGGAGCTGTACCGGTTCGACCTGCGCCCGCAGGGCCACGACATCATCAGCTTCTGGCTGTTCCACACGCTCGTCAAGTGCTACGAGCACACGGGTGAGGTCCCGTTCGAGGAGACGATGATCAACGGGCACGTCCTCGACGAGAACCGCGAGAAGATGTCGAAGTCCGTCGGCAACGTCGTCGAGCCAGAGACCGTGTTAGAGGAGTTCCCCGTCGACGCCACGCGCTACTGGGCCGCCGGTACCGCGGTCGGCGACGACTTCCCGTTCAAGGAGAAGGACCTCCGCGCGGGCGAGAAGCTGATCCGCAAGCTGTGGAACGCCTCGAAGCTCGTCGAGTCGCTCGCGCCGGAGCCGTTCCCGGCCGAGCCCGAGGACGGGCTCCGCGAACTCGACCGGTGGCTGCTCGCCGAACTCGACGCCGAGGTCGAGCGGCTCACCGACCTCCTCGAAGACCGAGCGTTCTCGAAGGCGCGGGACGAGCTCCGGAGCTTCTTCTGGAACACGTTCTGCGACGACTACCTCGAGATCGCCAAACAGCGCGAGGACGACGCGGCCGCGTACACCCTCCGAACTGCGCACCGCCGATTCCTGAAGCTGTTCGCGCCCCTCCTCGCGCACGTCACCGAGGAGCTGTGGCACGACATGTACGCGGACGCCGCGGCGGACGCGACCGACGGCGGAGCGGTCGCGCTTGCCGACGGCGCGAGCGACTCGATCCACCTCGCGGACTGGCCCGAACCGCTGGGGGTCGAGGCTGACCGCGACGCCGGCACCGCCGCGACCGCCGTCGTCGGCGCGCTCCGGAAGTACAAAAGCGAGAACCAACTCCCGCTCACCGCCGCGCTCGATGCGGTCGAGGTGTACGCCGACGTGCGCGGCCTCGAGGACGACATCACCGGCGTGATGCACGTCGACGACCTCTCGGTCCACCCCGACGGCGACGCGCCCGTCGAGACGGTGATCACGGGGATCGACCTCGATTACGCCACGGTGGGTCCCAAGTACGGCGACCAGGTGGGCGACATCGAGGCGGCGCTCGCGCAGGAGGAGTACGAACTCGACGGCGACGAACTCCGCGTCGCGGGCGTCACGCTCGTCGACGACGAGTTCGCGGTCGAAGAGGAGCGACAGTACCGGGGCGAGGGCGAACTGCTTCAGGCGGACGGCGTCGTCGTCATCGTCCGAAACGACGCGTAAGCCGGTCTCGTCCGCTGTCTCTCTCTATCTCTCGACTCACAGGTCGGCGCCGACGGCGTCCTCGACCGAGTCGAAGCCGTCCCGCTCGAGCAGTTCGACGAGTCCCTTGTTGACGTCGCGCGCGAGTCCCGGCCCCTCGTAGACGAGCCCGGTGTACAGTTGGACCAGCGAGGCGCCCGCCCGTATCTTCTCGTAGGCGCCCGCGGCGTCGGAGACCCCGCCGACGCCGATCACCGGGACGTCGGTGCGCTCCGCGACGAACCGCACCCGCTCGGTCGCGAGCGATTCGATCGGCTTCCCGGAGAGCCCGCCTCGCTCGGCCCGATTATGATTCCGCAGCGAGTCCGGGCGCGACGTGGTCGTGTTGGTCGCGATGACGCCGTCGAGGTCGAGGTCGTCGACGACGCCCAGCGCGTCCGCGACCGCCGGCTCCGGGAGGTCCGGCGAGAGCTTCACGAGCAGCGGGTCGGCGCCGGCGTCGTCCAGCGTCCCGAGGATGCGCTCCAAGGCGGCGCGGTTCTGGAGTTCCCGGAGTCCCGGCGTGTTGGGACTGGAGACGTTGACGACGAAGTAGTCGCCCGCGTCCGCGACGCGCTCGTACGTGTACAGGTAGTCGTCCGGGGCCTCGGCCAGCGGCGTCGACTTCGACTTCCCGATGTTGATCCCGACCGGCACGTCCGGGAGCGGGTCGCGGTCGAGGCGCTCGCCCACCCTGTCGGCGCCCTCGTTGTTGAACCCCATCCGGTTGACGAGCGCCTCGTCCTCCGGGAGTCGAAACAGCCGCGGCCGCGGATTCCCGGGCTGACGCTCGGCGGTGACCCCGCCGATTTCGACGTGACCGAACCCGAGCGACGCCAGCGCCCGCGGGACGTGAGCGTTCTTGTCGAATCCAGCGGCGACGCCCACGGGGTTCGGGAACGTCGACCCGAACGCGTCGACCGCGAGCCGCTCGTCGTCGACCGCGTACCGCTCCGCGAGCGCGGCGGCGACCGGGGTCCCTTGGACGCCGCCGAGCAGTCGATGAATCAGTCCGTGTGCGGTCTCCGGCGGAAGCCGGAACAGCGCCGGCTTCAACAGATCGTACGCGCCCATCGTCTGGGTCTCGTCACGAGCGACAATCAATCCGCCGACCGCGGTCCGTCTCGCGGTCGACGGACAACGGACGCGTAACGAACTCCGCGGTCCGCGTCAGAAGTCGTGTTCCAGTTGGTCCGGATTCGCGTCCGCCTTCTGGATGATTATCTTCCCGTCTCGGACACGAACGAACACCTCGTCGCCGATCTCCATGCCGGCGACGGCGAGTTCGTCCTCGTGGAGGTTCACGTGGACGTTGTGGTATTCCCCCTCGTCGTCCTTGGCGCCACTAGGGCTGAGCTTCTTTTTGCGGACCATCGCGGGTGTGCTTGTCGCACTTCGCCATAGCAGACACATAAGTGTTGTTTACGCGCACTCGACGCCGGACCGCGCCTTCATCACCGGACGTCGAAGCCCGGTGAATGCGGTACCTCAATCGCGCGGTGACGGACGAACCGGACCGCCTCGCGGATCCCGGATCGACGCGTCGCGCGCGCCGAACGCTCCGCAAATCGTCCGCGACCAATCGCCTCGCCCCCGCGTTGAGGTCGCAAACCGCCAGCAGCCGCCGAGGTAGTATATAAAAATTGTGCCGTACAGCTTTCATTTCCCCGATATATTTATTACAGACTGTGTGCTGGTGTCACACGGAGGCAAAACCATGGTACGTGAAGACGGTAAGCGAAACTTTGCCCTTCGGGAGGAAGACGGATCGGAACCGAGCGAGTTCTCGGGAAACATGCCGCGTCAGGCGGCGCTCAAAGCGGCCCGAACGCTCGACCCGGCACCCTCTGAAGAGGAGGCGGAGCGGACGACGCTCCGGCTCCGCGAAAAAGGCACCCAGAAGGTCCACGAGTACAAGGGATGGGCTTGGAAGGACAGCGCTCCCGAGGTCGACGAAGCGGACGACGACTTCTGGCTCAACGATCTCAGCGACATCACGAAAGCCAACGTCTCAAAGCAGGGTATCGAGTACCTCGAAGAGGAGTAGACCCCCTCCGAACGCTCTGGTTCCGATCTCCCCTTTTAGCTGCGATACGCCCCGAGCCTTCCGGGCTTGATCACCGCCTTGAGGCAGAGGTGCCATCCTGGACAGCTATCTACCTGCTCCGGCACGATCCGGCAAGTTGTCCCGTTCTTCTCGGCATGAAACCGCATGACGTGGCGGAGGTAGTTCGACGGGGTTAAGTATAACCCCGGCATTTGAAGAAATGCGAAGAACGCATCGCGGACTCGGGCCGTTCAACTCGGCCCGGTTTCGCTGGACCCGTACCGATTCGATGGGTTTATGTCCCGTCGTCCGGTACGTTCAGGTCCGCGAGAGATGAGGATCACGCCCCCTGCGCTCCGGCGTAAGCGGTGATCTGATGTGAGCCGTGGTTGTTCGGTGCCATCCAAGCCATTGGGTGAACCGGACACCACACAGACCAATGCAATGGTGTGTCAACATCATCGTTGACACCCGCCAACACCCCCTTCGAGCCGGGAATCAGGCTCGAAGGATACTCATTCCGGTTGATCCTGCCGGAGGCCATTGCTATTGGGATCCGATTTAGCCATGCTAGTCGCACGAGTTCAGACTCGTGGCGAATAGCTCAGTAACACGTGGCCAAACTACCCTTCGGAACACAATACCCTCGGGAAACTGAGGCTAATAGTGTATACCATACCACCACTGGAATGAGTGGTATGCCAAACGCTCCGGCGCCGAAGGATGTGGCTGCGGCCGATTAGGTAGACGGTGGGGTAACGGCCCACCGTGCCAATAATCGGTATGGGTCATGAGAGTGAGAACCCAGAGACGGAATCTGAGACAAGATTCCGGGCCCTACGGGGCGCAGCAGGCGCGAAACCTTTACACTGCACGATAGTGCGATAGGGGGATCCCAAGTGCACAGGCATAGCGCCTGTGCTTTTCGGTACCCTAAGGCGGTACCAGAATAAGGGCTGGGCAAGACCGGTGCCAGCCGCCGCGGTAATACCGGCAGCCCAAGTGATGGCCGATCTTATTGGGCCTAAAGCGTCCGTAGCTGGCCGCGCAAGTCCATCGGGAAATCCACCTGCTCAACAGGTGGGCGCCCGGTAGAAACTGCGTGGCTTGGGACCGGAAGGCGCGACGGGTACGTCCGGGGTAGGAGTGAAATCCCGTAATCCTGGACGGACCGCCGATGGCGAAAGCACGTCGCGAGAACGGATCCGACAGTGAGGGACGAAAGCCAGGGTCTCGAACCGGATTAGATACCCGGGTAGTCCTGGCCGTAAACAATGTCTGCTAGGTGTGGCTCCCACTACGAGTGGGTGCTGTGCCGTAGGGAAGCCGCTAAGCAGACCGCCTGGGAAGTACGTCCGCAAGGATGAAACTTAAAGGAATTGGCGGGGGAGCACTACAACCGGAGGAGCCTGCGGTTTAATTGGACTCAACGCCGGACATCTCACCAGCATCGACTGTAATAATGACGACCAGGTTGATGACCTTGTCCGAGTTTCAGAGAGGAGGTGCATGGCCGCCGTCAGCTCGTACCGTGAGGCGTCCTGTTAAGTCAGGCAACGAGCGAGACCCGCATCCTTACTTGCCAGCAGTACCGCGAGGTAGCTGGGGACAGTAGGAGACCGCCGTGGCTAACACGGAGGAAGGAACGGGCAACGGTAGGTCAGTATGCCCCGAATGTGCTGGGCAACACGCGGGCTACAATGGTCGAGACAAAGGGTTCCAACTCCGAAAGGAGACGGTAATCTCAGAAACTCGATCGTAGTTCGGATTGTGGGCTGCAACTCGCCCACATGAAGCTGGATTCGGTAGTAATCGCGTGTCATAAGCGCGCGGTGAATACGTCCCTGCTCCTTGCACACACCGCCCGTCAAAGCACCCGAGTGAGGTCCGGATGAGGCGTACCACGTACGTCGAATCTGGGCTTCGCAAGGGGGCTTAAGTCGTAACAAGGTAGCCGTAGGGGAATCTGCGGCTGGATCACCTCCACCGACCCGAGACTCGCCCTCTGGGCGAGCTCACCTTACGACCGTCACCACGACGGTCACTACTCATTCGCATTGGACTGTATCGTCCGCCCACCCACCGGCTTGGACACCTTAGAACGACCACGGCCCACACAACACACCAGACCTTCCCCTTGGGGAAGGTGGGCTCATAGCTCAGCGGTAGAGTGCCTCCCTTGCAAGGAGGATGCCCTGGGTTCGAATCCCAGTGAGTCCATGTCCGTTCGAAGCGAATCCGTCCCTTAAGTGGGAGACGCGACTCGGTTCGAACACGACGACCGATGCACCATCCCGGGAAACCGCGGATGGGAAGGGTTCGACGAACGCCCCGTCACACCCGGGGCGATTCAATGACAACCGTGTATACGTGCGATCCAGACGTCCACTGAACTCATCCGAGTTCGTGGAACGTCAGTGAACCATATACAGTCGGGTGACACTATGTCACTTGACACCGTCAGCACTCTCCTCTGGAGAGTTGACTGACACACTACTGGCTACTGTGCCAGCTGGTGAATGGCTCGGCTCGAGAGCCGACGAAGGACGTGCCAAGCTGCGAAAAGCTCATGGGACCCGCATGGAGGGAAAGAACATGAGATTTCCGAATCGGAATCCGTTTTACAATTGCCACGCGCAATAGGGAACTCCCTGAATTGAAACATCTCAGTAAGGGAAGGAAAAGAACGCAACAGCGATGTCGTCAGTAACCGCGAGTAAACGCGACACAGCCCAAACCGAAGGTCTTCGGACCAATGTGGTGTTCGGGTTGACAACCAAATCTCGACACTCTCTCAGAAGTCTCCTGGAACGGAGCGTGAAACAGGGTGACAACCCCGTACGAGAGAACAGTACAGATGGCGTCAATACCAGAGTAGCAGGGGTCGGATATCCTCTGTGAACAGCTCAGGCATCCCCTGAGAAGGCTAAACACTCCTCGAGACCGATAGCGAACAAGTAGCGTGAGCGAACGCTGAAAAGCACCCCGAAAAGGGCGGTGCAATAGGGCCTGAAATCAGCTGGCGATCGAGCGACAGGGCGTACAAGGCGATTCTCAAAACGACAGAGGAGCGATCCTCCAGTAGGAAGAGAGTCGAGCCGGCGTCGTGTCGTGCGTTTTGAAAAACGACCCAGGGAGTGCACTTGATTGGCGAGTCTAACCCGTGAACCGGGGAAGGCGCAGGGAAACCGATACGGCCGCAGCATTGCGAGGGCCACCGTGTTCAAGCGCGGGGAGTCAATCGGGTGCGACCCGAAACCAGGCGATCTACGCGCGAGCAAGGTGAAGCGTGGCGAAAGCCACGTGGAGGCCTGTTAGAGTTGGTATTCTACAATATCCTCTCGTGACTCGTGTGTAGGGGTGAAAGGCCCATCGAGCCTGGCAACAGCTGGTTCCAACCGAAACATGTCGAAGCATGACCTCTTCCGAGGTAGCCCGCGGGGTAGAGCTACCGATTGGATGACCCGCCTCCGAGAGGAGTCGGCCATCCTGTCGAACTCCAAACCCGCAGGCGCCGCAGACGAAGGGAGTCCGGTGCGCGGGGTAAGCCTGTGTACCGTGAGGGGAACAACCCAGAGCCGGGTTAAGGTCCCAAAGTGTAGATTAAGTGCGATTCGAAGGTGGTCTCAAGCCCTAAACAGCCGGGAGGTGAGCTTAGAAGCAGCTACCCGCTAAGAAAAGCGTAACAGCTTACCGGCCGAGGTTTGAGGCGCCCAAAATGATCGGGGCTCAAATCTACCACCGAGACCTGGCCGTGCCCTTGACAGGGGCAACCGCGTAGGTTGGCGTACTGGTCGGACGGAAGCCCGGGCGAGAGCTCGTGTGGACCGTCCAGTAACGACAATCCTGGTCACAGTAGCAGCGATAGTCGGGTGAGAACCTCGACGGCCTGAAGAGCAAGGGTTCCTCGGCACTGCCGTTCAGCCGAGGGTTAGCCGGTCCTAAGGTGTACCACAACTTGACTACACCGACGGGAAGCTGGTTAATATTCCAGCGCCATCGTGCAGTAAACGCCGACGCCGTGTGGAACGCTGAGCCGGGCACTCGCCCGGTCAAATCGTGGAAACTCGTGAACGCCGTCACGGCACGAAGCGAGCGAAACGCGAGATAGCGAAAGTCAGCCGTACATAGGGCCCGTGAAAAGGCAAGCACGATGTCCGTACCGAGATCCGACACAGGTGCTCTGCCAGCGCAAGGCAAGGCCTGTCGGGAGAACCGACGTTAGGGAATTCGGCAAGTTAGTCCCGTACCTTCGGAAGAAGGGATGCCTGCTCTCTGAGGAGCAGGTCGCAGTGACTCGGGCGCTCCGACTGTCTAGTAACAACACAGGTGACCGCAAATCCGCAAGGACTCGTACGGTCACTGAATCCTGCCCAGTGCGGGTATCTGAACACCTCGTACAAGAGGACGAAGGACCCGTCAACGGCGGGGGTAACTATGACCCTCTTAAGGTAGCGTAGTACCTTGCCGCTTCAGTAGCGGCTTGCATGAATGGATAAACGAGAGCGCCACTGTCCCAACGTTGGACCCGGTGAACTGTACGTTCCAGTGCGGAGTCTGGAGACCCCCAAGGGGAAGCGAAGACCCTATAGAGCTTTACTGCAGGCTGTCGCTGAGACGTGGTCGCCGATGTGCAGCATAGGTAGGAGTCGTTACACAGGTACGTGCGCCAGCACGCCACCGAGACAGCATTGAAATACTACCCGTCGGTGACTGCGACTCTCACTCCGGGAGGAGTACACCGGTAGCCGGGCAGTTTGACTGGGGCGGTACGCGCTCGAAAAGATATCGAGCGCGCCCGAAGATCATCTCAGCCGGGTCGGGAATCCGGCGAAGAGCGCAAGAGCAAAAGATGGTCTGACAGTGTTCTTCCCAACGAGGAACGCTGACGCGAAAGCGTGGTCTAGCGAACCTACGAGGTTCCGGAATGGGACCCGTAGATGACAGAAAAGCTACCTTAGGGATAACAGAGTCGTCACTCGCAAGAGCACATATCGACCGAGTGGCTTGCTACCTCGATGTCGGTTCCCTCCATCCTGCCCGTGCAGACGCGGGCAAGGGTGAGGTTGTTCGCCTATTAAAGGAGGTCGTGAGCTGGGTTTAGACCGTCGTGAGACAGGTCGGCTGCTATCTATTGGGGGTGTGAGGTACCTGACGTGAACGAACGTATAGTACGAGAGGAACTACGTTTGGTCGCCACTGGTGTATCGGTTGTCCGGAAGGGCAGATGCCGAGTAGCCACGCGACACGGGGTAAGAGCTGAACGCATCTAAGCTCGAAACCCACATGGAAAAGAGGTACCACAGAGGTCACTCGTAGAAGACGAGTTCGATAGACTCGGGGTGTACGCACCGAGGCAACGAGGTGTTAAGCCCACGAGAACTAACAGACCGAGCCACATTCATTGGCGCTGACGCGTCACGACTCGCATGAGTTCAGGCGGTAACTGGATCGCACGACATACACGGTTGGTATCGAACCAGACCGACACAGGAGTCTCTCAGTAGAGAGTCTCGGTTCGAGTCCGAGAGTCGGCGTAAAGGCGGCCAAAGCGGTGGGGGAACACCCGTACCCATTCCGAACACGGAAGTTAAGCCCACCAGCGTATCGTGAAGTACTGGAGTGAGCGATCCTCTGGGAACCACGAGTCGCCGCCTGCCCACTCATACGGGAGCCAACTCCCATCTAGCCCACGGACAACGTGTCCGTGGGCTTTTTCCATATATAACGGACTGTACGCGCTCACACGCGACCGCTAGGCTTAAACGCTCGACAGCGGTACCTTCGACTGGCGCCAAGGTGGCAGAGTCTGGTCAGACGCAGCGGCCTGCAGAGCCGCCCAACGCCGGTTCAAATCCGGCCCTTGGCTCTCACACGTTTATTATATATCCCGAGACGACTTTGTCTTGGGCCTACCCGCTTTTCCACAGTCACATCTATAAATACTGATAGAACCAAATAGCGTCCGGCGATCGGTGTTTGATTGACCTCTGATGACTGATTCTTGTCCATCCTCTCGATTCTTCATCCGGGCGCAGCGTTACAGGTGGTGGTTTTCGCCCATCTTTCCGAAGACGCTCTGCCACCGCTCAGGCATATCATCGGTGTCGTACACTCCTTCGTTCGCCAACTTCAGGAGCTGGACGACTTCGTCGTCGTCGAGGTTCTGAAGATCCAACTCCTCCACAGTCTTCTTGCGCGCTCGTTCGGTACTCATCGGCCGGTCGCGCTGAACTGCCCCGTAGAAATGGAACCAAAACATAAGACTATCCTCGGATGGAACAGGTGGCCGCTGTTCCAGAAGAAGTCGGTCAGGGATCAGTAGGAGTGTCGACACTGCTGAGAGAGTTCTGAGGAACGCCCGTTAAAACACGCCGTCAATAAAGTAGTATCCCTGCTAATATCTACTCCTGCTTCGGGTACGTGCTTGTGTACGTATTCACGTACATACGTAGGTGCATAAGAGAGCACCCATGTCATGTAAGTCCACTATTCGGATGGTACTGTAGACATCCGTCTACTCCGAATCAAGTCGAAACGAACATTTTCCCGTCGATGTAGGCCGCGTTGTCGATCACCGTGTTCCTCGTCGCAGTGTCGACGCACGACGAGTTCCCCCGGTGGACGGGTGTCGTCGGCGTTCTCGTCGCGAGTATCCTGCTCTCGATGCTGTACCTCGGTGTCTACTGGGTCACCGATCTCGCCGCCGGCGGCGTACTCGCAATCGGCGTCGTCGTCGCCGACCGGATCGCCTCGCGCGGTCACCGCGCGAAGTAGTGACGTCCCACAACAAGGGGATTTTCACCCGGTCCGTCGGTTAGTAGTACCCGAGAGCGGCGAGCTGTGCCTCAACGTCGGCGTCGGGTTGTCGACTCGCGAGCGGCTCGCGGACGGAGTCGCGGCCGTCGTCGCCGTCACGGAAGGATCGGTCGACCGTCTCCGGCTTGACCGGCTCGTGGTGTTCGACGACACCGGGAGCGTGGACGAGCGTCGTTACTCTCCTGTCGCCCCAGTAGGAGTGCTTTCGGACGGCGCCAGAGGTGTTCGGCGCGTTCTCGTAGCTGGCACGGCTCGGTTCGAGATACGCCTCGACCGGGTCACAGCGCCGTTCGAACCGCTTGCGAAGGTCGGCGGTGACGGGTTGCTTGAGCGCGAGTGCGCGGTTGATGATGAAGCCGCATAATGGCGAATCACCACGGGCGTGTGCACGAGCCACGGCCGGGAATCGGGTGAGTGCGGCGAGCTCATCGACTCGTTCACCGGTCGCCCCGCCGGGTGGCCGGACGACGAGGTGGACGTGTAACGGCTCCTCGTGTCTCGGCAGGACGTGTGACACGGCAGGGGGCTCATTGGGGACGCGCCCGGGTTCACCGAAGCCGTCGCCGTGGTCCCCACAGACGACCACGAGCGTCTCGCCGAGCTCGCCTCGAGACCGGAGCGACTTGAGCGCGTGTTCGAGGACCGCGTCGGCCTGCCGGATACCCCCGTCGTACAGCGATTCGAGCGCGCCGAGCTGCCAGTACGGACGATCGCCGCCGTAGAACGCCCACTCATAGCGGATCGGGAGGTCGGCTTGAAGTGTCCGTACACGGCCGTCGCCCCAGCAGTCGTGCGCCTCACGGGCTCGAAGGTCCGGTGAGCGCCCATTAGGTTTAGACACGCAGCCCACGGACCGTCGACCTCGGCACTCAACGCCAGGAATTGGTCGGCGTAATAGAAGCTGTCGGGACCGGGATAGAGCGTAGTCGTGTCATAGTGGTCATCGTAGTCGTCGGGTATCCCGACCGTCGTCTCGAAGGGATCGGCGAAGCCCGCGTCACGACCGGTTAGGAAGCCGTTCTCGCTGGAGAGCCTCGTCGCATAGCCATTGTCAGCGAGTGACTCGAAGACCGTATGTCCGGGTTGGAGTCGGTTGTGGACGGTCACTCGGTGGATGTGTGCGTCGGATCCGGTGAAGAGGCTCACGTGACTCGGCAGCGACCAGTTCGAGGGGGTCTGAGCCTGGGTGTAGATGGTCGACTCGTCGGTGAGCGTGAGAGGTACGGCATCGTTTCGCGTGTCGCACCGTACAGTGAACAGTTCGCCGCCCGCACGGAGTCGAGCACGACGAGCAACACGTTCGGAGAGGCGTGAGTGCCCATGGGGCACACGTCGGGTGCGGGAGCGTAGTCTTTGATATGTGCCCTACGTATCGAAGTAGAGACGCACAGACGGCTCAAAACCGGTACAGGTGACCCTAGAGCGTCACCGAGCAACATCGTTAATAGCAACCCATGCGGGATATGTGTGTGCAACTGGCAGTGTTCTGGGGAGGTGTCAGGTAGTGTATGAGTAGCTGGCAGTATCCTCCCGTGCTCTGGCTGTTTGTGGTCGCCAGCCTGAGCTCGTTTCTCATCGGTCTGTACGCCGTCTGGTACACGCTGTATCGAGAGCGGCGCCGGCGGGTTGTCGTGGTCGCCGCAATTACTATCTCGATCGCAGTCTGGGTCGGGACGGCGGCAATTAAACTAGCGAGCACTGACCCGGCGATGAAGACACTCTGGTATCGCCTCGAGTTCGTCGGACACGCCTGGCTGCCGTCGCTGTTCGTCGTGCTCGTGTTAGATTACGTCGCGCCCGAGCGAATCACGCGTCGGCTGTGGAGCATTCTACTCGTGATTCCGGTGGCGACGATTGCGCTGGCGGTGGGGACGCCGGACGGGGTGTTTATCGACACCCTCCTCGTCGACGCGGGCGACGGCTACGTCACGATCGAACAACAGGTTACCCCGTTGTTCGGCGTGCAAATCTTGTGGTCCGTCGGCGTGACACTGGTGATGACGACCGCGATCCTGTGGGCTGTTGTTCGCCGACGGGTGCCGCGATTCATCGGGATCATCTTCGGGATCGCCCCACTCATCCCCGTCGTCGTATTCACGCTTCGCGCGCTCGAAATATATCCGCCAGGCGGGTCGGGGTTCGATGTCACCCCAGCGGCTATCGGCGCGACGATGGCCATCGACATGGTGATGATCTACAGACACCGGGTGTTCGATCGGGTCCACACGGGACGGAGCCAAGCGCTCGAGGCACACGCCACCGGCTATCTGCTCGTCCACGACAGCGGCCACATCGTCGACGCCAACGCGGCTGCGGCCGATCTCGTCGGGTCACCTGACCGCGAGGCGTTGATCGCGAGTGACGTCCGCGCGCATCTCCCCGAGGCGGTGCTGTCGTCCGCTGACCGCCGGGTGGTGATAGGCGATCAGACGGTGTTCGTCGAGCGAACCGCGATCGCCGGTGCCGGAGGGACGGGTGGCTACGCGCTGTTGTTGACCGATATCACGGAGCTCGCCGAGCGCGAGCGCGAACTCACCCAATACGCCGCGCTCATCGAGCAACTGCCAGTCGGCGTGTACCGCGTCGACGAGAGCGCCGATCCGAGCCTCCGCTATGCGAACCCGGCGTTAGTCGAGATGCTCGGCGCGGCGTCGCTTGCGGAACTCCAAGCTACATCGATCCCGTGGGTTCGGACCTTGGGTGACGCGGACGCTGGGGGCGTATCCACCAGTAGCGGTGAGGTAGCCGATGGCGGTGCGCAGCCGGAGTTGAGGTCGTCGAGCCTCCGAGACGAAACGCTGCGATGTGCCCGGCTCGATGGCACGCAGTTCTGGGGGCACGCGACCGACGTGGTTGTCGACGGAGACGACGGCAGGTTCATCGAAGGGTCAATGCTCGACGTGACAGAGCTGAAGGAGGCCGAACTAGCCGCCGTCGAGGCACGCGACGAGCTACGCCGGGAGCGCGACAGCACGGAGACGCTTCGGCAGCTCCTCATGGAGACAGCTGCGGTCCCGGCGATCGCAGCGACGATCGCAGAGCAGGCGCGCGAACGGATCGGCGCGGCGGCCGTCTGGGTGGTCGAGGCCGACGGCGAGACGGTGCTTGCGACCGCGGACGAGGCAGTCGGTGGGTCGGGGGATGCGACCACAGACGAGAGTGTCGCACGCCGACGAACGATCGCCGGAGTGGCGCAGTCGGCGATCAGTGCCCGAACCCCTCGTGTGGAAACGGATGGCGGCGACGAGTCGACGCCAGTGACCCTGCTCGCGGTCCCGGCGACGTACGAGGGCGTGTGCTATGGGGCCATCGTCGCCAGCGAGTCGGATGGCGACCCGCGAGAGCCGCTGGCGGAATTCGCGGAGACTGTTGGATTCGTCCAGCACCGCAAGCAGGTTCGGTCGGTGTTGACCGCGCCGACGGTACTCCAGCTCGCGATCGAGGTAACCGACTCGAGTCACCCGCTGCTCGCCATGTGTGTCGACCTGCGCGGGACGCCGTTCGATCCACTCGCCGTAACGACCACGCGACCGGCGAGAGGCGAGGGTGGCGTCGCATCGCTGCTCGTCGAGGCATCGGACGCCACGACAGCGGTGTCGTTCGCCGCCGCCGGGGACGCGGTCGACGCGGTCGTCTCCGCGGAGACGAGAAAAGGAGCCGATGGGCGGTCGCTGGTGCAGGTACGGACGACGGCGCCGACCATAGGCGAGACGATTCGGACGCACGCGGGGTTCATCACGGGGTACACGGTGTACGGATCACGACTCGTGGTCGAGGCGGAATTCCCACGGCGAACGCTGGCGGCGACCGTCCTCGCGGACCTCCGGGAGGCGTGGCCAGGGGCGATACTGCGGACCAAGCGCTCCCGGTCACGAGACACAACGGACCCGGTGTCGGTCGCTGGACTCACCGATCGGCAGGCCGAGGTGCTCGCGGTGGCGACGAAGATGGGCTTCTTCGAACGACCACAGCGGGCGACGGGCGCGGACGTCGCCGAGGTGGTCAACGTCTCGCGGACCACCGTCATGAAGCACCTGCGGGCCGCCGAACACGAGTTGTTCACAGCCCTGTTTGCAGGTGACGACAAAACGTGAATACGCGGTTTCTTGTGGCTGAAACTGCCATACTCGATGTTTGAAATGTATCGGTGAGCATCGGGTGGTGACATATGTAACCCCCCAAAGTATGCCTCCATGCGCTCACGCTCGTACATGTACGAACGCGGTGCAGTCGAGAGTGAGCGGCGTGGACAGCGAACGATGTGGGGCGCACAGTGAGTCTGCGTCGTCGCGTCGGTCTGCTGGTAATGGTGGCGGTGGTCGGCGGACTCCTCGCAGTCAGCGGTGGGTTCGTCGGTGTGGCGGTCGCCACCGAGACCGCACCACAGTGTTCGACCGTGGGCTACACACAAAACGGGTCCGGATGGAACGAAGTCGAAAATGTGAGCCAACTACAGTGTATTGACGCGAATGGGCTCGGCGAAGACTACGTCTTGATCGGCGACATCGACGCCAGTGGGACAAACCAGTGGAACGGTGGGGCTGGATTCGAGCCGATCGCGAACGGGTCGACGTTCACCGGCTCGTTTGACGGCGCTGGCCACACCATCACGACCCTGACGATCGACCGACCCAGCAGTTCGAACCCGGTCGGGCTGTTCAGCGGTGTGAAAAGTACTGGGACGGTGAGCAACCTCACGCTTGAGGAGAGCACCATTTCGGCGAATAACACCGTCGGCGCACTCGTTGGCAATAACAAAGGAATGGTACGCACAGTGGCTGTGACTGGCGAAGTCGAAGGCAACCAAGACGGTGGGGCCAAAGTTGCGCTCCTCGTGGGGAATAATCGCGGTAGTGGCACGATCGAAGCAAGTTCTGTATCGGGATCGATAAACGGCAGTGTCCGAGTCGGAGGACTCGCCGGAATAAACCGGGGGAGGATCCAGAACAGCAACGCAAGTGTCGAGATAACTGCGGACAACCAAGTCGGTGGAATCGCTGGAACCACAGTTGGAGCTATCAGGGATAGTTCAGTGAATGGTACGATTACCGGGATGAAGAATGTCGGAGGGGTGGTCGGATGGAACAGAGGGGCGGTCAGTACGTCGTACGCAACCGGAGGCGTCACCGGAGTCAAGAACGTCGGGGGGCTCGTCGGATTCGCCGGCCAAGACTCTAATATAAATCGCTCGAATGCGACAGGGACAGTCTCCGGTGAGGAGAAAGTCGGTGGACTGGTCGGATGGAACAGAGAGGCGGTCAGTACGTCGTACGCAACCGGAGGCGTCACCGGAGTCAAGAACGTCGGGGGGCTCGTCGGATTCGCCGGCCAAGACTCTGTAGTCAATTCCTCGAGTGCGTCGGGAGTTGTCAGCGCGGACGACAGCGTCGGTGGACTCGTCGGATTCGCCGGCCAAGACTCTGTAGTCAATTCCTCGAATGCGTCGGGAGTTGTCAGCGCGGACGACAGCGTCGGTGGCCTCGTCGGGTACACTAACGGCACGGTCACAGCGTCGACCGCGTCGGGAACTGTCTCGGGGCGTGTGTACGTCGGTGGACTCGTTGGGAGTGCGGGCTCCCCCGCGATGATAAATCGCTCGAGTGCGTCGGGAAACGTCTCAGCACCCCTGGGCTTTGCTGGCGGCCTCGTCGGATATCTAGAAGGTACCGTCGAGCGGTCGACCGCCTCGGGTGATATCGAGGCAACCGCATCCCGTGTCGGTGGACTCGTCGGGTACGCTGAGCAAGACTCTATCATAAATCGCTCGAATGCGACCGGGACAGTCTCCGGTGAGGAGAGAGTCGGGGGACTGGTCGGACGGAACAGAGGGGCGGTCAGTACGTCGTACGCAACCGGGGGCGTCACCGGAGGCCAGTACGTCGGGGGGCTCATCGGCTTTGTCGACGGTACCGTCGAGGACACCTATGCGGCACCGACAGCGGCGATCCGTGGCGATGAGCGCGTCGGCGGCCTCGTTGGCTACATCGACGACACTGGACAGGTCAACCGGTCGTTCGCGACAGGTCTCGTCAACGCCACCGGGAGCAAGTCTGGTGGTATTACACCCCCCTCACCGGGAGCCGTCAGCGACAGCTACTGGAACGCCGAGACGACGAACCAGTCGTCCTCAGGCGGTGGAATCCCACTCACTACGGTCCAGATGACCGGCGATGACGCACTCGACGATGGCAACATGGACGTACTCGACAACAGCGTGTGGGCGACAACCTCGAATACCGACAGCGCCCGGTTTTATCCGACACTCATTGTGAACCTACAGACGCCAGCACCGAATGAACCACTGTATGCCGGTGGGAACGGCACTGAAACGACTCCGTACGAGATCGAAACGTGGAACCACGTTAGTGCGACACGGGAGAATCTCGGGGCAAATTTCACACTTGCGGCGGATCTCAGTCAGTCGACGCGAGGATATGATACAGTAGTGACAGGAGCTAATGGCTTCGAACCCATTGGCGACAGGAGTGCTCCGTTCACCGGCTCGTTTGACGGCGCGGGTCACGTCATCTCGAACCTGACTATCGACCGACCGGCAGAGAATTCCGTCGGGCTGTTCAGCAAACTCGACCACGCTGCAACTGTCGAAAAAGTGGTGATCGACGACGCGAACATCACAGGAAACCGTGTAGTTGGCGGGTTGGTTGGCCGCAACGCCGGCACGGTCCACAACGTCACTATGACGGGGAATATTACCGGAACGAAGCCGAATCAATATACGAACGTTGGCGCTATCGTCGGACGACACGACGCCGCTGGGGAACTCGTGGATGTGAATGCGAGTGGGAGCGTCACCGGGCACGGAAATGTTGGTGGACTCGTGGGTGTCAGTCGGGGAACTGTCACTCGCGCTCACGCCTCCGTGGACGTCACCGCGGATGGAGAGATCGCAGGAGGAGTCGTCGGATATGCGTTCAAACCTTCGGCGATCAACCACTCGAACGCGTCGGGAGCCGTCTCGGGGGGAGGCTACGTCGGCGGCCTCGTCGGGTACCTGTATGGCGAGGTCACAGCGTCGAGTGCGTCGGGAGACACCTCGGCCACGTCGTCTGAGGTTGCCGGCGGACTCGTTGGGTTCGCTGGTCAAGACTCTGTAATCAATTCCTCGAATGCGTCGGGAGCTGTCTCTGGAAGGAACAAAGCTGTCGACGCGGCCAAGAGCGTCGGCGGCCTCGTCGGGTTCACCAACAGCACGGTCACAGCGTCGAGCGCGTCGGGAGCTGTCTCAGGGGATAGAAGCGTCGGTGGACTCGTCGGATTCGCCGGCCAATCCTCTATGATCAGCCGCTCGAGCGCGTCAGGAAACGTCTCAGCACGCGAGAGCTCTGCTGGCGGCCTCGTCGGATACCTGAATAGTGCCGTCGAGCGGTCGACCGCCTCGGGTGATATCGAGGCAACCGAAACCAATGTCGGTGGGCTCGTTGGGCTCGCTAGCCCGGAATCTTCGATAGCTCGCTCGAATTCGACCGGGACAGTCTCCGGTGAGAACAGTGTCGGTGGACTGGTTGGATGGAACAGGGGGGCGGTCAATACGTCGTACGCAACCGGAGGCGTCACCGGAGTCGAGCGGGTCGGGGGGCTCATCGGCATTGTTGGCGGTACCGTCGAGGACACCTATGCGGCACCGACGGCAGGGATCCGTGGCGATGAGCGCGTCGGCGGCCTCGTTGGCTACATCGACGACACTGGACAGGTCAACCGGTCGTTCGCGACAGGTCTCGTCAACGCCACCGGGAGCAAGTCTGGTGGTATTAGATTCAGCTCACCGGGAGTCGTCAGCGACAGCTACTGGAACGTCGAGACGACGAACCAGTCGTCCTCAGACGGTGGCATCCCACTCGCTACGGTCCAGATGACCGGCGATGACGCACTCGACGATGGCAACATGGACGCGCTCAGCGACGGCGTGTGGGCGACCGTTGACGAATCGACGGCGGGCTCGAGCGGTGACGGGTATCCTGTGCTTGCGGCGCTTCCGTTGGACCCACAGATCCTCGTTCCGACGCGTGAGACCAGCGCAGACGACCCGAGCGCGACTGAGCCGGATCCCGAAAGCGGTGGCGGTGAGAACGACTCCAACGACGAAAGCGGCTCCAGCGATGCGAGTGGCTCCAGCGGCGGTGGCGACGGAGGCGGCAGCAGGAGTGACAGTGCCACCTCCCCTCTCGCGGAGACGGTCCACACGCAGACGCTCGAGCACACAGCCCTGAACGAAATCGCGATCGACTTCGCTGAACCTGTCGATGGGCTGGTTCAGGTCACGGTCGTCGAAGCGCCTGACCGGCCCACGATCGAGTCGTCGGCTACCGTTGTCGGCGCCGTTTCGATCACCCCGCCGAGGGAGTCGACCGAGACGAACGCAACGCTGGCGTTTACGCTCAACGCGACCGGCTTGGAGGCGAGCGAGATAGTTCCCGGAGACATCGTCGTCTACCGCGTCGATACAGCTGGCACGGTCCACGACCCGATCACAGTTAGTGTCACAGCGGAGACGAACGACACGGTCACCGTCGCTGTAGAGACACCCGGGTTTTCGACGTTCGTGCTGGCTACCGCACAGTTGGAGGCCGAAACCGAATTGGAAGCGTCGCAGAGTGAATCGGCGACCGAGATGACCGACGGATCGCCCACCAAGGAACCACACGGTGAACCCGAGCCCACGACGGAGGATAGTCCAGCGACGATCGAGGCAGACAACGTTGCGGTCCCCGGATTTGGGCCGCTAGTCGCGCTCGTCGCACTCGTAATGCTCGCGCTTGCCGCGGTCGAGCGCAGCCGGAACCAACCGTGATCGGAGAGATCAACGCGAGCCACAGGTGACACGCGGTCGGCAGCGATCGAGGGCGACTGACGCGCTCACGAGGTTGGTATGTTAAGAGTTACCCCGATCACACGAGCCGGTCGTCCACCCGCGTCGACTCAGGGGCGTCCGTCGACGCCTCTACCCAGCCCTCGCTCGTCGACGTGGGCACGTCGAAGGATAGAACAAACGGCGTCAACAACCCCACCCTACTTCGCTCAGTCTACCGACTTCGCTCGTAGAGGGTGTCGCCAGAACTCGAAGAGTTCTGGCTGCTAACCAGAAATCTGTGACTTCTGGTGATGGGGCTTGTCCGTGAACTCCGCCTCGAACCCGTCCGGGTGGGCGAGGGATCGTAGGAGTTGCTTGTGTCTGTTGGAACCCACGCGAGCGAGTCCGGCACCTCATCGTCAGCTATCTTGAGGGTTCGTTTCCCGAAGATTCGAATGGCGACTCGATAATCCTGATTAGTTTCTTCGCTGTACTCGAGGACGCCGTGTTCACGGTTGATCCACACGACGACCTCTTCGGCTGCGTCTCGACTTTCGAGTGCGTCTGCGAGCCCGCCAACCTATCTTTCTTCGAGGAGAGAATCCCGCGGTAAACGGCGGGAGTGAATCCGACAAGTCCTCTACAGACCACGTTCTGACGCTGATGCGGATATTTATGTAGTGTCACGTCGGAGCATGACGTACATCGAGGCGGTTTCACCGCCACCTAACTGCACAATATCGGGACTCCGAGAATCAGAACGTTCGAGACACCCTCTCGAACCGCTGTGGTGTCTCGGTCAAGATAACTCCGAGTCCCCCCTGCCGGGGGATAGGAGTAACGGCGGTGTGGCCCCGTCCTCAGAAATCGAAGATTTCTGATGGGCTGCACGAGAACAGCGTTCTCGTGAACGCCATCGGCTCGTCATGCCGACGAGTCGTCAACCAGCAAATATCCCAACCCAGCGGTGCGGTACCGTGGGAAGCCCCGTCGGTTACCACGGGGAGGAGGTCACACAGCCGATGCTGCCCGAGATCCAGAAAACCTCTCAGAGGCTGAATTAGCGCGCCTCCTCCATCGAAAACTCGCAGACTGAACATAATTACGGTGAATCTACCGTAAATCCACGAGCTAAAGTTGACACTCCTAAGCTGTCTCTTGGCTTTTCGTTCTTTCTCCCGAGAGCGGCCTGTCACCGGGCCCGCAGACTGCCCCGCTTAGTAACCGTTAAACACCGGGTGACCAATGCGTCAACCATGCAACGACGCGCTGTGGCCGTGTTCGTCGCGCTGTTCCTCGCCATTGCGGGCGTGGCGGGCGCGCTGACCGCGACGGCCGATAGTCCGGAGATAGCGCTGGAGAACCCGGAAGTCGATGTCTCTGAAAGCGAGTCGATCGACGTTGACGGGGAGTCGTACGTGGTGGCCGACATCTCGGAGACCGAGAACGATGAGGGGCAGATGATCATCTCGGGCGTGCTCGAACGCGAGTTCACGGCGGAGACCTCCGAGACGTGGGCGAACGACTCGACGGTTTCGCTTGACGATCGCGAGTGGCGCGTCGAGGTTACCGGCGAGAACGCCACCGAGTTCACGCTCGTTGAGGTGCTCGATCGGCAGGCGATCCTCGAAGGCGACGAGAACGCGGAAAACGAGACGGTCACGCTCGACGACGGTGAGTACGTCGCGGTGACGGACGACTCGGGTGAGCGGACGTTAGTGCCCGTCGACGAGTACTTCCCTGCGCCCGAGGAGCGGTCGCACGCGACGGGTGAGACGCTTGAGTACGACGGGCAGACGGTCACGGTCGACGAGGTGACGGCCGACGGTGCCGTCCTCGTGTGGGAGACCACCGAGACGGAGACGGTCGAAGTCGCTCAGGAGTCGATAGTGACGATTGAGGGTACGGACTACGTCGCGCACTTCCCCGACACTTCGACGCTTCGGATGTCGACGGACATCGAGGCGTACGAGACGCAGACCGCCGAGATAGACCGGTTCAACCAGTACAACAGCGGTCTCTCGCGCGTGTTCATCCTCTCGGTCCTGTCGTCGATCATGCTGGCCGGGATGGCGTTCATCCCGTCGCGGTACTGACCTCTCATCGGGTACCCCCCGGACTTCTACCGACAGCCACTACTTCCCGCGACCGTGACTCTAGGTATGACTTCGACACCGGAGAGCGCGCGGCGGACGCGCCCTCTTCAGCGAGCGCCGCCCGCCGCGTGACGGTCGCCGCCGGTGTCGGTGACGGCCGTATTGGTGCCGCTTCCGATCGCTCGTTCGGCCTTCGGAGGCGTCGTCCCGTTCGGCTGGCGGTGATCTCGGCTACCAACTAATGACCACACAGATCAAAGACCCCGTCCACGGATACATCGAACTCTCGGACCCGGTCGTCGATCGCGTGATCGACACCTCGGCGTTCCAGCGGCTCAGGTACGTCAAACAGCTCTCTGCGACGCATCTCGTCTATCCGGCGGCCAACCACACGCGGTTCGAACACAGTCTCGGCGTCTACCACCTCGGGCGTCGCGTCTTCGAGAACCTCCGCGAGGAGCCGTACTTCACCCGGGAGACGTCGTCGGAGACGCTAGACGAGATCCAGTCGACGCTGGAGTGCGCGTGCCTGCTCCACGACGTCGGCCATCCGCCGTTCTCGCACGTCTGCGAGCGCTTCCTCGACCCGGCGGCGCTGCGGGATCGGCTCGCGCAGCGCGGGTTCGCTGCGTCGCTTCGCGAGGCCGGGGTCGGGGACGCTCCGCTCCGCGAGGCGAGCCCGCACGAGCTCATGAGCTGTTTGCTAATCTTAGACCGCTTCGACGACGCGCTTCGGTCGTTGTCGGTCGACCCGGAGGAGGTGTGCGCGTACGTCTTGGGGTACAGCCTGGTGTACGAACGCGGCGGACCGTGGCAGCACGGGCTGGGCGCGCAGCTGCTCCATTCGCCGGTCGACGTCGACCGGCTCGATTACATCTCTCGGGACAACTGGATGACGGGCGCGAACGTGTTGAACTTCGACACCGACCGCATGGTCGACGCCTACACCGCGCACCCCGACGAGGGGCTGGCGCTCTCGGAGAAGGCGCTTTCGACGCTCGGTAACTACCTCGAAGGGCGGATCGCGCTGTACATGTGGGTGACCCAGCACCACAAGTTGGTGTTCGCGAACGCGCTCCTTCGCGACCTCACCGAGCGGGCGGCCGCGCTGACCGGCGAGCCGCCGGTGACGATCGACGGCGTCCTCGACGGCGAGATCGACGACAACACCGTCGCGGAGCGGCTGCGACGACTCGCGCGCGACCGGCCTGAAACCACGTTTGCGACGCTGTACGACCGGTATCGCTCACGCCGGTTCCCGACGACCTGCTGGAAACACCGGATCGCGTACGCGGACCGGATCGACGTCGACCGCGAGGCGTTCGGGGAGTGGCTCGTTTCGAGCGACGACCGTCTCGAACGCGAACTCGCCGGCGAACTAGGCGTCGCGGCCCACGACGTGTGGATCGAGCGGTCGTACGTCCCCGAGTACGAGCCTTCGGAGCTGGCCGACATCCCGATCGCCTACGGGGGGACGACGCGGTCGGCCGGCGACTGGGGACTGTACGGCGACCGCGCGTTCGACAGCCCCATTCCGTTCGTCTACGTGCCGGACGGGAACCGGAAGCGCGCGACCCGGTGGCTCGTGGAGCGGTTCCGGGCCGAGTACGGCGCTGGACGGGAGCCCAACCGATAACACCGGTGTCAGCCGGTCACCGTGCCGTCCCTCTCGTTTTTATACGTCTCGGCCGCCTCCGTTCGGGTATGAGCGACGAGAGCCCGGCTCCGGTCACGTCGGAGCGTCCGGACGCACCGTTCCACACCAGCGGCACCGACCACATCACGGTCTGGGGGAGCAACGAGGAGGACACCCTCGCCTTCTACCGCGACCTGCTCGGGATGCCGCTCGTGTTGCGGCAGCCGAACCTCGACGACCCCTCGCAGACGCACCTCTTCTTCGATACCGGTGACGGCCGGATCCTCACGGTGTTTGTGAGCGACGAGCGAGCGTCCGCGCGCGGCCAGCGCGTCAACACGGGCGCCGTCCACCACCTGTGTTTCAGCGTCGAGCCGGACGAGTACGAGGAGATCATGGCCGCCCTCGAAGAGGCGGGCAAGGGATACAACGTGTTCGACCGCGGCATCTTCCACTCGATTTACACGCAGGACAACAACGGGCTGGTCATCGAGCTGTCGGCCGACAAGTACGAGATCCCCGCCGACCGGAAGGGCGAGGTGCTCGCGACCGCGCAGCGCCTCCGCGAGGAGGACGGCGCGGATTTCGCGCAGGACCGCCACATGGAGGGCGCCCTCGAAGAGCTTGGCCTCCCGGTGAACAAACACGACCTGCCGGACGCCGACGCCGGGGTCGGAGTCTGAGATGGCCGGACGATCCCCGGACCCGCACGCCGGCGACGACCCGCACGGCGACGAGCCGCTCGTCACCGCCGGGACGCCGCTCGACGACGCCGACGCGGCGCTCGTGCTCGTTCACGGGCGCGGCGCGACCGCGCGGAGCGTCGTCGACCTGGGCGAACAGCTCGCCGGCGACCGCGACGTCGCAGTCTCGCCGGCGGAGTCGCCGGCTGCCAGAGAGGCCTCCGGTCTCTCACTACTCGCGCCGGCGGCCGCCGGCAACACCTGGTACCCGAACTCGTTCCTCTCGCCGGTCGCGGACAACGAGCCGGGCCGCACCTCCGGGCTTCGAGCGGTCGGCGCCGCGGTCGACCGCGCGGTCGAGTCCGGAATCGACCGCGATCGCCTCCTCGTCGGCGGCTTCTCGCAGGGCGCCTGTCTCGCGAGCGAGTTCGTCGCCCGGAACCCGACGCGGTACGGCGGTATCGCCGTCTTCAGCGGCGGGTTGATCGGTGAGTCGATCGACGTCGACGACTACCTCGCGGACGCGACCGCGGCCGGCCCGGAGGGGTCCACGGGCGCCGACGGGGGTCCTCTCTTCGGGACGCCGGCGTTCGTCGGCTGTAGCGACGTCGATCCGCACATCCCCGAGGAGCGGGTCCACGAGACGACGGCGGTGCTGGAGGCGCTCGGCGCGGACGTCGACGAGCGGATCTACGAAGGGATGGGGCACGGGATCAACGACGACGAGGTCGAGGCGGCCTCGGAGCTGGTCGCGTCGCTTTCGTAGGTCCGCCTCTCGGCTTCCGAGCCCTTGTCGCCCTACTCTACGGAGCCGCGGCGATCGATAACCCCAGCGCCGCCAGCGCGGCGACGAACAGCGCGCCGCCGAGCGCCGTCGCCCCCGCTGACAGCCCGCCCGTCAGCGTCGCGACCGACGCCGGGACCCCGACGGCGGCGGCGAAAAGCGCCACCGCGATGCTTCCCGTCGCCATCGGGTCGGCGGCTCGGACGCGACGCCGGAGTCCGGAACACTCCTTCGACGGGGCGGCGTCGCGGTCGGCTCCGTCGCCGTCGCCCGCTCGCTCGGCGGGGCCACCGTTCCCGGGCGCACCGCCGGCCTCTCTCGTCTGTCGCCCGGTCACGATCCGCCAGCGGCCGTTCTCGTTTCGCGCCCTGGCGAACTCCCCGCCGACGAGGTCGGCGGCGGCCGGGGAGTAGCCGAGTCCGCGGACCAGCGCGAGGAAGTCGCTCTCGTCGTACCGGCCCGCGGTCGGCCAGCGGTAGCGGTCGCGCAGACGCTCGCCGGTCGGGAGCGCGTACGCGACGCGGACGACGTCACCGTCCCGCTCCCACCCGAGCAGCTGGACCCGGACGGTGCCGTCCTCGGCGGCGTGGCGGTCCAGCAGGTACAGTTCGGTCGCGTCGTCGAGGGCCGCCGGGTCGCGCTCCGCGAAGGCGAGCGACGGCTCCTCGGCGGTCGGTTCCGACCGCCCGACCTCGGGACTGCTCGCCTCCGTCTCCGGAGCGTCCATGGATATCGTTGTCGCTCGACGCTGATAAGTGTCGATCCGAACGGTCAGGAGCCCCGGGACCGCGGTCGGTGGCGCCCCGGCCTCACGCCAGCCAGTCGTCGGGCTTCGTGTCGTAGTCGACCTCGTCCGCGACGATGCGCGCTTCGACCGCGTCGTCGAGGTCGTGTTCGGTCACCTCGCCCCCGTCGTACTGGAAGCGAACGCCGACCTCGGTGCCCTCCGGCTCCTCGCCCCGGCGCTTGGCGCGCCGGGCGGCGCCCTCGTCGTACTCGACGCGGACCGTCGCGAGGTTCACCGGGCGGCCCCACAGCTCGAAGACGCGCTTCAGCGTCTCCTTCGCGCGCTCCTCGTCGAGCGCGACCCCGTTGTAGCGGTGGCCCAAGAGGAGCTCGCCCCGGTTCCGGAAGTTGCCGTCCAGCACGACGACCGTCGGCTTGCCGAAGTTCGTGAACCGGAGGAGCAGCTTCCGGCGCACGTCGTCGGCGTCGACGCTGGCGACGCGGTGCTCCTCGGCGGCCCGGCTGTACTCGTAGGTGAAGTAGTTCCCCTCGCGGACGAACTCGTCCGTGAGGAACGCGTCGATGAACGTCACGTCGTTGTGGCTCTCGCGCACCTCGAACATGCGCTCCCAGCCGGCCGCGCGGTCGACGTCGTCGATCGCGGCCCCGACCGTCTCGTACCGGTCGACGTCGAACAGGTACCGCGCCTGCTCTTCGAGCGCTTCCCGGGAGACGTTCCGGAGCGCGCCGCGGTGGTCCGACCGCGAGAGGACGAAGTGCCGCTCCGCGAGCCCCTCGCGCGTGAGCAGCTTCCACGGGTACCGTTCGACGTCGACGTCGCCGGACCCCTCTTCGTCGTCGCTTCTCTCGGACAGCGCCCGGTCGACCGCCTCGGCGTCGACGCGCGGGTCGCCGTCGGTGGCGAGGTCGGCCAGCTCGTCCAGCGTCGCCGGGCCGGCGCCCGCGATCGCCGGGTGTGGTTCGAGCAGGGCCGCGACCTCGTCTAAGTCGATCCGCGAGTGGAAGTTCTCGGGGGTCACCCCTTCGACGCGGAGCAGCTTGTCGATCACCTCTCGGCGGGCGGCCCGCAGCTCCACGTGCGTCCACAGCTCGAACCCGAGCTTGTAGGGGTTGAGCCCGGGCGAGCCGAGCACCCGCGACATGTGATCCGCGTACGTGAGGAACTCGTCGGGACCGGCGAACCCCTCGCCGCCCATCATCACCGACTCCCAGTACGTCGCCCACCCCTCGTTCATGACCTTCGTCTGCTTCTGTCCCGCGAAGTAGTACGCCTCCTCGCGGATCGCGTCGATGACGGTCGTCTCCCACGGCTCGCGGTCGACCGCCTTCCCGCTCTCGGAGTCGTACCGCTTCCCGTGGTCGCGCAGGAACGCGAGCACGTCCGGACGCGGCTCCTCGGGTTCGACTCCCTCCCCGCGCTCTTCGAGCCACTCGTCGTCGAACACGTCGCGGCGCACCTCCGCGGAGAGGTCGAGGTCGTCGATCCGGTCTTCGATCGCCGCGAGCGGGTCCGCGTCGTCGTCGCTCACGTCCGCCGCGACGCCCGGCTCCTCCACGGAGCGGGCGGCGTCGACCGGGCTGTGCTGGTCGATCGTGTCCTCCAAGGCGGTCACGGCGTCGATCAGCCGCTCCACCTCGTCGCGGTCGACGTCGGCCCGCCTCGCGATCGCCGCGATCCGGTCGGCGTTGCGCTCCAGCCGCGCCGCGGCGTTCGGGCCGTCCTCTCCCCGGTCGGCGTAGAGGCCGAACCAGTCGTTGTTCGAGAAGAAGTCCGCGTGCGCCTCCACGTGGGTGATCACGGCCTTCTGGTCGGCCACCGAGTTCGACTCCTGGAGGAACGCGTGGGCCGGGTCGTCGTTGTTGACTATCTCGAACGCCTTCCCCAGCCCGTGGCGGTCCTTCTTCTTCTGTCGCTCGTAGTTCATCCCCCACCGCCAGTGGGGGTACCGGCGCTGGAAGCCGCCGTAGGCGATCAGCTCGTTCATCTGGTCGTGGTCGACCACCCAGTACCGCACCGGGTACGGATCCAGTCCCAGCCGCTCGGCCAGCGCTCGCGCCTCGCGGGCCGGCTCGTCCAGCGTCTCGGCCTCGCGTTTCGCCTCGACGCGTTCGTCCCTCATCGCCGTTCACCTCCGTCGGCGGCCGCGGACCCGCCGGGAGCCGCGTCGCCGTCGCCGGACGCCTCCGTGCTGAGTATCTCGTAGATGGCGTCCGTCACGTCGTCCGGCTCCGAGACGCGCGCCACCGCGACGTCGTCGGCGTCCGTGAACGCGGACTCGACCTCGTCGGCGTGGCGGGCGTTGGCCGCGCCGTCGCCGGGCTGGGTCTCCACGTACGCGTGGAGGTTCGCGTCGATCGACTCCATCAGCGGGACCACCCGCTCTCTGGTGTCGCTGCCGGCGTTCTCGGAGTCGCCGGCGGCGAACACGTACCGGTTCCACTCGCTGTACGGGTACTCCTCGAGGAGATCCTCGACGAGTTCGTAGGCGCTGGAGATCCGGGTCCCGCCGCCCGACTGGACCCCGAAGAACTCCTCGCGGTCGACCTCCCACGCCTCCGCGTCGTGGACGACGTACCGGAACTCGGCGGCGTCGTACTTTCCGGTCAGGTACCAGTCCATCGGCGTGAACACGCGCTCGACGAGTTCGCGTTTCGTCTCCCGCATCGAGCCCGAGGCGTCGCGGACGTTGACGACGACGACGTTGCGCTCGCGCTCCTCGATCACCTCCGGGTGCCGGAACCGCTCGTCCTCCCGGCGGAAGGGGACGCTGTCGAGCCCCTCGCGGCGGATCCGCTGGGTGACCGGCTCGCGGTCGACCGCGTCGTCGAGCGCGTCGAAGCTCTCCCACCGGTCGAGCGCTTCCACCGGCTCGCCCGCCTCGTCCGCGAGCGTCGCGGCCGCGTCCGCGATCCACGCCCGCGAGACGGGGATCCCCCCGTCGCGCGCCCACGCGAACACGTCGTCCACGTCGGCGCCGGCGACGAACAGCCCCTCGCGGACGTACTCGCCGTCGAAGTCCGTCGCGAGGTGGCGCTTCAGCCCGCGCTTGAAGAACTCGTCGACGTCGAGTGTGCCTCGCGGACCGGCGCGCGCGGTGTCGGTGAAGTCGCCCTCCACCTCCTCGATAACCCGCTTCCCCTTCGGTTCGAGGTCGAGGCCGAGCGCCTCGTCCAGTTCGCGGGCGAACTCCTCCGGGTCCATCTCGTAGTACTCGTGATCGCCGCCCTCCTCGCCCGGCTCGCCCGCCTCGTCGCCGTCGCCCGGCTCGGGGTCGACCGGCTGGCCGGGCTGCGGCTGCCCGTCGCCGCCCTGTCCGACCCCGCCCGCGGACCGCTGATCGTACTCGAAGGCGGGGAGGTCGACCACCTTGACGGGGATCCGAATCCGGTCCGGACCGGAGCCGCCGAGGTTGCCGTGGCTGATGAACTCCGCGAGGTCCTCCCGGCGCGTCTCGCCCACCTCCCGGAACCGCTCGCGGTCCTCGGTCAGTCCCACGGGCTCTCACCCCCGTTCGGGTCGCCGCCGTTCGGATCGCCGTCGGCGGCGCGCCCCCCGTCGACGTCCGGCCACTCCTCCCGCACGTCCTCCATCACGGCGCGGGTCGTCAGCTCCGCGGAGGCGGGGCTGTACCCCCGCTCGCACAGGCGAGCCACCGTCGCCTCCTTCACCCGCGCGGTCTCGGTGTCGGCGGGCGGGTCGGGCCACGCCGCGGGGTCGAGGTCCGGGAACCGCCGCTTCACGTCTGCGAGGTCGTTCGCGTCGATCACCGCCTTCAGGTCGGGCACTTCCCGGAGGTCGACGTCGTCGACGCTGAACGCGTCGCCGCGGTTGCGCCACGCGTACCGCGTGAGCCCCCGTATCACGCGCTCGCGACGGAAGCGCTCGACGTCGCGGCTCGGCTCGGTCCCGCGGTAGTCGCCCTCCTCGAACCGCCCGAGCGTCTCCGTCTCGAACACCTTCATCGCGAGCGGGTCCGGCGCTTCGTCCTCGCGGTCGCGCCTCGTCGGCTCGCCCTCGTCCCACGCGTACACGTGCTCGACGTACTCCGCGACCGTCTCGGTCGAGACGGTCTCCTCCGCGAGGACCGCGTCGACCACGTCTTCCCGCTGTCGCTCGCGGATCCGCGCCGCGACCGGGTCGCGGCGCCCGGCGAACTCCGCGGCCTCGGCCCGCGAGAAGACGGGGGCGTCCTCAAGCCCGTCGGCCATCGCGTCGAGCACGTCCGTCGGGGTGACGACGCGCTCGACGGGGAGGTCGGGGTGGCTGCGGTCGGCGGTCGTCGCGAGCAGGTCCGCGAGCGCGTCCCGGGCGTAGGTGACCGGGATCCCGTTGCGCCCGTCCCCCGCCGCGAGGTCGACGTCGTCGACGGTGACCGCGTCGTCGCCGCGCCGCGTCTCCCCGGTCTCGTACAGCTCCGCGGTCTCGATCAGGTCGAGGTCGCCCGGCAGGTCGTCGGCGTCGAGCCGCGTGACGACCGCGTACAGCGCCGCGGCCCCGACCGCGTGAGGCGCGACCTCGCGCTCGACGACCGTCCCGTCCGACTCCCGGACCTCGACCGACAGCGGCGCCGCACCGGGATCGCCCGCGGCGACGTCCCCGCCGTCCGCGCCGGCGGCGGCAGTCGCGTCGGTCGCGCCGGGGTCGTCGGTGCCGGCGCTCGCCCCCTCGACCGCGGTCGCGCCCGCCACCTCCCGGCGGAGCAGCCGCGCCTCCAGCCGGCGGTTCGTGAGGTAGCGGAACTCGTGTTTCGAGAGCCGCCGCTTCAGCGCCTTCAGCGGGTCGGCGTCCCCCCGCTCGGCGTGGCGGTCTAGCTCCGCGTCGAGGTCGGGATTCGAGATGACGATCAGCTGGGTGTCCAAATCCATCCCGATCCCCTTGTCCAGCTTCACGCGCCGCTCGTCGGGGACGTTGAGCAGTCGCCGGAGCAGGTCGGCGTGCTGGCTCGCGTCCTCGACGACGGTGGCGACGCCGTTCCCCTGCGAGAGCACGCCGTCGTAGCTGAACGCCTGCGGGTTCTTCCGGCCGCGCGAGTCGAGCTCGCGTAACATTCCGCCCATCCACGAGCCGACGAGCCGCTCTTTCGGCGTCCCGTCGTCCTCGGCGTGGAGGACGCCGATCCCCCGGCCCACGTCGACGACGTAGCTCGTCACGCGCAGGTGGTCGCGGTCGGTGATCGACGAGAACAGGTCCCGGCGCCCCCGCTCGCGGTAGGCCGACTCCAAGTGGTCGTACGCCTCGCGGCTGAACGGGTCCAGCTCCACGTCGGCGGCGATCGGGTACGCGTCGTCGACCGCGTCCGCGACCGACTCCCGGACCCCCTCGGGGAACACCGACAGCGGGTGCGACTGGACCGGGCTGCGGTACCACTCCCCGGCGTCGCCGCCGTCGCCGTACGAGAGCGACGCCGCGCCCGCGCCGCCGCCCCCGCCGGTCCCGGCCCCGCTCACGTTCCACTCGACGGTGTACCGCCTGCCGGCGTCGGTCTTCGAGAACGCGCGGAGCCCGTTGATCAGACACCGCTTGAACTCCGACTTCCCCGTCGCGGTCGGGCCGTCGATCCAGACGATTGTCTCGTCGCTGCCGCGCCCGGTCGCGGCCGCGCGGAGGTCGTCGACGAACGCGTTGAGCGCGCGGGTGTTGCCCAGCACGGCGTGTTCGCCGCCGTTCGCCGGGTCGTCGAAGAAGCGGTACCGGTCGAGCGTCTCGCCGCGCTCGCGGACCTCCCGGGTGCCCCGCGACTCGATGGCCGCGAGGACGTACCCCGCGCCGGAGGCGGCCGCGGTCGGACGCTCCAGCACGCGGTCGACGTAGGACGCGAGGCTCATCGGCGGGTCGTACGCCCCTCGAAGCGCCTCGTCGGCGGCGTCGAGGAACCCCTCGCCGTCGGGTCGGGTGCGGTCGCTCATCTCAGCCCCCGCCGTCCTCCATCTCCGAGCGCGCGACCGCCGCGCCCGCGTACTCAAGCACCTCGGCCGCGCCCGCCTCCGAGTAGCCGCGGTCGACCAGGGCCGACACCCACGCGCTCCGGTCCTCGTCGTCGAGGTCGGTCGCGGACACCAGCGCCGAGAAGTTGATGTTGTGCTTCTTGTCCTCCCACAGCTTGCGCTCTAGGGCGCGGCGGAGCCGGTCGTTCTCCTGCGGGTCGAACCCGCGCCCCTCGCGGGCGCGCCGCGAGATCCAGTTCGACACCTCCTGTCTGAAGTCGTCTTTCCGGTCGGAGGGGACGTCGAGCTGTTCCTCGACCGCGCGCAGGAACGTCTCGTCCGGCTCCGTCTCGCGGCCCGTCAGCTCGTCGTCGACGGTGTCGTCGTCGATGTACGCCATCACGTGGTCCATGTACTTCTCGCCCTGCCGCCGCAGCTCGTCCACGTCGTACGCCAGCGCGTGGCGCACGTCTTCGATGGCGCGCTCGCGGTACTCCTCGCGGACGGTCTCTAAGAGTCGCTCGTAGCGGTCGAGGTCCTCGGCCGCGATGGAGCCGTGGCCCCCGAGGTTCGCCTCGAAGTGGTCGAAGACGGACAGCGGCGAGAGGTGGCTCCGGTCGCGGTGGGTGGCGTCCATGATCGCCTCGGCGATCTCGTCGCCGACGAACCGCGCGGAGATGCCGTCCATCCCCTCGCCGACGTCGGCTGACTCGGCGGCGTCCTCCCGGAGCTTCCGCCGGTCGATCTCCTCGTCTTCCAACTCGCCGTTGTACGCCTTCGCCTTCTCTAGGAGCGTCACCGTCTCGTCGGTCGGCTCCTCCAAGCGGGTGAGCACGCCGAACAGGCCCGCCATCTCTAAGGCGTGCGGCTCGACGTGGACGTTGGGCACGTCCGCGTTGGCGAGCATCTTCTCGTAGATCTCCGCCTCGCTGTCGTACTCTAACACGTACGGGTAGTCGATCCGCTTGGTGCGGTCGTTGAACGCCTCCATCTTCTCGTCGCCGGTCTTCTCGCGGTACTCCGGCATGTTCGTCCGGCCGACGATCACCTGATCGATGTCGATCCGCGGGTTGTTCTTCGGCTTGATCGTCGACTCCTGGGAGGCGTGGAGGAAGTCGTAGAGGAACTCCCGCTGGAGCTTCAACAGCTCCTCGCCGGAGAAGAGGCCGCGGTTCGCGTTGCAGAACGCGCCGGCGTAGTCGAACGCCCGCGGGTCGGACTCGCCGTAGACGGCGAGTTTCGCGTAGTTGACGTCGCCGGTCAGCTCCGTCTCATCTTGGTTCTTCTTGTCTTTCGGCTCGAACGTCTCGATGCACTCCCGACGGTTCTCGTCCGCGACGAGCCGGACGACCTCGACGTGCTCGTCGAGGACGCGTTCAAGATCGTCGTCGTAGTGCGCGAGCAGTTCGTTCAGGTAGAACTCCGAGGCCGGGTCCGGGTGCTGGTCGTTTCGCAGCGTGTAGGGCGCGTCGAGCCGCTCGTTGAGGTCGTCGATCACCGCCTCCCGCTGCGGCTTCGGGAGGAGGACGAGCGGGTCCTGGCTCATCGGGGAGCGGACGACGTCGTCGTCCGGGTCCTGGTCGTCGATCACCGAACAGAGGTCGACCCACCGGAAGGTGTACATCCGGCCGGCGTCCTCGCGGGTGTACGCCTCGAAGTAGCGGCGCACCAGCCAGTCGAAGTGCGACTTGCCGGAGCCGACCGGGCCGAGCAGGAGCTTGATCCGCTTTTCGGGACCCAGCCCTCGGGCGCCCGACTTCACCTTGTTGACGAACTCGTGAATCGCCTCGTGGACCTCGCGGCCGTAGAAGACGTTCTCGCCGTCGTGGAGCGGGTCCTCGGCCGCGAGCGCGTACTCGACGACGCCGCGCTCCTCGTCGTAGTGGGTGCCGTAGTGGTCGAACATGTCCGCGACGCGCTGGTGGGCGTTCCGCGCGATCTCCGGGTCGTCGTACAGCGCGTCGAGGTACCAGTCGAACGAGCGCGCCGCTCGCAGGTCGTCCGGCACCTCAGTCCGGTACTCCTCGCTGAGCCGTTCGAGCGTGTGTCGGTTTGCCATCGTATCACGTTCGCTCGGGGGGCAGGCGGTGCCGGCGGCACCCGGCGCGACGGACGGAGCCGCCGCTCTCCGTGCGCGTGTCAACAGCTCGTCGAGCCGCGAGCGGCGCGTCGTCGGGGTGCGCGTCGGTGCCGGTGGTCGCCTCGCCCGTATCCGAGGCTATATATGTGGGAGGGATTGGCACGGATAAGCATGTCGCCCGTTGACACTCGACACGAAGCGTCGAGGGCGTCGCCGTCGCTGAATCCGCCCGGTTTGCTGACGGTCCGTCGGCCGGTCTTATCAACGCCTCGTGGGATCGACGGTCGGGGTCGGTCCGGGGACCCCCCGAATCGCTCGCGCGCGGTTCGGAGACTCCCGAGTCGCTCGCGCGCGGGCCGGGGACCGGAACTATCTGACCGGCAACCGCGCGGCCGAGAACCGGATCCATCGGCCCCGGAACGCAGCCTTTTGCGCGTCGCCGCCGCAGCACCGGTGTGACGTTCAGCATCTGCGTTCGCGAGCGGTACACCGACGAGGACGGCGACGACCAGACCCGGTTCGGCGTGGCGGTGACCACCCGGCTGCCGGGCGTGGGCACGCTCTGTCCGTTCGCCTCCTCGGACGGCGCGGTGGCGACCCAGTCGCTCGTCAACGTCGAGCTGGGGCGGAAGGGGATCGAGTACCTCGACGACGGGCTGGCGGTCGACGACGCCTTACAGGCCCTCCTGAACGCCGACGAGGGGAGCGCCGAGCGCCAGCTCCACGGCGTCGACGCCGACGGGACGTTCGCGTTCTCCGGCGACGAGTGTAACGACTGGTACGGCCACCGCGAGGGACAGAACTACACCGTCGCGGGCAACCTCCTGACCGGCGAGGACGTGATCGAGGACACCGCGGCCGCCTACGAGTCGGACGCGCACGGCGACGCGCCGCTGGCCGAGCGGCTGATCGACGCGCTCGCGGCGGGCCACGCCGCCGGCGGCGATAAGCGCGAGGACCTCGAGGTCCAGTCCGCCGCGCTGCTCGTGTGTAACACCGAGGAAGAGACCGACGACCCCTACTACAACGACCTCCGGATCGACGCGAGCGAGACGCCGGTGGCCGACCTCCGCGAGACGTACGAGACCGCCAAGCGCGGCTACGAGACGATTGTAGAGAAGTACGCCGAGGAGGAGGCGGACGACGGAGCGGCGGACGCCGCCGAAGACGAAACGGAAGCGGACGGAGGGGGCGGGGAGTAACGGCCGCAGACCCCGGTGCCCCTACACCGACAGCCGCGCGAGGACCGGCAGGTGGTCGGAGGGGTATCTTCCCCGGTCGTCCCGGTCCGCGAGCGTCGCGAACGCCTCGACGGAGACTCCCGGCGAGACGAGCGCGTGGTCGATCCGGCGCCCGTCGATGAGGCGAGCGAAGTCGGTGAGGCTCGTCGCCGGACCGTGCCGCAGGTCGGCGGCGGCCGCCGCGTCCCGGAGCGCGGCGCGGTCACCGGTCGTCGCCCCGGCGGCGTCCCCGTCGCTTTCGGCGGCTTCGCCGTCGCCTTCGGCGGCTTCGCCGTCGCTTTCGCGCTCATCACCCACGAGGATCCGGTGCGGGTCGGAGCCGGGCGTGCAGTTGAGGTCCCCGACGAGGACGACCGGGGCCGCCCCGTCGCGGTCGCCGGTGTTCCCCGTTCTCGTCTCCGGTATCCGCTCGCGGAGCAGCCGCGCGGCCTCGCGGCGCGCCCGCGCGCTGACGTGGTCGAAGTGCGTGTTGACGACGCGGAGCGTCGCGCCGCCGTGGTCGTCGGCGTCGTACCCGCCGTCGACCGCGCGCACCCGGGCCCACGTCGCGATCCGCGGGTGCGAAGCGTCCCAGCCGGTCGAGGGCTCCTCGGGCGTCTCGGAGAGCCAGAACGTGTCGCTGTCGACGACATCGAAGCGGTCGCTCCGCACCGCGATGGGGCACCCCTCGCCCTCGCCGTCGGTCCCGCGGCCGCGCCCGACGAACTCGTACCCGGGGAGCCGCTCCCGGAGGTCCTCGCGCTGCTCCGGCAGCGGCTCCTGAAAGGCGGCCACGTCGGGCCGGTGGAACCGGACGAGTCGCCCGACCGCGTCGCGGCGGTCGTGCCAGGCGTCGTGGTGGTCGCCGCGGTTGGCGTAGCGGACGTTGTAGCTTAACACCCGGATCGCGGTCATCACGTCGGGACTCGCGGGCGAGGCGATTAAAATGCGCGGAGCGATCGGGACGGCAGCGGTGTTTCCGGCGTTTGCTTATAACTGGTGGTCGACTGCCCGACGGCAAACACCGCCAAAGTCTCAGCCGCTCGGCGATACGTAGTAACCCACAGGTCGACGGCGAACACCGCCAAAGCCCCAGCCTTACTTATAAATAGTCGACTGCGGATCGGCGCCGAACACCTCCAAAGCCCCAGCCGCTCGGTACTACGTGGCTGCCACCGCGGAGAACACCTCCAAAGCCCCAGCCGCTCGGTACTACGTGGCTGCCACCGCGGAGAACACCTCCAAAGCCCCAGCCGCTCGGTACTACGTGGCTGCCACCGCGGAGAACACCTCCAAAGCCCCAGCCGCGAGGACAGCACACGCTCGCTGCGCTCCTCGTCACTCGCTTCGCTCGTTCCTGCGGTGCTTACGTCGCCTGTGCTGTCCTCGCGGCTGCCCCTTTGAGTCCCGCCCCGGACAGCACCGCGACCGCGCCTCACGCCTCCCCAGCCTCGCGGCTCACGCTTCGCGGCTTCGCCGCTCGCGTTCGCCGCGTCCCTCGCGCGTGCTCCTCGCGCCCGAAGGGCGCTCGGAGGCACGCGCCACCGCATTCCTATTTATAAATAGCCGCCCGCTGCTGCCGTCGCCGTCGCGCGCTACACCGAGAACTCGTAGAGGTCGTCGCCGACGTGGTGGATCGACTCGACAACCTTCCCGCTGTCACCGACCATCTCGTCGCCGTCGACCAGCGCGCGGCCCACGGCGAGCACCTTCCCGTGGGACTCCTCCGCGACGACGACCAGATCGCCCTCCCGGATCTCCGGGTCGGCCTCGACGATGCCGGGGCGCATCACGTCGGCGCCGTCGGAGACGAACGAGACCGCGCCAGCGTCGACCGTGACGACGCCAGTCTCGGGGTCGAAGTCGTTCGCGCCCCGGACGGTGAGGAACGGCTCGTCGTCGTCGACGTAGAAGACGGCGGGGTCGCCGTCGACCAAGACGAGTTCGTAGCCGGCGTCGACGAACTCCACGAACTCGAACGTCTCGCCGTCGATGTCGACCCCGAGGTGGTCGGCCACCGCCTCGCGGATCGCCGTGATGTCGTCGCTCCGGAGGTGGTGCCGGGATTTCACTTCCATGGGGGTCCCGTCGGCCGCTCGGCCGATAAATGGACCGCTCCGCGGCGTGCGCGCCCGCCGGCTCCCGCCGTCGGGGGTCTCACGCGGTTGGATCGATCAAAACGGCCTTATGCTACCTCTCCATATCAGTTCGTATGCTGAATCCGCTCATCGCGAACGTCGCGAACCCGCCCGCGCTCGTTCTCGGGGCGATTGCGACGCTCCTCGTCGTCTTCGTCACCAGCCTGAAGGGGACGGGCTGGGAGCCCACCACCGACATCTCCGAGGAAGTGCTCGAACGCCGCGCGTCCACGGTCCCGGAGACCGAGTTCCCGGAACCGGGCAACCGCGCGGTCGGCGGTGGCGGTGGCGGCGGCGCCATCCCGGCCGGCGCCGACGGCGAGGAGGGCGAACTCGAAGAGGGCGGCACCGTTAGCTCCGGCCCCGGCGACATCCCCGAAGACGAGGTGGAGTACTTCGAGGTCGAGTTCGTCAAGCAGGGCGAAACGGTCGAACTCTCGAACGACCAGCCCATCCTCGAACAGGGCGAAGACGAGGGGTGGGACCTCCCGTACGCCTGCCGCCAGGGCCAGTGCGTCTCCTGTGCCGGGCAGATCACGGACGGACCGAGCGAGGACTTCGTCGAGCATGACAACCAGCAGATGCTCGAAGAGGCCGAGATCGACGACGGCTACACGCTCACCTGCGTCGCCTACCCGCGCGACTCCTTCAGCATCGAGACGGGCGAGGCGCCGTAGCCCCCCTTCCGCTCTTTCCTCCTCGTCCGTTCGCGACACCCTTTTTCGCGTCTCGCCCCAACCGCTCGTATGTCCGTCACCACGGCGCTCGTCGCCGGCGGCGGGGGCGTCGCCGTCGCGCTGATCGCCGCGGCCGTCTACCGCGACGCCGCCCGCGTCGGCGTCGACCTCGGCTCGCCGGCGGCGTGGGCCGCGCTCGTCGTCCTCACCGGCGGGGCGAGCCTCGTCACCCTGATCCTCGTCCCCGACGCCCCCCTGCCCGGCGTCCTCGTGTTGACTGCGCTCGGCCCGCTCCTCTACGTGCTCGAACGCGACGACTCGATGAACGGCGACGACGCGGCCGACCCCACGCGCCTCCCGAGCCAGTCCGGGGAGTCGGCGGAGCGGAGCGACGACGCCGACCGATAGCGACCCGGCGCACGGAACCGACGGGTGCCCCAGCGACGCCGACGCTCACGGGTCCTCTCGGCGCCGTTCCGTCTCATCGACGATGACACAGTTCCTTTCGCTCCCGTCTTCAGCTCCTAAACCGCAACTTTCCATACCGTCGGCGCTGTACTGGAGGTAATGAGAGACGAGAGCGACGAGAGCCTCGCGGACCGGGTCGAACAGTGGATGGTCGGACAGATGCCGATCATCCAGATGCACGGCGGCACGAGCGTCGTGCGCGAGGCGGACCCCGAGACCGGCGAGGTCGTCGTCGAGCTCGGCGGCACCTGCTCCGGCTGCGGCATCTCGAACATCACCGCCGACAACATCCGCCGCGACCTCATCATGGACTTCGAGGAGGTCGACAACGTGACCGTGCGGACCGCCTCCTCCGGCGACAACGGGGCCTCCACCGTCGAGGGCGGCCGCGGCGGCGAACTCAAACACGAGACCGAGTCCGCGAACCACTTCTGAACGCGGCGGGCGCGTCCCGCCGCGCGACTCTCGCTCCCTCTCTTACAGCGTCGTGAACGGTAGCGACGCGAGCGAGTCGGCGTCGTAGTCGAGCGCGTCCGCCTGCGAGACGCCCTCCGGCGTGACCACGTCGATCACCCGCGGCGCGTTTCCGGCCGCGCCCTCCCGCGCGCCGCCGAAGACGAAGTCGCCGGCGTCGACCGCCACCGACCGCAGGCTGCCGCGGTCCTCCGATCCGACGGCCGGCAACACCTCCCAGCCCGAGAGGTCGCCGCCGACCGTCGACTTCGGTATCGAGACGACCGCGGTGTCCGCCTCGAAGCTGACGAACACCTCCGGCGTGACGAGGGTCGTTCCGTCGGCGTCGGTGACGCCCCTCCCGAAGCCGCTCGCGTCGATCCGGTACTGCCACGGCCGCGCGAACTCGGCGGTGAGTCCGAGGTCGTCGAGCGCGCTCGTCCGCCCGCCGTCCGCCTCGGGGTCGCGCAGGTACACGAGGAAGTAGTGCGGCGAGAAGTCGCCGCCGAACGTGTCGTACAGGTTCTCGACCTCGAACGCGAACCGGTACTTCTCCTCGGTCTCAAGCACGCGGACCGAGCGCAGGTCGAACGCGCCCGGCTCGAAGTCGCCGCTCGTCGGGTAGGTGTACCTCCCCGGCCCGTCATCGTCCCCCTGCGGGTCGGTGAACTCGGCCACGACGTCGCCGGGCGCGACCGTGACGCTCCCCGACGCCAGTTCGTCGCCGCCGTCCGCGAGGCGGACGACGACGTCGAACGTCCCGATCTGTGAGATGTCGAAGCCGACCTCGACCGCCTCGTCCGTCGCGTTCGGCGGGAGCCGAACGGTATCGCGCGCGGCGAGGTCGCCGTCGACGAGGACCTCGACCGCGGTCGAACCGACGAAGCCGGCGTCGTTGGTGCCGGTCGCCGTGATGAACCCTTCCCCGAGGTCGGCCTCGTCGGCGATCGACACCGACACCGTCTGCTCCGGGCGCTCGTACTCGGGGAGCCGGTTGATCTCGCGGCCCCGCGCCGGGCGGAGCCTGACCGCGGTCCCGCCGCTGGGCGCCAGCGACGCCAGCAGGGTCGTGCTCGGCGTGACGACCGCCTCGTCGATGCGGACGCCGGTCGGGTCGAGGTCGACGCCCGCGCCGACCGCGTCCGAGTAGATCTCCGCGACGTACTTCGGGCCGTTTCGGCCGTTGCCGTTGCCGCGACCGTTACCGTTCCCCTTTCCGCCCGAATTGCCGGGCGCGAGGAAGTCGAGCGGCACGTCGACCCCGCGGCCGTCGCCGTCGGTCATGACGCCGACGTACCACTCGTCGCCGTGCCGGCGGGCGATCGCGAGGTAGTCGCCGATCGCGGCGCCGACGACGCGCGTCTCGTCCCAGCCGGCGGCCGGGACCGACTCGATGAACCCGAACTCCGGCTCGGCGTCGAAGTTCTCGTTTTCGGGCGTGTACCCCTCGTACTCGGCCGGGACCGGAGACGACTCGCCGGACTCGGTGACCGCGACCGCGTTGAGGTTGAACCCGCCGACGTCGCCGGCGAAGCCGTCGTCGCCGCTCTCGTAGTCGAGTTCGACCGCGACCTCGTTGTCGCCCGCGTCGAGTTCGACCTCGGTCGTGAACACCTGCCAGTCGTCCCAGTAGTCGGTGAAGGGCGGCTCGATCGTCTCGCGGTCGCCGTTGACGCGCAGCGTCGCCCGGGGCGTGCCGGCGTCTATCACCCGACCGGCGTTCTCCTCGGCGTCGCTCGCGTAGCGCAGGTGGAGGTCGTAGCTCCCGGCGCTCGGCACCTCCTCGACCGCGAACGACACCGACGAGCCGCTCGGCGCGCGGTTGGGGTCGACCGCGACGAAGTTGGTGCCGAACGCGTCCCGCCACGAGTCGTCGGTGACGAGGCCGTCGAGTTCGCCGGCGGCGGCGTGGAGCGCCTCGCCGACCGCGAACGTCTCGTCGACGTACCCCTCGATCCGGTCGGCCGCCATCTGGAGGCCGCTGAGGTACGTCGGGTACATCGCGAGCTGTTTCGCCCGCGTCGTCTGGATCTGGTCGCCGCGCTCGTCGTTGAAGCTGATATCGAAGATGCCCGGCTGGTAGCTCACCGGGCCGGCGAGGTTCCGCGTGAACGGCAGCATGACGTGGTGGTCGCGGCCGACGTTCGACCCCAGCTGGGTGAACCCGTCGTACTCTTGGGCCTTCACCACCTCGCGGTTCGCCACGTTCGGGTAGGTCCGGATCTCGCCGGTCGGCTTGATCCCCTCGTGGATCTCCAGCAGCTGGCGGTTCGCGGCCGCCTCGCGGATCACCAGTCGGTGGTGGTTCACCGCGAGCTGATTGTGCTGGTTGTGGGTCGGCGCCGACCCGTCGCCGTCGATGCCGAGGCCCGGGTCCGAGACGTAGCCGTTCTTGATCGAGCCGATCCCCTCGGCCTCGTAGCCCGCGAACACGTCCTCGTCGAGGATCGCGGTCTCGTACTGGGGGAGGTTCCCCGCCGTCTCGTTGTGGATCGTCATCTCGACCGGCTCGGGCAGCGACGCCCCGAAGTCGGTCACCTCGGGCACGTCGAAGTCGGGATAGGAGTCGTCGACGCCGAAGCCGAACCCGGTGCCGTCGCCGGGGTAGGTGTCCCACCCCTCGTTCCACCCCTCGACGAGGACGCTGTCGATCCCGTTCTCGCTCGCGAAGCGCATGTACCGCTTCATCCGCTCTGTCCGGGCGCCGTGGACGTAGGCCGCGGGATTGTTCCCCTCGCCCGCTATCTCGTCGTCGGTCCTGTACTCCCAGTTGGCCTGCCCAGCGATCATCGTCCACCAGATGCCGACGTACTTGCGCGGCTCGATCCAGTCGGTGTCGGGCTCGCCGCCGACCGTCGGCAGCGCCGACTCGTCGAGCGGGTCGGAGAGCAGCGGGACCAGCTGCGACTCGATCAGTTCGCCGGGCCGGTCGACGACCTGAATCGTCCGCCACGGCGTCGCCGCCGGCAGTTCGAGCGAGGCCTTCGTCCCGTCGGGCAGCGGCGTGAGTTCGCTCGCGAACGCCGTTCCGCCGTCCGAAGCTCGGGGGGCGAGCGTCGCCGCCGCGTAGTCGTCGAGGTTCGCCTCGTGGACGCTCAGGTACGCGTCGCCCGCGTCGACGGTGAGCGGGGTGTGCGCGCCGGTCCGAACCGGGGTGCCCGTCGGCCGCGTGGGCCGCTCCCCGCCCGGGATCTCCGAGAGCGGCGTCTCCGCGTACTCCTGTTCGAACCGCGGGTTCGTCACCTCGTTGCGGATCCACCACGCGCCGTAGTCGTCCGCGAAGTCGACCCCGGTGTTCTCCGAGGCGACCACCGCCCGCTCCGAGTTGGCCGCGAACCCCTCACCGAGGACGACTCGGAACCCGACCCCGTCGTCGAAGACGCGGACCTGAAGGGTCGCGCTCCGGGGACTGTCGGCGGTCTCCCCGGAACCGCCCGAGCCGTCCGCCGCGGCGTCCGCGAGGCCGACGCCGAGCGCGTTGTAGTCGGCGGACACCGCGTCGTAGGCACCCCACACCGGCTCCCACTCCTCGGTCGCCGCCTCGCGCTCGGTGCCCGTGACGGTTACCGGCCCGTCCGACCCGCCGGCGCTCGCGCCGAACGCCGACTGGTTCCGGAAGTCGAACCCGAGCGTCGACGGCCCGACGTACGTCGTCCCGTCGCGCGCGACCTCGTAGGTCGGCACTCCGTCGCTGACGTCGACGGTGACGGCGATCGACCCGTCGGGCGACGCCACCGTCTGGACCGGGTCGTCCGCGTCGTTGGCCACCCGAGCGGCGTCGTCGGCCGCGACGCTCCCCGAATAGGCGGCCGCCGCCACCAGCGCCCCCACGCTCCCGAGGAAGCCGCGGCGACTCGTCTCGTCGAATCTGCGCTGTGATTGTTTTTCACCCATTGTGCGTCTCCCATGAATACGATGATTGATAATGTTATTGTAACGAACGAGAGGTGTTTCCTCCGTTCGTATTCGAGTTAAAACTACGTGGGGACGAGCCGCTTTGGTTCGGCGTCGCGCGGCGAGCGGCGCTTCGTCTTTCGAAGTTGAAACGCCGTCTCGCGCGCGCGAGCCACCCCGACCGCACGACGCGCCGCGGCGGTCCGGCTCAGTCGTCGGTTCGCTCGACGTCGTCGAGCCAGCCGGTGACGGCCCCCTCGAGCGCCCCGGTCGTGCTCCCGAGGTTCACGATCTGGTAGCCGTTCGCCGCCTTCTCGGCTGCGTCGTCCGGTCCGAACCCGAGCCCGCCGACGGGGACGCCGGCCTCGACGGCCGCCGAGCGGACCGTCTCCACGGCGTCTCGAACGTCCGGGTGGTCGAGTTCGCCGGGGTGGCCGAGCGCCACGGAGAGGTCGAACGGGCCGATGAAGACGAACCCCAACTCCGGGACGGCCAGTATCTCGTCGACGTTCTCGACCGACTCCGCGGTCTCTATCGTCGCGCCGACGAGCGTCTCCTCGTCCTCGGCGGCGACGTAGTCGTCGGCCAGCCCCCAGCGGCTCGCGCGCGGCGACGCCAGCCCCCGGTCGCCGGGACCGTCCTCGTAGCGGAACCGGGCGGACCGGACGGCCTCTCGGACCTCGTCGGCGGTCTTCACGCGGGGGAGGAAGGCGTTCCGCACGCCGAGGTCCAGCGCCTTCCGGACGAGCGTCGGGTCCGAGTCGGGGAGCCGGACGAGCAGCTCCACGCCCGTCCGCTCGGCCGCGCGCAGCAGGTCCTCGACCCGCCCCGCGTCCCGCGCGCTCGGCCCGCCGTGTTCGAGGTCGACCCAGACGAAGTCCGCGCCGAGTTCGCCGTAGAACTCCACGAGCGTCGGGCTGTACGCGTCGTCGAGCACTCCGAACGCGACCCCGCCCTCCCCGACGGTCGCCGCGAGGTCGTTCGTCGGCTGTGCCGCGTTCACGAGCGACCGCCCCGTTCGTCGTTCATCTCGGCTCCGACGTTCGCGAGCGGCGAGTAAAACACGGCGTATCTTCACGCGCTCCGTGTTTGTGATTAACCGAAGAACAAGCGACTCCTACAGCGCGTTCTCCAGCGCGGACGCGACGCTCCGCGCCTTCTCGGCCAGCGGCTCGGGGACCGTCCCGGCCGCGACCGCCTCGTCCAGCTCGTCGTCGTCGACGCGCTCGACGGCGCCGTCCGGCCGCTTCACCACGTCGACGTGGAGGTCGACGTAGCGGGCGGCGTCCGGGAACACCTCCACGGGCGTGCAGACGTTGACGTACGTCCCGCGGACGGTCCCGTCGCGGCCGCGGTACGTCGTCGGGTACCACCAGCGCCCCTCCTTCAGGCTCGTCTCGGCCACGTCGCCCGCCACGCGGTCGACGCCGAGACCGTCGTAGGTGCCGCCGCCGGTCATCTCGCGCTCGACGCTGACGGTGCCGTCGGGGTCGACCCCCGTCACCGTCCCCTCGCCTAAGGCGATCAGCCGCCCGTCCGGCTTCCCGTGGTCGATCCGGAGCGCGTCCCCCTCCCGCGGGCCGAACGCGTCGGTCACGACCGCGAACGGGAACCCGGCGTCGGGGTCGGGGTCGCAGAGCGCCTCCGCGAGGTCGACCCCGGCCGAGGCGTCCGACGACCCCGCCTTCACGCGGTGGTGGCCCGGCATCGTCGCGGTCGCGGTCCGGCGCGCGTCGTCGAGTCCCGACCGGCTCTCGCGGCCGAACCAGACCCAGACGCCCGCGTTCGGCGCCGCGACCGGGTCGTCGCGGAGGCGGCTCCGGCCGTCGAGGACGCCGAGTCCGTCGCCGCCTCTGTCGTCACCGTCGTGCCCGGCCGCGCCGTTCCCGTCGTCAGACTCGACCGCCGCGCGAAGCCCCTCCGCGGCGTCGACCGCGGCGTCGAGTCCGGCGGCCAGCGCCTCCGTGTCGGCGTCCACGGCCGGCGGCCGCCACACCGCCCGCCAGCCGTCCGGCGGGTCGAGGTCGAGCAGGTCGAGCATCCCCGACAGCTCGCGGGCCGCCTCGTCGTTCCGGACGTCGACCCGCGTCCCCGACCCCGGTTCGAGCGCGACGAGGTCGCCCCCCACGCGCAGTTCCCCGGCGAGTTCGGGGCGCCGGTCGGTCCACGGCGCCGCCGACTCGCGCACCTGGACCCGGACCGCGTCGCCCGTCTCCACCCGCGCGTCGACGTCGCCGTACGGGAGGTACCCCTCGGCGGCGCCGTCGCCGGTGCGGAGGTCGACCACCGCGCCGCCGCCCAGCGTCTCCGTCACCTCCCCGTCGAGGACAGCGCCCGGCGGGGTCGGGTCCGGCCACGCGAGCGCGTCGCGGCCCGCGTCGGTCAGGACCTCCCGGACCGCGTCGACCGCGTCGGGGGCGCCGCTCGCGCCGACCCCCTGTCTGTCCGCGCTCGTCTCGATCCGGACGTCAGGCGGGTCCGTCCCGAACTCGGCGTCGAAGCGCCGGCGGATCGGCGGCGAGGCGTCGACGACCTCGTGCCCCGAACCGAGCAGGCGCGCGGTGAGCGCCGTCGCGTAGATGCCGCGGACGCGGGCTCTGGGCATCTACAGTTCCTCGCGCTCACGCGCGAACCGCACCCGGTCGTTCACGGTGTCCCCGAGAGAGAGTTCGACGACGACCGGGCCGCCGTCGTCCTCCCGCAGGATCCGCCCGCCCTCGACCGGGACGCCCCACCCGTCCAACGAGAGGTAGCCGCGGAGGTCGCTCCCGTGGGTGAACAGGTCGACGTCGGCGGTCGCGTGCTCTTGGACCGCGTCCGCGCTGTGGGCCATCTCCATGTCCGAGTAGCAGGGACCGTCCCCGCCGAAGAACTCCCCGAGTCGGTCGGCGTCGCGGGCGACGAGTTCCGCGACGCGGTCCGAGGCGTCGGCGATCGCGTCCGCGTCCAGTCCGGCCTCTCGGAGGGCGCGCTGGAGCCGTTGGTCGAAGTGCATACCCCGCCTTCGGTCGCCGCCGTTTCAATCCTGTCGCCCGGGCGCCGCGCCGCTTCCGCCCGCTTCTTTTCGTCCGCGTTCCGGATGCCGCCCACTAATTAAGTCACCGGGATGGCAAACGGGAGCCATGCCATCCGACGAGGACCCGATCGCGTCCCGGGCCGACGACGACCGCGACCTCTACGACGTCGCGACCTGGGAGGAGCGAACCTCTCTCGACGGGCTGTCGGTCGCGCTGTACTGGCTGCTCACGCGGTCCGCGAAGCTCGGGGTAATCCTCGTCGCGCTCGTGGGGCTCCTCGCCATCCTCGGCTCGTTCGGGCTGGGGCTGCTGTTCGACCCCGCCATCGCCATCCTCCTCGGTCTCTCCGTGGTCCCCGCGCTCGGCCTCGCGGCGTACGTGTACGTCTCGGACGTCACGACCGCCGAGCCGCTGTCGCTGTTAGTGGCGACGTTCCTGCTTTCGATCCTCACCGCGACGTTCGCGGCGATACTGAACAGCGAGCTCCAGCCCTTCTTCCAGCCGTTCGGCTTCCCCGGGCTCGTTCTCTTCTTCTTCGTCGTCGTCGGTCCTATCGAGGAGTCGGTGAAGCTGCTCGCGGTGCGGCTGTACGCCTACACGGACGCCCGGTTCGACGCCGTCATCGACGGCGCGGTCTACGGCGCCATCGCGGGGCTCGGCTTCGTCGTCATCGAGAACTTCGTCTACATCGCCCAGAACGTCGACATGGCGGAGCTGACGGTCGGAATCGCGGCGCTGGGCGCCGGCGACGGCATCGCCGCGCTCCGGGCGCTCGCGGGGCCGGGCCACGTCGTCTACTCGGCGTTCGCGGGCTACTACCTCGGGTTAGCGAAGTTCAACCCGGAGAACCGCGGCCCGATCGTCGTCAAGGGGCTCGTCCTCGCGGCCGCGATCCACGCGCTGTACAACACGCTCGTCGGTCCGGTGACCGGGATCGCCTCGGCGCTGTTCGGTCTCCCGCAGATCCTCGCGCTGTTCGGGTTCGTCGCCGTCTTTCAGGGGGCGTTCGGGTACGTCCTGCTCCGGAAGATCCGGCGGTACCGCGACGCGTTCCTGGACACGCGCGACGCGGTGAGTCCGAACGTCGAGCCGGAGCTCGACGAGTTCGAACAGTAACCCGCCGCGTCCCCTCTCGCTCCCGCCGTCAGGGCGGGCTCTCGACCCGCGAGCGGTCCCCCGTCCCGCCCGTCAGCGCGCTCGCGAGGGCGCCTTTCACCACCACTTCGTCCCCGAGGTCGGTGAGCCGAACCTCCGGCACGTTGATGAACACCATCTCCGGGAGCTTCTCGCGGATCGGGTCGAGCACGCGGTCGGGGTTGTTGAGCGCGACCGCGCCGCCGACGCTCACGACCAGCGGGGCGTACGCGTGGATCACGTTGGCGATCCCCATCGCGTTCCAGTGGGCGACCTGGTCTATCACGTGGTCCGCGAACGTGTCCTCGCCGGCCGCCTCGAACACGTCGACCGCGGAGAAGTCCGGGTCCTCCACCGGGAGGCTCGTCTCTATCGGGTCCTCTTCGTACAGCTCGCGGGCGTACTTCGGGATGTTGTTGCCCGAGCAGTACCCCTCCCAGTGGCCGTCCAGCCCGCAGCCGCAGGTCATGAACCCGTGCGGGTCGACGGTCATGTGACCGACCTCGCCGGCGTTGCCGTCCCACCCCGAGAGCACGTTGCCGTCGACCGCGACGCCCGCCCCGATCCCCGAGGAGATGGTGAGATACACCATGTCGTCGGGGTTGCGCTCGGAGTGGAACCGCTCCCCGATGACGCCCGCGATGGTGTCGTTGTGGAGGTGTACCTCCTCGGTGTCGAGCAGCTGCCCGACCGGCCCGACGAGCGGGATGCGCTCGACGGTGTCCGGGAGGTTGGCGGGCCCCTGAACTACCCCCTCGGCCAGGTCCAGCGGCCCGATCGAGCCGATGCCGGCCGCGACGGCCTCGCTCGGCGCGACCCCCGCGTCCGTGCAGGCGTCTCGGATCACCTCCAAGACGGCCTCCGTGACGGCGATACCGTTCGGTCCCCGCGGGGTGCCTCGCAGCGCGGAGCCGAGGATCGCCGCGGTCTCGTCGCCGACGACCGCCCGGACGTTCGTCGCTCCGAGATCGACGCCCACGTAGTACATCGGGTGTAACCGCGGACCCGTCTCACTTAAGCGGGACGCTTCACGCGGTCGAGCGGGAATAAAAAACGGGTCGGATCCGACGAAACCGCGTTACGAGGCGGTCTCGCGGACGAACGTCACCGGGCACGGCGCCGACAGCATAACCTCCTGCGCGACGCTGCCGAAGACTGCCTTCCCGGCCGGCGAGCGCCGTCGGCCGCCGACGACGACTCGGTCGGCCCCGAGCCCCTCGGCGGTCTGGACGACCTCGTCCGCGAGGTCCCCGACCGCGCCCCGGACCGAGTGCCGCACGCCGGCCTCCGAGAGCGCCTCCGAGAGCGCCCGCGTCGTTGCGTGCCGCTCCGCGACCGCGTCGGGCGTCGATCCCTCGGTGCCCGGGTCGACGCCGAGCTTACTCCGGATCCCGTCGAACTCCTCCTGGTCGAACACGTGGGTCAACACGACCTCGGCGTCCGACGGCTCCGCGACCGCGATGATCTCGCGAGCGAGCCGTTCCGCGCGCTTCTCGTCTTCGGTACCGACCGCCAGGACCACCGTCTCGATGCTCATACACGTCTTTCGCCTCGGTCCGTCTTAATATTGGCGGAGTTTTAACTCAAATTCGAATAAATATTTAGGCGATCGATCCTGACAGTCCCTCCGGTGTCGAGGCGGCACTCCCCGGCCGAGTCCGCCGACCGAGCGGGACGCTGTCGGGCGACGGATCGGTCTCGACCAGAAGGGCGGGCGCGACCGCCGGAGAACGCTCAGTAGTCGGGCGCGTCGTCCTCGACTTCGCGCTTCAGCGAGTCGCGGCGGGACTTCGCGTCGCGACCGGTCGCCTCCAGGAGGAACTCGTTTTTCGCGTCGACGGCGTCCGCGGCGGCGTCGGCGTTGCCCTCGGCGATGACGTCCTCGGCGGGCCGCTCCTCGAAGTGGACCGCGAGCTTGTCCTTCTTGCTCCCGTACTCGGCCGCGCCCGCGACGATCCGCTTGAACACCGGGTTTTCGGGGTCCTCGACGACGTACAGCTCGTGGCCGTCGTACTCCTCGGTGCCCGTGACTTCGCCGAAGTACTCCTCGATGGATCCCTTCAGGTCCGGCATCCGGTCGTCCAGATGCTCGCCGCGGCGCATCTTGTACTGCTTCATGCCGCGACCGTTCGAAAGGCCGGCGTAAACCAGTTTCGTCACGGCCGCTCGACCGCCGACGCGGCCTTTTTACCTGCTCCCAAGTTCGCTCGTCCGGCCCCCGAGGTCGCTCGTCCAACCTCCGTACCCCCGCTCGACTACTGGGGCCGCTCGTCGACGTACCCGCGCTTACACTCCGGACAGATGTCGCCCGCGCGCATGGAGCTACCGTCCGCGGCCCGGACCATCCCGCACTCGGGGCAGTAGTACTCCGTCGGCTCGTCGTCTCCCATCGTCTCCAAGTCGGGGCTCTCGCCGCGGGTGATCCCCGTCCCGCCCTCGCCGGCGTCGAACGCGACGGCCTCCGCGTCGTCGGGCGCCTCGACGTACTCCGTCCCCGCCGACTCGCCCTCTCGCTCCTCCGTAGCCTCCGGGGTGAGTCCGCCACCGAACTCGACGTCGGCCTCGCCGCCCTGCCCGGCCTCCGCGCTGAACCCCTCGTCCTCGCCGCCGTGGTCGGGCCAGGCGGTCCGCTCGTCGGCGTCGGCGTCCGCCTCGTCCACCGACGGCCACGCCCCCCGCTCCCGGTCGTCGGCCGACTCCCCGTCCTCGTCGAGAATCACGCCGTCGTCGCTCTCCGCCGCCGACTCGCCGCCCGACGCTCCCCCGTCGTCCGTGGACGTTCCGGCCGACGCTCCCCCGTCGTCCGTGGACGTTCCGGCCGACGCTTCCCCGTCGTCCGTGGACGTCCCGGCCGACGCTCCCCCGTCGTCCGCGTCCAGAAGCTCCGCGTCCTCGTCCGCTCGGCTCGCTGCCTCGGCGGACCCCGCCCCGTTCGCGGCGTTCGGGCCGTCGGTCGGACCCGCCGGCGCGTCGACCCCGTTCGGACCCGGTTCGGCGTCGGCCGTTCCGGGCCCCTCGTCGCCCGAGGGGCCGTCGTCGATGATCACCGCGTCGTCGGTCCCGGCCCCCGGCTCCTCGTCGAGCGTCACGCCGCCTCCGGCGGCCGCGCCGTCCTCGGCGTCGACGCCCCCCGGCGCGGCGCCGGCCGTTCTCTCGGCGTCGCCCGGCGGTCCGCTCTCGCCCGGCGTCGCCGCCGACTCCCCCGCGGTCCCGCGGTCGGGTCCGGCCGCCGCACCGGTCTTGCCGGCCGCGTTCGCGGCGGCCTCGTCGGCCAGCTGTTCCATCGTCGTCACCTCGGTGTTCTCGCTGACGATCTGCGTCTCGCCGCAGCGAGCGCAGCTCTTCACCTCCTTGACGGTCGTGACGACTTCGTCGCCGTCCTCCTCGCGTTCCCGCTGGAGTTCGGGTTCCCCGAAGTCGTGTCCGAGCAGACACCTGAGTCCCATTGTGCCACCCTGCGGTGCCGAGGGTAAAAAACGCCCCGTCGGCGTCCGACGCTCGGCGTACGACCGTTTCGGGAGGATCCGGCCGCCGCTCCGGGCCGACCGGGTCGTCGTTTCGGGAGGATCCGGCCGCCGTTTCCGGAGTCGCCCGTCGCGCCCCGCGGACACAGGCTCTTTGTGGATCGCCGCTGTACCGTTCATCGACATGCCCACCGTATCCTATCAGGGCGAGGAGATCGAGTGCGAGAAGGGCGCCGTCTTGCGCGACGTGCTCAAGGAGGCCGGTCTCTCCGTCTACAACGGCAAGATGGAGCAGCTCAACTGCCGCGGCGCCGGGTCGTGCGGCTCCTGTGCGGTCCAGGTCGACGGCGAGGTCAGCGAGCCGGGCAAAAAGGAGAAGGCTCGCCTCTGGCTCCCGCCGCACCACCCGAGCCACGACGTCCGCCTCGCCTGCCAGACGAAAGTCGAGGGGGACGTCGAGGTGACGAAGGGCCGCGGGCTCTTCGGGCAGCACATCTGAGAGGACGCGGCGCTCTCGTCTGTTTTTCACCCGCTGAGCGACGCGCTTTCACCCGTCGAGCGACGCGCACGCGACGAGCGACACCGCTCGGCGAGCGAGGCGCTAGTCGAGGATAAAATACGGCCGCGGCGAGCGTGAGCCCGCGGCGCGGACGAAAACGTTTGGTACCGTGTGTCAGAGTCGCGTTCGGCGTCAGCCGGACCGACCCACCTTCTCGGATCGGCTTACTGCCGAACGACGTTGGTCGCGCGGGGGCCCTTCTCGGAGGACTCGATGTCGAACTCGAGCTCCTGGCCCTCTTCGAGGTCCGGGCCGCCGACGTCTTCCATGTGGAAGAACACGTCGTCGTCCGCGTCGTCAGTCTCAATAAATCCGTAGCCGCCAGTGTCGTTGAAGAAATCAACCTTTCCGGTCGCCATTGCGAATAGAGGGAAGCCCCGACCGGTGATAAGGATTGCGAGTGTACAGTTACCACGACGCTCTGTTGACGTTCGCTTTCGAAATACCGCTGTTCTGCGGACGGTTACTGACCGCTTGCCGCGTTCTCGCGCCGAAAGCGATCGGTCTCTGGAGTGTCTTGGGGGACTCTCCGACTGCGCCTCCCGACGCCGACGTTTATGCTTCCGGCCGCGAAAGCGGCGTCCGTGTCACGCACGCGTCACGCGGACGGTCCCGCCCTGACCCTCCGGGAGAACGGCCCCGCGCTGCTGGTCCCGGCGGCGTGGGGCGTCGCCGCGGGAGCCGTCCTCGGTCTCGTCTCCGCGCACGCGCTGTTCGTCGCCCACGTCGTCATGAGCGTCCTCCTCGTCGCGTTCGTCGCCGCCTCGTGGCGCGACATGGCGACGGGGGTCCTCCGCGCGTGGAAGCTAGTGATCCTCGCGGGGACCCCGGTCACGCTCGCGGGCGTGGTCGGGTTCCTCGCGCGTAACGGCACCGCACCGGGCCTCGCGGCCGCGGTCCCGGCCGACGCGCTCCTCGCGGTCGCCTTTTACGGCTGGCTGCTGCTGCCCGCGCCCGCGTTCGTCTACACGGCCCTGCGCGACCCGGCAGTCCCGCGCTCGACGGTCCACGGCGCCGCCGCCGCGTGTTCGGTCGCCGGCGCCGCCGTCGCCGCGCTCGCCGGCTCCGCCGTCGGGACCGTCGCCGGAATCGCGCTCGTCGGCGTCGGCCAGACCGCGGGGATCCTCGCCGCCACCGCGCTGTACTGAGCGCCCGCCGCGACGCTCGTACTTCCGCTCCTGCCCGTTCACCCGGTCGTCCCGTCGAGCGCCCGCCGGAGCGCCCGCCGGTGGAACTCGACCGCCGCCTCGCGGTCGACCGGCGGGTACCGCGGGTTCGTCACCACGCCGTCGCCGTCCACGACCGCGCTCGCGACGGCCGCCGCGCGGGCCGCGCGTCCGCCGCTCGGGAGCGGGGCGACCGACTCGTAGCCGTCGCGGAACGCCCGCCGGAGCGGCTCGGCCTCGTCCGTCGGCACGTACCAGTCGACGACCAGGTGCTCCGCCTTCGCGACCGACACGCCCGGCGGCGCGGCCAGCGGCGCCTCCCAGTCGAGGACGGCCGTCACGGCGCCGCCCGCGACGAGGGCGTTCCCCGGTCGGAAGTCCCACGGGAACAGCCGCGGCTCGGCGTCGGTCTCGACCGGCTCCCGGAGCGCGTCTCGGAGCCGGTCGCGGAGGTCGTCGAGGTCGGCCGGGAGCCGCGCCGCGTGTCGCCCGCCGAACTCCCGGAGCCAGCTTTCGGCCTCGGCCGGGTCTCGCACGGACAGGACGGCGTCGTGCCCGAGGGCGGACTCCGCGTCCTCCTCCGATCCCCCGACCGCGAGTCGCCCGCACCCCGAGAACCGGAACGCCTCGTGGAGCGACGCGAGGAACCGCCCGAACGCCCGGACGACCCCCCGCCGGTCCGCCGGGTCGAGGTCGACGAACGCCTCGTGGAGGTCGCGCCCCTCGACCAGCGGCGTGACCAGCCACCCCGTCCCGTCGACGGCCCCCTCCCCGACGGGGCGCGGGACGGGAACGTCGGTCCGCTCGCCCACCGCCCGCAACAGCGCCGCCTCGGTCCGGGTCGCGGCCGGCGTCGAGGAGTACTGGACGACCACCGGGGCCGCGGTCTCGAACCGCACCACCTCCGTCCGCTTGCGGTTCCCCCGCCCGAGCGACTCGACGCTCGCCGGCGCCGCCCCGGGGCGCGCCTCCGCGAGGGCCCGGTCGCGGACCCCGTCGCTCACCGGTCCCCCATCCGGTTCGACGGCCTCCTTCTCCGTCTCGACCCCGCCTTCCCCCGTCTCGGCCTCGGATCCCGCTCGCAGCACCGCCGCGACCTCGTCGAGCGAGTCGAGGACGTAGTCGGGGCGGTACGGGGCCGCCGCGTCGTCGGGGTCGGCCCGCAGCCACGCGGACCGGAGGCCGGCGTTGTGCGCGCCGGCGACGTCGTGCCCCAGCGAGTTCCCGACGTACAGCATGCCGCTCGGCTCGACCGACAGCGCGGCGGCCATCCGCTCGAACGGCTCCGCGTGCGGCTTCCGACGCGGCAGGTCGCCGGCGTACACGACCGCGTCGACGCGGTCGTCGATCCCGAGCGCTTCCACCTTCGCCCGCTGCCGGTCCTCGGGGCCGTTCGTGAGGACGCCGACCGGTCCCGCCGCGGCGGCGGCCGCCAGCGCGTCGGTCGCGCCCGGCAGGTACGTGACCCGCGAGTCGTCCGCGACCGCCTCGAACGCCGCCGCGAGGGCGACGGGGTCGACATCCCGCCCGTGTCGGGCCGCCAGCCGCGCGAATCCAGCCCCGAGGTAGCCTACCCGATCGTCGGGGTCCGGCGCGCCGTCGAGGAGGTCCCACAGCTCGTCCGGCTCGCCGAACGGCTCGACGCCCGCGCGCTCGAACGCCCGGCGGTACAGGGCGTCCACGTCGCCGTCGTGACGGCACAGCGTGTCGTCGAGGTCGAACGCGACCGCCGAAAACCGGCTCATGGGAAACTAGTGGCGCCGAGCGGCGAAGTCGGTTTCGGCGGCGGGCCCGTACCCCCGACGATGACCGACTCCGAGGACACCCACGACTGCGAGACGTGCGGCGCGAGCGTCGCCGCCGCGGACGCCCGTCGCTCCGAGCCCTTCGGCGACCTCGATTCCGACACGTGGCAGACGCTGAACTGCCCGCATTGCGGCGACCGGCTCGCGACCGTCTTCGTCGGCGGCGAGTGAGAGGGGATCGTCCCCGCGGAACCGACGCCGCTCACGAGTCGTGGTGACACCCCACACTATCTACGTGTCCGGCCCGTAGTCGCCCCATGGTCGACGCCGGTACGGTCTACCTCGTCGCCTCCGGCGCGCTGCTGTTGGTCGCGCTGGGCGTCGGGGCTCGGGTCCTCCTCGCCATCTTCCGTGAGGGCCGCGAGCGCAGCCGCAAGCGGCGCGAGGGGGAGATCGACCGGTTCACCGAGGACCCCGTTTACGACCGCGACCCGCCGGACCCGGACGCCGACGGCTCCCGCCCCTCGACCTGTCCGCACTGCGGTGCGGAGAACGCGTCGGGGTTCACGTTCTGCCGCGAGTGCGCGGGGCCGCTGGGTCCGAACGGGTGACTGGCTCCTTCGGTCGTCGCTCGCGGGCTTAGAACGTGCCGCCTCCCCGATTTGAACTCGTCGAGACGCTCGAACTCGCGACTCGTCTGCTCAAATCGGTCGGGAGCATTTTCGCTGCTCACAGCTCGGTCGCTGCGCTCCCTCGTCGGTTCGCAGGAAAATGCCGCCTCCCCGATTTGAAACGCGTGAGACTCCCTTCGGTCGTCTCACTGTTCCCCGCTCGCTACGCTCGCGGGGACGGGGGACAGCTCGATCTTCAATCAAGGCTAACGAACGCGGATCCCGCTGAAAAGCCATACCGCCTCCCCGATTTGAACTCCGGAAGACGTGCTCGCTTCGCTGCGCGCGACTTCCGTGCTCAAATCGGTCGGGAGCATTTTCGCTGCTCACAGCTCGGTCGCTGCGCTCCCTCGTCGGTTCGCAGGAAAATGCCGCCTCCCCGATTTGAACGGGGGACAGCTCGATCTTCAGTCGAGTGCTCTCCCAGTCTGAGCTAAGGCGGCTCGCACTCGCATCAACGCCGATTCGAGACAAAAGGATTTCGAAAGGTCGCGGGCGGATCTCCCTCGTCCCGCTCGCGTCGCGTGAATCCGGCTCGCGCGGTCCGCGAGGACCGTCAGGTATCGGACGATATCGCCGGCGATCCGGGGCGACGGCGCGGATCGTCGTTTTCGCAACGGCTCCGTCCGTCGCGACCCTTCGTCCTCTCGATGCCGTCGCACGACCACGACCACGACGATCACGACACGCACCGCGAGAAACTCGACGCCGCCGTCGACGAGCGAAGCGACTGGGCGCGCCGCCGCCGCGAGGGGATCCCGACCGACGAGAACCTCCTCGTCGTCGCCTGTATGGACGAGCGAATCCCGATCGAGGAGGCGCTCGGCATCGACTTGGGCGACGCGCAGGTGTTCCGCAACGCGGGCGGGAAGGTGACCGACGACGTGATCCGCTCGGCCGCGCTCACGACGAACTTCTTCGACACCGACGAGATCGTCGTGATCAACCACACCGACTGCGGGATGATGAGCGCCCCCGACGAGGCGGTCCGCGAGGGCCTCGAAGCGCAGGCCGGCGACCTCGACGCCGCCGACCTCGACCCCTCGCTGCCGGAGCTGACCGTCGGGGACGCCGACCTCCTCGACTGGGTGAAGATGACCGACGACATCGACGCCGCCTGCGCCGCGCAGGTCGAGTACCTCCGCGAGTCGGAGTTCATCCCGGACGACACGACCGTCTCCGGCTACGTCTACGAGGTCGAGTCCGGCGAACTCCGCCGTCCCGACGAGCGCATCGCCGAGGAGATCAGCGAGCGCCGGGCCTGACCACGGCCGCGAGAGCTCGACTCGCCGCCCGGCGCCGCCTCCCGCCGCCCGAGGTGTGACGTTTTTATGCGCCCGCGGCGAACCGAGCGACAGATGGACCGAGCACGCACGCCCGCCCCGGCGCGAGGTGGTGTCGGTGGGCGCTGACGGCGGCTCCGCCCCCGAGTCGGACGCCACGAGCGACGACGCCGACGCGCCGGTCGTCGCCGGCTTCTTCTCCGGCTGCGGCGGCCTCGACTTGGGCTTCGAGCGGGCCGGCTTCGACGTGGCCCTCGGGAGCGACCAGTGGGAGCCGGCCGCGGAGACGTACCGCCGCAACTTCTCGGACGTGGAGTTCATCGAGGAGGATGTCCGCGGGCTCGACGCCCCGGCGATCCGCGAGACCGTCGAGCGCGCCGGCTACGAACCCGACGGGATCGACGTGGTGATCGGCGGCCCGCCGTGTCAGGGGTTCAGCCGGCTCAACAACGAGCAGATCGAGCTGGACGAGATGGAGAAGGACCGGCGGAACACCCTCTTCGAGGAGTTCCTCCGGGTCGTCTCCGTCCTCGAACCGCAGCTGGTGTTGATGGAGAACGTCCGCGACCTGATCAACCGGCAGACCAGCGACGACCGGTACGTGAAAGACCTCATCGTCGACGAGTTCGCGGCCCACGGCTACAAGTGCGAGTACCGCGTGCTGGAGGCCGAGCAGTACGGCGTTCCCCAGAAGCGCCGCCGGATCTTCTTCGTGGGGACCGACCGCGACGTGCCGATCCGCTTCCCCGAGCCGACGACCCCGGAGGGGAACTGGCGAACCGCGGGCGAGGCGCTCGCGGACGCGAGCGACGACCTCCCGAACATGAGGTACGCGAACACCGGAGAGAAGACGCTCGAACGCATCCGGCACGTCCCGCCTGGCGGCTACTACCGAGACCTCCCGGACCGCCTGAAGACGAAAAAGTACCAGTGCGACTGCGAGGACACCGACACCTGCCCCCACGAGCCGGAAATAGTCAAGCGGTACGGGACGTACCTCCGCCGGCTTGACCCCGACGAGCCCTCGCTAACGGTGAGCACGAACGTCTTCATCCACCCGACCGAGGACCGCTACCTCACCCCCCGCGAGATGGCACGGCTCCAGACGTTCCCGGACGAGTTCGCGTTCGAGGGGACGAAGACCGACGTGATGAAACAGATCGGCAACGCGGTCCCGGTCCGACTCGGCGAGGAATTGGCGAACCAACTCCGGGAGTACTTCCCCGAGATCCGGGACGCGCCCCCCGCCGACCCCGACGTGTACGAACAGCAGTCGCTTACGGATCTGGCCTGAGCGCGATATCGTTTTGAATCACACACATACTGCTCTTTTCGCAGTCTCTGGGCGTCGCTGTACTGCTTGTCTGCCGACCCAAACACCCGCCTCCCCATCTACGCCGAAAAATTCTCATCCTCAGCTATCCACATATGGAATAACCACTTGCGGTACTGCTGTGTGAGCGAAACTGTCAAGCAACCCCACTCGCTTACACAAGTATGATGATGTCTCCTTTGAACAATCAGGACGCACACGATCTAACGTATGTCTGACGTTTGGGATCCCGAATCCGAGATCGAGGAAAACCGTCATAACTGGTCGGGTGAGCCGAAGCACTTCGAACCCGTAGACGCCGCACAACGAGACGAAAGCGAGCCTAAAGCTATCGACCTCTTTTGCGGTCCCGGCGGGATCTCTGCCGGACTGGAGTGGGCGGGTTTTGAACCCGTTCTCGGTGTGGACATTCACGAGCCTTCAGTCGAGACATACCGGCGGAACCACCCCGGCGCACACGCTATTCTCGGAGATATCCGGCGGATCAACAAGCGGAACGATGACGATCGGGATATCTTCGAGGTCATCGAAAGCAATAGTTCGGTTGAGTCAACGCTGCTCGCGGAAGTCGCAGAAGAGGCGCTCGCCGGCGACGAGCTCAGCCTACTCACGGCGGGAATCCCCTGTCAAGGGTTCTCGATCGCCAACCGAAAGCAGCACGACGAGGACGAGAGGAACTATCTCTTTGAGGAATTCATCCGCGGTGTCCGACTGCTAAATCCGAAGCATATCCTCATCGAAAACGTCTCAACGATGAAATCCGCCGACGACGGTGGATTTGTCGACGCTATCGAGGAGTGTCTCGATATACTCGGATACAGCGTCGACCATCGAATTCTCAACGCCGCTGATTTCGGGGTTCCACAGAAGCGTCGCCGTCTCTTTTTCCTCGGGACACGAACAGATGCGCCTCTTATATGGCCCGAACCGACACACGAGGGTACCCCGCGGTCGACCGAGGACGCGCTTGCGGACCTTCCGCCGCTCGACGCCGACGAGGAGTCCGCCACTTACGATCGGGAGGGCAATCCCACGGAGTTCCAGCGCCTCATGCGGGAGGGAGTGAAATCCGAGGACGACCTCTGGAACCACAAAGCGCCGAACCACCGTCAGACGACTATCGATAGGGTCAAAGAGACGGACCCGGGAGAGCCAATGTACGATCGCTTTAGACAGCGAATACGGCTCCACCCGGATGAGCCCGGGCCCACAATCATCGCAGGTGGAATTCGCCCGCAGTTCCAATACGGACACTTTTCTCAATCTCGTGGACTGTCCGTCCGAGAGCGGGCTCGGCTACAGTCGTTCCCCGACCAGTTTAAATTCGAGGGCGGAACCGTCCAAGGACGGGTTCAGACAGGGATGGCCGTCCCCCCACTCCTCGCGAAGCATATCGGTGAAGCGATCCGAACGTCTCAGGATGCCGAACTGTTCGTTCGCACCGTCCTCGATGAGTACGGGGACAAGACCGCTTCCCGCCCGTGGAGGAGCACGGATTCGACCCCATACGAGGTTCTCGTCGGAGAGATACTCGAGAGGGACACTCCGTCTGAAACGGTAGAAGCCGTGTTCTCGAAGTTCATCGAAAAATATCCGGACGAAAGGTCGCTCACGGAGGCGGATGTCAGTCAAGTCACGGACCTTCTAGCGGAGTTCGGCGTCGACGGAACGGTCGCCCGGAATCTCCGAGATATCATGAGCCAAGTGATGTTCTCGGGGGTTCCCGAAAGCGAAGGAGAACTCACTAAATTACCCCATATCGACCGAGCTATCGCCTATACGATCCTCTGTTTCGGTCACGGGAAGCGCTGTCCAGCCGTTGACGAGAACGTCACACGCATCTACGAGCGGTTCTTTGACATTTCCGTTAGCGATCCCTTCCAAGAAGACGACCATCTCTGGGACTTCGCGAGAGCGATACTTCCGGAAGACGACTATCTGCGATACAACCGGGCGGTCATCGAGTTCGCGTCGGACTACTGCGTAGACGATTCCCTCGACTCTACCGGCGGTCGGGTCTCCTCACTATCACACCTCCTCGGCTGACGTTCACGCTAGCTTTTTTAATTACCCCTGAGATGCGATTCTTAGAACCCAATGTTCCGGATCTGGAACGACAGCGAGCGCTTTGCGAGATATATGATCGAGAACACCGCCCTCTCGAATCACAAACCTGACGTCAGTACCCAACACCTTCCAAAAAGTGATGCTGGTGACCCAAAGGAGTTCCATCGGGTTCCGGATCACATCAAGGAGATCCTCTATCTAGACTCGCCGGATCTCATCGTCGAGGCCAACGGAGAGCCTCTGTTCACCGTCGAAATTTCGGAGGAAGCAGGGACCGGACATAACGCGTTCCAGCGGTTTCCCCGGATCGCCGCGTCCGTGGAGGCCTCCGTTCCAGCGCTTTACATCTACCCCGAAGCGACGTTCATCACGAGGAAAAACAGTCAAGACTGGGACGAACTGAACCCTCTTATCTTCCGAGCGTTGGAAAGCGCGATGCAGATTCACGAGGTGCCCGCGCTTCTATACTACTATCCGTCTGACTTCGATGGAACGAGCGATCCGCCGGGTCACCGCTCGTCTCAAAACGGACTCCGGTACGACGACGAAATCAACGGGCAACCGGATCGCGACGACGCCGAGATGCAGTCCATGTTCGACGTCGTGGACACGTTCATCGAACGGGCGACCGGGTCGACGGAGTTGGACTTCATAAAGAACCGGGCCGTCAGAGAGCGTCGGAACTGGATGCAAAACCAGTTTGCCGACAAAGAGGGCCCGGGCAAAACGTGGTCTCCCTTGACGAGCGTGAAGACGGTCCCGACCGAGAAAGTGGTTGACTACCTGGAGGAGGCCAATCCCACTTGCCGGCCCGAACTGCTGACGCGAAGGGACGAGACCGTCATCTACTCGGCCAACGCGAAAATTCGCGGAGACCCCTACCCCGGTGCGCTGGCGGCGATCGACTATCTGAAGGCTCGTATCGGTGAATCGTACCGTGACCGCGATCGGAATCTCGTTTTCTGTTGGGGAGAAGTCTCGCAGACCGAGAGTGGTGAACTCGACGTAACAGCGCGGAATGAGTCCGGGTCATCCGTCGAGGCGTTTGTCGAGGAGGCCAACAAAGTCGCAAACGTCAACAGGCGCCTGCTCCTCGGAAAGGACTACTCGGAACTGAAAGACAGCGAGATCCCTCGGTACTATATGCAGGTCCGACACGGCACACGGTTCACACAGCGAAAACTCGTCCGCTGCTACGCGTACTTCGCGGACGCAATCCTCTTTCACGACGGTGCCCTCTGGCGGGAAGGGTAAATGAACGAAGAGCAGGTCACCGAAGCGGTCGAGGAGTACCTCGAAAGAGAGGGATGGACGATGTTCGCGGTCGACTACCCGACAAGCGGCTCCGGGTTACGCCTCCATCCCAATGACAGGGAAGCCGGTACCAAACACTCCGGTTCCATCGTCCCCGACATCGTCGCTCACCGAGACGGAACTGTCCTCATCGTCGAGTGTAAGCCCCACTTCGATCGACACGACGCACGGAAACTCGACGAGGTCGCTGAGGGCAGATACTCCGACAGCCTCGAACGACGCGTCTATTCGACGGACGTACGCGAGGTCGCCACCGCGCTTGCGTTTCCGAAGAGCGACGAGTCCTCCGTCGAACCGGAGCTACTCAGTCAGATCGACTCTCTCCTTCTCGTGGGCGACGACTCTCTGGTTTTCGAGAAAGAGGCGTAGGGACTCTGTAAGCGACGACCGGGGTTCAACAGCTATCGAACCGAAATCGTGATGGGACCGCCCGGATTCGAACCCCAGTCGCTCCGCTCGCGTCGCTCGCTCCGCTCCCTGCTTCGAATCCGCTCCACGGCTGCGGCGCTCGCGGAGTTGCTTGCGCCGCAGAAATGGGACCGCCCGGATTCGAACCGGGGTCACGGGCACCCAAGGCCCGGAGTATACCACTAACCCACGGTCCCGCGTCCGTACCTACCCCGAAGAGCCGCTAAAGGGTTTCGTTGCGCTCCGCGCCGTCATTCCTCGTCGTCGCGCCGTTCGAGGTCGGCGACGATGTCGAACGGGTCAGTCCCCTTCCGGACCGAATCGAGGATGAAGAACGCCTCGTCGGGCGCGAGGAAGTGTCTGGTGACGCCGCGGCCGAGCGGCGTGGGCTCGAAGCCGTCGATGAAGTTCCACTCCAGTAGCTTCCCGAGCGCGTGCTTGGTGGGGACCTCGCCGATCATGCGGTCGTTGAGGCGCTTGGCCTTCTTGCCGGCCACGACGACGTTCGCGAGCGTCTCCTCGGCGGCCGCGGTCTCGTCGTAGTGGGTCGCCACGTCCTCCATCTCGCCTTTCAGGAGGGTGAACGCCACCTCGTCCTCCGTGCGGTCCATCGAGCCGTGGTAGACGCCGTCGGGCTCGACGAGGAGGTAGACGCGGCCGCGGTCGTGGTAGTCCGGTCGCCCGGCGCGCCCGAGCATCTGCGAGAACTCCTGGACGGAGAGCCACTCGATCCCCATCGCCAGCGAGTCGAAGATCACCTGCGAGGCGGGGAAGTCGACCCCGGCCGCCAGCGCCGCGGTGGTGACGACCGCCGAGAGGTCCTGGTTCCCGAACATGCGCTCGACCTTCTTCCGGCGCCCGTAGTCGAGCCCGGCGTGGTACGGCGCCGAGTCGTACCGGAGCTTGCGGCTGATCTCGTGGCATCGCCGCCGCGAGTTCGTGAAGATGATCGTCTGCCCGCGGTACCCCTTCGACGATTTCGTGTCGAACTCGCGTTTCACGAGCTTGTCGGCGATCTGGGCCTTCTCGCGGCCGTCAGCGAACGTGACGTGGCGCTCGATGGGGACGGGACGCTCCTCGTACTCGATGAGCGTCGCCCGGAGCCGCTCCGCGAGCCACTCGGGGTTCCCGACCGTCGCGGAGAGGTAGACGAACTGCGTGCCGTCGTAGCCCGCGTGGGTCTCCATCCGATCCTCGCTGTAGTATTTCAGCCGCGAGATGAGCCCGTCGAGCCGGTGGCCGCGCTCGCCCTCCTTCAGCGTGTGGACCTCGTCGATGACGACCGTCCCAACGTCGCCCAGATCCTTGCCGGTCCGGAGCGCGTGGTCTATCCCCTCGTAGGTGCCGACGATCACGTCGGCGTTCGGATCGAAGCGGTTGCCGTCGTCGTTCACCCGCGAGGAGCCGACCCGGATGGAGACGTCGAGCAGGTCGCCGTAGCGGTCCTCGAAGTCCTCGTGTTTCTGGTTGGCGAGCGCGACGAGCGGGACCAAGAAGAGCAGCTTCCCGTCCCCCTTCAGCGCGCGGTCGATCCCGGTCAGCTCGCCCACGAGCGTCTTCCCCGTCGCGGTCGCGCTCACCACGAGCTGGTCGTCGCCGTCGAGCAGCCCGTTCCGCACGGAGAGGCTCTGAACCGGCAGCAGCTCCTCGAACCGCCCCTGAAGATGCGAAGACAGGTCCGGGTGTAAATCGAGGTCCGCGGTCTCGACCGGCGAGACATCGTCGACGTTGGCGGACACCTCGTCGTACTTCGTGAGGTCCGGGTCGAGTCCGCCTTGGAGCAGGCTCACGATCCGGTCTAAGTCGCCCGACTCGTACAGCAGCTCTTCGAGGCGCTCCTCGGCCGCGCCCGTGAACTCGCCTTTGTACGACAGCTCCCGCTCTAGCTCTCGGCGGGCGCAGTCCCGGCAGATCAGCTCGCCGTTGTGCTCGACGGCGTCCTCGCTCGTGATCGGGCCGTACCGGCCGTCGCTCGCGCAGCGCCGGCAGGTCCGGACCGCCGTCGCCTCCAGCTGGTAGCCGTCGAGCATCTCCTTCAGCCGCGTCCGGTTCTCGGGGGTGGTCTGCTCGGAGATGCGAATCCGGCCGGCTGCGCGGGCGAGGTCGACGAACTCGTCCGGCTGGCGGGGGTGGTCCTCGCCGTCGCGGATCACCCGGAACTTCCCCGGGCGCGGGCCGGCGGACGTCTCCTTGAGTTCGAGCCGCCCGCGGAGCACGCGGTTGCCGTCGCGGTTCGCGACGACGGTGTAGTCGCTCCGCGCCTCGTGGAGGAACAGCGTCTCGACCTCGGCCAACTGCTGTGACACTAGCCGTCGGTACGCGAGGTAGGTATTTCAGGAGTTCGGCTCGGGAGTCGCCGCGTGCGCGGCGCTGCGGCTCGACGGGACGGTCGCACGGAGAAGAACCCGCCTCGCGGACGGGGACGCGGTCGGTCGTTACGAGACGAGCAGCTTCTCGCCGCGGTCGACCGTGATCCGGCACGGCGGGGAGAGCTTGTTGTACGCGCGGCGGAACGCCTCCTTCACGACGGACGCCTGCTCGACGTCGCAGTACGCCGTGAAGACGACGTCGTCCTTGCTGAGCCGCGCGGCGGTACCGACCGGCTTGCCGAACGCCTGGCGCATCCCGTCGGAGACGCGGTCCGCGCCGGCGCCGGTCGCCTGCTTGTTCTCCCGGATGACCTGATGGGGGAACTTGCGGAGGGTCATCTTGTAGTTGCCCTCGCCCAGCTCCTTGATCAGGTGGCGGTTCGCGGAGAGGCGCGCGCTCTCTAGGGAGCCGTGTCGCACCTGAAGCTCCTCCTCGACGCGGAGGCTGATCTGGACGGGGTAGTCGTCCGGCTCCGCGGAGAGGTCGCCCATGTTGTGCTGGGCGATCTTCGAGCCGGGGATGCCCGTGATGTACTCGCGGCGGGTGTACGACGGCTTGTCGATCGTCCGATACATAGAGGCGGGTTTGTCAGACATGGCTACTTGTCCGATGTAGCCCCCGCTGCGGCGATAAAGCCTTCGATAGCGAGGCGCCTTCGGCGGCTCGTTCGGCGCCAGCGCCGGCGCTCCGCCGGATCGCGGCCCGCGTTGACACGCCGCTCGGCTCACTCCGTCGGCGTCGGGTCGAGCGCGACGTGGTCGAACCCGCGGTCAGCGAGCCGCTCCGCGGCCCGGTCGGTGACCGAGGGCGCGACGAGTATCCCGCGGACGGCCGGCGGGTCGCCGGAGTCGCTCCCGCCGTCGACCCCCAGTTCCTCTCCGAGCGCCCGCACGTACCGGGCGAGCTGCCCGACCGCGTCCGGGCCGACCCGGCGGCGTTTCAGCTCGACGACGACCGGCGTCCCCTCGTCGTCGACGCCGAAGACGTCCATCGGACCGGCGCTGGAGGAGCGCTCGGTCTCTCTCGGCTCGAACCCGGGTTCGACGAGGTCGGGACGTTCCAAGATTCGGGTTCGGAGGTCCTCCTCGCTGCCGTGGAGTTCGAGGTCTCGGCCGCCCGTCACGGCCATCGCTGAGAGCTGGTGAACGTCGGAAAAGCGGACCGTCAGCGTCTCGTCGGGGTTATCCCGGGTCGAGACCACGCGGAGCCGCCCCTCGCGGACCGCGGCGCGGTGTTGCGACCCCGGCGGCTGCCAGTTGACCGGCTGGCGCCCCTCGTCGGTGTGGACGAGGGCGGCGCCGTCGGGCTTCAACACCAGCAGGCGGTCGCCCGCGCCGAGGTCCGAGGCGGCCCGTCCCTCGTAGGTGACCGTACAGCGGCCGAAGGCGCTGACGAGGTCGCCGCGCTCGAAGGCGTCCTCCAGCTCCCAGAGGGCCTCGCGGTGGCTCGGGTCGTGGACGCTCGTGACTGTCACTAACCGTCGTAAGCGCCGGCGGCTCAAAAAGGACGCGAGCCGAGGAGTCCGGTCTCAGTCCCCCCGCCGCGACACGACGATGCCGGCGACGAAGAGGACCGCCCCGAGCGCGAAGGCGGCGATACGAAGCGTCGTGTCCGAGACGAGGAATCCGGCCAGGACCGAGACGCCGAATCCGGAGTGTAACACCGCTGTGAGGTTCATACGACCAGTACGGTCGCGTCGCACAAAAGCCGGTCGGACCCGTTACCGCGACGGTCCGATCGCCTCGCGCGGATCGTTCATGCTGTCACAGTCGCTCACGACTCCGCGTCGTTCCGTGAAGCGCGTTTAGCGTCGAAAATCCGTCCTCAGTAGCTTTCGATCTCGACGTCCAGTCGCTCGAAGTCGTCGACGTTTCGGGTCAGGACCGGTTCCTCGACGACCTCGGCGGTTGCGGCGATGATCACGTTGCCGTCGCCAACCGGTGTTCCTTCGTTCTGTAGCTCACCCGCGAGTCGACCGGCCTTCCGCATGACAGCGGTGTCGGCCGGGTGGATCGGCTTCGAGGCGAGGATGTCTTCGACCTTTTGACGCTCGCTCTCTGACTCGGTCGCTCGGGCGATACCGCAGTACAGTTCGAACAGCGTCACCGAGGAGATGCGCTGCCGGACCAGTTCCGTTTCCAACTCCCGAGCTTTCTCGACGGCGTCCCCGTCTCCGTTCATCAGGTCGATGAGAAACGACGTGTCCAGCAGCACGCTACGCCTCCCGAAGCCGGTCGGCGGTGTCCTCTAGCTCGGCGGCGCGTCGATCACGTCGTTCCTCGACGGCTTCTCGGAGCGCATCGGCCTCCTCGTCGCTCAGGACCCCCGCGAGTTCCAGCAGCGATCGCTCGCCGGCGAGCCGGAGAACGACGTCGGAGAACGTCTCGTCGTCTCGCTTGTGAGCGGCGAGCCGCTCGTAGGCCTCCTCGGAGAGACGGATGCTCTTCGACATGTGTATACGGTCGTATGCTGCTCACAAAGGCTTTTTTCAGGAACCGACGCTGCCCGTCTACGTCCCGTGTTCCCAGCTACCCATGTACTTGCGCTGCTCGTCGGTGAGGTCGTCGTACTCGACGCCCTCGGCGGCCAGCTTGATGTCCGCGACCTCGCGGTCGAGCTCGTCGGGCACGTCGTGGACGCCGGCGTCGTACGCGTCGCCGTTGGCGGCCAGTTCGCGGACGACGACCGCCTGAACGCCGAAGCTCTGGTCCATCACCTCGACCGGGTGGCCGAGGGCGATGGGGGCGGCGAGGTTGACGAGCCGCCCTTCGGCGATCACGTTCAGGACCCGGCCGTCGGGCATCTCGAACCCCTCGACGCCGTCGCGGACCTCGTAGCGGTCCACGGCGAGATCGTCGAGGTGGTCGAGGTTCACCTCCACGTCGAAGTGGCCGGCGTTCGCGAGGAGGACGCCGTCGTCCATCTCCTCGAAGTGCTCGCGGGTGATCACGTCGCGGTTACCCGTCGTCGTGATGAACACGTCGCCCTTCTTCGCTGCCTCTGTCATGGGGAGCACCTCGTACCCCTCCATGTGCGCTTCGAGCGCCTTGCGGGGGTCGACCTCGCAGACGATGACGTTCGCGTTCTGCCCGGACGCCTTCTTGGCGACGCCCTTCCCGCACTGGCCGTACCCGCCGACGACGACGTTCTTGCCGGCCCACGAGAGGTTCGTCGTCATCGCGATGGTCGCGAGCGACGACTCGCCCGTCCCGTGGACGTTGTCGAACAGCTGTTTCATCGGCGTGTCGTTCACGGCGAAGACGGGGTAGTCGAGCTCGCCGTCGGCGTCCATCGCGCGCAGGCGGTCGACGCCCGTGGTCGTCTCCTCGGCGCCGCCGACGACGGAGTCGATCAGGTCGGGGTACTCCTCGTGGACGAGCTTCACCATGTCCATCCCGTCGTCGACGGTGATGGTCGGCTCGTGGGCGATACAGGCGTGCATCGCGTCGTAGTACTCCTCGTCGTCGACGCCGCGGACGGCGTAGGAGGTGATCGACTCGTGCGCGTCGAGCGCGGCCGACACGTCGTCGTGCGTCGAGAGCGGGTTACAGCCGGTGATCGCGACCTCGGCGCCGCCCTCCGCGAGCAGCTCGACGAGGTTCGCCGTCTTCGCCTCGACGTGCATCGCCATCGCGATCGTCTCGCCTTCGAGCGGCTGCTCCTCGGCGAACTCCTCGCGGAGCGCGTTCAGTATCGGCATGTGCTGGAGCGCCCAGTCCATCTTCCGGCGCCCCTCCTCTCGGGCCGCCTCGACGTCCGAGAGGTGCTGTGACACCGGCGGGTACGCGGTTTCGCTCATACCACTTGGTTCGCTCACGGCGCACTAAACCCTGCCGACACCGGAGTGCGCACCGAAAAGGGAAATTCGGTCGTCAGCGACCGTCGCTCGCGTCACCGAACCGAACTGCGGACCGGACCGTCAGTTACCGCCGGGACCGCCCGCGTGGTCCGGCGGGCCGCTCTCGCCGTCGTCCTCGTCATCCTCGTCGTCTTCCTCATCCTCTTCGTCTTCCTCGGATTCGCTCTCCTCCGCGTCGTCTTCTTCGGCGTCATCCTCGTCTGCGTCGTCTTCCTCGTCCGCGTCGTCGCCGCCCGGGCCGGCGTGGGCCGGCGGGCCGCCCTCGCCGCTCTCGTTGTCGCTATCGGGGCCCGCGTGGTCGGGGGCGTTCCCCGGCGCGCTCTCGTTCTCGTCGGTCTCGTTGCCGTCCGCGTCGCCGGGACCGCCCGCGTGGTCGGGGGCGTTACCGGGGTTGTTCTCCGTCGCGAAGTCGGAGACGGCCGCGCCGATGCCGCCCTCGCGGTCGCTGATGTCCTCGATGAAGTCGCGCATCAGCTGGCCGAACGGCGTCTCCTCGACCGCCTCCTCCTCCCCGTCGGCCGTCAGCTCGACGGTCGTCGAGGCGCTCCGGTCGCCGTCGCTCGCGGTCACGTCGACCGAGACGTCCTCCTCGGCGGCGGGCAGGTCGACGGTGCCGTTCTCGTCCGTCTCGTACTCGCCCGTCCCCGCGTACGACGCGTTCTCGTCGGCGTCGTCCGCGAGGGCGACGTCGACGGTCGCGTTCCCGAGCGGCTCGTCGTCGTCGGTCACCGTCACCGTTGGTTCCTCGTCGGTGTCGTCGACGTCGAGTTCGAGCCCGTCGGGCGCTTCGAACTCGGCCGTCTCGGAGACGCTCTCGTTCTCGTACTCCGCGGTGACCTCGACGGTCACGTCCTCCTCGGCGGCGGGGAGGCCGACGGTGCCGTTCGCGTCGGTCTCGTACTCGCCCTCGCCGGCGTAGGTGGCGTTCTCGTCGGCGGTCGTCACGTTCACCGACGCGTTCTCGACCGGCTCGTCGTCGTTCGTCACCGTGACGACCGGCTCGCCGTCGGTGTCGTCGACGTCGAGTTCGAGCCCGTCGGGCGCTTCGAGGTCGACCGTCGTCGCGGCGGTGTCGTTACCGGCGGCCGCGACCTCGACGGTCACGTCCTCCTCGGGCGCTTCGAGGTCGACGGTGCCGTTGGCGTCCGTCTCGTACTCGCCCGCTCCCGCGTACGACTCGTTCTCCGCGTCGACCACGCTCACGTCGACCGTGGCGTTCTCGACCGCGGTTCCGTTATCGGTCACCGTGACCGTCGATGTCCCGTCCGCGTCCTCGTCGACGGCCACTTCGAGGTGGCCGTCGGCGGCCGCGACGCCGGTCATCGCGCCGAGCGCGACGACCGCGATCAGTAGGATGGCTGTCGTGCGTTCGCTCATGTCCACTCGGGTCCAATCCCCGTTACCGTATAAAAAGGCGACTCGGTTAAGGCGGTTTAATTCGGTTTGTTATCGGGTTAACGGCGCTGAGGCGTTTCTTTTGGGAGATCGGAGGTTCGGTGGGGGTTTCGCCGGTTATCGGCCCCCGATTCGCCCCCGGTTTCGGGTCGAACCTCACTCGCGCGCGATACGTGGTGTACGTTCGGGTCGCTGGCGAAGCACCCACTACCGAAGCTCCAGTCGCTCATTTATAAATAGACGATGACGGATCGACGGAGAACACCTCCAAAGCCCCAGCCGCGAGGGCGACGTACTCTCGCTGCGCGCTTCACTCAGTCGCTCACTGCGTTCGCTCCCTCGTTCCAGTGCTTACGTCGCCTACGTCGCCCTCGCGGCAGCGTGGCGCTACGCGCCACGGGCAGCGAGGGACTCCGTCCCTCTGGCAACCGGGCTTCGCCCGGTGACAGCCGGCGGCTTCGCCGCCGGCGACTGCCCCTTTCAGTCCCACCCCGCCCCGCACAGCAACCGTCGGAAGACGTTCCTGCTCGCTCACTCCGTTCGCTGCGCGGGCTGCGACTTCCGTGCTCCCGCTCGCTCCCGCCGGTCGCTCGCGGGACCGCACCTCACGCCTCCCCAGCCTCGCGGCTCACGGCTCGCGGCTTCGCCGCTCGCGTTCGCCGCGTCCCTCGCGCGTGCGGTTCGCGGCCTGCGGCCGCTCACCGGCACGCGCCACCGCGGTTCATTCATAAGAAGTACGTCAAACTCAGCTGCTCTATTTAAATACTGCCACGTGGGTCGGCTTTGCGCGTCGCGTTCGGTCGCGGTCGCGCTGCGCGCTACGCCGATTCGACCCGCTCGACGAGGTCGCTCGCGGCGCCCGCGGCGCGCTCCTTGACCGCCTCCGCGTCGAGCGTCAGGACCTCGCAGTCGCGCATGAGGACTTCGCCGTCACAGACCGTGTGGCGCACGTCGCTCCCGCGGGCCGCGTACGCGAGATGGGAAACGGGGTCGTGGACCGGGGTGAGGTGCGGCGCGTCGAGGTCGACGACGGCGAGGTCGGCGGCCGCGCCTTCCTCGATCCGACCGCCGGGGAGGTTCAGGGCGTCCGCGCCGCCGGCCGTCGCCATCTCCACGACGGCCGCCGCGGGGACCGCGCTCGCGTCGTCCGCGGCCAGCTTCCCGAGCATCGCGGCGTCGCGCATCTCGTCGAACACGTCGAGGTCGTTGTTCGAGGCCGCGCCGTCGGTGCCGAGCGCGACGGTCACGCCCGCCTCGCGGAGGCGCCGGACCGGGGCCATCCCGCTCGCGAGCTTCATGTTCGAGGCCGGGCAGTGAACGATCGCGGTCCCCGCCTCCGCGAGGCGGTCGACCTCGGAGCCGTCGACGTGGACGCCGTGCGCGAAGAAGTCGTCCGGGCCGAGCGCGTCGAGGTCCTCGGCGTACGCGATCGGTCGCTCCCCGCGCTCGTCGACGATCGGGCCGACCTCGTCGGTCGTCTCGTTCGCGTGGAGGTGGACCGGAACGCCCGCCTCTCGCGCCTGCGCGACCCCTTCGCGGAGGTACTCCTCCCCGACCGTCGTCAGCGAGTGCGGCATGAACGCGGTGCGGATCCGGCCGTCAGCGGCGCCGTCGAGTTCGCGGGCGACCGCGACGCTCTCCTCGACGTCCGCGCGGGCGTCCGCGTCGCCTTTGCCCACGGTCACGGCGCCGTGGCCGAGCCGAGCGCGCAGCCCCGCGCGGTCGACGGCCTCGGCCACTCGGTCCATCGCGAAGTACATGTCCGCGAACGCGGTCGTCCCCGACCGGATCATCTCCAAGACGCCGAGCTCGGCGCCCGCCTCGATATCATCGGGCGTCAGTTCGGCCTCCGCCGGCCAGATGTCCTCTCGGAGCCACGGGTCGAGCGGCTTGTCGTCGGCGTAGCCGCGGAGGAGCGTCATCGCGACGTGCGTGTGCGCGTTGACGAGCCCGGGGATCACGAGCGACCCCGTCGCGTCGAGCGTCTCGTCGGCCGCCCCGCCGACCGCGTCGTCGACGTCGCTCGGTGCCCCGACGGCCCGGATCGTCCCCTCGTCTCGGTCGGCCGCGACGTCCGCCCGCTCGACCCGACCGTCGGGTCGGAGCACTCGCCCGCCGCTGACGCGGAGCTGGTTCATACCGGTCCGTTCCGGCCGCCGCACCAAACGCCTTCGGTTCCCGGCTCGCCCGCGCCAGAAGCTTCTTGCCCGCCGGCGGCCGCGTTCCGGCATGGCAACCGACGCCCAGCAGGCGTGCTTCGAGGCGGGGATCAAGTTCGGCTCGCTGTATCATCAGTTCGCCGGCACGCCGGTCAGCCCGTCGAGCACGCGGAGCCTGGAGACCGCGATGGCGGAGGCGATAGAGAACCAGCCGCACTGCGAGGCGGTCGACGTGACGATCCACAACGACCGCGTCGCGGACGACATCGACCACGAGAACGGCTACACCGAACTCACCGGCTCGCTGATGGACGTCGAGATGCGGATCGAGCACGAGGGCGTCACCGTCCGTACCCGGATGGCGATGGCGGACGGCTACCCCCTGATGGAGTTGGTCGAGGTGCTCGACGGCTGAGCTACCCGCGGCCCCACCGGGCTTCGCCCATTTTGGACGCCCGCTTCGTGTCAAATTATTCCGCAAGTGGCCGGGAACATGGAGGAAGATTTTAGTATTGGCTATCTGAATTGACACTACATGTCCGATCCAGCAAACGACGAATCGGTCGGAAGTACGAAGCGACGCAAGCTGCTCAGTCTCCTCGGCGGCGGCGCCGCGGTGACTCTCGCCGGCTGTTCTGGCGATCAAGGGTCCTCCGACGGCGGTGACGGCGAGGACGGCGAAGACGGCGGTGACGGCGAGGATGGCGGCGACGGCGAGGACGGTGGCGACAGCGGCCCTACCTTCGCCGACCAGGCACAGGCCGCGTGGGGGCGTGCGGTGAACAACCCGCTTCCGGAAGACGAGGAGCTCCGTCAGGAGGCGTACGTCGAGATGGAGGAGGCGGTCCGCGACGACATGGCCCTCCTCCCGCTGTACCACGGCCTCACCGAGCTGTTCTGGTACGACTACGTCGACGTCCCGCTGACCGGCGCGCTCGGTAAACACTGGCAGCAGCTCAACACGACGGAGGTCGAGGGGAAGGACAGCCTCAACCTCATCAACAGCACCTTCGACGAGCTGGACCCGATCATGTCGACCGACACGGCGTCGTCGATCGTCATCACCCAGATCTACGAGAACCTCACCGCGTTCCCGAACGGGGTTCCCGAAATCGAAAACCAGCTGCTGGAGGAGTACGAGGTCTCCGAGGACGGGACCACGTGGACGTTCACGCTCAAAGAGGACGTCCAGTTCCACGGGGGAGAGACCGTGACCGCACAGGACGTGAAGTACTCCTGGCGGCGCACCGTCGAGTCGGGTAACTCCGAGCGCGCGACCTTCACCCTCAACCAGCCCACCGGGCTCGGGATCGAGGTCGAGACGGACGACGAGGGCGACCCGGTGCCCGACTCGCTCGCGATCGAGGTCGTCGACGATCAGACCCTAGAGATCCAGCTCTCCGGCCCGAACCCGGACGTGCTCGACATCATCGCGTACAGCAGCTTCGCGGTGCTTCCCGAGGGGTACGTCGGAGATATCGAGGGGTACGACGGCGAGGTCTCGCACGACGAGTTCATCACTAACGTGGCGAACGGGACCGGTCCGTTCGAGCTCGACGAGTTCAACGTCGACGAGGACGTCAGCGTCGTCCGCAACGACGACTACTGGGGCGAGACCGCGAGCGTCGAGGCCGTCAACTGGGAGATCATCGAGGACGACCAGGCCCGGTGGACGTACGCGCTCGAACAGAACGCCGACCGGTTCGAGATCCCGACGTTCGCCTACGAGCAGGACGCGATCAGCGCCGAGACCGACGACCGCGGCCGCGAGGTCGGGACGTACGGTCCGGCCGGCGACCTCGAAGAGGAGGTGAACTACCTCGGGGTCTCGGAGATCAGTACGTACTACTTCGGGTTCAACATCTCGAACACGCCGCGGGCGGCCCGACAGGCGGTCGCGTACGCCCTCAACAAGGAACAGATCGTCCAGCAGGTGTTCGCGGGCCGCGGTACGCCGGCGTACAGCTTCCTCCCGCCGGCGATCTGGCCCACCGGGCAGGACGGGTACCAGTCGTTCCTCGACGACTACCCGTACAGCCTCGGCGAGAACGACTCGCAGGGCGCGCAGACGGTTCTCAGCGAGGCGGACTACACGCAGGACAGCCCGTTCGAGATGACGCTCACCACCTACGAGAGCGAGGTGTTCCAGACCGCAGGGGAGCTCGTCCGCGACCTGCTGTCCGGCACCGGACTCGACCTGTCGCTGGAGACGTCGCAGTTCTCGACGCTCCAGAGCCGCGGCGAGGACGGTGACCTACAGATGTACTCGCTCGGATGGATCTGGAGCTGGCCCGCCGTCCCGTACGGCATGTTCCAGCTCGAGCCGCGCAACACCGACACCTCGACGATGCCGGGCGAGACCAACGGGTTCTACCTCGACTGGCAGACGAACCTCGAGGAAGAAGCCGAGTAACGGTCGGTCCCGTCCCCTTATCGAAGGATTTAGTTAGACAACCGGCTTCCCCTCCGATACTGACTCGACGTATGCCCACCATACCCCACCGAATACGTTTCACCCCATGAGTCGCTGGGAGTACTTCGTCAAACGACTGCTGCTCACGGTCCCTGTGCTGTTTCTGGTGTTGAGCTTCCTGTTCGTCATGCTCCGGCTGGGACCGATCGACCCGGTCGCGGCCCGGCTCGGCCCACAGGCGACCGGCGGCGACAGACAGGCGATCCGCGAGCGCCTGGGTCTCGACGACCCGCTCTGGGAGCAGTACGTGGACTTCATCACTAGCTTCCTGACGTTCGATCTCGGCCAGTCGTGGGTCGTCCAGGCCGGCCGTCCGATAACCGAGATCGTGCTCAACGCGGCCCCGGCGACCCTCTGGCTCGGGTTCTGGGCGATCCTGTTGCCGCTCTTCATCGGGATCCCACTCGGCTTCTACGCCGGGCTCAACCCGAACTCGCTGGGCGACTACACCGCCTCGCTCGGCGGGATCCTCTGGCAGGCGCTCCCGAACTTCTGGCTGTCCGTCATCGCGCTGGCGACGCTCCGCCAGACCCGAAACGGGGGCGGTCCGTTCGGGTTCGACTGGTACTCGCTCGGTCCCGACTTCCTGACGCGGAACCTCAGCATCACCGGGACACCGAATCTCACGTGGTTCTCGACGACCGACATACTGTTTTTCCCGGTGCCGTACATCTCCGACTGGACGGCGCTCGCGATCGACATCAAGCTAATCTTACCCCCCGCGCTCATCCTCGGGTCGGCGTCGATGGCCGCAGAGCTCCGGATCGGTCGGACGGCGATGCTCGAGACGGTCAACGCGAACTTCGTCGAGACGGCGCGTGCGAAGGGGTTGAGCGAACGCGTGATCGTCTGGAAACACATCTTCCGGAACGCCCTGATTCCGCTCCTCCCGGTCATCACGAGCGAGGCGTTCCTCCTCATCGGCGGCTCCGTGATCGTCGAGCAGATCTTCAACATCAACGGACTCGGTCGGATCTTCTTCCAGTCGCTGACGAGCGGCGACATCCCGATGGCGGGGGCGCTGCTTTTCATCTTCACTCTGATCATCCTGTTTTTGAACATCCTTCAGGACTTCCTGTACACGATTATTGACCCGCGTGTGGGGTACGACCAATGAGCACGACACAGATCGACGACGGCCTCGACGACCCGGACCGCGAGAACAGACCGTTCAGCGATCGGCTCCGTCGGAATCCGCGGCCGGCGCTGGTGTGGTTCGGCGTTTTCGGACTGTTGCTCTTGCTCGAGATCGGCCGCGTGTTCGCCGGCGTGAGCACGCTGTTCGGCGTCGTCGGCTTCGTCGTCAACGTGGTGGCGATGACCCCCGCATCGATCGGCGGCAACGTCTCCGGAACGCTGGGCCCGATCGCCGGCGGGGTCGTGACGGCGCTCGTCGCGGTCGCGCTCGCCTTCGCGCTCGTGGTCCCGTTCTCCGAGTACGTGCCGGACAGGGCGGTCGACGTCCTCGGACTGGACCTGACGCGCCGCGGCCACCGCTGGGCGAAGCGGGCGGAGCTGACGTTCGCGCTCGTCGCGGTCGGCGCGCTGATCGCGTACACCCCGGTCGGCGGTGCGTTCTCAGCGTTCGTCGCTGCGGTCACCGGCGGCGTCGAGACGCTCTCGACGACCCTGCCGTCTCTCACGAGCCGTGAGCTGATCCCGAACACGGGTCATCGCCTCCCCGGCGGCGGCTGGGACGACACGTTCCTCGGTCTCTCGCCCGCGGTCGCGTGGGCGATTCGCACCGGTCTCGTCTTCGCGTACGCGCTGACGGTCCTCGCGTGGCTGTGGCGCGGCTTCGAGACGTACCGAACTCACTACCGCAGCGCGGACTGGACGCCGACGGACGACACGATCCGGCGCTTCCGGAACAACTACTGGGGGCTGTTCGGGTTCGCCATCGTGTTCCTCTTCGTCGTGCTGGCGCTGTGGGCGCCCGCGGTCAGCCCGGTCGAGGCGGAGCACAACATCTACGAGCCGAACGCGAACACCTTCGAGTACCTGAGCGAAGACGGCGAGGTGACGGAGGTTAACCACGTGTTCGCGAACCTCGAAAGCCGCTCGGACGGGCAGACCACCGTCGGTCCGCTGAGCTACGACGACTACGGGAGGTGGGCGCCGCTCGGCACCACCAACCGGGGGCAAGACATGATGACACACCTCTCGTACGGGGCCCGAACGTCGCTGACAATCGGGGCCACGGCGATCGGCATCGGCGCGCTGATCGCGGTCGTGCTCTCCCTCCTCTCCGCGTATTACAAGGGGATCACCGACATCGCGTCGGTCGTGGCGAGCGACACCATACAGGCGATCCCGGCGCTGCTCTTAGTCATGCTCGTCTCGGTCATCTTCCAAGACGCCAATCACCCGATCGCACAGCCGCTAGACGGCGGACTACTGCTGGCGTTGATCTTCGCGTTCGCGTACTGGCCCGGCATGTGGCGCGCGATCCGCGGCCCGTCGCTTCAGGTCTCGGAACAGGAGTGGGTCGACGCCGCCAAGAGCTACGGACAGACGCCCCTGCGGACGATGCGGAAGCACATGGCTCCGTACATCGCCGGCTACATCCTGATCTACGCGTCGCTGCTCATCGGCGGGGTGATCATCTCGACGGCCGCCCTGACGTTCCTCGGGCTGGGGATCAACCCGCCGACGCCGGAGTGGGGACGCCTCATCAACGGCGGGCAGTCGTACGTCGCGACCTCCTCGTGGCACGTCGCCACCGTGCCCGGGATCGCGATCGTCCTCGTCGTCGTCGCGTTCAACGCCCTCGGTGACGCCCTCCGTGACGCGATCGATCCGGAGGCCGACGTCGACGAGAGCGAGGCGGCGACCACCGGAGGTGGTGCCTGATGCCGACCGACGAGCGCTCCGGCCCGACCGGCACGTCCGGGTCGACCGCCGCGGGTGCGGAGGGAGACGGCGATCCGCTCATCGACGTCCGAAACCTCCAGACGACCTTCTTCACCGACAAGGAGACGATCCGCGCGGTCGACGAGATCAGCTTCACGATCAACCCCGGCGAGACGGTCGGTATCGTCGGCGAGTCCGGCAGCGGTAAAAGCGTCACCGCGCGGTCGCTGATGGGGCTGATCGAGTCGCCCGGCCGCGTGCTGGAGGGGAGCAGCGTCCGGTACCGCGACGTCGCGACCGTCCGGGAGTTCGCCGGCGAGTACCCGGGGCGGACGGTCGCCGTCGACGACCTCGCGGCGAGGTACGACCCGGACGCGGTGTTCGACCGGACGGACGCGACGCCGCGGGAGTTCGGGTACGCCGCTCCCGAGGACGTCCCATTGGTCGACGTCCTCGCCGCCGGCTACGGCGACGAGGTCGGCCTCACGGACGGCGACGACTGCGTGTTCGTTCTGGAGGGCGATCCGGACGACCCGAGTGCCATCCGCCGCGGCTTCGTCGAGCTCACGCGCGTCTCGGGCGAGGTCCAACGGAAGATGCGGGGCGGCCGCATCTCGATGGTGTTTCAGGACCCGCTCACGAGCCTCAATCCGGTGTACACGGTCGGCAACCAGATCAAGGAGGCGCTCCGGCTCCATCAGGGTATCACGGGTCAGGAGGCCACCCAGGAGGCGGCCGACCTCCTCGAAGCGGTGGGGATCCCCGACGCCCGGCGTCGGGTCAACGAGTACCCCCACCAGTTCTCCGGCGGGATGCGCCAGCGCGCCGTGATCGCGATGGCGCTCGCCTGCGAGCCGGACATGCTGATCTGCGACGAGCCGACGACCGCGCTCGACGTGACGATACAGGCGCAGATCCTCGACCTGATAGCTGACATTCAGGAGACCCGCGACGTCGCGGTGATGTTCATCACCCACGACATGGGCGTGATAGCCGACGTCTCCGACCGGGTGAACGTGATGTACGCCGGTGAAATCGTCGAGTCCGCCCCCGTCGAACCGCTGTTCGCGGACCCGAAACACCCGTACACCAACGGGCTGCTCGAGTCCATTCCGGGCGGACAGGTCGGCGAAAAGCTCACGACGATCGAGGGCAGCGTGCCGACCCCGAACGAGGAGCCGACGTACTGCCGGTTCGCGCCGCGGTGTCCCAAGGCGTTCGACGAGTGCGAGGCGGTACACCCCGAACCGGTGCCGATCGACGGCGACACCGACGACCACACGGCGGCGTGCCTCCTCTATCCGGAGGACGAATCGACCGAGGCGGCGATCGCCCGTCATCGCGGGCGAACGGAGCGAGGTGACAGTAAATGAGTTCGAACACGGTTTCGACGGCGACTGAGACGACCGAGCCGGAACCAGAGCCGATGGTGAAGGTGCGGGATCTGAAAACGTACTACGACAGCGGCGGCCTCTTCGACGACCGTCCGGTGAAGGCGGTCGACGGCGTCAGCTTCGACATCCACCGCGGCGAGACGCTGGGTCTCGTCGGCGAGTCCGGCTGCGGGAAGACGACGCTCGGCCGGACGCTGATCCAGCTCGAAGACGCCACGGACGGGCAGATCCTCTTCGACGACACCGACATCACGACGCTCCGAGGCGACCAGCTGTACGAGTGGCGCCAGAACGCCCAGATGGTGTTCCAGGACCCCGACTCCAGCCTCAACGACCGGATGACGATCGGCGAGATCGTTCGGGAGCCGCTCGACGTCCACGAGTGGAAGACGCCGGCCGAGCGGCGAGAGCGCGTGAAGAACCTGCTCGATCAGGTCGGTCTCGAGGCCGAGCACTACTACCGGTACCCGCACCAGTTCTCCGGCGGACAGCGTCAGCGGGTCGGGATCGCCCGCACGCTCGCGCTCAACCCCGAGTTCATCGTGCTCGACGAGCCGGTGTCGGCGCTCGACGTCTCCGTCCAAGCCGAGATCATCAACCTGCTCGAAGAGCTCCAAGCGGAGTTCGATCTCACGTACCTGTTCATCGCGCACGACCTCTCCGTGGTGCGTCACATCTGCGACCGGGTCGCCGTGATGTATCTCGGTAACATCATGGAGATCGGCCCCACCGAGGAGCTGTTCACCGACCCGGCGAACCCGTACACCCACGCTCTACTGTCGGCGATCCCGAAGCCGGACCCGACCGAGCGCCGCGATCGAATCACGCTCCACGGGACGCCGCCGAACCCGCGGTACCCCCGAGCGGCTGTCCGTTCAGCACGCGCTGTCCGGCGCGTATCCGACCGTCGGACCACGAGGACCTCGACGACGAGATCTGGGACGGGATCAACTCGTTCCGCGAGATCCTCCGCGAGCGAATGCGAGCGAGCCGCTCGATACGCGAACGGGTCCGCGAGCGGCTCGGCTGGGAGACCCGGTTCGCGACGATCGGAGAGACGTACGAGGAGCTGTTCGGTGACCTCGACGTTCCCCCCGGCGTCGAGGAAGTGCTCACGGCGGTCGCGGACACCGCGCGGGATCACGACGAACAGGCCGCGATCGACGAGCTCAACGCGGAGTTCGGGAGCGTCTGTGACGGGGTCGACCCGGAGGGCGGCTCCGACTCGGTCGAGCCCGACTACTTCACCGTCAGCGAGAGCGGCCGCCTGAGCTACTGTCACCGGCACGACGACGCGCACCGAGAGACGAGCGCCGTCCTCGACGACCGGGCCTGAGACGCGATGAGCCCGTCCCGGCGCCGGCTTTCGACGCTCGTCCGCGCGTGGACCGACGCGGTCGCGTACGCCGTGTTCCACGCGGTCGCCGTCGTGTTCACCGCGGTCGCGCTCGGAATCGCGACCGGCGGCGGCTTCGTCCGGGGAAAGGTGCTCGCGTTCGTCGCCGGGCTGGTGGTGATCGGATACGCGACGGTCCGGCTGTGGCCCACCTCGGTCGAGGACCTCGACGGGCCGACGATAAGCGCGCGCGGGACCCGCTTCGAGGGAGTCGTCCGGTCGCTCCCGCCGGTCCGCTGGATCCGGCTCCCGCGGCCGCCGAACCGCGTACGAGTCGCGACCAAGCTGTTCCTCGCCGGGATCGGCGCCCTCGCGGCGTCGTTATTCATGGAGGTCGGTCTCGGCGTCGCGTGAGACCGGGCTCGAAAAGAGTTATCTCTCTGCCCTGATCAGACGTAGACGACATGGCCCCCGAGACGGACCCGTTCGTTCAGAACCGCGAGCGGCTCGGCGACGAGCACATTCAGGCGTGGGAACAGACAATCGAGGAGACGAAGCTCCTCGCCGACGAGCGCCGCGAAGACGGCTGGGAGACGACGACCGTCATGGCGCCGCACACCGACACGGTGAGCAGGGACATGAACGCCCACGACCGGTTCGGGCTGATGCACGTGCTCCCGAACAACTACGCCGACGACTTCCGGGAGGCGTTCGACGACGAGGCGTTCACCGAGTACCTCGTGTACGGCAGCGCCATCGAGGGAGTGATGTACGTCGCCATCGAACTGATCGATCCCGAGGCGGAGCGGTCGATCCTGGTCCCCTGTAAGTACGACATGACGATGGCGGAGGGGATGACCAAGTCGGCACTCGACGAGGGCGCGCTCTACAGCTACTTCAAGCTGATCTCGGGCGAGATTCTCGGCCGGTTCCGGTACGAGGAGTTCGAGCCCCTCGTCACGCCGCCGGACGGGGCGGCGGCATCCGGCGCGGCGGGTCCGACCGACACCTGACCGCTCACCGTTCGCCCGTCGAGACCACGGTGCCGACGCCCTTGCTCGACCCCTCGCGGAAGACGAACCGCTGTCCCTCCTCGATCAGGTACGGTCGGAACTTGAACCGAACGCGCGCCCGGCCCGTGTCGCCCGGGAGCAGTCGCCCGTTCTCCGGGAAGAACGCGGCCGCCTCGGACAGGGTTTCGAGGTGGACCACCGGCTCGTACCCCTCCTGAATCCGGGTCGGGTGGTTCAACACCATCACCTCGGCGTCGAACTCGCGGACCGGCTCCGGTTCGCTCCCGCGGGGAACCAGCGCCATCCCGCGCTGGATCTCCGACTCGTCGACGCCTTTCAGCGCGATGCCGACGATCCGGCCCGCGGTCGCCTTATCAACCCGGTGGTAGTGCATCTCAATCGACCGCACCTCCACCTCGCGGAAGGAGCCGTCTGGCATGGGCCCGAGCAGGAGTTCGTCGCCGCTCTCGACGGTCCCCGAGTTCACCGTCCCGGAGGCAACGGCGCCCACGCCCGTCACCTTGTAGCTGCGGTCGACGTACAGCCGGAACGTCTCGCGGTCGGGCGTCGCGCGCTTCGGGAGGCGCTCGAACAGGCGGTCGAGCGTCTCGATCCCCTCTTTCGTCACCGCGCTGGTTCGCAGCAGGGGGACGACCCCGTCGCCGACCTCCGCGACCGCGGTGTCGACCCCGTGGCGGTCGATGAGGAGCGGCGTCTGGCCAGCGTCCCGGAGCATCGACTCGACCTCGCGCTCGACGTCGGCGAGCCGGTCGTCGCTCACGGCGTCCGCCTTCGTGATCGCGACGACGGTCGGGAGCTCGGTGGCGAGGAGGATCCCGAGGTGCTCGCGGGTCGTCTTCGTCGGGCCGTCGTCGGCGGCGACGACGAGGAGTCCGTAGTCGAGCTTCTGGCCGACCAGCCCGCGGATCGTCGTCCGGAGCCACGGCTCGTGGCCGACGGTGTCGACGAATGAGACGAGCCGGTCCGCCTCCTCGACGACCCCGGCGCGGTCGGCCTTGCGGTGGGGGTTGTCCATGCGGACCGGCTCGTCGGCGTCGTCGACGAAGCCGTACACCGCGTACGAGAGGTCCGCCGAGAGGCCGCGCTCGACCTCGTGCGGTTGGACGTCGAGGAAGCCGCGCGTGCCGCCCTGCCCGTCGTCGGCGCGTCCGGTGACGAGCGTGCCGACGAGCGTTGACTTCCCGTGGTCGACGTGGCCGGCGGTGCCGACGACGAGGTGGTCCTCGTCGGCCTCGAAAACGCCACCGTCCCGCAGCGTCGCGAGCCCGACGAGCCCCGCGTCGTCGGCGTCGCCGCCGGAGCCGGCGCTCCACGTCTCGACGTCGGCGATGTGGGCGTCCGCCTCGTCGGCTAAAAGCGACAGCACGTCCATCGTCTCCGAGAAGGCCTCGGGGTCGACGCCGGCGAGCCCCCCGTCGTCGGTGACACCGAGGACGTAGGTCGCCTCGCCGTCGCCGGAGAGGACGCGGTGGCGGAGCTGCGCCACGAGCGACTCCATGCGCCCGTCGGCCAGGTGGACCTCGCGCGTCAGTCGCTCCTTGAACTCGATGGCGCCGCCGTCCCGCTCGCCGCGCTCGATGGCCCGCCGGAGGGCGGACCTATCAGCGCTCATGTCCGCTCGTAGGCGACAGCCGGGCTTAACGGTTTTCGTGCTATGAGTCCCCACGTCACGTGATCGGTGCCGAGCGCTCCGGCAGGCTATTTAACCGGTTGCCGCGGACAACGACCGTATGGACACCTCGGTCCCCAGCGTCGCCGAACGCCGCGTCCACGTGGTCCCGCTCGGCTACGAGCGCGACCGGATCGTCGAACCCCTCCGCCGCCACGGCGCCGACGTCGCGTACCTGCTCGTCGACGCCCCCGACCGCGACGGGGCCCGCGGCGACGTGGACTTCGAGGCGGCGAGCGCCTCGGACCCCGGTTACACCCGGGTCGAACCCGATGAACTCACCGACTACCAGCGCGACGCGTGGACGGCCATCGCGGAGTTCGCCGCGGTCCGTCCGATCCCCGTCTCGCTCGCGGACGTGTACGACGTGCTCGGTGTGACGACGACCGTCGCGGCCCGCCACCAGTCCGGTGCGGAGGACGGCGACCGGCTCTTCGGGAACGTCTCGACGGGGCCGCGGATCGCCGCGGTCGGCGTCGCGATGGCCTGTATGATCGTCGGCGCGCGGCCCTACAGCGTCGAGCCGGAGCGCCACCGCCACGACCCGCGCGAGGAGCCGCTCACCGAGGGCGTCCAGCGCACCGTCGACCTCCCGATCTACCCGATGGACGCCCCGACGACCGACCAAGTCGCGGTGCTCGGTCGGCTCCACGAGCGCGCCGAGGGGAACCTGACCACGGACAAGTGGAACCTGATCGAGTGGGCGCGCGAGCGCGACCTCACGTTCCTCCGCGAGGCGGGCGAGAGCCGGACGGCGAAGTACCGCGCCCTAGAGACGCACGTGCTCTCGCCGCTGCGCGAGCGCGGCTACGTCGAACTGGAGGACATCGGGCGCTCCGACACCGTCCGGATCACGGAGACCGGTCGCCGCGTCTTCTTCGCGTTCAAACACAAGATAGACGAGTCGTGACCGGTCGGCACGCACGCCGCGACTCGTCCGACCGGCCCACATTGTTCGGTCTGTCCGTACTATCGACGGCTAACGTAGAATTATCCCCCGCACCTCGATTGAGATGCGTGACGCCTGCCGGGCGGTCGGGGCGCCCTCCCTGCCCTCCGCTCCGCCTGTCCGCTATCAGCCGCCGGCTCCCTCCCGCGGCGGTCGGCCCCCGCTGACGCCGCCCGGCCCGCCCGGCGGACCGTCACGGCCGACGGGTCTCCCGTCGGTGTTTCTCCGACTTACTCCTCGGTCAGGTCGACGTACGTCCGCCGGACGGTCACCGGCGTCACGTCGGCCACGTCGGCGGCCTCCTGCTGGGTGTACTCCGCGTCCAGTTCGCGGGCCGCGGTGTAGAGGCAGGCGGCGGCGACGCCGACCGGGTTGCGGCCGTTGGCGATCCCCTCCTCGACGGCGCGCTCGGCCAGCTCTCCCGCGCGGCGCTCGACGGCGGGGTCGCAGCCGAGGTCGCTGGCGAACCGCGGGAGGTACTCCGCCGGGCCGCTCGGCGCGATCGGGAGGCCGAGTTCGCGGTTCATCGCGTCGAAGGCGGCCTGATGCTCGTCTTCCGTCGCCTTCGCCTCGGCGCACACCTCCCCGACGGTGCGGGCGACGTCGGCGGTCCGGCAGGCGACGTAGACGCAGGCGGCCGCGAAGCCCTCCAGCGAGCGCCCGCGCAGCAGGCTCTCGTCCTGCGCGGAGTCGAACAGCGCGCAGGCGGCGTCGCGCACGCTGTCCGGCAGCCCCATGACGCCGGTGAGCCGCCGGATCTCGGTGTAGGCGTACACCTTGTTGCGGTCGCGCTTCGTCGAGATCTGCGCGCGGTTGTGCTGGGTCCGCATCCGGGCGAGCCGCCGGCGCTTGCGGCCCTTCACCTTCGTCGACCGCCCGATCTCCGTCGAGAGGCCGCGGTCGTGGCGGGAGCGCGTCAGCGGCGCGCCGGTGCGTTTGGGGTCCGTGTCGTCGTCGTCGAACGACCGCCACTCCGGCCCGTGGTCGATCCGATCGGCCTCGACGACCAGCCCGCAGTCGGCACAGACGCGCTCCGCGCTCTCGACGCGCGTGCGACCGCCGCACTCCGGGCAGGTCTCGTGGTCGCCGGTCTCTTCGGTCGTTTCGGTCTCGTCATCTGCCGGGACCTGCTCCGCGGCCGCGGCGCGGTCGGCGGTCGCGACGTCGTCGGTCTCGGTGCGGGGCGTGCGGGTTCGAGTCGAGCGTGCCTCACTCATCACACGTCGAACTCCGGCCCGATGCCTTACTTAAACCCGGGCGAATCGGGGGTCGATCGCACCGATCGCGGCGCTCGAACCGACCGGTTATCGGTCGGTGGTTCGGCGGCTCACCCCGACGCAGTACGGTGGTTTTAACCCTCCGCCCGAGCCATCGACTCGCATGACGCTGTCGGAGATCGCGGCCGGGGTCGAGGTGACGTCCCGCCAGCGCGATCGGGGGGTCGCCCTCGCGGACGACACGGAGACGCCGCTCGTCGACCGCCTGTCTGAGCACGCCGAGTCGCTCCCGTGTACGCCAGAGGCGACCGCCACGCTCGTCGACGCCTACACAGCCGGCCGGAGCGTCGGAGACGCGGCCCGCGAGGCGGGCGTCTCACCGATGACGGCCGCGAAGACGCTCCACCGGTGCGGCGTCGCGGGCGTCTGTCCGGTCTCCCCGACCGGCCGCGACGTCGTCCGGGACTGGCTCGCGGGCCGGACCGCCCGCAGCGACGCCGTCGAACTCGCCGGCGGCGACGAGGCGGACTTCGCGCTGGCGACCTACGTCGAGACGCACGACCCGATCGACGCGGTCGCGGAGGCGGTCGACGCGCAGGTCGCGGGGTCGGCCCCGCTCGGTGACGGACTCGGCGCCGACGACCCCCTCGGCGACGCGCTCGGCTCCACCGACGGGCTCCGCTGAGGGTCGCCCGCTTCAGGGTGTGAACCGGTCGATCAGTCCTTTCTCCGGGAACTCCACGCCGAGAGACGCGTCGAACGCGGTCTCGTAGGCGGCCGCCATCGCCCGCGCGTACGCGCCGTCCTCGCCCGCCGCGGTCGGCGCGGCCCCCACCGCGGGGTCCGTCGCCGGCACGCGGACGACGCCGGCGTCGCCGTCGTCGGGGTCGTCGTCGCCTCCGTCGCCGCCGGAACCGGGGCGCTCGACCGCGAGCGTCGCGTCGAGGCTCCCGCCGACATCGGCGATCCGCCCGCGGAGTCGCTGGGCGGCATCGCGCCCGTGGGCCGTCGCCGGCCTGACCGCGACCGCGCGGTCGACGCTCGTCGCGGCCGCGACCGCCTCGTTCGAGCCGACCGGCGCGGCGTCGACGACCACCGCGTCGTACGTCGTCGCCGCCTCGTCGATCCGCCGCTCCAACTTCCGGGCGGCCTCCGCGGTCTTCGCCCGCGCGACGCGCTCGAACGGCGACCTCGCGGGTATCGCGTCGACGCGTCCCGAGAGGTCCGGCGCGTCGCCCTCGCTCCCGTCGCCTCTGCTCCCGGCGGTGCCGGATCCGGACCACTCGGCGTCCCCGCCGGTCCCGGCGAGAGGGTACGCCGCCGCCGACAGCGCCGCGTCCGGGTCGTCCGTGAGGAGCGCGGTGAGGTCCGGATCGATCCGGCCGGCCACGTACTCTGAAAGGCCCTGGGTCGTGAACGCGGCGTCGACGACCGCGACGTCGTCGCCGTCGCGCGCGCCCATCGCCGCCAGTTCGACCGCGGTCCGCGTCGTTCCCGCGCCCCCGGTCGCCCCGACGAGCGCGAGCGTCGTCGCCTGCATGTCTCGGTCTCGCCGGAGCCGATTGTTAAAAAGAGCGAAGCCGAGCGGCGGCGCGGTCGCGGCTCCGTCGCGTCTCCTACCTGTCGATCGCGGCCGCGACCTCGTCCGCGACGTCGTCGAGTTCGTCGTCCGAGAGGTCGGGCCGCTCGCCTGCCACCGCGTGGATCGGCGCGCCGCCGTCCCCCTCGAACCGCGGCACCACGTGGGCGTGGACGTGCGGGACCTCCTGGCCGGCCGCCTCGCCGTCGTTGACGCCGACGTTCGCGCCGTCGGCGTCGACCGCGTCCTGGATCTTCGGCGTCAGCGACGCGACCGCGTCGAACAGGTCGCCCGCGAGGGCGGCGTCGAGGTCACCGACGTGCTGCGCGTGCGACTTGGGGATCACGAGCGTGTGCCCGCGAGCGAGGGGGTTCGCGTCCAGGAACGCCAGCACCGAGTCGGTCTCGTACACCGTTCGCGCCGGGATGTCGCCGGCGACGATCGAACAGAAGACGCAGTCGTCGGACATACGCGACCGATCGCTCGGGCGTCCCATCAAGGTTTCCCGGGGGCGGCGGGTGCCACGCCGAGGTTCCCGGGGGCGACGGCCCTCGCGCGGTCTTCCGGCTCCGGACCGCCAACGGACATATATCCGCCGCGCCGAAACGGGCGGGCATGGACGACCGGTTCGAACGGCTCATCCGCCAGAAGCTCCGGAAGGCGGGCAGGCAGTTCGAGGAGGCTAGACGCGCCTACGCCGAGGGGCGCGACGACCCCGAGGGGGACGCGGCCGCCGCGGCGCGGTTCGACCTCCCGACCGACGGGGACGGCCGCGCGCGGATCGTCTGCCGCCGCCACGCGGAGCGCCGGAGCGTGCCCGTCGACGGCGAGGGGCGCCCCGCCTGCTTCGAGTCGGGCCACCCCGACTGCGAGGGCTGTGCGGAGGACGTCCGCGACGGCGTCGTCGAGACGTGGTGACCTCCGAGGCGGTCGAACTCTCCCCGCGGTAGCGCGCCGACGCCACCCGAACAGGTTTGTGCTCCGCGGTTCTCGTGGGCCGCATGAACCGGCTTCGGGTCGTCGTCGCCCTCCTCGCCGTCGTCGGGGCGGGTCTCGTTCTCTCCGGATTCTTCGCCGGGGCGGCCGATGAGCCGGCCGTCGACGACGTCGACGACGACCACCTCATCGCGGTCGACGGCGACTACCGGCTCTGGCCGTACACGAGCCGAAGCAGGACCGTCGACGGGCGGACGCTCGCGATCAACGTCGCCTTCCGCGCCGACGCCGAGGCGACGCGGGCCGCCATCGAGGGCGACCCGGCCGCGGACTGGCAGGAGACCGACCCCGACGAGGCCGCGGCGACGGCCGGCGACGACCAAGTCCGGGAGTTCGTCGGTCGCGACTGGCGGGACGCGCACAGCTCGCTCCGCTACTCGTACGTCGAGGGGCCGAACGGCGGCGCGTGGCTGACCGAGACGTTCGAGCTCCACGACGGGGCGTACCTCGGCGTCCGCGACCACCTCCGCGCCTACGAGTCGCCCGACGGCGCCTACACCGCGGTGCAGGCCCACGAGGAGTACTACGACTGGTTCCGGCTCCGCCACACCGTCCCCGACATCGACGCGCCCGCGACGCGGTTGGAAGACGAGTTCGTCGAGTCCGACCGCGCGACCGACGTCCGCCGCGAGTACCGCGGCATCGACGGCGGCCGCAGCGACGGCTGGCTCTCCGTGATCGAACTGGCGACGGCGGCGGCGCTCGCCGGAGCGCTGCTCCGGCGGCGCACCCGCGAGGCGGCCGTCGACCTCGTCCGCAGGCTCCGCGCCGACGCGAGCCGACACGCCGCGGCCGCGACGCTGGGCGTCGCGCTCGGCGCCGTCCCCCTCGGCGTCCGCTTCGCGGGCGTGACGCTGGAGACGGCGCTGCCGGGCGTGCCCCCGAAGGCCATCGCGGCGCCGCTGTACCTCGTCCTCGCCGTCGGGCTGCCCGCGCTGGTCGTCCGGCGCGCCCCGCGGTCGGACCCGGCGGCCGTCTCGGTGAGCGTCGTCGTCGGTCTCGGCGCCGGCTTCCTCGCTGACTTCGCCGCGCTCGGGGCGGCGGTTCCCCCCGACCTCATCGTCCACCGGATGGCGCTCCTCGCCGCGCTCGGCCTCGTCGCCGTCGGGCGGGCGGCCGCCGACCGCCCGGTCGCGGTCGCCGGCCTCGCGGCGTGGGCCGTCGGACTGGCGCTCCCGCTGGCGGACGTGATCTGAGTGGTCGGCCGCGGCGACGCGCCGTCTCACCCCGGGGACAGCACAGAAGAGATATACCGTCCGGCTGAAAACAAGGCGAAACGAACGGATGACGCGACCGATCAGTCGACGGACGGCGCTCGCCGGTCTCGGCCTCGCGGCCGGCAGCGCCGGCTGTCTCGGTCGAGCGGAGAACATCGCCGGACGGGACCCCCACACGCAGCTGACCCTCGAGATCAACGCCCTCCCCGCAGACGCCGACCCGAACGGGATCCGCATCGCGAGACAGCTCGAAGAGCACCTGACCGCGGTCGGCATCGACGTCCAACTCAACACCGTCGGACAGACGGACCTCTGGCGGAAGGTCCTCATCAACCAGAACTTCGACGTCTACGTCGGCCAGTTCGTGGAGACGGAGCCGTTCGACCCCGACGCCCTGTACGGCCTGACCCACTCGAAGTTCGTCGCTGAGTCCGGGTGGCAGAACCCCTTCGGGCTCACGGAGATTGCGGTCGACGACCTCCTCGACCGACAGCGTCGGGCCGCCGGCGCCGAGCGCTCCGACGCCGTCGACGCGTTACAGGAGACGGTGTGCGAGCTTCAGCCCTTCTCCGTCGTCGCGTTCCCCGACGCGCTCACCGCCGTCCGGAAGAGCCGCTTCGAGGGGTGGACAGAGGACCGCCAGCCGCTCTCGGTCACCGGGCTGCTCGAACTCGACGGCGTCGCCTCCGACGGCGGGTCGGGGAGCGGCGCCCCGGGAGGCGACGGCTCCGGAACCGACGGGTCGGTGGACGACAACGAGACTGACGGGAACGACTCGACGGACGGCGACGATTCGGCGTACGACAACGAGACGGACGGGAACGACTCGACGGACGGCGACGATTCGGCGGACGGCACTGGGTCGACGGACGGCAACGTGACCAGCGGGGACGCGGGCGCCGACGGCGCGGACGTCCTCCGGATCGTGACGACCGACGGCCGGATCACCGAGAACTGGAACCCGATCGCCGCGGAGTATCGGAAGCACGGCACGTTTACGGGGCTGCTGTACGACCCGCTCGTCCGTGCGGACGGCGACTCCGCCGTTCCGTGGCTGGCGGCCGGCTGGGAGCGGGTCGACGACGAGACGCTCGACGTCTCGCTCCGCGACGCCCGGTGGCACGACGGCGAACCCGTGACGGCGGCCGACGTCGCGTTCACCTACGAGTTCCTCCGAGACACGTCGCTGGGGAGCGTCGAGACGGCGGTGCCGGCCCCGCGGTTCCGCGGGCGTAGCTCCCTCGTCGAGGACGAGCGGGCCCTCGACGACGCGACGGTCCGGCTCACCGTGCCCGCCGTCAACGAGACGGTCGCCCTCCGGGCGCTTCAGGTGCCGATCCTCCCGGAACACGTCTGGTCGGACCGGACCGACCCGGCGACGATCGCCGGCTTCGAGTTCGACTTCGAGACGACCGAGGCGATCGTCTCGAACAACCCCGAGCCGGTCGGCAGCGGGCCGCTGCGCTTCGTCGAGGCGACCGCGGGGGAGTCGGTCGTCCTCGAACGCAACCCCGACCACTTCCTCGTTCGCTCGGCACCGGCGGGCGACGCGGACGCGTCCGACGAGACGGCGGCCCCCCGAGCGGGGATCCCGTCTCGGTACCACGGGAAGCCGGCGTTCGACCGGCTCCAGGTGGACGTGTTGCCCTCGGACATCTCCGCCGTGGAGTCGGTCGCCGAGGGGCTCGCGGACGCGACCGCCTCGAACCTCGGCCCGGCGGCGGTCCCGCGGATCGGCCGCTCGACCGACGCCCGACTCGTGAGCGGTCGGTCGGCGGCGTTCTACCACGTCGGGTACAACGCCCGGCGGAGCCCGCTGTCGAACCCCCGGTTCCGGACGGTGATCGCGCGGCTGATCGACAAGTCCGCGGTCGTCGACGACGCCTTCGAGGGATACGCGCAGGCGGCCGCCTCCCCGCTCGCGGCGTCGCCGGAGGCGGTCCCCGACTCGCTGGCGTGGACCGACGGCACCGACCCCGTCCACCCGTTCTTCGACGACGGGGGGGAACTCGACGTCGGGGGCGCCCGCGCGGCGCTGCGGGATATCGGGTATCGCTACGACGACGAGGGACGGCTGCTCGCCCGGGGGCAATGACGCCGCTCCTGTCCGTCCTCACGTCGGTCGTGGGGTGGGTCACGGTGATGCTGATCGCCGCGAGCGTCGGGATCATCGGTCCCGCCCGGCTCCGCGAGACGTGGAGCGAACTCAGCGGCCGGCTCTGGGACGCCCGTCGGGTCGTCGCGGTCCTCTGCGTGGTGCTGATCGCCAGCGCCCTCGGTCGGTCGTGGCTACTGGACGTCTCTCGGCTGTTCGGGCTTCAGGCGACGGCGTTCATCTACGGGCTGGAGGGCGGGTTCGTCGCGTGGATTCAGGCGACGTTCGCCACGCCGGAACTGACCGCGTACTTCTCGTGGGTGTACGTGTACGGCTACGCGTTCCTGCTCTCGTTCCCCGTGATCGCGTACCTCGCGTTACCTCGCACCGTGACGCTCAGGCGCGTCCTCGTCGCGTACGCGCTCAACTACGCGATCGGGCTGGCCCTGTACACGCTGGTGTTCGCCCACGGGCCGCGCAACGTGATGCCCGACATGGTGACGCCGCTACTGTTCGCGACCCGGCCCGACGTGATGGCGCTGACGAGCGAGGTGAACGTGAACTCGAACGTCTTCCCGTCGCTCCACACCTCGCTTTCGGTCACCGTGGGGACGTTCGCGGTGCTGACCCGGGAGGCGTACCCGCGGTGGACGCTCGTCGCGGTCCCGCTCTCGCTTTCGGTCGTCGTCGCGACGATGTACCTCGGGATCCACTGGCTCACCGACGTCGTCGCCGGGTTCGCGCTCGCGTTCGGCTGCGTCGCGCTCGCGTACCGGCTCGTGGACGCCCACGGCGACGCCGTCGGAGCGAGCGACGACGCGGAGGGAGAGCGTCCCGGGTCCGGTGCCGGCGCGGACGACTAACTCGCGGGGCCTCCGGTCGGCGCCGCGTCCGGACCGGGCTAGACGCCCTCGACGAGCCGTTCGAGCTGCTCCGGCGGGACCGCGCCCCGAGCGGCGTGGCCCTCGTACGCGAACGTCGGGACGCCGGTGACGCCCTGTCGCCGCGCGGCGTCGAACATGTCGGTCACGCGCTCGCGGAGGTCGTCGTCACCCAGCGCCTCGTCGACGACCGCCGGGTCGAGCCCGTCGATCTCCGTCGCGATATCGGCCAGCACGTCGCGGTCACCGATGTCGCGTCCCTCCAGCCAGAGCGCGTCGAAGACGGCCTCGTCGAACGCGAGCCACGCGTCGGGCGCGGTCTCGCGCACCCGGACCGAAACGATCTGCGCGGGCAGCGAGTCGACCTCGGTCGCGAGTTCGAGGCTCATCTCGTCGGCGCCGTACTCCTCCTGGAGCCGGCGCACGTTCTCGCGAGCCTGCTCGTAGTACTCCTCGTCTTTCCCGGTGTCGGCGTCGTGGTCGATTTCGCCGTCCGGCCCGCGCTGGCCCGCGCGGAGGTCGAACGGGTGCCAGTCGATGTCGAGCGGCTCCTCGCGCGTCTCCTGATAGTTCGCGAGCGACCGCCGTCCGAGGAAGCAGAACGGACAGACGTAATCGGAGTAGACGGTGATCGCCTCGGGCTCGTCGGCGCCGGCCGCGGTGTCGGAGTCGGTTGCCATACCCTCGCCTACGCCGCGGAGCCGAAAAGGTCGTTCGACGACGGAAGCCGGCGGCCGGGGCCGGCGAGGCCGTCGCCGCGAGCGCCCCAGACCACGACCGATTAATACTACCACGTTGTACCACCGGGTATGCCCGAGTACGACCCGGTCGACCCGCCCGTCGCGCTGACGATCGCCGGCAGCGACAGCGGCGGCGGGGCCGGAATTCAGGCCGACCTGACCGCGATGACCGCACACGGCGTCTTCGGGACGGCGGTCGTGACGGCGACGACCGCCCAGAACACGCGGGGCGTCGAGGACGTGACCCCCGTCCCGGTGGACCACGTCGCGAGCCAGTACGCGGCGGTCGCCGGCAACTTCGACGTCGGCGCGGTCAAGACGGGGATGCTGGCGACCGCCGAGATCGTCGACGCGGTGACCGAGGCGGTCGCGGACGCGGACGCCCCGCTCGTCGTCGACCCGGTGATGGTCGCGGCCACCGGCGACCGGCTGCTCTCGCCCGCCGCCGAGGAGGCCTACGAGGACCTGATCGCGGCCGCGACGCTCGTCACGCCGAACGCCGACGAGGCCGCGGTGTTGACCGGCGAGCCGGTCGAGACCCCGGCCGACGCCGAGGCGGCCGGACGGGCGCTCGTCGCGCTCGGCGCGGACGCGGCGCTGGTGAAGGGCGGCCACCTCGACGGCGAGTCCGTCGAGGGAGACGTCGTCGTCGACACGCTCGTTCGGTCCGACGGGGCGGGCGGGGGTGAGACAGGGCTGACTGTCGACCGCTTCGAGACCCCGCGCATCGACACCGACGCGACCCACGGCTCCGGCTGCGCGTTGTCGAGCGCGATCGCGGCGCGGCTGGCGAGAGGAGAGTCGGTTCGTGAAGCGGTCGGCGTCGCGGTCGAGGAGATGACCGAGGCAGTCCGGCGCGGTTACGACGTGGGCGTGGGCCCGGGCGCGGTCAACCCGACGGCGCTGGGCGGGGAGTAAGCCGTCGAATCGGGTTGAAGTTTATAAATGATTGATCTCGGATCGGCGGTGAGCAGTTCCAAAACCCCAGTCGCGAGGACGCCGTACGCTCGCTGCGCTCCTCACTCGGTCGCTCACTTCGTTCGCTCCCGCGTTCCGGTGCTTACGTCGTCATCAGAACGCGAAGCGTTCTGATTGGCTCACGAGAGCTTTGCTCTCGTGAACGCCTACGTCGTCCTCGCGACTGCCCCTTTGAGCCCCGCCCCGCACAGCACCGCACAGCGCCTCACACCTCCCCAGCCTCGCCGCTCGCTCCCTTCGGTCGCTCGCGGCGTCCCTCGCGCGTGCGACTCGCGCCCTGCGGGCGCTCGTCGGCACGCGCCACCGCATTGTCATTTATAAGTGATCGTTGCTATCATGCTCTCCTCATAAGTACGCCAACGGGATCATTAGCGCGACGCCGAGCGCGACGCCGCCGGCAAGGACCCGCTTGCCGCCGTGCGGGAGGTCGGCGCCCGTTTCGAGCGCCTCGGGGACGAACTCCGAGACGACGAGGTAGATCATCGCGCCCGCCGCGAAGCCGAAGCCGTACGGGAGGAACTCGCGGGCGTACCGCACGAACGCGAACGCGATCACGGCGCCGATCGGCTGCGGGAGGCTGGAGAAGATCGACCACCACACCATCTTCCACTTCGAGACGCCCATCGCGCGGAGGGGGATCGAGATGGCGGTCCCCTCGGGGACGTTGTGGATCGAGATGGCGACGGTCATGAACACGGCCAAGAGCGGGACCGTGAAGCCGAACAGCGCGGTCCCGCCCTCCAGCCCGAGGTCCGCGAAGGAGACGCCGACGGCGATCCCCTCGGGGAAGCTGTGGACCGTTAACACGCCGAGGATCAGGAGCAGCTTCTTGAAGTCCGCCTCCTCGTACTCCCGGGGGTCGATCTCGGCGTCGGTCAGCACCTCGTGCGCGAGGACGACCAGGACGACGCCCGCGAGCATCCCGGCCCCGATCTCGACCGGCGTCCCCTCCGCGAGCCCCTCCTGAATCAGCCCGAACAGCGACGCGGAGACCATGATCCCGGACGCGAACCCCCACAGCGCCACGTTCCCGCGGTCGCTGATCGTCTCGAAGAAGAAGAACGGGAGCGCGCCGATCCCCGTCGCCAGCGCCGTGATCAGGCCGGCGACGAAGACGAACGCGTAGGCGTCGAGGGCGACCATCTGCGTGGCGACACTACGCCGGTCTGAGTGATAACTCCGGCGAGCGCATCCACGGGCTGAGAACCCCGTCCCGGCCGCGCCGTCGGCCAGTTCACCCGAGCGTCCGAGCGAGGCCCGCGACGAACGCGAGGAGGACCAGCGCGACGAGGAGCAACAGCGCGGCGAGTTTCGCTCCCGGCGGGGAGCGACGCACGCAGGGCCGCCCGTCGCGCTCCGAGAGACGCCCCCGCGGTCGGCTCGGCGGAGGCACGTTCACGCCCCGCGTCCGGACCCCGACGGACCCGGCGGGCGAGAGACCCCGACCGCGTTGAGGCCGTTCGCATCGGGCGCGGCCGAGCCTTCCCCGGTCGCGCTCCCGGTCGATGCCGACCCGTTCGTCACCGGTTCCGTCGGGTCACCCGGGGGGTCCGACCGGTCTCGCGCCGGATCGGTCGGCGTCGAGTGGTTGCCGTCCGTCTCCGCGTCGCCCGTGGGTGCGGAGTGGTTGCCGTCCGTCTCCGCGTCGCCCGTGGGTGCGGAGTGGTTGCCGTCCGTCTCCGCGTCGCCCGTGGGCGGTTCCGAGCGGTTCTCATCCGCTTCCGTATCGTCCGTGGGTGGCACCGGGCCGTTCCCGTCTGTCGACGGTACGGAAGCGTTCCCGTCTGTCTCCGTGCCGTTCGCCGCGGGTGCGGTCCCGTTCTCCTCCCCGGCGGCCGTCCCGTTCTCGACGGGGGCGGTCGCCACGGCGAACCCGCCCCCGCTCGACTCGTCGATCTGGGCCAGTTCGTGGGGCGTCTCGAACGTCGTCGCCACGTCGGCCGTCGACGTGAAGAGGGCGAGCGTAACCCCCCCGGAGAACGCGACTCCCCACACCAACACGGTGAGCGCGAGGAGCGCGACGACTCCGCGGTCCGCGGTCATCGGCCCCCCTCCCCGACGCCGTCGGGCTTCGCGGGCGGCGTCGTCGGCGCCGGGAGACCCCGCTCCGGCTCCTCGACCGCCGCGCTGCGCTCGGCCGATCCCTCGTCGGAATCTCTCCGCTCAGCGGTCTCTCCCGGATCGTCGGTCTCTTTCGACTCTCCGTCGCTCTCGGTCAGCTCTCCGTCCGATTCCGGCGCCCCTCCGTCGACGGCGGCTCGCGCCGGCGCCCCGGATGCGTCCCGGTCGACGGGCGGCTCCGCGGCCGGTTCGCTTCGGTCGAGGACCCCGCTCGCCGGAATCCACGCCGCGAGCGCGCCGAGCCGCCTCGCGACTCGCAGCGGCGCGCCGCCCGACGCTCCGCCGCCCGCGGACCCGCAGGGTTTTAGCCGCGCACGGCGGGAGTACGGACATATGGCAACGGGGATCGTCGGGGAGTTCCTCGATCTTAAGGCGGAGACGGACGCGGACGTCCTTGCGATGCAGTGCGGCGACTTCTACGAGTTCTTCGCGGACGACGCCGAGCTAGTGGCCGACGAGCTCGACCTCTCTATCTCACAGAAGTCCTCCCACGGCTCGTCGTACCCGATGGCGGGCGTGCCGCTCTCGGAGCTGACGCCGTACGTGAACGCCTTGGTCGAGCGCGGCTACCGGGTCGCGGTCGCGGACCAGTACGAGACCGAGGGGGGCGACCACGCCCGCGAGATCGTCCGCGTCGTCACGCCCGGCACCGTCCTCGAAACGAGCGACGACGACGCGCGCTACCTCGCGGCGGTGGTCCGCGAGGAGGGCGGGTCCGGCGGGGCCGGGGCGACCGGCGGAACCGGAGACGCCGACGGCCCCTACGGGCTCGCCTTCGCCGACGTGACCACGGGGCGGTTCCTCGCGACGACGGTCGACGACGGGGGCGACCTGCGCGCCGAACTGTACCGCTTCGACCCTGCGGAGGTGCTCCCCGGCCCGCGGGTGCGCAACGACGACCGCCTGCTCGGTGCGGTCCGCGAGGACCTCTCCGGGCGCGTCACCGCCTTCGACGCGGAGGCGTTCGCGACGGGGCGCGCGAAACACGCCGTCCGCGAGCAGTTCGGCCGCGAGACGACCGACAGCGTCGGGCTGGACTCGGCGCCGGCGGTCCGGGCCGCGGGCGCGGTCCTCTCGTACGTCGAGGAGACCGGCGCGGGCGTGCTGGCCTCGATGACCCGCCTGACGGCGTACGGCGCCGACGGCCGGGTCGACGTGGACGCGACGACGCAGCGCAACCTCGAGATAACCGAGACGATGCGGGGCGACGCCGACGGCTCGCTTTTCGACACCGTCGACCACACCGTCACCGCCGCCGGCGGCCGGCTGCTCCGCGAGTGGCTCACCCGCCCGCGGCGCGACCGCGAGACGCTCGCGGCCCGCCTCGACGCGGTCGAGGCGCTGGCGTCGGCGGCGCTCGCGCGCGACCGGATCCGCGAGGTCCTCGGTGACGCCTACGACCTCGAACGCCTCGCGGCGCGGACGACGAGCGGGAGCGCGGGCGCGCGCGAACTGCTCTCGGTCCGCGACACGCTCGCGCTGCTCCCGGACCTCGCGGACGCGGTCGACGGCACGGCCCTCGCGGACTCGCCCGCGGCGGCCGTCCTCGACCGGGTCGACCGCGAGCGGGCGGCCGGACTCCGGGAGGAACTTGCGGACGCGCTCGCGGAGGACCCGCCGAAGGCGAAGACGGGCGGCGGGCTGTTGAACGAGGGGTACGACGAGGAACTCGACGAGCTGATCGAGCGCCACGAGGCGGCCAAGTCGTGGCTCGACGGGCTGGCGGAGCGCGAGAAGCGGAAGCACGGGCTCAGCCACGTCACCGTCGACCGCAACAAGACGGACGGCTACTACATCCAGGTCGGGAAGTCGGTGGCGGATCAGGTGCCCGAGCACTACCGCGAGATCAAGACGCTGAAGAACTCGAAGCGGTTCGTCACCGACGAGTTGGCGGAGAAGGAGCGGGAGGTCCTCCGACTCGAGGAGGCCCGCGGTGACTTGGAGTACGAGCTGTTCGAGGCGCTCCGCGAGCGCGTGGCCGAGCGCGCGGAACTGCTCCAGGACGCCGGGCGGGCGGTCGCGGAGCTCGACGCGCTCGCCTCGCTCGCGACCCACGCGGCCCGGCGAGACTGGACGCGCCCGGAGCTGACCGGGGAGCGCCGGCTCGACGTCGAGGCCGGGCGCCACCCCGTCGTCGAGGGGACGACCGACTTCGTCCCGAACGACCTGCGGCTCGACGCGGAGCGCGGCTTCCTCATCGTCACCGGCCCGAACATGAGCGGGAAGTCGACGTACATGCGGCAGGCCGCGCTGATCCAGCTGCTCGCGCAGGCCGGCTCGTTCGTCCCCGCCCGCGCGGCCGAGGTGGGGCTCGTCGACGGCATCTACACCCGGGTCGGCGCGCTCGACGAGCTCGCGCAGGGCCGGTCGACGTTCATGGTCGAGATGCAGGAGCTGTCGAACATCCTCCACTCCGCGACCGAGGACTCCCTGGTCATCCTCGACGAGGTCGGTCGCGGCACCGCCACCTACGACGGCATCTCCATCGCGTGGGCGGCGACCGAGTACCTCCACAACGAGGTCCGCGCGCGCACCCTCTTCGCCACCCACTACCACGAGCTGACGACGCTCGCGGACCACCTCCCGCGCGTCGAGAACGTCCACGTCGCCGTCGACGAGCGCGACGGCGAGGTGACGTTCCTCCGCACCGTCCGCGACGGCCCGACGAACCGGTCGTACGGCGTCCACGTCGCGGACCTCGCGGGCGTCCCCGACCCCGTCGTCTCCCGCGCGGACGAGGTCCTCGACCGGCTCCGCGAGGAGAAGGCCATCGAGGCCCGCGGCTCGCGGAGCGGGGGGACCGGCGGCGAGGGCCCCGGCGGCGAGGGCTCCGGCGGCACCCAGCAGGTCGTCTTCGACCTCTCGTCTGGGTCGTTCTCGGAGGGCGACGGCGCCGACGAGGGGACGGCGGCGAACGCTCCGGCCTCGGAGGCGGGTCGAAACGGAGCGGCCGCCCGGTCGACGTCGGCCGCCTCCGCTGAGCCCGCGGAGGACGCGGCGGCCGGCCGACTCGACCCCGAGACCCGGGCCGTGATCGAGGAGCTGAGCGACGTCGACGTCGCGGAGACCCCGCCGGTGGAGTTGCTCTCGCGGGTTCAGGAGTGGCAAGAGCGGCTGGACTGACTGCGTCTGACGTAAGAACTAATGTCCGACCTCGTCGTGTGGTGTGTATGGGCATCATGAGCAAGATCCTCGGCGGGGGTGGGAGCCGCTCCGTCGACGACTACGTCGAACTCGACACGGACGACTTCGCGGACGCGCACGCGGAGACGGGCACGCAGGTACACTTCGCGGAGATAGCCGATCAGGGCGACGTCATCCCGATCAAAGACGCGGTGTACGACGGCGACTTCGTCATCGCGGACATCACCCGCCACTCCACCTCGGACCGGACGATAGAACACGTCTACGACGAACTCCGCCAGGTGGTCCAGGAGGTCGACGGCGACATCGTCCAGAAGGGCGACGACCAGATAATAGTCACCCCGGCGGGCGTCAAGGTGTCGCGACAGAAGCTGTAAGCGCCGCGTTCCGGCGGCCTCGTCCCGCCCCTCGGCCCGCCGTCCCGCTTTTCCGCCCCGAATTCGGTCCCACCGGTCGAACCGTGTCATATATGCCGTTCTCTCGCCCACGTAGAGTCGAATGGACGAGCCGGTCCTGCTGACTGGCGCCGGCGGACGGGTGGGACAGGCCATCCTCCGCGGCATCGGGGACGACTACGAGTGGCGGCTCCTCGACCGCGAGCCGCTCCCCGCCGCGAAGGTGCCCGACGGGGTCACCGACGCCGACCGGTACGTCGCGGACATCACCGACGAGCGCGCCGTCCGCGAGGCGGTCGAAGACGTCGGAGCGGTGATCCACCTCGCCGGCGACCCGCGGAAGACGGCGCCGTGGGACTCCGTCCTCCGGAACAACATCGACGGGACGCAGGTCGTGATGCGCGCGGCCGCCGAGGCCGGCGTCGAGCGGTTCGCGTTCGCCTCCTCGAACCACGCCGTCGGCGGCTACGAGACCGAGGAACGCACGCCGGACCTCTACCGGACCGACGACGAGTACCGGCTCGACGGCAGCGAACTCCCCCGCCCCGGCAACCTCTACGGCGTCTCGAAGGCGGCCGGCGAGTCGCTCGGACGCTTCTATCACGACGAGTTCGACATGCGCGTCGTCTGCGTCCGGATCGGGAACCTCACCAAGGACCACCCGCCCCGCGAGTACGAGCGCGGGCAGGCCATGTGGCTCTCCCACCGCGACTGCGCGCACCTGTTCGACCGCTGTCTCCGCGCCGACTACGGCTACGAGGTCGTGTACGGCATCTCGAACAACGACCGCCGCTACTACTCGATCGAGCGCGCCCGCGAGGCGCTCGGCTACGACCCGGCCGACAACTCCGCCGACTACACCTTCGAGGGCGAACCCAAGCCGGACCGCGACACCGACGCGGACGAGGACCCCTACGCCGCCGACTCGTCCGCGTCGGACGCCGCTCGGCCCGAAGACGAGTCTCCCGCCGAACCCAACTTCCCCGCCGACCCCGACGCGCCGAGCGACGACGCCTGACCGGACCGACGGATCTTCCCTCCCGACTCCGCTAAAACAGGCCGTCGACGTCGCGCCGCTTCCGCTCCTCTCGCTCCACGTGATCGCCCAGCCGCGCGGCCACCTGCGGCCGCGCGTCCGGCGTCCGGAGGTACGCGAACAGGAGTTCCGCGAACTCCGTCCGACCCGTTCCGCGCTCCTCGCGGGCGAGGTCGGTCGCGGTCGCGAACACCGTCGGGTCGCCCGGTTCGTCCGCTCCCGCGAGCGCCGTCGCCGCGAGTCCGGCCGCCGCGAGCGACAGCCCGTCGAAGCCCGACGTCCCGTCGTCGACGCGAACCCGCGGCGCGGCCGCCGAACCCGCGTCCTCTGGAGCCGCAGCGAGCCGCTCCGCCCACTCCCGGACGGGACCCAGCGCGACCCCGCGCGGATCGGAGACGCTCGCCAGCGCCACGACGGCGTCGTCCGCGCGCTCCGCCGCCCCGGACCGGTCGCCGTCGCCCGCCCGGTGCGTCGCCGCCGCGGTCGCGGCCAGTCCCCGAAGCAGCCGCTCGGCGTCGTCGCTCTCGTCGTCGTCCGGCGGTCGCCGTTTCCCTTCCCAGACGTCGCGGGCCGCGAGGAAGCGCTCCTCGTCGAACAGCGCGGCGCCGGCGGCGATTGCGGCCGACGCGGACGGCGCGTCGCGCGCGTCTCGGCTCGGACCGGAGTCGCGGTCGGTCACGCCTCGCGGTCGGCGGCGACGACTGATAAATGACAGTTCCGCGACCGGGGAGGCCGGAGCGTCAGCGGGGACAGGGCGGGGAGCCGCCCGCGGCGGACGGGTCAGGCCTCACGGGCGGCGCCGCCGTCGTCCGGGGGCGGAGCGTTCGGTCGACCGCGTTCGGGTGTCGCCGGTGAAGCGCCGCGCCGGCGACCGCGCCGCAGAGGGCAGCCAGCGCGACCGCGGCCGCGGTCGGGAACGAGAGGGCCGCGACGGTCGCCACCGGCAGCGCCGCGAAGGCGACCGCGACGCCGAGCGACGGGAGCGCCGCCGACCGGTGGCGGCTCGCGTGTAGATCGGGGCGAACGGTGCGTCTGGAGGGGGGTCGGTCTGGTCTCATATCGGATGTGGATCGCGGCGCGAGTCGCTCGCGCCGTGTCGGAGTCGGTTCGACCGACGGAGGCCGCGCGGCGCGGCCTCCGAGCGGTGAGCGGGGCCGGAGCGTGTCCGGCGGAGGCGTCGCTCGTCTCGGTGAGCGAGCCGCCCGTCTCCGCGTCGGGGTCACGCGGCGACGGCGCCGAGGAGAGCGGCGACCGGCCCGCGGGCCCGTTTCCGGGCGCTCCGGCGGGGGGCGAACGTCGGAGTGGGGTCGCGGACGGTCATGGGTCCGACCCGGCGGTGGGGGACCGGCCGGGCGTATGTCCACCGAGCGACGCAACCGAATTAACAGTTGCTCGCGTGTGCGACTCAATAGCGCGGTTCGACCGCCGCGGCGACCCGATCGACCGCCGCGACCACCAGTACACTAACGAGTGGGGAGCGCGTACCGACGGTAGACGTGTCTAGTAGCCTCCTGCCGGTGATCGCGGCGATACTCGTGTCGGGGCTGGCGGTACAGCTACTCGCTCACCGGCTGCGGGTGCCGAGCGTCATCTTCTACCTCGCGATCGGGGTGGTGTTGGGTCCGGAGGTGTTGGGACTCGTCACGCTGGAGACGTTCGGTGACGGGCTGGAGATCATCGTCGGCCTGAGCGTCGCGATCATCGTCTTCGAGGGCGCGTTCGCGCTCCGGGTCGACCGGATCCGGCGCGCGTCGACGGTGTCGCTCCGGCTGGTGACCGTCAGCGCGGTCGTGATGTTCCTCGGCACCACGGCGGCGGTCCGCGCCTTCACCGACGGCACGTGGGAGGTCGCGCTGCTGATCGGGGCGCTGCTGGTGGCCACCGGGCCGACCGTCATCACGCCGATCCTCAACGTGGTCCGGGTGCGAGACCACGTCGCGACCGCGTTAGAGACCGAGGGGATCGTCAACGACGTGACCGCCGCGATCGTCGCGGTCGTGATCTTCGAGACGCTGCTGCTCGACGACCTCGGCGTCCCCGCGACGGTGCTGTCCTTCCTCCAGCGGTTCGGCGTCGGGATCGCCGCGGGGCTGCTCGCCACCGTCGCCATCTACGCGCTGCTGGAGAGCGACCTCGTCCCCGAACGCGACGTACAGGCGTCGCAGTTCCTCGTGTTGTCGGCCGCGATCGGATCCTTCGCGGCCGCCGAAGCCGTCGCCGCGGAGGCGGGCATCGCGGCGGCGGCGACGAGCGGGATCCTCCTCGGCAACCTCGGGCTGGACAACCGCGAGGAGATAGAGAGCTTCGCAGAGAACACCACCACGATCGTCCTCTCGTTCGTGTTCATCTCGCTCGCCGCGCTGATCGACGTCGAGGCGATCGCCGCGCTCGGCGTCGGCGTGATCGCGATCGTCGCGGTCATCATGCTCGTCCTCCGACCGCTGGGCGCGTTCATCGCGACCCTCGGCGTCGAGCGGTTCACCCGGCCCGAGCGGCTATTCATCGCGAGCGTCGGGCCGCGGGGGATCATCCCGGCGAGCGTGGCGACGCTGTTCGCCATCGAGTTGGAGCTCGCGGGCAGCGTCGCGGCCGGCGAACTGCTCGTCGGCACGGTGTTCGCGGTCATCTTCGCGACGGTCCTCGTCGAGGCGGGGTTCGCGCGACAGATCGGAGAGTTCCTCGGAGTGTCACCAATGCGCACGATAATCATCGGCGGGGGTCGGGTCGGCCAGGCGCTCGCCACGCGACTGGAGAACAGGGGCGAGTACGTCGTTATCGTCGAGACGGACCCGGAAGTCGTCGAGCGGGCGCGCTCGGAGGGGTTCACGGTCTACGAGGGAGACGGGAGCGACACGGAGGCGCTCCGCGGCGTCAACATCGGGGATGCCAAGCGGCTCATCGCCACGACGAGCGACGACGACATCAACCTCCTCGCGTGTCAGCTCGCGATCACTAAGTTCGACGTCGAATCGGTGTACTCCCGGGTGAACGACCCGAACAACGTCGACGCCTTCGACAGCATCGGCGTCACCGGAATCGACGCCTCGACGGCGACCGCAGTCGCCATCGACGACGAGATCGAGCGGCCCGCGCTCACCCACTGGATGAATGAACTCGGTGACAACCACGACGTTCAGGAGGTGGAGGTGACCTCCGAGAAACTCGCGGGGAAGACCATCCGCGACCTCAACGCTCAGATCCCCGACGGCACCTTCGTCGCCGTCGTCAGCCGCGACGGCGAGAACCACGTGCCCTCGGCGGATACCGTCCTCGAAATCGGAGACCACGTCACGTTCATCGGCAACACCGACGCGGTCCGCCGGGCGATGGACCGGTTCCATCCGCACGATTAAGACGGAGAGCGGGTGGTTCGGGCCGTTCGTGAGCGAGGGTATGAGAGGTCGGATCGTTGGTCGGACATTTATAAATGGACGATGCTGATTCGGTGACTCCGGCTCAATCTCCGACACCTCGCTTATAAATAGCGAGCCGAGAAACGGCGATGACGGCCGCCTAACCTCCAGCCGGACACTTATAAATAGTTGACCACGAATCGGCGGCGAACACCGCCAAAGCCCCAGCCACTCAGTTATAAACAACCGACTACGGATCGGCGGCGAACACCGCCAAAGCCCCAGCCGGGAGGGCGCCGTACGCTCGCTGCGCTCCTCGGTCGCTCACTCCGTTCGCTCCCTCCGGTGCTTGCGTCGCCTACGGCGCCCTCGCGGCTGCCCCTTTGAGTCCCGCCCCGCACAGCCCCGCAGTCTCACGCCTCCCCAGCCTCGTCAGTCGCCTCCGCTTCGCTCCGGCGACTGACTCCCTCGCGCGTGCGACTCGCGCCCTCCGGGCGCTCGTCGGCACGCGCCACCGCTCTTCAAAACCACAACTGACTGAGCGTGTCGCGCTGGACCGAAACACGACTCGCGGTGCTTACCGTCTGGTGTGTCCGAAAACGTCCTGACGGAGTCCTGCGCGAGCGAAGCGAGCGCAGGGCACGTCAGGACGTGAACGCAGCGGCTGTCGAACGAAGTGAGACAGCCGCAAAGTGAACGTCCTGACGGAGATTTGAACTCGGAAAGACGGTCGGCCTCGCTTCGCTCGGCCGCTGCGACTTTTCTGCTCAAATCTCCGCGGAGTTTCTTTCAACACGTACTGCTCGCTACGCTCGCAGTATTGTGCTGAAAGAAACGTCCTGACGGAGATTTGAACTCCGGTCCCTGGCTCCGCAAGCCAAGAGGATAGTCCACTACCCTACCAGGACTCATCTCTACGTATCGCGGTGGAACTTAAGACGGTTACGGTCCGGCGGCCGCGTGCCTGCGGTCCCCACGCTCCCCGGGTCGGGATGAACACCTTTTGTATCGACGGGACCCATGATCCGCTATGAGGCGCCTTCGAGCCGCGACCGCGACCCGAGCCGGTCGCTCTCCCGACCGGCCGGACTCCGGCGCGAACCCCGGACAACGGCAACGCTTATCCGCGAACTCGTCGACCACGGAGGTACGCGTATGGGAGCCATAGAGGAGGTGTACGAGGACCTCGACACGGACGTCGAGTTCGAGGAGTTCGAGGCCGCCGTTGAGGACAAAGTCGAGCAGATGGGCGGACTGGCGGACGAGGAGACCGCCGCGATGCTCATCGCGCACGAGCTACGCGACGAGGAGGCCGACACCATCGCGGACATCGAGCCGGGGATGAACGAGGTGAAGTTCCTGGGGAAGGTGACCGCCATCGGCGAGGTTCGGACCTTCGAGCGCGACGACGACGAGGCCGAGGAGGGCCGGGTGTGTAACGTCGATGTCGCGGACGCCTCCGGCTCCGTCCGGGTCGCGCTGTGGGACGACATGGCCGCGGCGGCCGAGGAGGAGCTCGAAGTCGGGCAGGTCCTCCGCGTCATGGGCCGCCCCAAGGAGGGGTACAGCGGCCTCGAAGTGAGCGCCGATAAGGTCGAACCCGACGAGGACGCCGAGGTCGACGTCCAGGTGCTCGACACCTACCGGGTCGAGGATCTCACGCTCGGCGCGTCCGACGTGGACCTCGTCGGACAGGTGCTCGACACGGACTCGATCCGGACGTTCGACCGCGACGACGGCAGCGAGGGCCGCGTGGCCAATCTCACCGTGGGCGACGAGACCGGCCGCGTGCGCGTCACGCTGTGGGACGGCAAGGCCGACCTCGCCGGGGAGTTCGAGGCCGGCGAGGTCGTCGAGGTCGGGGACGGCTACGTCCGCGAGCGCGACGGCGACCTGGAGCTGCACGTCGGCGACCGCGGCACCGTCGAGCGCGTCGACGAGGACGTGGAGTACGTCCCGGAGACGACCGATGTCGACGACCTCGAGATCGGGCAGACGGTCGATATCGCCGGCGGCGTCATCGAGACCGACCCGAAGCGGACGTTCGACCGCGACGACGGCAGCGAGGGGCAGGTGCGCAACGTTCGGATCAGAGACGAGACGGGCGAGATCCGCGTCGCGCTGTGGGGCGACAAGGCCGACCGCGAGATAGAGCTGGCCGACCGCGTCGTCTTCACCGACGTCGAGATTCAGGACGGCTGGCAGGACGACCTGGAGGCGTCCGCGAACTGGCGCTCGACCGTTTCCGTCCTCGACGGGGGAAGCGACGCGGCGGCCGGGGCCGCGAGCGGAGCGTCGGGATCCGCCGCCGGGAGAGACGGTAGCGACGGGGGCGACCGCGGCGCGGACGAGACCGGGCTCGGCGCCTTCGCCGAGGACGGACAGAAGGCGGCCGCCGAGGCGGTCGCGGGCGAGTCCGGCGGGGACGACGAGAGCGGCGCGAGCGGCGGCGCCGCCGCCGCGACGACGGAACGGTCGGCCGAGGACGTCGAGTTCACCGGGACGGTGGTCCAGACGGGCGACCCGGTCGTGCTCGACGACGGCCAGCAGACGAAGTCCGTCGACACCGACGCGAGCCTCCGGCTCGGGGAGGAGATCACGGTCCGAGGGCCGGAGCGCGACGGCACCATCGACGCGGACGACGTCTTCTGACGCGGGCGACAGCTTCTGTCCCCGACGGTCTCCGTCCGGATCCGGCGGCGATGCGGGTAACGGAAAGCGTTATACGATACACGGACGCGTCTGTGTGTATGAGTGTCGAGTTGCCGTTCGCGCCGGTCGACGGCATAATCCGGCGGAACGCGGGGGAACTCCGCGTCAGCGCGGACGCCGCCGAGGAGTTGGCCCGCCGGATCCAATCGCACGGCGCCGAACTGGCCGTCGACGCGGCCGAGCGGGCGACCGCGGACGGCCGGAAAACCCTGATGGCGGCGGACTTCGGCGTCGAGCAGGTCGTCAGCCGGGAGGGCCTCACGCTCCCGGTCGCGCCGATCGACCGGATCGCTCGGCTCCGGATCGACGACCGATACCGGGTCGGCGTCGACGCGCGGGTCGCGCTGGCCGACATCCTAGAGGACTACGCCGACAACGTTGCGAGCGCGGCCGCGACGCTGGCGCGCCACGCGGACCGGCGAACGGTACAGGCCGAGGACATCGAGACGTACTTCGCGCTATTCGAGTAGATGCGGTTCGGCTACAGCGAGCGGTGTCTCGAACACGACACCGGCGAGCGACACCCGGAGAATCCGGACCGGCTGCGCGCGATCCGCCGCGGGCTCACGAAGCGCCACGGCGTCGAGTACGTCGAAGCGGACCCGGCCGAGAAGGCCGCGGTCGCGGCGGTCCACGACGCTGACTACGTCGACGAACTGGAGTCGTTCGTGGCCGACGGCGGCGGGAGCTGGGACCCCGACACCGTCGCCAGCGAGGGGACGTGGGACGCCGCGCTCACCTCGGCCGGACTCGCCCAGTGGGCGGCCCGCGAGGCGCTCGACGGGCTGACCGGCCGGCAGACGCCGTTCGCGATCGGCCGACCCCCGGGCCACCACGCGGTCACCGACGACGCGATGGGGTTCTGCTTTTTCAACAACGCCGCGGTCGCGGCCCAGACCGTCCTCGACGAGGACCTCGCGGACCGCGTCGCGATCTTCGACTGGGACGTCCACCACGGGAACGGCACGCAGGACATCTTCTACGACCGCGGCGACGTCTTCTACGCGTCGATCCACGAGGACGGCCTGTACCCGGACACGGGCGCCCTCGACGAGACCGGCGAGGGAGACGGCGAGGGGACCACCGCGAACCTCCCCTTGGCGGCCGGCGCCGGCGACGCCGACTACCTGTACGCGGTCGATGAAGGGATTGCGCCCGCGGTCGACCGGTTCGACCCCGACCTGCTGATAGTCTCCGCGGGCTTCGACGCGCACCGCCACGACCCGATCTCTCGGATGCGCGTCTCCTCTGAGGGGTACGCGCTGTTGACCGACCGGATCCGGACGCTCGCGGACGACGTCGGCGCCGCCGACGCGTACGTCCTCGAAGGCGGCTACGGCCTCGACACGCTCGCCGAGGGGGTCTCCATGGTCCACGAGACGTACGACGGGCGGACGCCCGTCGACGCCGACGAGGACCCGGACGCGAAGACCGAGACGCTCGTCGACGACCTGCTGGCGGAACTGGACCTTTGACATCCTCCCCGCGCTGAAGCGCGAGGATTCCCACGGCACCGCACCGTTGGGTTGGGATATTGTGGTTTACGACGTGACCCGTTCTTGAGGTGCGAACGCACCAGTTTCTTTGTCAAACAAGAACGTCGATGGCTGTGCCAACCAGCCGTTACTCCTATTCACCGAGAGAGTCGGTGAACTCGGAGATACTTTCTGCCGAATGTTCTCAGCCCCATTCACATCCGCGTTCGCCACTGTACCGCACTCATCGCAGACATACAGTCCACGTTCAACACGGTTCGCGTCACGCTTCCGGCCACAGCACGAACACGACTTCGAGGTATCCCGCTCAGACACTTGTTCAACCGTGATATCTTTCATCTCGGCTTTGTATTCGAGGAGGTCGGTGAACCGGTCGAACGCCCACGAGTGTAGGTCAAGATTGCCGTGTTTACCCCAGTCTTTCGACTCGCCGTTCTCCGCATCCTCACGGATACCGGAGAGATTGCCCACCACGATCGTTCCAATTTCCTCGTCAACACACCGCTGGACGATATGCTTCGAGAGGGTGTGCAAGTAGTGGGTGCGGCGGGCCGACTTCTTCTGATTCAGCCGAGTGGTCTGCTCGGAGTCCGAATCGTCACACCGAGCGATTCGCTTGCTGAAGTAGTAGTCGTCCTGTTTCAAGCAGTTCAGCGGGTACAACTCGCTGTGACCGTCTTCATAGGCGAGCGCGGCGAAGTTGTTGATCCCGAGATCAACACCCACAGTCTTCTCACCGGGGGTTTCAGCCACGTCGATTTCGACCTTACAGACGAAGTGTAGTTCCCATTCGTCTCCTGTCCAGACAATCTTGACTTGTTGGACGTCCTCTACGGTGGAGAGGTCAACGTCCGGGCGAGTTTGGTACTTACACAGGACGAAATCCGACCAGTACTCTTTCAGGTTCGAGCCTTTGGAGAGTCGAACTCGGTCGTACTGCGTGTCGAGTTTGAAGCCTTTCTGCTTGAATGTGACTGTGGAACGCGGATGCTCGTCGCCGTGTTTGCGGTAGCCGGGCGGGTTCGCTTTCGTATCCCCGTTTTGTCGTTTACCGTACCAGCTGTTGAACGCTTCAGCGAGTTCTTGAAGGACTCGCTGACTTGACTGAGAATGTAGGTCATCGTAGCGTTCGTGGGTTTTGAGGTACGCGGTGAGTTCGGTATGGTTGGGAATGTGGTCGATTTCGTCCCAGATCCGACTACACGTCCACCGTCCGATGTTCCAGAGTTTCGAGGCGGCGAACCCGAGCGAATCAAGGTCATCTTGTACCCGCGACTGGTTCCGTATGGAAGCAGCGTAGGTGCGGGTAACGACCTGTTTCGCCATACGTAACCTATGTAGATAATATTACTTGAATGTGTGTATTGGAGCAGCGTGGAATATCCAGCCGTGCCACCGAACAGTGGACCGTGAAGGGTAGTGTCGGATTCATCTCCGCGCTAAAGCGCGAGGCTTTCTCCTCGATTCTCGGTAAGTTGCGGCGTTGCGGCTGGCTGTCGCTCCTTGTTGCGGTAGCGAAAGACGCCCGGAGCGGGATTTGAACCGAAATCAGACGTGCTCGCTCCCGTCGGTCGCTGCGCGCGACTGATAGGGTTCAAATCCCTTCGTCTGGGTTCGTCGACGCCGGACTCGCTCGTCGCTGGCGCTCCTCACTCGTAGTCGGCGTCGACAGGAACGTCCGGAGCGGGATTTGAACCTCGGTCGTTCCGCTCGTTTCACTCGCTTCACTCCCTGGTTCAAATCCCTCGACGCTTCGCTGCCGCAGCACTCACTCGTCGCTGTCGCTCCTCGTTCGTTGTTGCGGCAGCGAAAGACGCCCGGAGCGGGATTTGAACCCGGAGGACTTCGCTCACTGCGTTCGCTCGTCCTCAGATTCAAATCCCTTCAGTCTGGGTTCGTCGACGCCGGACTCGCTCGTCGCTACCGCTCCTCGCTCGTAGTCGGCGTCGACAGGAACGCCCGGAGCGGGATTTGAACCCGCGTCACGACCGTGACAGGGTCGTATGATGGGCCACTACACCATCCGGGCAAACAGCGACAGCGCCCCGAAAGAGGGGACGCCCGGAGCGGGATTTGAACCCGCGTCACGACCGTGACAGGGTCGTATGATGGGCCACTACACCATCCGGGCTTGTCGCATCAGTCCGTACCCCTGTCTGGCAAATAAGGCTTGTCATCCCCGACGAGGATGCGGGTCGGTGACAGGAAATTTCGGACCCCGAGCGGCGACGGCGACTCACGACGCTGGCCTCGTCCGGTATCCTTTTGTGGGAACCTCGCGTGTGTGAGAGTGTCGAACGCCCCGGACTCGTGAGCCGCGCGCGGCGGCGCTTGGTAAGTCTTATGCCGCTGGCGCATGTATCTACCTGTAGTATCTCGTGATAGCTTCTCCCCACCACCAGCACCCATGGTAGACGTAAGCCAACACGAACTCGTCCCGGACCACGTGCTCCTCGACGACCCCGAGGAGGTCGAGTCGGTCCTGGCGGAGTACGACGTGAAGAAGACTGACTTACCGAAGATCAAACGCACGGATCCCGCGCTCCCCGACGAGGCCGAAGTCGGTGACGTGGTGAAGATCGTTCGAAACTCCCGCACGACCGACGAGGCGGTCGTGTACCGACTGGTCGTCTCATGAACAGGCAAGACCGACGCGTGGTTTCACGCGAATACTTCTCCGACGAACGGCTCGCAGAACACCACTTCCGCTCGTTCAACAACTTCCTGGACCGCGGCATGCAGGAGGTCGTCGACGAGAAGGAGACGATCGAGACGGACATCGGCGACAAGGAGGGCCAAGAGCCGGTGTACGTCGAACTCGGTGACGTGCGGATGGTCACCCCGCGCGTCCGCGAGGCCGACGGCTCCGAGGAACTGCTGTACCCGCAGGAGGCGCGGCTCCGCAACATCACCTACTCGGCGCCCGTGTTCATGGAGATGTCCATCGTGCGCGGCGGCGAGGACGAGCCGGAGCAGGTCGTCGACACGACCGAGACCAAGGTCGGCCGGATGCCGATCATGGTCGGCTCGAACAAGTGTAACATGGCGGGCTTCTCCGACGAGGAGCTCATCGACATCGGCGAGGACCCCGTCGACCCCGGCGGCTACTTCATCGTCAACGGCTCCGAGCGCGTGCTGATGACCTCGGAGGACCTGGCGCCGAACAAGATCCTCGCGGAGTACGACTCGAAGTACGGCGACGAGATTCAGGTCGCGAAGACGTTCTCCCAGCGCCGCGGGTACCGCGCGCTGGTGCTTTGCGAGCGCAACCGCGAGGGGCTGCTCGAGGTGTCGTTCCCCTCCGTGTCGGGTTCGATCGACTTCGTGACGCTGGTCCGCGCGCTCGGGCTGGAGTCGGACGAGGAGATCGTCCACCGCGTCTCGGACGACCCCGAGATAGTGAAGTTCATGCTGGAGAACTTAGAGGAGGCGGACGTCCAGACGACCGAGGGGGCCATCGAGACCCTCGGCGAGCGCGTCGCCTCCGGGCAGGGGAAGAACTACCAGCTCAAGCGGGCGAACTACGTCATCGACCGCTACCTCCTGCCGCACCTCCACGAGGAGGGCGTCGACGAGGAGGACGTGCGGATCAACAAGGCGTACTACCTCTGCCGGATGGCCGAGGCGTGCTTCGAGCTCGCCTTGGACCGCCGGGAGGCCGACGACAAGGACCACTACGCGAACAAGCGCCTGAAGGTCTCCGGCGACCTGATGCGCGACCTGTTCCGCACCGCCCTCAACAAGCTGGCGCGCGACGTGAAGTACCAGCTCGAACGGGCCAACATGCGGAACCGGCAGCTCACGGTCAACACGGTCGTCCGCTCGGACGTGCTGACCGAGCGGCTCGAACACCCGATCGCGACGGGCAACTGGGTCGGCGGCCGCTCGGGCGTCTCCCAGCTCGTCGACCGGACGGACTACATGGGCGTGCTCTCGCACCTCCGGCGCCTGCGCTCGCCGCTGTCGCGGTCGCAGCCGCACTTCGAGGCGCGGGACCTCCACGCGACCCAGTGGGGTCGCATCTGTCCCTCCGAGACGCCGGAGGGACCGAACTGCGGGCTGGTGAAGAACTTCGCGCAGGCGATGGAGCTGTCACAGACCGTCGAGGACGAACAGGGGCTGAAACGAGAACTGGCGTCGATGGGTGTCGAGGGGATCCCCGGCATCGAGGGCGTCGAACGACAGACGGCGGACGACTAACATGGCACAAGCAGAACGCGAAGCGAAGGTGTACGTCAACGGGAGCCTCGTGGGCACCCACGAGAACCCCGACGAGCTCGCAGAACAGATCCGCGAGGCGCGCCGCCGCGGCGACGTGAGCGAGATGGTGAACGTCTCGGTGAAAGACCGGACCCGCGAGGTCATCGTCAACGCCGACGCCGGGCGGGCTCGGCGCCCGCTCATCGTCGTCGAGAACGGCGAGCCGCTGCTGGGCGACGAGGAGATCGAGGCGCTCGAACGCGGCGACGTCGAGTTCGAGGACCTCGTCGAGCGCGGCTACGTCGAGTTCATCGACGCCGAGGAGGAAGAGGACATCCTCGTCGCCGTCGACGAGGAGGACGTGAGCGATGACCACACGCACCTCGAGATCGACCCGCAGCTCGTGTTCGGTATCGGCGCGGGGATGATCCCGTACCCCGAGCACAACGCGAGCCCCCGGATTACGATGGGCGCGGGGATGATGAAACAGTCGCTCGGACTCCCCTCGGCCAACTACCGGATCCGGCCGGACACGCGTCAGCACCTGCTACACTACCCGCAGCTGGCGATGGTGAAGACGCAGACGTCCGACCAGATCAGCTTCGACAAGCGGCCGGCGGCGCAGAACTTCGTCGTCGCCGTGATGTCCTACGAGGGGTTCAACATCGAGGACGCGCTGGTGATGAACCAGGGCTCCGTCGACCGCGCGCTCACCCGCTCGCACTTCTTCCGAACCTACGAGGGCGAGGAGCGCCGCTACCCCGGCGGCCAGGAGGACCGCTTCGAGATCCCCGACCAAGACGTCCGCGGTGCCCGCGGCGAGGACGCGTACACCCACCTCGACGAGGACGGCCTCGTCAACCCCGAGACGAAGGTGGACGAGTCCTCGGTGCTGCTCGGCAAGACCAGCCCGCCGCGCTTCCTCGAGGAGCCGGACGACATGGGCGGGCTCTCCCCGCAGAAGCGGCGCGAGACCTCGGTCACGATGCGCTCGGGCGAGTCGGGCGTCGTCGACACGGTGACGCTGATGGAGGGTGAGGACGGCTCCAAGCTCTCGAAGGTGAAGGTGCGCGACCAGCGCGTCCCCGAGCTGGGAGACAAGTTCGCGTCCCGCCACGGCCAGAAGGGCGTCGTGGGCCACCTCGCGCCACAGGAGGACATGCCGTTCACCGAGGAGGGGGTCGTCCCCGACCTCGTGATGAACCCGCACGCGCTGCCGTCGCGGATGACGGTCGGCCACGTGCTGGAGATGCTCGGCGGGAAGGTCGGTTCCCTGCGCGGCTCCCGGGTCGACGGGACGCCGTTCCAGGGCGAAGACGAGGAGGAGCTCCGCGACGGGTTAGAGGACCACGGGTTCAAGTCCTCCGGCAAGGAGGTCATGTACTCCGGCGTCACCGGCGAGAAGATCGACGCCGAGATCTTCGTCGGGACGATCTTCTACCACAAGCTGTACCACATGGTGTCGAACAAGCTCCACGCTCGCTCGCGCGGGCCGGTCCAGGTGCTCACGCGCCAGCCGACCGAGGGGCGCGCCCGCGAGGGCGGGCTACGCGTCGGGGAGATGGAGCGCGACACGATCATCGGCCACGGCGCGTCGATGGTGCTCAACGAGCGGCTGTTGGAGTCCTCGGACGCCGAGACGGTCCACGTCTCCGCGGAGACCGGGCTGGTCGCCGTCGAGGACCGCGAGCAGCGCCGCGTGTACGACCCGGTCACGGGCGACGAGGACGACATCCACGAGCTGGAGGTCAGCTACGCGTTCAAGCTGCTGCTCGACGAGATGATCGCTCTCGGCATCCGACCGAAACTCGAACTGGAGGACGCGATTTAGATGTCAATGCAAACACCGAAAGTGCTCGGCGGGATCGACTTCGGACTCATGGACCCGGAGACGTACCGGGACATGTCCGCGACGAAGGTGATCACGGCCGACACGTACGACGACGACGGCTATCCGATCGACATGGGGCTGATGGACCCGCGGCTGGGCGTCATCGACCCCGGACTTGAGTGCCGGACCTGCGGCTCGCACTCCGGCTCCTGTAACGGCCACTTCGGCCACATCGAGCTGGCGGCGCCCGTCATCCACGTGGGCTTCACGAAGCTCATCCGGCGGCTGCTCCGCTCGACGTGCCGCGAGTGCGGCCGGCTCGCCTTGGACGACGCGCAGCGCGACGAGTTCCGCGACCGCTACGAGCGGGCGAAGGAGCTGGGCGACGACGAGCACGACGTGTTGAAAGCCGCCGTCCGGCAGGCCCGCAAGGCGTCCACCTGCCCGTTCTGCGGCGAGCCGCAGGCGGACATCAAACACGAGAAGCCGACCACCTACTACGAGGTCCAGGACGTGCTCTCGGGCGACTACTCCGAGCGCATCGCGGCCGCGATGCAGCCCGACGAGGAGGAGGACGACCCGGGCACCTCGCCGCAGGAGCTCGCGGAGAAGACGGACATCGCCGTAGACCGGATCAACGAGATCATGGCCGGCGAGTTCCGCCCGCGCAAGGAGGACCGCCGCGCCATCGAGACGGCGCTCGACGTCGACCTCACCGAGGAGGACATGAACAAGCTGATGCCCTCGGACATCCGCGACTGGTTCGAGAACATCCCGGACGAGGACCTCGAGGTGCTCGGCATCGACTCCGAGCACTCCCGTCCGGAGTGGATGATCCTGACGGTGCTGCCGGTCCCGCCGGTCACCACCCGACCCTCCATCACGCTCGACAACGGCCAGCGCTCTGAGGACGACCTCACGCACAAGCTGGTCGACATCATCCGGATCAACCAGCGGTTCATGGAGAACCGCGAGGCGGGCGCCCCGCAGCTTATCATCGAGGACCTCTGGGAGCTGCTCCAGTACCACGTCACCACGTTCGTCGACAACGAGATCAGCGGGACGCCGCCGGCGCGACACCGCTCCGGCCGCCCCCTCAAGACCCTCAGCCAGCGGCTGAAGGGCAAGGAGGGCCGCTTCCGCGGCTCGCTGTCGGGGAAGCGCGTCAACTTCTCCGCCCGGACCGTCATCTCGCCGGACCCGACCCTCTCGCTGAACGAGGTCGGCGTCCCGGACCGCGTCGCCAGGGAGATGACCCAGACGCTCAACGTCACCGAACGCAACGTCGAGGAGGCGCGTCAGTACGTCCGGAACGGGCCGGAGGCCCACCCCGGCGCGAACTACGTGCGCCGCCCCGACGGTCGCCGGCTGAAGGTGACCGAGAAGAACTGCGAGGAGCTGGCCGAGAAGGTCGAGGCCGACTGGGAGGTCAACCGCCACCTCGTCGACGGCGACATCGTGATCTTCAACCGGCAGCCCTCGCTGCACCGGATGTCCATCATGGCCCACGAGGTCGTGGTGATGCCGTACAAGACGTTCCGGCTCAACACCGTCGTCTGTCCGCCGTACAACGCCGACTTCGACGGCGACGAGATGAACATGCACGCGCTACAGAACGAGGAGGCCCGCGCCGAGGCCCGCGTTCTCATGCGCGTGCAAGAGCAGATCCTCTCGCCCCGCTTCGGCGGGAACATCATCGGCGCGATTCAGGACCACATCTCCGGGACCTACCTGCTCACCCACTCGAACCCCGAGTTCACCGAGACGCAGGCGCTCGACCTCCTGCGCGCGACGCGCGTGGACGAGCTGCCCGAGGCCGACGGCGTCGACGACGACGGCCGCGAGTTCTGGACCGGTCGGACCCTGTTCTCCGAGCTGCTCCCGGACGACCTCGACCTCTCCTTTACCTCCTCTGCCGGCGACAGCGTCGTCATCGAGCACGGCCAGCTGATCGAGGGGACCATCGACGAGGACGCGGTCGGCGCGTTCGGCGGCGAGGTCGTTGACACGCTCACGAAGGAGTACGGCGAGACGCGCTCGCGCGTGTTCATCAACGAGATCGCGTCGCTGGCCATGCGCGCGATCATGAACTTCGGGTTCTCGATCGGGATCGACGACGAGTCGATCCCGCCGGAGGCCGAAGAGCAGGTCGACGAGGCGATCGAGAGCGCCTACGACCGCGTTCAGGAGCTCATCGCGACGTACGAGGCCGGCGAGCTGGAGTCGCTGCCGGGTCGCGGCGTCGACGAGACGCTGGAGATGAAGATCATGCAGACGCTCGGGAAGGCCCGCGACTCGGCCGGGGAGATCGCCGACCAGCACTTCGGCGACGACAACCCGGCGGTCGTGATGGCCCGCTCGGGCGCGCGTGGCTCGATGCTGAACCTGACACAGATGGCCGGCTCGGTCGGCCAGCAGGCGGTCCGCGGCGAGCGGATCAACCGCGGCTACGAGGACCGGACGCTCTCGCACTACCGACCGAACGACCTCTCCTCGGAGGCGCACGGCTTCGTGGAGAACTCCTACCGCGGCGGGCTCACGCCCGAGGAGTTCTTCTTCCACGCGATGGGCGGCCGCGAGGGGCTGGTCGACACGGCGGTCCGGACCTCCAAGTCCGGCTACCTCCAGCGCCGGCTCATCAACGCGCTCTCGGAGCTGGAAGCGCAGTACGACGGCACGGTCCGGGACACCTCGGGCCGCATCGTCCAGTTCGAGTTCGGCGAGGACGGCACCTCGCCGGTGAAGGTCTCCTCCGGCGAGGAGGACGGCATCGACGTCGACGGTATCGTCGACCGCGTCGTCGACGCCGAGTTCGCCTCCGACGAGGAGAAAGAGCGGTTCCTCGGCGAGCGCGAGCCGCCGACGAACCTCTCGGAGCACGCCGGGCCGGGCCTGAACAAGGCCGCGGAACTGGAGGTGGAGTCGGATGACTGAGTACGACCACGTCACCGAGGACATGGAGGCGGTCGTGGAGGCGACGGAGCTCCCCCGCCGGCTCAAGACGAAGGTGTATGAGGCGATAGACCGCAAGGCCGACGAGGCCGGTGCGGTCTCCATCGAGCAGGCGACCGACATCGTCGACGGCGTCGTGAACCGCTACGAGAAGACGCGAGTCGACCCACTCGATCCGGTCGGGACGGTCTCGGCGCAGTCGATCGGCGAGCCCGGGACGCAGATGACGATGAACACGTTCCACTACGCCGGCGTCGCAGAAATCGACGTCACGCAGGGGCTCCCCCGGCTCATCGAGCTGGTGGACGCCCGGAAGACGCCGGACACGCCGATGATGACTGTCCACCTCGACGGGGAGTACGCGACCGACCGCGAGAAGGCCCACGAGGTCGTCTGGTCGATCGAGGCGACGCGCATCCTTGCGCTCGGAGACGTGTCCACGAACGTCGCGGACATGCTGGTCCGGATCGACTTGAACGACGACACGCTGTTGGAGCGGTGGCCGACCCACTCCGACCCCACGGAGGTCGCTGAGATCATCGCCGAGACGATCGAGGATTCGCTGGGCGTCGACGCCCGGCAGGCCGGTACCGTGATCGAGTTCGGTCCCAACGAGCCGAGCTACCGCGAGCTGCTCCAGCTCGTCGAGCGGCTCCGGGAGATCGTGTTCAAGGGGATAGAAGAGATCGAGCGCGTCGTCATCCGCAAAGAGGAGATCGACGGCGACGAGGAGTTCGTCCTCTACACCGAGGGGTCGGCCTTTGGCGACACCCTCGCGATCGAGGGCGTCGACGCCTCGCGGACGACGTGTAACAACATCCACGAGATCTACCGCAACCTCGGCGTCGAGGCGGCCCGCGAGACGATCATCGACGAGACGAAGAACACGCTCGAAGAGCAGGGCCTCGACGACGTGAACGTCCGCCACCTCATGCTCGTCGCCGACATCATGACGAACAACGGCGAGATCGAGTCCATCGGCCGGCACGGCATCTCCGGCAACAAGGACTCGGTGCTCGCGCGCGCGGCGTTCGAGGTGACGGTCAACCACCTGCTCGACGCCGCGATCCACGGCGAGTACGACGAGCTGGACGGCGTCATCGAGAACGTCATCGCCGGCAAGCCCATCTCGATGGGGACCGGCGACGTCGACCTCCGGATGGGGTCGCGCGTCGTGAGCGACGACTGATGCGCGTCGAGCTCTCCGACGAGGCGCGGCGCTACATCGGTCGGTTCGACGAGCTGACCGGGGTCACGCCGACCGACTGCCTCGTGGAGAGCGACCGGCTCGTGTTCGTCGTCCCGGCCGGCGAGATGGCGGCCGCGATCGGGCAGGGCGGCGAGACGGTCGCGGAGGCCGAACGCAGGCTCGCGAAGTCGATCGAACTGGTCGAGGACGCCGACACCGCCGAGGCGTTCGTCGCGAGCGCGCTCGCGCCCGCGGCCGTCAACGCCGTCACCATCTCGGAGCAGAACGACCGGGTGGCGTACGTCGAGGTGCCCGAGGCGGACCGCGGCGTCGCCATCGGCGCGGACGGCGCGAACATCGAGACCGCGCGCCGGCTCGCGGAGCGGCACTACGACGTCGACGACGTTCAGCTGACCTGACGAGGCGGGCGTCGCTTCGACCCGGCCGCGTGAACCGCGGAAACGACGACGTTTCGCGGCGGCTTATCGGCTCAGCGCCTTTTTGCGGTCGTCGTTTCATCACCGAAACGCCCTCAGATCTCCCAAGCGGTACCTCTCGACGGATCTGAGGGCGTTTCACGGCGGAGAAAGACGACGCTTAAGTAGCTCCGTTCGGAAGTAGACGTACGATGGCGAACGGCAAGTACGCGGCCCGTAAGCTCAAAAAGGACCGGCAGAAGCGCCGCTGGTCCGACTCCGAGTACGCTCGGCGCGAGCGCGGGCTCAAAAAGAAGTCCGACCCCCTGGAGGGTGCCCCGCAGGCGCGCGGCATCGTCCTCGAAAAGGTCGGCATCGAGGCAAAGCAGCCGAACTCGGCGATCCGAAAGTGCGTTCGGGTTCAGCTTATCAAAAACGGGAAGCAGGTCACCGCGTTCTGTCCCGGCGACGGCGCGATCTCGTTCATCGACGAGCACGACGAGGTCACGATCGCCGGGATCGGCGGCGCGAAGGGTCGCGCGATGGGCGACCTCTCCGGCGTCAACTACAAGGTCGAGAAGGTCAACGGCGTGTCGATGATCGAACTGGTTCGCGGTAACGCGGAGAAGCCGGTCAGATGAGCGGCGAGGAGACCGAGGCGCCGTCCGAGGAGGACGTCGCCGCCGAAGAGCCGGATCCGGACGCGCCCGCGTCCAGCGAGGCCGCCAACGAGAACGCCAAGCTGTTCGACGTCTGGGACGTCACCGAGATCGCCTACGAGGACCCCTCGACGAAGCGCTACATGACCGTGACGCCCATCGCGCACACGATGGGTCGCCACGCGTCTAAGCAGTTCAAGAAGTCCGAAATCTCGCTGGTCGAGCGCCTCATCAACCGTCTGATGCAGACGGACGAGAACACGGGCAAGAAACAGCAGGCGACGCGGATCGTTCGCGACGCCTTCGACATCGTCCACGAGCGGACCGAAGAGAACCCGGCCCAGATCCTCGTGACGGCCGTCGAGAACGCCGCGCCCCGAGAGGAGACGGTCCGCCTGAAGTACGGCGGCATCTCCGTCCCGAAGGCGGTCGATGTCGCGCCCCAGCGCCGCGTCGATCAGGCGCTGCTTTTCATCTCCGACGCCGTCGCCAGCGCGACGTACAAGTCGACGACCTCGGCCGCCGAGGCGCTCGCGAACGAGCTCACCACGGCCGCGGACTACGACGCCGAGCGCTCGTACTCCATCTCGCAGAAGGAGGAGCGCGAGCGCGTCGCCGCCGCGGCCCGTTAACGCCGGTTCCGACGCCGGACCGACCGGACGCGTTTTCGCGGTTTTCCGTTTTGACTCCACCCGCGCAGCGGTGGCGCTGTTTGGCGTTGAGGTGTGTGGATCGGCTTGGAGGACCCTCGATCGATACCGGGAGTATGTGTATCAATGCGATTGATCGGTAGTTTATAACTGATTGAGTGGTGTCGCCGTCGGCTGTTTATACGTGATCAACGACGCGGTGAGGATCTCCAAAGCCCCAGCCGCGACGACTCGCGCGGCTTGCTGCGCTCCTCAGTCGCTCGTTCCACTCGCTCCCTGCGGTGCTTACTGCGCCGGGCTTCGTCTTCGCGGCTGCCCCTTTGAGTCCCACCCGACCACAGCCGCACAGCACCTCACGCCTCCCCAGCCTCGTCGCTCGCTTCGCTCGCGACTCCCTCGCACCGGCGGTTCGCGCCCTTCGGGCGCTCACCGGGGCGCGCCACCGCCTCATTCATTTATAAGCGATTGTCGGCGTCGCTCATGGCTGTTTAAATACTGTACCGTTGCGACCGGTCTGTAACACCCACTCCCGCTCTCGTTCACACCGGAATCGACGACACTCCACCGATCCACACAACCGCCGCTGAAAGAGCGGACACGTCGAAAAATTCGGGAAGCGAATCGCTGAGTCTCGCGGAACAGCGCGCTCAGTCGTCGGCCGGCGCCGCGCCGGAGCCGTCGTCGGCGTGCTGCTGTTTGACCCACGAGAGCTTGCCGCCGGCCGCGAGGATGTCGCGCTCGCGCTCGGAGGCGTCGAGGTCGGCGGTGAACTCCCACTCGCCGTTGACGCTCACGGTGAACTCCTCCTGCCCGGAGCGGACGCCCGCGGGCACGTCGTCGACGATCTCGAGGTCGTCGCCCTGGTCGATCTCCTCGTACGTCTCCTCGTCGATCGCCAGCGGGACGATCCCGAAGTTGAAGAGGTTCGCCTTGTGGATGCGGGCGAAGCTCTGGGCGAACACGGCCTCGATGCCGAGGTACATCGGACAGAGCGCGGCGTGCTCGCGCGAGGAGCCCTGCCCGTAGTTCTCCCCGGCCACGAGGACGCCGCCGTCGGCGGCGAGCGCGCGCTCGGCGAACGTGTCGTCGACGCGCGAGAGCGTGAACTCGGAGAGCTTCTCGATGTTCGAGCGGAACTTCAGGATGTCCGCCGTCGCCGGGATGATATGGTCGGTGGTGATGTTGTCCTCCATCTTGAGGAGGGCCTCACCGCCGTCCACGTCGATGTCGTCTTTGAGCGGCACGTCACCGATGTTCGGGCCCTTGACGAGGCCGTCGTCGATCGCCTCGTCGGGCGAGATGATGTCGGAGTCGTCCTCACCCATGCCGGGACCGTACTTCGTCCCCATCTCGAAGCCGGGCTCCTCGAGGTCGCCGAGGTCGTCCGCGAGGTCGCGCGGGTCGACAATCTCGCCGGTGATGGCCGCCGCGGTGGCGACCTCGGGCGAGCAGAGGAAGACGGAGTCGTCCTCGATGCCCGAGCGGCCCTCGAAGTTGCGGTTGAAGGTGCGCAGCGAGACGGAGTCGGAGGCGGGCACGTGGCCGATACCGATGCACGCGCCGCAGGTCGCCTCGGAGAAGTTGACGCCGGCCGCCATCATCTCCGCGGTCCAGCCCTCGCGGGCCAGCATCTCGGAGGCCTGCTTGGAGCCGGGCGCGACGATCATCTCGGTGCCCTTCGACACCTCGCGGCCCTCCAGCATCTTCGCGCTGGGGAGGATGTCCTCGTAGGCGCCGTTGGTACAGGAGCCGATGATTACCTGCTCGACGTCGGTGCCCTCGTACTCGCTGACGGGAGCGACGTTGTCGGGCATCGACGGGGCGGCCACGAGCGGCTCGAGCTCGCCGAGGTCGACCTCGATCGTCTCCGCGTACTCCGCGTCGTCGTCGGGCTGGAGGTCGACGTACTCCTCCTCGCGGTCCTGGCGCGCGAGCCAGTCTTTCGTCTTCTCGTCGGTCGCGAAGATCGAGGAGGTGGCGCCGAGCTCGGTGCCGAGGTTCGTGATCGTGGTGCGCTCGGGGATCGAGAGGTTCTCGGCGCCGGGGCCGGTGTACTCGAAGATCTTCCCGACACCGCCCTTGACGGTCAGCTCGCCGAGGAGGTGGAGCGCGATGTCCTTGGCGGTCGCCCACTCGGGGAGCTCCCCTTCGAGGTGGACGTTGACGACTTCCGGCATCTCGACGTAGTAGGGGCCGCCGCCCATCGCGACGGCGATGTCGAGCCCGCCCGCGCCGATCGCGAGCTGACCGAGCCCGCCGGGGGTCGGCGTGTGCGAGTCGGAGCCGAGCAGCGTCTTGCCGGGCGCCGCGAAGTTCTCCTTGTGGACCTGGTGGCAGATGCCGTTCCCGGGCCGGGAGAAGTACGCGCCGTAGGTGCCCGCCGCGGAGCGGAGGAAGCGGTGGTCGTCGGTGTTCTTGAAGTCGAACTGGTACGTCTGGTGGTCGCAGTACTGCGCGGCCAGCTCCGTCTGGACCTCGTCTAAGTCCAGCGCCTCGAACTGGAGCCACACCATCGTTCCCGTCGTGTCCTGCGTCAGCACCTGGTCGATCTCGATGCCGATCTCCTCGCCGGGCGTCAGCTCGCCCTCGACGAGATGCTCATCGAGGATCTTCTCCGTAATCGTTTGTCCCATATCATCCGCAGATGGCTCTCCCGTGGATATAAAACCCGCGAGTTTCCCGAAACATCGACCGTGTTAGATCCCACAACGCGGCAACTTTCGCGGCAATCTCGCCGTGGTGCCACGAGCCGTGAAATACGTAGTCGTGCCGAGTGTTTTAGGATATTAAGGGCCTGAAACGGCCGTAAACGGACGATTCAGCGTTTACGGCGAGACCGACCGCTTTCCCCGCGACCGGCGCGAGGCGCGGGCGACACCGTTTAGGCTCGCCCGCGGTTCCGGACGGGCATGTTCGACTCGGGAGCCGCGGTCGCGGCGGCGCTGGAGGCGGCCGGCGCCGACCTCGACGACGCGCAGCGACAGCCGAACGGCGTCGACCTCACCGTCGACGCGGTGTTCGCACAGACCGAACCCGGCCGGCTCGGGCGCGACGGGAAGCGCGTGGGCGAGCGGCGGGAGCTGGAGCCGCGGGGCGACTGCTATCGGCTCGAACGCGGGAGCTACGTCGTCCGATACGGCGAGCCGGTGCGGATCCCGGAGGGGCGGATCGGGTTCGTCCTCCCGCGGTCGACGCTGCTGCGGAACGCCTGTACCCTCGACACCGCGGTCTGGGACGCCGGCTACGAGGGCGTCGGGGAGGGACGGCTCGACGTGGGCCACCCGATCGAGATCGAGCCGGGCGCCCGCATCGCCCAGCTGGTGCTCGCCGAGGCCGACCACGACGGGACGTACGAGGGCGAGTATCAGGGCGAGCGGCTCTGAAAGCGGATCTCCGGCTACTCGGTCTCTCCTCGTCCGTCGCTCATCGACGAATGGTCACGTTTCGTGCGCGACGCGGCGACGCGACGCTGCGCGGGCGAGTCGTCCAGTGTATGAGCGAGTCGCTCAGTAGGTAAAGGAACGAACGGCACGCCCGTGCCGGGAAAAGATGGCACGGGCGTGTCGTTCTGTAGGTCCCCGCTGACGCTTCGGCCCTCCAAGCGAAGCGTCACCTGAGATAAACGGTGGTAGACACTTAAGCGTGCCGGGGCCGGCAGCGCCGTCGTATTAGATACCGGAAATCCGTTCACAACAGCTCGATAACAGGATCGAAAACCGCCCGACGCCGACTTGACGGCCATCGGATCCGACTCCCCCTACTGCCGAGCGGGGTGGTCGGCGCGGAGCCGGGACTGCCCCTCGCCGAGGAGCCGTTCGCGAAGCGTCTCGCCCGGGGGTTCGGCGTCCGCCTCGGGGACCAGCCCGCGCTCGCGAAGCTCGGGGACGACGAGGTCGACGAAGTCGACGAGCGAGTCGGGGCGGACGACCTCCTTGACGTTGAACCCGTGGACGCCGACCTCCTCGTGCCAGCGCTGTAGCTCGCCGGCGACGTGTTCCGGCGTGCCGACGATTTTCGGGGAGGTGGTGCCGAGCCCGCAGAACTCCGCGACCTCGCGGACGGTCCACTCGCGGTCGGGCTGGGCCTTCGTGAACGCGTTCATCGTCCCCTGGATCGCGTCCGTCTCGATGTGCTCGACCTTCTGGTCGGGGTCGAGCGCCGAGAGGTCCATGTCGAGGAAGCCGGACAGAAGCGCGAGCGTCGCCTCGACGTCGACGTGCCGCTTGTACTCCTCGTACTTCGCCTCCGCGAGCGCCTGCGTCTCCCCGACGACCGGCACCACCCCGATGAAGAACCTGAGGCTCTCCGGGTCGCGGCCGGCGTCGGCCGCGCGCGACTTCACGTCCTCCATGTACTCGACGACGCCGGCCTCGGTCGGCTGGCTGGCGAAGACTGCCTCGGCGTTGCGCGCGGCGAACGACCGCCCGTAGTCCGAGGAGCCGGCCTGATAGACGACCGGCGTGCGCTGGGGCGACGGCTCGCAGCCGTGCGGGCCGGGCACCGAGAAGTGTTCGCCCTCGTGGTCGATGGCGCGGACCTTCTCCGGGTCGCTGTAGCGGCCGGCCTCCCGGTCGACCTCGACCGCGTCGTCGTCCCACGACTCCTCCCACAGCTTGTAACAGACGTCGAGGAACTCGTCGGCGCGGTCGTACCGGGTCTCCTTGTCCATCCGCTCGTCGAGGCCGAGGTTCGCCGCGGCCGACTCCAGGTAGGAGGTGACCACGTTGATCGCGATCCGACCGTCGGTGAGGTGATCGAGCGTCGAGAACTCCCGGGCGAGCTGGTAGGGGTGGGTGTACGTCGTCGACCGCGTCACCGCGAAGCCGAGGTCGTCGGTGACCTCCGCCATCGCGGGGACGACGAGCTGCGGGTCGTTCGCGGGGGTCTGGACCGCCTTCTCGACTGCCGTCTCCCGGTCGTCGCCGTACACGTCGTAGATGCCGCGCACGTCCGCGAAGAACACGGCGTCGAAGCCGCCCCGCTCGGCGGTGCGCGCGACCTCGGTCCAGTACTCGCGGTCGGCGTAGTCCGCCGACCGGTCGCCGGGGTACCGCCACGACCCGGGCGAGACGTGCTCGACCGAGGACATGGTGAAGAGGTTGAGATGCAGGTGGTCGGACACGCGCTCCCGTACGCGTTCCGGGGTAATACGGACACAGAAAGTGGCGGCACTTGTCGCGGTCGCGGACGGTCGTGGCGACGCGGCGGCGGACCCCGCGGGCGCTCCCGACTCGGTCCGAGAGCGTGCGCTACGCCGAGACGGACTCGGGCGAGGAGACGTACGCCGCGAAGTCGGAGGTGGTGATGATGCCGATCGGTTCGCCGCCGTCGACGACCGGGACGTGGTGGAACCCGTGGTCGAGCATCGTCGCGGCGACCGCAGCCACGTCGTCTTGCGCGCCCGCCGTGATCGGGTCGGCGGTCATGTACCGCTCGACGGTCGTCTCGGCTTTCGGCCGGCTCTTCGCGACGATGTCGACGAAGTCAGTCGAGGTTAAGATTCCGACGAGGCCGCCGTCGTCGCCGTCCACGACCAGCACCGAACTGATGTCGTTGTCCATCAGGACCGCGGCCGCGTCCTCGACCAGCGTGTCCGGCGTCACCGTGTGGAGGTCCGTCGACATCAGCCGCGCCACGAACACGTCTTCGATCTCGTCCATACCCGAGACACCCGCTCTCGCCGTATAAGCGTTCTCACAGATACCGTGAGAGGCCGGACTGCCGGCGCGGCCCGCCCCCGTTCGGGTCCGCAACCCACGCCGTCCGCTCGTCTCGGAGCCGGTCCCGGTCCGCGTCCGGCGGGTCCGCCGGCTCGAAGGCGGGACACCCGCTCCCGCACTCGCGACCGGGGTCGACCACGCGGTCGAACTGCGCGCACCGCGGCCGCCCGTCCGCGGTCACCTCCCCGTGTACGCACGCCGGCGGCTCGGGCCGCCACCCCTTCCCGTACGCCCGCTCGGCTATCCGGCGCCGCTTGCGGGCCTTCGCCTCGGGGCCGACGAGGGCGACGTCGGTGCGGGACGGGCGCTCCTCCGTGATCTCGACCCCCGGCGCGTCCGGGTCGAGCGGCGTCGGCTCGCGGACCACCTCGCGTTCCCCGGTCTCCGGGTCGAACCGCCAGACGCCGACCGCGTCCGGGATCCGGTTGAGGTGCGCGCGGGTGACGTAGGAGGCGGTCGCGAGGACGACGCGGTCGAACAGCCCGAGCGCGGCGTCGTAGCGCAGCTGCGCCTGCAGGTCGCCCGGCGTCCCGAGGTCGGGCTTGTTCTCGACGGCGACGAGGTCGCCGGCCCAGTCGTCCGGGTAGCGCGCGGTCGCGCGAACGACCGGCCGCCCGTTCCGGCGCTCGCGTTCGAGGTAGCCGACCTCGACCGCGCGCTCGACCACCGCGGCGGCCCGGTCCGGCCGGAGGTCGAACGCGTCGCTGACCGGCACGGCCTCGCCCGGACCGACGGCGGCCTCGACGGCGGGGTCGGGAATGCGCTCGGCGCTGATCGCGGCGCGGGCGTCGAAGCCGGGGCCGGGCGAGAGCAGACAGACGTCGACGATGCGGCCCCCGGGCGCCTCCACGCCCGCGCCGAGCTGCCGGGCGACGACGCGATCGGGGGATTCGAGCGCGGCGCAAAGCGCCAGCTCGAATCGGTACTCCATGCGGGAGGATGGGTCGCGGCGGGCTAAAGCGCGTCGGCGCCGCGGTCGGCCGCTCGCTCGTCTCCCTCCCGGCGAGACGCTCGCCCCTGTCGAAACCGGTATTCCCCGCCGGTCCCTATCAAGGCCATGCGCCGGGTCACCCGGAACCTCTTCGTCGCCATCGCCTTGGTCGTCGTCGCGCTGCTCGCGCTCGGCGCGCTCCCGAGCTACCTCGGGAGCGGCGATCCCTACTACCTCACCGTCGAACCGATCGAGACGAACGGCACCGCCGCCGACGTGAACAACGTCTCCGACCGGCGGTACCCGTTCCTGATCGGCGCGATAGAGAGCGACGACGGGCGATCCGAGGGGTACCAGACCGGCCCCTACGGCATGAAGGAGTGGTTCACGCACACCCCGTTCGACGAGGTGGACGCGCTCACTCAGCAGGTGCCGAACGCCTCGACGGAGACCGGCGTGCGGGTGCGTCGCGACGGCGAGGTGTACCACGCGGAGGTGGTCCGCTCATGACGGGCGAACACGAGGGCGGTGACGCGCCGGACGAAGGGGCCGACCCCGACGCCCCGGGCGCCGACCTCCGCGACCTCCCCGCGTTCTCGGACGGTCGCAACCACTCGCTGCCGGGCGAGCCGGAGTGGCCGGTGAAGGAGGTCGTCGTCGAGTACGACGAGGGGTGGTTCGTCGGCGGCTACGACCGCGTCGAGCAGCCCGACGGGACGGAGAAGCAGTACTACTGGGCGGAGCTGTCGCCCGCGACCGTTGTCGTCGCGGTCGCGGACGGGCAGGTGCTGTTCGTCGAGCAGTACCGTCCCACCGTGCGGAACACGCAGCTGGAGCTTCCCGCGGGGATCGTCGAGTCGGGCGAGTCGTACACCGAGGCGGGCGCGCGCGAACTGGCGGAGGAGACCGGCTTCGAGCCGTCGTCGACGTCGCTGCTCCAGGAGGTGTGGTGTTCGACGGGCGTGTTGCGGCACACGCGCGGCTACGTGTTCGCGGAGGGACTGGAGCCGGTCGACGTCGACCACGACAGCAACGAGTTCCTTGCTCCGCGGGCGGTCCCGGTCGACGAGGCGCTGGAAATCGCGCGCGAGCCGCCGACGAACGACGCGACGCTCGAAGGGCTCCTGCTCGCGGAGCGCGAAGGGCTGTTGTAGCCGCTCGCGGTCCCCGTGACCCCTCTCAGGCCCCCGGAGAACCCGACGTACGTCCAGTTCTCCGCGCCGACGGGGAGGTATTAGTCGCCTCGGCCCCTACGTGTTATCATGAGTCAGACCTCGGAGCAGTCGGTGTTGCTGTCGGACGACCCCCCGCTCGACCTCCGCCTCTCGGACGAGGAGCTGGCGGCGACCCGCGAGCGCATCGTCTCGTTCGTCCGCGACGTGGTCGACGACGCGGGCGCGGAGGGCGCGGTGCTCGGCCTCTCGGGCGGTATCGACTCCACGCTCACCGCCCACCTCGCGGTCGAGGCGCTGGGCGAGGAGGGGCTTCACGGGCTCACGATGCCCTCGGCCGTCAACGACGCGGACGTGATGAGCGACGCGGAGCGGGTCGCGCACGACCTCGGGGTCGAGTACGACGTGGTCGAGATCCAGCCGATCGCGGAGGCGTTCTTCGACGCCTTCCCCGAGGCGGCCGACGACCGCACCGCCGCGGGCAACGTCTACGTCCGCACCCGCGCTGTCATGAACTACTTCGTCGCCAACGCCGAAAACCGGGTCGTCCTCGGCACCGGCAACCGCGCCGAGGCGATGACTGGCTACTACACGAAGTACGGCGACCAGGCGGTCGACTGCAACCCCATCGGCAACCTCTACAAACAGCAGGTGCGCCAGCTGGCCGCGCACGTCGGCGTCCCCCGCGAACTGGTGATGCAGGAGCCGACCGCGGGCATGTGGGAGGGCCAGACCGACGCGGAGGAGATGGGGCTGGACTACGACACCGTCGACGCGATTCTCGCCGTCCACGTCGACGGCGGCCTCTCGCGGGCCGCGACGGTCCGCGAACTCGACGTGCCCGCGGAAGCCGTCGACCGCGTGGTTGACCTCTACGAGCGCAGCGCGCACAAGCGGGCGATGCCGCCGGCGCCCGAGCGAGACCTATAAATAGCCGACCGCGCCTCGACGAATACTTATAAAGAACTGATGCGGTGGCGCGTGCCTGCGAGCGGGCCAGCGGCCTGCGAGCCAGCACGCGCGAGGGAGTCGGTCGCCCGGAGCGAAGCGACGGGCGACCGACGAGGCTGGGGAGGCGTGAGGTGCGGTTGCTGTGCGGGGTGGGACTCAAAGGGGCAGTCGCGAGGCGGACGCAGGCGACGTAAGGACCGCAGGAACGAACGAAGTGAGTGACGAGGACCGCAGCGAGCGTGCGTCCGCCTCGCGGCTGGGGCTTTGGAGGTGTTCACCGGAGAGTCATCGATCATGTACCGCCTCGCGGCTGGGGCTTTGGAGGTGTTCACCGGAGAGTCATCGATCATGTACCGCCTCGCGGCTGGGGCTTTGGAGGTGTTCGCCACCGATCTGCTATTATCTATTTATAAGCGAGCGGCCGAGAACTTTGGAGAAATTCGTCGCAGAGCCTTCGATTACTTATAAACACCCGACAGCAACACTGCTCGATCGCAAACTGAATCCCGAGGACGCGACCGCTCTCAGAACGCCCGCATCGCTTCCAGCACCTCGTACGCGGAGCCGTCGTCGATGACCTCGCGGGCCGCGTCGAGGCCCTCTTCGATCGAGTCGACGTCCTCGCCCGCGTAGATCCGGAGCGCGGCGTTGACCGCGACCGCGTCCGCGAAGGCGCCGTCGCGCTCGCCGGCCAGCACCTCCTCGGTGATCTCCGCCGACTCGACCGCTACGTCGTCGACCGCGAGGTCGTCCTCCTCGAGGTCCATCCCGTACTCCGCGGTCTCGATCTCGAAGTCGTCGAAGGAGGCGCCCTCGCTGCCGGCGTCGCCGTCGCCGTCCGCGCCGCCCGCGTCCCACTCCGCGACCTTCGTGTAGCCGGGGCGCACGTCGTCGTACCCCTCCATGCCTTGGAACATCAGGACGCGGTCGAGGTCGTGGAACTCGCTTTCCACGAACGTGTCGACCACCTTCTTCGCGAACGCGAGGTGGTAGAAGGAGCCGAGGTGGACGGAGGCGCCGGCGGGGTTCGCCAGCGTCTCGACGGTGTTGACGAACGACCGGACGCCCATCTGGTCGCGCCGGTCGAACAGGTCGTCGATCGCGGGATTAAACGCGGGCTGGTAGTAGAAGCCGAACCCGGTCTCGTCGACCATGTCGGCCGAGTCCGCGGGCGTCAGTTCGGTGCGGACGCCGAGTTCGTCGAGGACGTGCTTGTACGCGTCCTGCTTCTGCGTGGGGACGCGGTCGCCGGAGTGGACGACGACGGGGGTCCCGGCCGCGGCCGCGACGGCGCCCGCCGCGACGCCGAGGATGGCGGTCCGGCCCTTCCCGTCGTAGTTGGCGCCGCAGTCGACGGGGTCGACGTCCGGTTCGGCGTACTCGACGCGCTCGCACATCACGTCGACGTACGCGCCCAACTCCTCGGGGACGTTCCGCTTCCAGCGGTTCGCGAGCCAGAACGCCCCGAGCGTCGTCGGGTCCGGCTCGCCCGCGAGGATGCGTTCGAACGCCTCGGTTGCCTGCGCGCGCGTCAGGTCGTCGGCCGACTTGTGGCCGGAGCCGCAGACCTCGGTCATCAGCCGCTTGAGGGGCCACTCGCCGAACTCCTGGGTCGCCTGAGCCATACGTTCCGTTCGGGTTCTCCGACGAAAAGTCCCCCGCTCGACTCCCGCCCGCTGGGAAGGGGACCGACTCCCGCGCGCTCGGCGCGACGTCAAATCATCGACGCGCGCGAGCGCCGGCTCCCGCCGACGAGGCGGCTATCGTCTCGTCCGTGGTACTTGTTCGCAAATAATAAAAACACGGATGTCTGGTTATGTCTATATCTATACCACGAACAGATGGTTCTGTCCTTTTCAAATTCTGTAACACGCCTCTGAAGGCGTTAGAGTTATATGTTCGTCCATCTAGTGAACGGTTGTTCCCGATGACGTCCAAATCCGTCGCCACCGCGCTCACGCTGTACCGTTCCCGCACGCTGACGCTCGAACAGGCCGCGACCGTCGGCGGCTGCTCGACGGCGCAACTAGAGGAGAGCGCCCGGGCGTTCGCGCCGACGCCGGGCGAGGCCCCCGCGGACGACTGACGCGTCCGGCGCCCGCGGGTCGCCCCCCGCCGCCGCCGACCGACGCGTCCGGCGCCCACCCCCGCTGACGACCGGTCGGCCCGGATCCCCAATCCCACCTGACCGCCTCCGAAACCGGTACGTACGCCCGCCTCCTAATCCGCGTAATGAGTTTGGACGCCGACTGGCGGGCCGACGTCGACGCGGTCGACGCGGCCCTCATCGACGAGTACCAGAGCGGCTTCCCCGTCGAGGAGCGCCCCTTCGAACGGGTCGCCCGCGAGATAGCGGCCGAGACGGGGGCCGACGTCGACGCCGCCGGACTCCTCGACCGCGTCCGGGACCTCCGCGAGCGCGGCGTGTTCCGTCGGTTCGGGGCGGTGCTCAACCCGCCCGTGATCGGTTCCTCGACGCTCGCGGCGGTGCGCGCGCCAGAGGACCGGTTCGACGAGGTCGCGGAGGTGATCAACGGCTACCGACAGGTGAACCACAACTACCGGCGCGACCACGAGTGGAACCAGTGGTTCGTCGTCACCGCCGGCTCCCGGGAGCGGCGCGACGAGATCCTCGAAGAGATCGAGGAGCGAACCGGCCGCGAGGTGCTGGCGCTCCCGATGTTGACGGACTACTACATCGACTTGGAGTTCCCGGTGGTGAACGGCGATCGGTTCGCGCGGGAATCTCTGGAATCGACCGACGTCTCCGCCACCCGCATCTCGGAGAACGCGCGTGGCGACCTCTCGCCCCTCGAAGCGGACCTCCTCTTAGCGATTCAGGACGGCTTCCCGCTGTCCGCGACCCCCTACGCCGACGTGGCGCGCGAGGTCGACGCCCCCGTCGACGACGTGCTGGCGGCGGTCGAGCGCCTGCTCGCGGACGGCTGTATCAAGCGGATCGGCTGCATCGTCAACCACGTCGTCACCGGGTTCACGAACAACTGTATGGTGGTCTGGGACGTGCCTGACGACGACCTCGACGCGCGCGGCGAGGCGGTCGGGAGCCTCCCGTACGTCACCCTCTGTTACCACCGGCCGCGCCGCTCCGAGCAGGGCTGGGAGTACAACATGTTCACCATGATCCACGGCCGCGAGGCGGACGCGGTCGACGCGAAGATCGACGAACTGGCCGCCGACCACCTCCCGTTCGCCCACGAGCGGCTCTACTCGACGGAGACGCTGAAACAGACCGGCGCGCGCTACGAGGACCTCGTCGCGGACGACGCCGACTGACCGCCGGGGTCCGCCGGGTCGCCCGCGCGAACGGGCGGATTTTTCCCGCGGCCGCCGAAACCGGTGGTCATGACCGACGCGTTCGACCGACTCGGCTACGGCACGTACGAACTGGCCGACGGCGAGGAGTGCGTTTCGGGCGTCGCACACGCGATCGAGACCGACTACCGCCACGTCGACACCGCGCAGGGGTACGACAACGAGGCGTCGGTGTCGGCGGGGATCGACGACACCGACGTCGACCGCGAGGACCTGTTCGTCGCGACGAAGCTCTCGACGGACAACCTCTCGTACGACGACGCGACCGCGACCGCGCGGGTGAGCCGCGACCGGCTCGGCGTCGACTCGATTGACCTGTTGTACGTCCACTGGCCGATTAACAGCTACGACCCGGCGGAGACGCTGCCCGCGCTCGACGACCTCGTCGATGACGGCGTAATAGACCGGATCGGGCTCTCGAACTTCCGCCCCGACCAGCTGGACGAGGCGATCGACCGCCTCGACCACGACGTGTTCGCCCACCAAGTGGAGTGTCACCCCCTGCTTCAACAGGAGCGGCTCCGCGAGCACGCGGTCGAGCACGACCACTGGCTCGTCGCCTACTCGCCTATCGCCCGCAACCGCGTCGCGGAGGTGGACGTACTTCGAGAGATCGCCGCGACCCACGACGCCACCCCGGCGCAGGTGAGCCTCGCGTGGCTGCTCTCGAAGGAGCGCGTCGCGCCGATCCCGAAGGCGGCCGACTTCGGGCACGTCGAGGAGAACTGGGCGGCCCGCGGGATCGACCTGACCGACGACGAGATCGCTCGGATCGACGCCTTGGACCGCGGCGAGCGGATCGTCGACTTCGAGGAGGCGCCGTGGAATCAGGGCTGAACCGTCGCCGACCCGACGGAGATATATAGCCCTACTGGGCCGCGTGCGGGGCTATCTTTCTACGAGGAGAGAATCCCGGCGTTTACGCCGGGAGTGAATCCGACAACGGTGACACAGTCTCTCACCGATTACAGGCTGGATATTCCACGCTCATCCACACCGTTAAGTAGGATTATCTACATAGGCTATGTATGGCAATTAAGGCCACTCGCACCTACGTTGGTTCCATCAAGAACCACCAACAGGTCTGCGATGGTCTTGATTCGCTCGGAGACTCCGCCTCGAAAATTTGGAACGTCGCACGATGGACAGCCGACCGTATCTGGGACGCAACCGCCGAGATTCCGAACGGTAGTGTGCTGAAATCGTATATGAAGAACCAGTCGTGCTGGAAAGATTTGAACGCACAATCCAGTCAGAAAGTCATCGAAGAACTTTCTGACGCTTTCCAGTCATGGTTCGATCTGCGACACAACTCCAGTGAGGCGAATCCGCCCGGCTACCGCAAGCGCGGAGACACTCGACCACGTTCCACGGTCACGTTCAAAGAAGACGGGTTCAAACACGACCCTGAGAACAACCGCGTCCGACTCTCGAAAGGTTCGAATCTGAAAGAACACTTCTCAGACTTCCTGCTTTGCGAATACCAGACTCGCCCGGACGTTGATCTCTCGGAAGTCAACAGCGTACAGAACGTTCGGGCAGTCTGGAACGGCGATGAATGGGAACTCCACTTCGTCTGTAACGTCGAGATCGAATCTGCCGACCCAGCAGGCGACGGCGTGGCAGGGATCGACCTCGGAATTACGAATATCGGCACGGTCGCGTTCCCGGACGAATACGTCCTGTACCCCGGCAACTCGCTCAAAGAAGACAAACACTACTTCACCAGAGCTGAGTACGACACCGAGGGAGAGAACGGCCCGTCAGAGCAGTCGAAGTGGGCGCGTCGGAAACTCTCCGAACGTGAGACACACTTCTACCACACGCTGACGGACGCCATAATCACGGAGTGTGTCGAACGCGGTGTTGGCACGCTTGCGGTGAGTTGGCCTGAAGACGTGCGCGAATCAGATTGGGGCAAGACGGGCAACAAGAAACTCCACACATGGGCGTTCGACCGCATCTACCAGTACCTCGAATACAAAGGCGAGATGTGCGGTGTAGAGGTACTGAAAGAAAACGAATGGAACACCTCGAAAACATGTTCACGATGTGGAGACGACACGAAATCGAATCGCGTCGAACGTGGACTGTACGTCTGCTCGTCGTGCGAGTTGGTAGCCAACGCGGATTGTAACGGAGCGGAGAATATACGCCAGAAGATAACTCCGAGTCCTCACGGCAAGGATAGGAGTAACGGCTGTGTGGCACAGCCATCGACACACTTGTTCGACCGCGAGAGCGGGATGTTTCACACGAGAGAACAGGTCGTGTCGTAGACCAGCAAATATCCCACCTGCGGTACGGGAAGCCCCGTCGTTTACCACGGGGAGAATGTCACATCCGCCTCATAGTCGACTTTACATCGCACGGCGCGGATCGACCGGACGTGACCGTATCCGACTCCGGCGACCGGCCGGCGCTGCTCGCCGCGACGCCGAGCGCGGACCGGGTGACCGAGTGGCTGTGGACGCTCGCGGCGCTCGGTGGGGTCTTGACGCTGCTCGTCGTCCTGTTCACCGTGGAGCTACTGCTCAGGCTGTGACTCGGTCGAGGGCGACGAAGCCGCGCGGCCCGTAAACCCGGCTCGCCTCGACGATCACGGCTCGACCCGGGCCGAGAGGGTCCCGTCGGTCTCGACGATGACCGTCAGCGAGACGCGTTCCGAGCCCCAGCCGCTCTCGGGGAGCCGGCCGACGATCGCGGCGTTCGAGAGGGTGAGGTCGGTCGCATCGGTCGCACTCCCGCCGCCGTCCGTCCGTCGCGCTCGAACTCCGTACGGCGACGGGTACTTGACGGAGGGGCCGCGGAGGACGGCCGACGCGTCCTCGGCGCCGGCCGGCGCGAGCGCGGCCTCGTGGACCGCCTCGTCGCGGTCGCCGGACTCGTCGACGACCGTGACCGCCACGTCGACCGGGTCGCTCGACTCGTTTTCCGCCGCCAGCGGCCGAAATCGAAGGTGGTCTCGGGTCGCGTACTGCTGGGCGGCGACGCCGCCGCCGACCGCCGCGGCGAGACCGCCGACCCCGCCGACGAGGAGCGTGCGTCTGTTAGCGGAGGGCATACGAGGCGGGGTAACGGGCGGACTACTGGTAAAAAGGGGTGCGGCCGAGCGAGCCGGACCGACACGGGGGTCGTCCGGATCCCGCCGGCCGTCAGAGCGGAACTGAACGCCCGCTCGCAACAGACGAGGGGATCACGCCGCGTGCCCCGCGGTTCCACTTCCGCTTTCGGGCGCGTTTTTAAAAGGTGCGGGCACGACACTCCAGCCATGAGCCAGTCCACGTTCGACGACGACGACCTGTTCGGGGAGGCGGCCGAGGAGACCCGCGCGGAGGTCGAGGAACACCTCGCGGCGGCGCGCGATCAGCTCCCGGACCCGGACGCGGTGTGGGAGACGGACGCGGACAACGTCCTCGGCGCGCTCAACGGGCTGAAGTCCGCGCTCGACGCCGGCGACGCGGTCGACAGCGTGCGCTCGGCCAAGAAGGCGTACGTCCTCGGGGAGCGCGCCGACGCGTTCGAGGACGCCGAGGACCTGAAAGCTGACATCGAGGACATGGAATCGCTCGTCGGGGACATCGAGGACGCCGCCGAGGAGGTGGCCTCGCTCACCGGCACCGTCCCGGCGATCCGCGGGGCGCTTCAGGACGCGGCCGACGGCGAGGACGAGTAGCCGTCCCGCCCGCGCCGCTCAGCGCCCCTCCCGCTCGACGACCGCGGCGGCCAACTCCGCTAGTGCGTCGCTCGCCAGGTCGAGCAGGACCTCGCCCCGCGCCGCGTCGCCCTCCCGCGGGTCGCCCACGACCCCGTTGTCCGTGAACTCGTCCGAGTCGTGCGCGAGGTTCACGCCCGAGACCCACTCTCCCCATCGGTCGGCGGCGCCCGCGCCCGCCTCGTCGACCCGCTCCTCGCGGACCAGGTCCGGGTTCGTCGCGCGCAGCAGCCCCGTCTCCAGCGGCCCGGCGTGCCCCATGTCGCCCGCGTGGTCGTCGACCGCGTCGAACCAGGTGAACGCGACGCCGTACCCCGCGTGGTCGGGGTCGCGCGAGAAGCGACGGGCGACCTCCGCCAGCGCCTCGACGTTCCCTCCGTGACCGTTGACGAACACGACGCGGTCGACCCCGTGGGTGGCGAGCGACTCGGCGGACTCTCGGACGTAGGCGCGGAACGTCTCCGGGGAGACCCACATCGTCCCGTCGAACGCGCGGTGCTCCTCGGCCACGCCGACCGGAATCGGCGGTGCCACCGCGACCTCGCCGCGGTCCGCTCCCGATTCGGCCTCCGCCGCCGACCCGGCCTCCGCCGCCGACCCGGCCTCCGCCGCCGACCTGGCCTCCGCCGCCGACCCCTCGTACGCGTCAGCCCCCGCCGCCGCGACCGCGACGGCGTTCAGGGTGTCGGTGCCGAGCGGTGCGTGCGGCCCGTGTTGCTCCGTACTCCCGACCGGGACGAACGCCACGTCGACCTCGGCGTCGCGGACGTCGGTCCAGGCGACTTCGCTGAGGCGCATACCGACTCGTCGGCGGCCGGCGTCGTATAGGCGGCGGTCACCGTCGAGCGAACGCTCCCGAGGTATTATGTCCCTCCCCGCGGATCGCGGCCGTATGAGTAGTGACAACGCGGATCACGATACTGCGGCGCACGATCCGGCCCCCGCCGTGACGTTCGGCCCGCTGAAGCGGGCGCTCCGCGAGCACTGCTATCCGGTGACGGCGGCGGAGCTGATAGAGCAGTACGGCGCCGCGAAACTGGAGACCCCGACGGGGACGGCGCGGCTCGACGGTCTGCTCGAAGGGAGCGAAGAGACGCAGTTCCGCGACCCGTCGGAGGTCCGCGAGGCGGTCCTCGACGCGCTGGGCCGCGCCGACGCGTCCGCGGCGGCCGCCGGCGAGTGGACCGAACTCCCGCGGTGACGCTCCGTTGGCCCGGCGCCACGCCGACCCGCACGCGGGTCGCTCGGTCGGCCGCGGTCCGAATCAGTCGTCGTCGCCCTCGGCGTCCTCGACGATCCGGGCGGTGCGCTCCTGCGCGCGGTCGATGAACTCCTGCGGGAGCTCGTCGATCTCGCCCGCCTGAACGCCCCAGAGGTGCGCGTACAGCCCGTCGTTGTCGAGCAGTTCGTCGTGGGTGCCGCGCTCGGCTATCTCCCCGCCCTCCAACACGAGGATGGTGTCCGCGTCCTTGATCGTCGAGAGCCGGTGCGCGATGGCGAAGGTCGTCCGGTCCTCGGTGAGCCGGTCGAGCGAGCGCTGGATCAGCATCTCCGTCTCGGTGTCGACGTCGGAGGTCGCCTCGTCCAAGATGAGGATGTCAGGGTCTTTGAGAACGGCCCGGGCGATAGTGACGCGCTGGCGCTGGCCGCCGGAGAGCTTCACGCCGCGCTCGCCCACCATCGTGTCGTAGCCGTCGGGGAGGTTCTCGATGAAGTCGTGGGCCTCGGCGGCCTCCGCGGCCTCGCGGACCTCCTCGTCGGTCGCGTCGAAGGTCCCGTAGGTGATGTTCTCGCGGACGGTACCGTAGAACAGGTACGACGACTGCCCGACGTAGCCGATCGACCGGCGGAGCGACTTGAGGGTCACGTCGCGGACGTTTTGGCCGTCGATCTCGATCGACCCCTCGTCGACGTCGTACATCCGGAGCAGCAGCTTGAGGACCGTCGACTTCCCGGCGCCGGTCGGGCCGACGAGGGCGAGGGTCTCTCCGCCCTCGACGGAGAAGTCGACGTCCTCGATGATCGTCTCGTCGTCGTAGCCGAAGGAGACGTCGTCGTACACCACGTCGCCGTCGTCGACGATCAGGTCCTCGGCGTCCGGCTCCTCCGCGAGCCGCGACGGCTCGTCCATCAGGCCGAAGATCCGCGCGGAGGAGGCGCGCGCGCGCTGGTACATGTTGATGATCTGTCCGAACTGCGCCATCGGCCAGATGAACCGCTGGGTGTAGAGGATGAAGACGACGAACATCCCGACCGAGAGCTCGCCGGTGAACGGTCCCGGCGGGGTGTCTTGGAACACCCAGAGACCGCCGACGACGAACGTGAGGACGAAGCCGATACCGGCCAGCACGCGGAGGGCCGGGAAGAACTTGATCCGGGTCGTGATCGCGTCCCAGTTGGCGTCGAAGTAGTCCATCGAGACGTCGTCGACCCGGTCGGACTCGTACGGCTCCGTGTTCGACGACTTGATCACCTGAATGCCGCCGAGGTTGTTCTCCAGCCGGGAGTTCATCTTCCCGACGGACGAGCGAACCTCGGCGTACTTCGGCTGGATGATCCTGATGAACAGGTAGGTGAACCCGCCGATTATCGGGACCGGTAGCAGCGCGACCAAGGCGAGCTGCCAGTTGATCCAGAAGAGGAGGACGCCGATGCCGACGACCATCACCGACAGGCGGAACAGGGAGTTCATGCCGTCGTTGAGGAACCGTTCGAGCCGGTTCACGTCGTTCGAGAGGATGGACATCATCTCCCCGGTCTGCTTGTCGGAGAAGAACTCCATGTTGAGTCGCTGCATCTTGTCGTAGGTGTCGGTGCGGACGTCGTGCTGGATGTTCTGTGCGAAGGCGTTGAACCCCCAGTTTCGGATCCAGTGGAACCCGGCGCCGATCCCGAACGCGCCGCCGATGACGGCGATGGTGAACCAGAACTGTTCGATCTGTCCCGTGGGGAGCCACGCGTCGGGGAGGACCACGAGCGGGATCTGCTCGCTGAACAGGGCGTCCCCGTCCGGAGAGAACACCGTGTCGATGGCGATCCCCAGCATTAGCGGCGGCAGGAGGTCTAAGAGCCGAGCGAAGACGCTCGCGAAGATCCCGACCGTCACCTGCGGGAAGTAGTCGCGGCCGTACTCGACGAACAGCCGCTTCATTGGATTCTCGATCTTGTCCCGCTGCTCCTCGAAGGGATCGTCTTCCTCCCAGTCGACGCCACTCATCACGCGTTCCTATCAGGTAGGCGGGCAAATAGGTTTCCTTCGAACCGAAATGCGTCGGCAGAAAACGCCGGTAACAGGCGTCCCCTCGGCGTATCTCGGCTCCGGCTCCGCCGCTGAGTGGCGACCCTCCCCCCGTTCGCCCGGTCCGCCGACCGGCGCGCACGTCGGCCGCGGACCCGACGGTCGCGCGGTCGAGCGGCCCGACCCCGAACCCGACGACTCCCGACTCAGAGGTCGCGTCGCTCGACCGCGGGGTCGATCCCGGCCTCGTCGAGGTCCTCTCGGACGCGACGCCGGAGCGGATCCGGGACGCCGTCGCGCGGGACCGGCGCGGCCGTTCCGCCCTCGTCGTCGTCGGTCGGAACCGACCAGTAGAGCACGCGGTCCGTCCCGGCGTAGAACTCTATCGCGAACCGGTCGCGGCCGCCCTCGTAGTGGACGCGGGCGGCCGCGCCCTCCGCGCGCCACCCCTCCTGTCGGACCAAGGCGGCGATCGGGTCTCGCATGGTCGCCCTCGGGCGGCCGGACTCATGTGGGTGTCGACCGATCCTCCGCGTGGGTGTCTGCCGATCCTCAGCGGAGCCGCGCCGGCGCCTCCTTCCCCCGTATCGACACCGGTTTACTACCGCCGCCCCGACGACTCGCCATGTCTCTTCGCGTCACGTTCCTCGGGACGGGCGGGGCCGTTCCGACCGTCGAGCGCGCGGCGAGCGCCGTCTTCGTCAACCGCGAGGGCGACCGCTTCCTCTTCGACTGCGGCGAGGGCACCCAGCGCGAGATGATGCGCGCCGGCACCGGGTTCGCCGTCGACCGCGCGTTCGTCTCGCACCTCCACGGCGACCACGTCCTCGGGCTCCCCGGCCTCGTTCAGACGCTCGGCTTCAACGACCGCACCGACCCGCTGACGATCCACTGTCCCCCGGGGACCGCCGACCACCTCCGCGACCTGGTCCACGCCGTCGGCCACGACCCGGCGTTCCCGATCCGGATCGAACCGGTCGCGCCGGGCGAGGTCGCCCACGAGGCCGACGAGTACGTCGTGCGCGCGTTCGAGACGGAACACCGGACGAAGTCGCAGGGGTACGTCTTGGAGGAAGACGACCGCCCCGGCCGGTTCGACCGCCCGAAGGCGGAGGAACTCGGCGTCCCGGTCGGGCCGAAGTTCGGCCGCCTCCACGAGGGCGAGTCGGTCGAGGCCGAGGACGGCACGGTCGTCGAGCCCGAGCAGGTCGTCGGCCCGCCGCGCCCGGGTCGCAAACTGGCCTACACCGCGGACACGCGCCCGCGAGAGGCGACGGTCGAGGCCGCCGCGGACGCCGACCTGCTGATCCACGACGCCACCTTCGCGGACGACATGGCGGACCGCGCCCGCGACACGGCGCACTCCACCGGCCGCGAGGCGGGGTCGATCGCGGCCCGCGCGAACGCGAAGCGGCTCGCCTTGGTCCACATCTCGTCGCGCTACGCGGCCGACGCGCGCCCGATCCGCCGGGACGCCCGCGAGGCGTTCGACGGCGAGTGTCTCCTCCCGGACGACGGCGACCTGATCGAGGTGCCGTTCCCCGACGCGGACTGAGACGTTGACGGTTCGACCGGTCAGTACGACGCGGACGCCTTTGCGACCGACACGGAGACCGCCGCCAAACTCTCATCCGTTCGCTTATAAATAATCGACTGCTGATCGGCGGCGCACACCGCCAAGGCCCCAGCCGCTCGCTTATAAGTGGTTGATCATGAACCGACGGGCGACACCGCCAAAGCCCCAGCCGCTCCCTTATAAATAGTTGATCACGAACCGACGGGCGACACCGCCAAAGCCCCAGTCGCGAGGACGGCGCACACTCGTTGTCGCCCGAAAATCTCCGATTTTCGGGATGACGAGAGAGCTTTGCTCTCTCAAACCACGCTCCTCGCTCGTTCGCTCCGCTCACTCGCTGCGGTGCTTATGTCGTCTGCGCCGTCCTCGCGACCGCCCCTTTAAGTCCCACCCCGCACCGCTCCGCACCACCGGAAGACGTTCCTGCTCGCTCACTCCGTTCGCTGCGCGGGCTGCGACTTCCGTACTCCCGCTTGCTCCCTCCGGTCGCTCGCGGGACAGCACCTCACGCCTCCCCAGCCTCGTCAGTCGCCGTCGCTTCGCTCCGGCGACTGACTCCACCGAGAATCGAAGATTCTCTGGCAGCCGGCGCTACGCGCCGGCGACCTCGCGCGTGCGACTCGCGGCCTGCGGCCGCTCGTCGGCACGCGCCACCGCTTCGGTCCGCCGCTCTCGTCGGACCCTCGTTCCGTGCGGCTGCGATCCGTGTGATCGTTCCACTCGAAACGAAGCCCGCGCGTGGCTGACGAGCGTCTGACGCGCTCGACGGCACCGCGTCGTCGGATCTCCGCGGATCGAGAGAAAAGACCGTTTAGACGCCCTCAGGCGCCCGTTTCTGTTCACTTTCACCGCGGTCACCGTCGTTTTAATACGGTGAGGAACCAACCCTCGTACGCCTCCCACCGAAACAAGACCGGAGGCGGAGACACCCCATGAGCGAACTGCGACAGGAAGCGGAAGCGATAGCGGAACAGTTCTCGGACCACACCGACGTCGACCCCGACGACGTCGAGGAGCGGCTAGAGACCCTCGTCGACGAGTACCGCGTGCCGCTCGACGAGGCCAGCCGGAGCGTCACCAACAGCTACCTCGAAGACGCCGGCATGGAGCGCGACGAGCTCGGCCGCGGCGGCAGCGAGGAGGTCCTCGTCAACGACATCGAGGAGGACGAGCAGTGGGTCGACTTACGCGTGAAGCTGGTCGACCTCTGGGAGCCGCGCAGCGACTCCATCTCGCAGGTCGGCCTCCTCGGCGACGAGTCGGGCACGATCAAGTTCGTCGCCTTCGAGACCTCCGACCTCCCCGAGCTGACGGAGGGACAGGCGTACGAGCTCTCGAACGTCGTCACCGACGAGTACGAGGGTAGCTACTCGGTGAAGCTCAACCGGACGACCGGTATCACCGAGATAGACGAGACAATAGAGGTCGGCGACAACGCCGACACCGTCGCGGGCGCGCTGGTCGACATCCAGTCCGGTTCCGGACTGATCAAGCGCTGCCCCGAGGAGGACTGTACGCGCGTCCTCCAGAACGGGCGCTGCTCCGAACACGGGCAGGTCGAAGGCGAGTTCGACCTCCGGATCAAGGGCGTCTTGGACGACGGCGAGACCGTCACCGAGGTCATCTTCGACCGCGAGGCCACCGAGGACCTCACCGGCATGAGCCTCGAGGAAGCCAAGGACATGGCGATGGACGCGCTCGACACCACCGTCGTCGCGGAGGAGATGGGCGAGGACGTGCTCGGGCGGTACTACCGCGTCACCGGCCCCACCTTCGGCCGGTACGTCCTGGTCGACGAGATGGAGGACCCCGGCACCGTCGACGTTGAAAGTGCGCTGATCGAAGCGAGGTCGATTTAAGATGAGCCAATCTGCCCCCACCCGAGAGGTCGCCCGGCGCGTGTTCGCGAGCGAGTTCAACGACGCCGGCTTCACGTTCACCGAGTCCGACGACGAGCGCGCCCCCGTCTACGCGCTGTTGCCGACGGGCGAGTCCTCGAACCGCGTGTTCTTCGTCGGTACCCTCACCGAGAAGGAGGACGTCGGCGAGGACAGCGAGTACTGGCGCGGCCGCATCGTCGACCCGACGGGCACGTTCTTCGTGTACGCCGGTCAGTACCAGCCGGAAGCCGCTTCCAAACTCCGGGACTTAGAGCCCCCGGCCTACGTCGCAGTCGTGGGGAAGCCCCGGACCTACGAGACCGACGACGGCACGGTCCGGGTCTCGGTCCGCCCCGAGTCGATCACCGAGGTCGACGCCGCCACCCGCGACCGCTGGGTCGCGGAGACCGCCCGCCGCACCGTCGAGCGCGTCGCCGCGTTCGACGACGAGGGCAACGAGTACGCGCGGATGGCCCGCGAGGAGTACGACTACGACCCCGAGACGTACAAGGCCGCCGCGCTGTCGGCGCTCGAAGACCTCGACGAGAGCGGCGACGAACTCGCGGGCGACGAGTCCGCCGGGGACGACGCCGCCCTCGACGACGCCGCAGCCGACGAGACGGATCCGGCGGACGCGCCGGAGCCGTGAGGCGGTCGGCGCGTCGCGGCGATCCGAAGTGATCGGCGCGTCGCGGCGCGGCGTGGCCGGCGCGCCCCAACGGCTCTGAGACGGCCGCTTCGACCGTCGAACGCGGTTTTCTTGCCACCGTCTGACAAACGCTTAAGTGAGACGCGAGACGAACGATCCAGTAATGGGCAACAAGAACAAGACGATATCGTTCCGCGTCAACGAGGGGGCGTTCGATGCCCTCCGCGATATCGCCGAGGAGCGGGACATCTCGCTGTCGGCGGTCTTCCGGGACTACGTGGACACGCTCGTTGCCCACGACGGCCAAGTTCGGGTCGTCCCGGAGGACGAACTGGAACGCGCGGGCGAGGGCGGGGAGTCGTTCCCCCCGAAGATCGAGGTGCCGAAGAGCTTCGTCCGCGAGCACGAGCGGCTGGAGCTGGAGGCCGAACACCTCCGCGAGCAGCTGGAAGAACACAAGCGCTACGTTAACCACCTCCGCGAGCAGCTGGACGACGGCGACGACGAGGTGATCCAGCTGGAGGACCTCGACGGCGAGCCGGACGAACCCTCCTTCCGACTCGGGTAGCGCCCCGTATCGCCTCTCATCGATTCTACTGTCCCCGTCTCCGACCGGTGAGCCGCGCCGCCGCGGATCGCGCACCCGCTTTCGGGGGTGACCGCTCTCGAAACCTTCCTGTTCGTCCGTTACTGACCCGCGAAACGCCCATGTTGGCGAAAATATTGCCGAACTACTCGTATTTTGTTCAGAAACGTCCGATTCTCTCCCCGTCTGATGGACGGTTTCTCAGCGCGAAGCCGCTATTTCTGAGTATACTAAATTATTTACGAAAACGATATTACCCGGGCGGTGGACGTATCGGGCATGCGAAGGTGGGTTCGACCGTGACCGTGTTCGACAGGGCGTACGACGATACGGTTCGCGTCCTCGACGAGGACGGCGAAGTCGTCGGGGACGTCCCCGACCTCGACGACGAGTCGCTCGTCGAGATGTACAGGCACATGCGGCTGGCGCGTCACTTCGACGGCCGCGCGGTGAGCCTCCAGCGGCAGGGCCGGATGGGGACGTACCCCCCGCTCTCCGGGCAGGAGGGCGCCCAGATCGGGTCGGCGTACGCGCTTGACGCGGACGACTGGATGATCCCGTCGTACCGCGAGCACGGCGCCGCCTTGGTCCACGGGCTCCCGCTGAAGCAGACGCTGCTGTACTGGATGGGCCACGAGGACGGCAACAACGCGCCGCCGGACGTCAACGTCTTCCCGGTCGCCGTCCCCATCGCGTCGCAGGTGCCCCACGCGACGGGCGCCGCGTGGGCCTCGAAGCTCCGCGGCGAGGACGACGCGTTCATCTGCTACTTCGGAGACGGTGCGACCAGCGAGGGCGACTTCCACGAGGGGGTCAACTTCGCCGGCGTGTTCGACACGCCGACCGTCTTCTTCTGTAACAACAACCAGTGGGCGATATCCGTGCCCCGCGAGCGGCAGACCCGGAGCGCGACGCTGGCGCAGAAGGCGGAGGCGTACGGCATCGACGGCGTTCAGGTCGACGGGATGGACCCGCTCGCGGTGTACAGCGTCACGAAGGCGGCCTTGGAGAAGGCGCGCGACCCGGACGCGGACCGCCCGCGGCCGACGCTCATCGAGGCGGTCCAGTACCGCTTCGGCGCGCACACGACCGCCGATGACCCGACCGTCTACCGCGACGACGACGAGGTCGAAAGCTGGAAGGCGAAGGACCCGATCCCGCGGCTGGAGTCGTACCTCCGCGACGAGGGCGTCCTCGACGACGAGCGCGTCGCGGAGATCGAGTCGGCGGTCGAGGCGCGGGTCGCGGACGCCATCGACGAGGCGGAGTCGATGGCGCGTCCCGACCTGCGGGAGCTGTTCGAACACGCCTACGCGGAGCTCCCGCCCGAACTGGAGCGGCAGTACGAGGCGCTCGCCGCGCTGCGCGACGAGCGCGGCGACGCGGCGTTCCTGGAGGAGTAAATGACCGAGACACAGAACCTCACGCTGGTACAGGCGGTACGGGACGGATTACACACCGAACTGCGCGAGGACGACGACGTCGTCGTGATGGGCCAAGACGTCGGGAAGAACGGCGGCGTCTTCCGCGCGACGGAGGGCCTCTTCGACGAGTTCGGCGGCGACCGGGTGATCGACACGCCGCTGGCCGAGTCGGGGATCGTCGGCACCGCGGTCGGGATGGCCGCGATGGGGATGCGACCGGTCCCGGAGATTCAGTTCTCCGGGTTCATGTACCCCGGCTTCGACCAGATCGTCTCGCACATGTCGCGGTTCCGGACCCGGAGCCGCGGGCGGTTCACGCTGCCGATGACGCTCCGGGCCCCCTACGGCGGCGGCATCCGCGCCCCGGAACACCACTCCGAGTCGAAGGAGGCGTTCTACGCGCACGAGGCCGGGCTGAAAGTGGTGATCCCCTCGACGCCCTACGACGCGAAGGGGCTGCTCGCGGCGTCGATCCGCGACCCGGACCCGGTGGTCTTCCTCGAACCGAAGCTGATCTACCGGGCGTTCCGCGAGGAGGTGCCCGACGAGCCGTACACCGTCCCGATCGGGGAGGCGGCCACCCGGCGCGAGGGCGACGACGTCGCCGTGTTCACCTACGGCGCGATGACCCGCCCCACGCTGGAGGCGGCGGAGACGCTGAGCGAGGAGGGGATCGAGTGCGAGGTGGTCGACCTCCGGACGGTCTCGCCGCTCGACCGGGAGGCGATAGTCGAGGCGTTCGAGAAGACCGGCCGCGCGGTCGTCGTCCACGAGGCGCCCAAGACGGGCGGGCTCGGCGGCGAGATAACGGCGATCCTCCAGGAGGAGGCGCTCCTCTATCAGGAGGCACCGGTCGGCCGCGTCACCGGGTTCGACGTGCCGTATCCGCTCTACGCGCTGGAGGACTACTACCTCCCGTCCGCCGCGCGCGTCGAGGAGGGGATCTTGGAGGCGGTCGAATTTTAAGATGACCGCCGGAGATACACCCATGACCGACCAGGACCGACGCGCGATCGACGGGAGTCGACGCGCGGCCGTCGAGGAGGCAGACGCATGACAGTCGAGGAGTTCAAGCTGCCGGACGTCGGTGAGGGCGTCGCGGAGGGCGAACTGGTCTCGTGGCTGGTCGCGCCCGGCGACCGCGTCGAGGAGGACCAGCCGGTGGCCGAGGTCGAGACGGACAAGGCGCTCGTCGAGGTGCCGTCGAGCTACGACGGCGTCGTCGAGGAGCTGTTCGCCGAGGAGGGGGAGATGGTCCCCGTCGGGGACGTGATCATCTCGTTCCGCGTCGACGAGGACGACGAGGCGGCCGCCGGCGACGACGCCGGTACCGAGGCCGAACCGGCGTCCGGCTCGGCCGCGGGCAACGAACCGGAACCGGACGCGGCCGCCGACGAGCACGACGCGGAGTCCGCCGCGCCTGACTCGGCGCCCGCCGAGTCCGAAACCGAACCGGAAACGCCCTCCGGGCGCACCTTTGCGCCGCCGTCGGCCCGCCGGCTCGCCCGCGAACTCGGCGTCGACGTCGCGGCCGTCGACGGGAGCGGTCCCGGCGGCCGGATCACCGAGGCCGACGTGCGGGCACACGCCGAGGGCGATACCGGACCCACCGGTGCGGGCGACGCGGACGACGGTCCCGAGCCGCGACCCTCCCCGACGCCGACCGACACCGGATCCGAGGGGCGGAAGTCCGCGGTCAGCAAGCGCGGCTCCGACGGCTCCGCGGACTCCCCGGCGGCGAGCGCGTCCGGCGGGGGTCCCGAACCGGCGGGCCGCGAGACGACGCTCGCGACGCCCGCGACGCGGAAGGTCGCGCGCGAGCGCGGCGTCGACCTCGACGACGTGCCGACGGACGAGACCCGCGACGGCGAGGCGTTCGTCACGGCTTTGGCCGTGAACGCGTACGCCGACGCGCTGGAGTCGGGGGCGGCGTCGACGGCGGCGGCCGAGACGACGCCCGACCCGGAGCCGGCGCCCGTCGACGCGAGCGCGGAGCCGGCCGGCGCGGACGCCGCCTCCGCGGGCTCGACCGCCGGCGACGAGACCGTCCCCTATCGCGGCGTCAGGCGGACCATCGGGAAGCAGATGGAGCGGTCGAAGTTCACCGCCCCGCACGTCACCCACCACGACACCGCCGCGGTCGACGCGCTCGTCGAGGCCCGCGAGGACCTGAAGCCGAAGGCCGAGGCGGCGGAGGTGAAGCTCACCTACATGCCGTTCGTGATGAAGGCCATCGTCGCGGGGCTGAAAGAGCACCCGTACCTCAACAGCGAGCTCCGCGAGGACGACGAGGAGATCGTGTTGAAAAGCGAGTACAACCTCGGGATCGCGGTCGCCACCGACGCGGGCCTCATGGTCCCCGTCGTCGAGGACGTCGACGAGAAGGGGCTCTTCGAGCTGGCCGACGAGGTGAACGACCTCGCCGCCCGCGCCCGCGAGCGCAAACTCAAACCCGCTGAGATGAACGGCGGCACCTTCACGATCACCAACTTCGGCGCCATCGGCGGCGAGTACGCCACGCCGATCATCAACTACCCCGAGACCGCGATCTTGGGGCTCGGCGCCATCGAGGAGCGCCCGGTCGTGCGCGAGCGCGACGGGGAAAGCGAGGTCGTCCCGGCGCCGACGCTGCCGCTGTCCCTGTCGATCGACCACCGGGTCGTCGACGGGGCGATCGCGGCCGAGTTCGCGAACACCGTCATGGAACACTTAGAAAACCCGCTGCTGCTACTCAACGAATAATGGTCGTCGGAGACGTCACCACGGGAACGGAGGTACTGGTCATCGGCGCGGGACCGGGCGGCTACGTCGCCGCCATCCGCGCCGCACAGGAGGGGCTCGACACGACCTTAGTCGAGAAGGACGCCTACGGGGGCGCCTGTCTCAACCGCGGCTGTATCCCCTCGAAGGCGCTGATCACCGGCAGCGGGCTGGCCCACGAGGCGGGCAACGCGGAGTTCATGGGCGTCCACGCGGACCCCGCCGTCGACATGGGGAAGATGATCGAGTGGAAAGACGGCGTGGTCGACCGGCTGACGAGCGGCGTCGAGAAGCTCTGCAAGGCCAACGGCGTGAATCTGGTCGCAGGGACCGCCTCGTTCACCGGCGAGAACACCGTCCGCGTCGCGCACGGCGGCGACGGACAGGGCTCCGAGACCCTCTCGTTCGAGCACGCGATCGTCGCCACCGGTTCGCGCCCGATCCAGATCCCCGGCTTCGATTTTTCCGAGGACCACGTCTGGAGCTCAGCCGAGGCGCTCGACGCGGACACGGTCCCCGACCGGCTCGGGATCGTCGGCGGCGGCTACATCGGGATGGAGCTGGCGACGACGTACGCGAAGCTCGGCGCCGACGTGACGGTCGTCGAGATGCTCGACGACATCCTCGACCCCTACGAGGACGACGTGAAGCGGATCGTCCGCAAGCGCGCCGAGGAGCTGGGCGTCGAGTTCCACTTCGGTGAGGGCGCAAGCGAGTGGTCGGAGGCGCCCGACGGCGGCTACCTGCTCCACACGGAGACGGAGGAGGGCGAGGAGTCGACGTACGGCGTCGACAAGGTCCTCGTCGCGGTCGGTCGCCAGCCGGTCACGGACGGGCTGGACTTAGACGAGGCCGGGATAGAGACCGACGAGCGCGGGTTCATCGAGACGGACGACCGCACCCGCACCGCGGTCGAACACGTTCACGCGGTGGGCGACGTGGCGGGCGATCCGATGCTCGCGCACGCGGCCTCGAAGGAGGGGATCGTCGCCGCGGAGGTGATCGCGGGCGAGCCGGCCGCGCTGGACCAGCAGGCAGTCCCGGCGGCCGTCTTCACCGACCCCGAGATCGGGACGGTCGGGATGACGGAGGCGGCGGCCGAGGAGGCCGGGTTCGACCCCGCGGTCGGCCAGATGCCGTTCAACGCCTCCGGGCGGGCGATGACGACCGGCCACACCGAGGGGTTCGTCCGGATCGTCGCCGACGACGAGACCGGCTTCGTGCTCGGCGCGCAGATCGTCGGTCCCGAGGCGTCGGAGCTGATCGCGGAGGTCGCGCTCGCGATCGAGATGGGCGCGACCCTCGAAGACGTGGCGGCCACGGTCCACACCCACCCGACGCTCGCGGAGGCGGTGATGGAGGCCGCGGAGAACGCGCGCGGACAGGCGATCCACACGCTGAACCGCTGAGTGCGTTCCGGCCGTCGAGCGCGTCCCGAACGGACCCCTCCGGCCGGTACTACCGACTCGTTCCATGGGTCCGTACAGCCGTCTCTCCGACCGATAGCCGGTACCCGACACAGTAAAGACTCGCAGACGGGCGATACTACGTCAATCGTCGACGCCGGTGAGTGGTATATGTTCGGCCGTGGTAGCAAATTTACCACTCATCGAGATATATTTGTCTCGGCTCTGTGACTTTTTATTGTAATGAGAAACTCTGCCAAACAACTGTTATTAGGCGGAAGCAGATATGTAGGGGTAGATGGCTAGCAGCAGTTCAGACGAAGCCTTTACGGGAAAATCGAATCAAGACTGGTGGCCCGAACGACTGAGTTTGGAGATACTTGATCAGAACGGACAGAAGTCCGACCCACTAGAAGCGGACTTCGACTACGGGGAGGCGTTTCAGGAACTCGATCTCGAGGCAGTTAAAGAGGACATCGAAGCCGTACTCACGGAGCCGCAAGACTGGTGGCCGGCAGACTACGAACACTACGGTCCGCTCATGATCCGGATGGCGTGGCACAGCGCCGGCACCTACCGCGCCTACGACGGACGCGGCGGAGCCGCTGGCGCTCGGCAGCGGTTCGCGCCACTCAATAGCTGGCCGGACAACGCGAACCTAGACAAGGCTCGGCGTCTGCTCTGGCCCGTCAAGCGGAAGTACGGACGTAACCTGTCGTGGTCCGACCTGATTGTCCTCTCCGGGAACGTCGCCGTCGAGTCGATGGGCTTCCCGACGTACGGTTTCGCTGGCGGCCGCGAAGACGACTTCGACACCGACAAGGCCGTTAACTGGGGCCCGGAGAACGAACTGGAGACACAGAACCGCTTCGAACGGCCCGGTGAGATCCAGAAAGGGCTCGGCGCATCCGTGATGGGGCTCATCTACGTCAATCCTGAGGGGCCTGACGGACAGCCCGACCCAGAGGCGTCGGCGAAAAACATCCGGCAGACGTTCTCCCGCATGGCGATGAACGACAAGCAGACGGCGGCACTCATCGCCGGCGGCCACACCTTCGGGAAAGTCCACGGGAAGGACGATCCTGAGGAAGTGCTCGGACCCGAGCCGGAGGCCGCGCCCATGGAGAACATGGGGCTCGGTTGGCAGAACGACGCTGCGGTTGAGGACGGCGAAGTCACCACGAGCGGGATCGAAGGTCCCTGGACCCAGTCTCCGACCGAGTGGGACATGGGGTACGTCAACAACCTTCTCGATTACGAGTGGGAGCCGGAGAAGGGACCGGGCGGTGCTTGGCAGTGGACGCCGAAGGACGGCGAGCTCGAAGGCTCCGCGCCGGACGCTCTCGACGACGGTGAGCGGGTCACGCCGATGATGCTCACGACGGATATCGCGCTCAAAAAGGATCCGGACTACCGGGAGATCATGGAGACGTTCCAAGAGAACCCGATGGAGTTCGGGATGGCGTTCGCCAAGGCCTGGTACAAACTGACTCACCGCGACATGGGTCCGCCAGAGCGGTTCCTCGGTCCTGAGGTCCCGGAGGAAACGATGGTCTGGCAGGACCCGCTCCCCGACGCGGAGTACGAACTTGTGGGCGACGAAGCGGTCGCTCAGCTCAAGGAAGCAGTCCTTGAGACGGATCTCACGCGGGCACAGCTGATCAAGACCGCTTGGGCTTCCGCGTCGACGTACCGCGACAGCGACAAGCGCGGTGGTGCGAACGGGGCTCGCATTCGCCTGGACCCGCAGCGCGGCTGGGAGGTCAACGAACCGGAGAAACTGGAAACGGTCTTGGAGACGTACGAACGCGTCCAGGCGGAGTTCAACGAGTCGCGTGACGAGGTACAGGTGTCGCTGGCCGACCTCATCGTGCTCGGTGGAAACGCGGCCGTCGAGGAGGCCGCGGCCGACGCCGGCTACGACGTCGAAGTCCCGTTCGAGCCCGGTCGGACCGACGCGACCGCCGAACAGACCGATGCCGACTCGTTCGAGGCGCTCAAGCCGGAGGTCGACGGGTTCCGCAACTACGTTCCGGACGGCGCCGACCGGCCGGCCGAGGAGCTGTTGGTTGACAAGGCCGACCTCCTGAACCTGACTCCCGACGAGATGACTGCGCTAGTCGGTGGTATGCGGACACTCGGCGCGACGTACGGCGACTGGGAGTACGGTGTGCTTACTGATCAACCGGAGGCGCTAACGAACGACTTCTTCGTGAACCTCCTGAGCATGGAAACGAACTGGAAGCCGTCCACCGAAGATCAGGTGTTCGAGGGCTACGACCGCGACACCGGCGATCTCAAGTGGAAGGCGACCCGTGCGGACCTAATATTCGGGTCACATTCCCGGCTCCGCTCGCTCGCCGAGGTGTACGCGGCAGAAGACGGCGAAAAGAAACTCGTCGAGGACTTCGTCGATACCTGGACGAAGGTGATGCAGGCGGACCGCTTCGACCTCGAGTAACGCCGTTCCGTCGCGGTCGGCGTTCCCTCTCGTTCGAGCCGATTTGAACGCGCCTCGACCCGCTCGACGGCCGGCTCGGTCTCACTTCTCTCTCCGTTCGCGTCCGAGATTTGCTGAGAGAAGGTCGATCCGAGGCGTCGATTCGCGTGTCTGTGGCGCCGTCGTCGATACCGTCGCGTCGACGTGTCCCCCTACTCGCTCAGCGACTCGGCAACTGACATCCCGGTTTCATAGCGACCGCGACCCGTCGAGCGCCACGAGGACGGCGTTCGCGCGCGGCGTGGCGCGATACATCCGCCACTTCCCCTCCTTCCGGCGCGTGACGAGGCCGGCGTCGGTGAGCTGCGAGAGGGCGTGGCTGATCGCGCTGTCGCTCACGTCTAAGAGCGGTGAGAGCTCGCAGACGCACAGCTCCTCGTCGTCCGCCGCGTGAAGCATCCGGACGATCTTGTACCGCGTCTCGCTGCCGAGCGCCGACAGTAGCTCGATATCGGTCTCCAGGTCCGACCCGCCGACGCTCTCGTTCAGGTCCTCCAGCTCCGCCAACCGGTCGGCGAGGGCTTCGTCCGTACAGGAGCCGCACTCGTCGGCGACGTACCGCTGTAGCCGCTCGGTCGATGACATACGGACAATTGAACCGATGTGTGATTAAGCGTTATGGCCGGCGCGTCTCCATCGTCAGCAAGCGCCGAATAATTCACTATCTATTCAACCAGAGTGCGCTCGTATCTCCTCGTCTAAGCGTGGTTAGCGAGCCGATACCTGCGCTTTTCCCCGACTAACGCGCACGAGCCTCTACCTCACATATGGTCACCGATTGTCTCCATCGAAGGATTTATAATTATATGAGAAATCGTTCAAATGTATCGATCGCTGGAGGACTCGACGTAGCCTCTGTCGCGAACGATAGCTCAAACGTACGACCGCGATCCGACCCACCTATGACCGAACTCACCCTGTACGAAGAAGCGATGTGTTGCTCCACCGGCGTCTGCGGTCCCGACCCCGACGACGAACTCGTCGAGGTCAGCGCGGCGCTCGACCAGCTCGAAGCCGCGTTCGACGACCTCGAAGTCACCCGAGCGAACATGCAACACAACATCGACCAGTTCCTCGAAACGCAGCGGATATACGACCGCGTCCAGGAGGACGGTCCGTCGATCCTCCCGATCACGGTCGTCGACGACGAGATCGTCGCCGAGGGCGAGTACCTCTCGTACGACGAACTGACCGCGGCCATCGACGGCAACGCCGCGCCACAGGAGGCCTAATAAATGGCACAATCACAGCCGACGGCGACGAGCGCGCGTGACGTCGTCGAACCGAGCGGCGACGAAACGGAGTTCGTTTTCTTCAGCGGGAAGGGCGGCGTCGGCAAGAGCACCGTGAGCTGTGCGACCGCGACGTGGCTCGCCGACAACGACTACGAGACGCTGCTGGTGACCACCGACCCTGCCCCGAACCTCTCGGACATCTTCGGGGAGTCGATCGGTCACGAGGTCACCGCGATCGACGGGATCGAGAACCTCTCGGCGATCGAGATCGACCCGGACACCGCCGCCGAGGAGTACCGACAGGAGACGATCGAGCCGATGCGCGAACTGCTCGGGGAGGAGGAGATCCGGACGGTCGAAGAGCAGCTCAACAGTCCCTGCGTCGAGGAGATAGCCGCCTTCGACAACTTCGTCGACTTCATGGACAGCCCGGAGTACGACGTCGTCGTCTTCGACACGGCGCCGACGGGCCACACCATCCGGCTGATGGAGCTCCCCTCCGACTGGAACGCCGAACTCGAGAAGGGCGGCTCGACCTGTATCGGGCCGGCCGCCTCGATGGAGGACAAAAAACAGGACTACGAGCGCGCGATCGACACGCTCCAGGACGACGAGCGTACCTCGTTCGCGTTCGTCGGTAAGCCGGAGGACTCCTCGATCGACGAGATCGAACGCAGCGCGAGCGACCTCGGCGACCTCGGGATCGAGTCGCAGCTGTTGATCCTCAACGGCTACCTCCCAGAGTCGGTGTGCGAGGACCCCTTCTTCGAGGGGAAGCGCGCGGACGAGCAGGCCGTCATCGAGCACGCCCGCGAGGAGTTCGACGCCGACGCGACGGCGACGTACCCGCTCCAGCCGGGCGAGATCGCCGGCCTCGACCTGCTCGCGGACGTGGGTGGTGTCCTCTACGACGGCACGGAGGCGACCGTCGACGTCGGAACCGCGACCGACGTGGACGCTGACGACGCGGCTGAGTTCGATTCAATGGCGGACGCCGAGGCGGTCGTCGATCAACTGACGCCGAGCGACGAGACGCAGTACCTCTTTTTCACCGGGAAAGGCGGTGTCGGCAAGAGTACCATCGCCTCGACGGCGGGGACGAAACTCGCTGAGGCGGGCCACGAGACGCTCGTCGTCACAACTGACCCGGCCGCGCACTTAGCGGACATCTTCGGTGAGCCCGTGGGCCACGAACCCACTTCGGTCGGCCAGGAGAACCTCGACGCGGCGCGGATCGACCAAGAAAAAGCGCTTGCGGAGTACCGCGAGCAGGTCCTCGACCACGTCACCGAGATGTACGAGAACAAAGAGGACACCCAGATCGACGTCGACGCCGCGATCGCGAACGTCGAAGAGGAGTTGGAGTCGCCCTGTGCCGAGGAGATGGCGGCCTTAGAGAAGTTCGTGAGCTACTTCGACGAGGACGGCTACGACGTCGTCGTCTTTGACACGGCCCCCACGGGCCACACGCTCCGACTGCTCGAACTCCCCTCCGACTGGAAGGGGTTCATGGACCTCGGCTCGCTGACGAAGGGCGCTGCGCCCGCCAAGGGTGACCAGTACGACGAAGTCATCGAGACGATGAAAGACCCCGAACGGAGCACGTTCGCGTTCGTGATGTACCCCGAGTACACCCCGATGATGGAGGCGTACCGGGCTGCCGCCGACCTCAAAGATCAGGTCGGCATCGAGACCTCGCTGGTCGTCGCCAACTACCTCCTCCCCGAGGAGTACGGCGACAACGCCTTCTTCGCGAACCGGCGCGCCCAGCAGGCACAGTATCTCGAAGAGATTCGAGACCGGTTCGACGCGCCGTTGATGTTGGCGCCGCTCCGGCAGGACGAACCGATCGGGCTCGACGAACTCAGCGCCTTCGGTGAGGAGATTACCGGACTCGCAGACGTTGTCGAAGCGGACGCACCAGAGGTGACGCCCTCGTGAGCGACGCAGGCGAGGTGGAGGATGCGGCCGAAGGAAGCCCGGGCGGACCCGATGTAGAAAGCGTGGAAGCCGACGTTGAGGCGGCGCTCCACGAGTTCCTCGACACGCTCGACGAGTCTGAGACGTATCAGCGGTTCGTCGCGGCCGACGAGGCGTTACAGGACGACGACGAGGCGACGGCGCTGCTCCGCGAATACCAGCGAAAGCAACAGCAGATGCAACGCGGCGGTTTCGACGAGTCGGTGATGGCCGAGCTGAAGCAGCTCCAGACCGAAATGTCGAACAACGAGACGATCCAGCGTCAGCAGGCCGCACAGGCCGATCTGATAGAACTGCTCAAGCGAACGAACGACGCCATTAGCGACGAAATCGGCGAGGAGTTCGCGCGGTCCACCGGAGGTGGGTGCTGTTGAGCGCTTCCGGTCAGGACGCCAGCGACGACGGAATCACCGACGACGAGGTCGTCGCGGCCGCCGAGTCGCTCGGCGAAGAGCTTGCGGCGGCGAAAGAGTCCTCCTCGGAGTTCGCGTTCACCACTATGGTGATGCAGTGTAACGAAGCGATCGGCGACGAGACCGGAATCGACTACGGCAGCGTCTGCGCCGACGACGACGGCTGCTGTTAGCCGCCGTCGTTGAGCCCTCGTCGCCGCCGATCCCGCGAATTACGTCACACGGACGTCGCTCCGACGAGCGCTCTCGACTTCTTCCCGCCAAGTAGCTCGCGAATCCTCCGAACTCACGCGAGACGGGTATCGAGACAGCACAGGTCCTCTCGAACTGACGAGACATCAGACCTCTCGCTCCGGGGTATTACGAGCTCCACAGATTCTATATCGCGGTATTCAATTTATAGGACGGCCACGCTCGGATCGCTCGTCCGACCACGCGCCGCGTTCTTTCCGTCCGTTCCGGCGTCTCGGCGGCGATCGACCGGCTTTTTTCCCGCCGGGCCCTGACTCGCGACATGGCCGACCAGTTCGACCCGGAGAAGTTCGAGGACAAGTACGCAAACTACTTCAACGAGCTCCAGCGGGCGTACAAGAACGCGTTCAACCAGATGAACGACCGGTACGACTCGGAGCTGATCCACGGCATCGACCAGACCGTGCTCAACGAGTCGGAGCCGTTCTACGAGGACGGCGAGTTCCGCGTCGAACTCCCGGAGAACCCCCGCGAGCGCATCAGCGGCGCCGTCGCGGTCGACGACGAGACGTTCGAGGAGACGCTAGCGGAGTACGTCGAGCGGATCGAGTCCGAGCTGTACCGGACCCTCGGCGTCGATCGCCCGGAGTGACGAGGCGGGGGGGCGCGGCGACGCCGCCCGGATCCGTCCGAACCAAAGGCATAAGCCCGCCGCCCGCCAACTCGCGGGCATGAGTACGGACACGACTGACGCGGCTGACGCGGACAACGAACTCCGCGAGCGGATCACGAACTTCCTGCGGCGCAACTTCCCGCAGATCCAGATGCACGGCGGGAGCGCCGCCATCGCCCACCTCGACCGCGAGAAGGGCGAGGTGACGGTCCAGCTCGGCGGCGCCTGCTCCGGCTGCGGTATCTCCCCGATGACGATCCAGGCGATCAAGTCCCGGATGGTCAAGGAGATCCCCGAGATCGAGACGGTCCACGCCGACACCGGCGCGTCGGCCGGCGCCGACGGCGACCTCGGCGGCACCAGCAGCGGCGACGGGATGTCCCCCTCCTTCCCCGGCGAGACGACCGACGACGGCGGCGACGACGAAGGCCCGCAGGCGCCGTTCTGAGTCGCCCCGGCTCGCGAACCCTTCCTTCTCTTTCCGTTCCGTGAGTCGCATCGCCGTTCCCGATAGTCGACCGTTCTCGTAGGGCTGCGGCATCGTAACGGCACTTCCGTCGTTTCTTCTGTGTCTCTCCACCGACGCAAGTTAAATCGTATATCGCTATATCGAATCTACTCTGACGGTATCGTTCGGTCCGACTGAAGCCTTTTTCTCCCCGGCCGCCGTGGGACATCGCTATGTACCATCGCGAGGTCGAACCCACGGCGGAGTACGTCGCGCGGTTCGAGACGGGCGCCGACTGGCGCGAGGAGATAGAGAGTCTCGCCCGCGAGGAGGACGTCGAGGCCGGTTGGTTCACGGCGCTCGGCGCGGTCCAGGACGCGGACGTCTGGTTCTACGACCAAGAGGAGACCGAGTACCGCTCGGTCACGTTCGACGAGCCGCTAGAAGTAGCCGCCTGCGTGGGCAACGTCTCGCTGTTGGAAGGGGACGTGTTCGCGCACACCCACGTCGTGCTCTCGCGGCCGAGCGGGCAGGCGCTCGCGGGCCACCTCGACTCGGGGACGGTCTGGGCCGGCGAGTGCCACCTGCGCGCGTTCGCGGAGCCGCTGGAGCGCTCGCACGACGAGGCGACGGATCTCGACCTGTGGCTGTGACCCGCCGAACGCGCCGCGCGGTCCCCGCCGGCGAGGCCCGATGAGACCGGACGACGAGCGCTACTTCGCGCGGATCGAGGAGCGGCTCGACGAGGCGTGGGACGTCGCGGAGACGGCCAAAAAGCAGGGCCACGACCCGGAGCCGGAGATCGAGATCCCGGTCGCCCGCGACATGGCCGACCGCGTCGAGAACATCCTCGGCATCGACGGCGTCGCGGAGCGCGTCCGCGACCTAGAAGGAGAGATGTCCCGCGAGGAGGCGGCCCTGGAACTGGTCACCGACTTCGTCGACGGCAACGTCGGGGACTACGACTCCCGTGAGGGGAAGATCGAGGGCGCGGTCCGGACCGCGGTCGCGCTGCTGACCGAGGGGGTCGTCGCCGCGCCGATCGAGGGGATCGACCGCGTGGAGCTGTTAGAGAACGACGACGGCACCGAGTTCGTCAACGTCTACTACGCCGGCCCGATCCGCTCTGCGGGCGGGACCGCGCAGGCGCTGTCGGTGCTCGTCGCGGACTACGCCCGGTCGCTGCTCGACGTCGACGAGTACAAGCCACGCGACGTCGAGGTCGAGCGCTACGCCGAGGAGATCGCCCTCTACGACAAGGAGACCGGCCTCCAGTACACCCCGAAGGACAAGGAGTCGAAGTTCATCGCCAAGCACATCCCCGTCATGCTCGACGGGGAGGCGACGAGCGACGAGGAGGTCTCGGGGTTCCGCGATCTGGAACGCGTCGACACGAACTCCGCGCGCGGCGGGATGTGCCTCGTCGCCGCCGAGGGGATCGCGCTGAAGGCCCCGAAGATCCAGCGGTACACCCGCGACCTCGACGAGGTCGACTGGCCGTGGCTCCAGGACCTGATCGACGGGACGATCGGCAAGGACGGCGCGGGCGACGGGGACGCCGCGGACGACGGGGACGCCGACGACGGCGCCGAGGGCGGCGACGGAGACAAGAGCGACGCCGACGCGGCGGACGGCGAGGCCCCCGCCGACGACGGCCCGACCGGCGACGACGCGGACGGACCGCTCCGCGCCGACCCCTCCCAGAAGTTCCTCCGAGACCTCATTGCGGGCCGGCCCGTCTTCACCCACCCGAGCGAAGCCGGCGGGTTCCGGCTCCGCTACGGTCGCGCGCGCAACCACGGCTTCGCGACCGGCGGCGTCCACCCCGCGACGATGCACATCGTCGACGACTTCCTCGCGGCCGGGACGCAGATCAAGACGGAGCGGCCGGGGAAGGCGCACGGCGTCGTCCCCGTCGACTCCATCGAGGGGCCGACGGTCCGGCTCGCGAACGGGGAGGTCCGGCGGATCGACGACCCCGAGGAGGCGAAGGAGGTCCGCAACGGGATCGAGAAGGTGCTCGACTTGGGCGAGTACCTCGTCAACTACGGGGAGTTCGTCGAGAACAACCACCCGCTCGCGCCCGCGTCGTACGCCCCCGAGTGGTGGGTTCAGGAGTTCGAGGCGGCCGGCGCCGACGTTCAGGCCATGGGCGACGATCCCCACGTTGACCTCGAACACCCCGACGTCGACGAGGCGCTTGCGTGGGCGCGCGAGTACGACTGCCCGCTCCACCCCGAGTACACCTACCTCTGGCACGACGTGTCGGTCGAGGCGTTCGAGGCGCTGGCCGACGCGGCCGCCGCGGGCGAGGTCGTCGAGGGCGTCCTCGCGGTTGAGCACACCGACGCGGTTCGGGACGCGCTGGAGTCGCTTTTGATCGAACACGCCGCGACCCCGGACGCGCTCCGGATCCCGACGTGGCGCCCGCTCGCGCGGTCGGTCGGCGTCGACGACGGACTCCGGAAGGGGTGGGGCTCGGACGACCTCTCGACGGCGGCCCGCGAGTACGCCGACGGCGAGAACGCGATCCGCGCGGTCAACGAGGTCGCCCCCTTCGAGGTGCGCGAGCGCGCGCCGACCCGGATCGGCAACCGGATGGGCCGCCCCGAGAAGTCGGAGAGCCGCGATCTCTCCCCCGCGGTCCACACCCTCTTCCCGATCAACGAGGCGGGCGGCCCCCAGCGCGACGTGGCCGAGGCCGCGAACGAGATGGACGACACCGGGCACCGGGGCCGACACGAACTGGAGGTCTCCGATCGGGTCTGCCCCGACTGCGGCGAGCACACCTACGCCGCGCGCTGCCCCGACTGCGAGACGCACACGGAGCCGCACTACGAGTGTAACGACTGCGGCACCGTCTGCGAGCCGGACGAGGCCGGCCGCGTCGAGTGCCCGAACTGCGAGTGGGAGGTGACCGCGGCGAGCTACCAAGAGGTCGACGTCAACGACGCGTACCGCTCCGCGCTGGAGGCGGTCGGCGAGCGCGAGTCCGCCTTCGAGATCCTCAAGGGGGTCCAGGGGCTCACCTCGCGGAATAAGACCCCGGAACCGATCGAGAAGGGCGTCCTCCGCGCGAAGAACGGCGTCACGTCGTTCAAGGACGGGACGGTCCGGTACGACATGACCGACCTCCCGGTCACCGCGGTCAAACCCGAGGAGCTCGACGTCACCGCCGACCACTTCCGCGAGCTGGGGTACGAGACCGATATCGACGGCGAGCCGCTGCGCCACGACGATCAGGTGATCGAACTCCGCGTTCAGGACATCGTCCTCTCGGACGGGGCGGCCGAGCACATGCTCAAGACCGCGGACTTCGTCGACGACCTCCTCGAACAGTTCTACGGGTTGGACCGCTTCTACGAGGTGAACGAGCGCGACGACCTCGTCGGCGAGCTCGTCTTCGGGATGGCGCCGCACACGAGCGCGGCAACTGTCGGGAGAGTAGTAGGTTTCACCTCGGCCGCGGTGGGATACGCTCATCCGTACTTTCACGCCGCCAAGCGGCGGAACTGCTTCCATCCGGAGACGAAGATCTGGTACGAGGACGAGACCGGCAGTTTACGATACGACGAGATCGACGACTTCGTCGAGACGTACCTCGATCAGTCCGACGTCGAGTTCGACGACTTCGGGACCGCAATCGGCGAGTTAGAGGGAGTCGACGGAGAGCTGTCCGTTCCATCGTTGACAGCGGACGGGGAACAGGTTTCTCGGCCGATCGAGGCAGTCAGCAAACATCCTGCTCCCGATCACATGGTGGAGATCCAGACTCGATCTGGTCGCTCGCTCACCATTACCCCAGATCACGAGGTTCACATCTATAATTCTGAACAGGACGAGCTAGTTACAAAAGCAGCGCGGGAGTTGTCTGACACGGATCGGCTTGTAACTCCTCATTCAATTGAGGCCAATGTACAATACGAGACGAAGCAGTTTGATCTTCTTAAAGAGTTCATTTCGGTTGATGAAGTGCCGAACGACCGCCTGATGGTAAAAGGCTTACAGAAAGAACGCCTCTACGATCTGTTTGAGAGCACCTTTGCTGACGCGTGGGACGGCCCATTTTATCCGCTTCAGAGTATGACTAAAATATTTGAGACGAACAAGAAGACGCTAAGCAATTATCTCTATCGGGAAAGCTTCCCGGTTGCGTACCTTCAGCAGTGCTTCGACTCGGTCGATGGTCTCCTTGAGTTCGTACCCGACGATGCTTCTCTCGGAATCAAACGCGACCGAACGGAGATTGATCGGTTCCTCAAAATAAACGAATCAGTTGCCACTCTACTCGGGTACTACGCGGCAGAGGGATTCACCCGTGAGCAACAGACTCCAAAGGGAATAATCCACCAAACGACAATCTGTGGAACCGAGACAGAAGCTCGTCAGTTCTTCCTCGATACGCTTGTTGAGGAGTTCGGTGTGGATCCCTACGAAGAAAATCACGCCAAAGTCACCGTTTCCGGTCGACTAATCCGGATCCTCTTTGACACGGTACTTGACGCTGGGATCTCTGCCGACACAAAACGAGTTCCGAGCCCCATATTCGACGCATCCGACGAGATCACCTCCGCATATCTCTCAGGGTATTTCAGTGGCGATGGATCTGTTGAATCCAACGGTATTGGAGTACGTGCGACAACAATTAGTACGGAACTCAAAACGGATCTAATAGCATTACTAACACGAATCGGAATCAAAGCGAGGGTGAGAGAACCAGACAGAACGCTGCTACGCGATAGATTCCCAGAGTTCTACGATGATGACGATGAGACGCTAATGGCTCAATCCTACGAGATTACTGTTTCGTCTGTAGACGCCGTTCGATTTTCTGAACAGGTCGACATCCATCTAACTCGCAAGCAGACACAACTCGAAAATAGTATTTCAAATTATAACACTCAGGGATCCCGTGTGTTCGATGGTGGATCCGATGTATTCCATCTTGACGAAATCTCACAAATCGAATTAATTGAATCTGAATGCCAGCATGTCTACTGTCTTTCTGTGGAGGGAACCCATTCATTGATCTCAAATGATATATCATCTAAGCAATGTGACGGCGACGAGGACTGTGTGATGCTCCTCATGGACGGACTTCTCAACTTCTCGAAAGAATTCCTGCCGGACCAGCGCGGCGGGCGAATGGACGCGCCGCTGGTGATGTCCTCGCGGATCGACCCCTCGGAGATCGACGACGAGGCGCACAACGTCGACATCGTGCGGGAGTACCCGCTGGAGCTGTACGAGGCGTCGCGCGAGCTGGCCGACCCGGAGGAAGTCGAGGACTTGATCCAGATCGGCGAGGACACCCTCGGGACCGACGGCGAGTACCACGGGTTCGACCACACCCACGACACGACGGACATCGCGATGGGGCCGGATCTGTCGGCGTACAAGACGCTGGGCGACATGATGGAGAAGATGGACGCACAGCTGGAGCTGGCCCGGAAGCTCCGCGCGGTCGACGAGACGGACGTGGCCGAGCGCGTGATCGAATACCACTTCCTGCCGGACATCATCGGGAACCTCCGGGCGTTCTCGCGACAGGAGACGCGCTGTCTCGACTGCGGCGAGAAGTACCGCCGGATGCCGCTAACGGGCGAGTGCCGCGAGTGCGGCGGCCGCGTGAACCTCACGGTCCACGAGGGGTCGGTGAGCAAGTACGTCGACACCGCCATCGAGGTGGCCGAGCGGTTCGACTGCCGGCCCTACACGAAACAGCGGTTGAAGGTGTTAGAACAGTCGCTGGAGTCTATCTTCGAGGACGACACGAACAAGCAGTCCGGCATCGCGGACTTCATGTGAGGGTCGCGGGACGACCCCGTGCCGCCGCGGCCTGTCCCGCGGCGACGGAGTCGGCCTCCCGGTCGGGGGAGGTCACGGCGAGCAGTGGTTGGGTGCGATAGCGTTCGGTGACTTCCAGAGTGTGCCTCTCGTCGATGGACTGGAAGCCGGTTGCGTGTTGGGTCTCCGCGTTCTTGTATGTGTGGTACGGTTCACCAAGCCAGTACAAAGCATAGCCGGCACAGCGCCGTCAGCCGCCGTCTCGGTCGCCGCGCTCAGCCGTCCGCCCGCGCCTCCTCGACGACCCGCGTGAACTCGCGGGCGGTCTCGGTGATGACCTCGTAGTCGCCGCGCTCGGCGGCGTCGTAGTCGACGAGCGCGCCGCCGGCGCCGACCGCGAACGCGCCCGCGTCGACGTAGTCAGCGGCGTTGTCGGGGCTGACGCCGCCGGTCGGCATCATCGGGATCTGCCCGAGCGGGCCCTTCATGGCCCCGAGGTGGTCCGCGCCAACGGTCTCGGCGGGGAACACCTTCACGAAGTCGGCGCCGGCCTCGTAGCCGCGCACCGCCTCGGTCGGGGTCATCACGCCCGGCGCGCTGACGGCGCCGTAGCGGTTGCACGTCTCGATGACGTCCTCGTGGAGGCTCGGGGAAACGACGAACTCCGCGCCCGCCATCAGCGTGGTCCGCGCCGTCTCGCTGTCGAGGACCGTCCCCGTGCCGACGACGACCTCGTCGTCGAACGAGCCGGCGACCTCGTCGATGAGGTCCGCGACGTTCGGGGTGTCGGCGGTGATCTCGACGGCGGTGACGCCGCCCTCGCGCAGCGCCTCCGCTATCTCGATGAGCCGGTCGGCGGGCACCCCGCGCAGCACCGCGACGACGCCGCTGTCGACGAGCCGTGAGAGCGTCTCGTTCATGCCTCCCGTTTCCCGAGTCCGAACTTAAAACCGCGCGGATGCTCGCGAGTGCCGCAGACCGCGGGCGGGGTCGACGGCCGCGGGTACCGGCGACCGCGGCATCGACCGCTCGGCCCGCCGTTCCGTGACACGGATCGACACGAAACCGGCGGGGATCGGGGGTGATCCTCGGCGAAACGGCCGCGACGAAACACTACCCTTTTGACCCTCCTTTCGGTAACACTCGGTATAATGGGCCGACGCAAGAAGATCGTTCAGGAATGTGAACGGCTGATGGACTCCCCGGAGAACATCCGGAACATCGCCATCGCCGCCCACGTCGACCACGGGAAGACGACGCTCTCCGACAACCTACTGGCGGGCGCCGGCATGATCTCCGAGGACACCGCGGGCGAGCAGCTCGCGATGGACACGAAGGAGGACGAGCAGGAGCGCGGGATCACCATCGACGCGGCGAACGTCTCGATGACCCACGAGTACGAGGACACCAACCACCTCGTCAACCTCATCGACACCCCGGGCCACGTGGACTTCGGTGGCGACGTCACCCGCGCGATGCGCGCGGTCGACGGCGCGCTGGTGGTCGTCGACGCCGTCGAGGGCGCCATGCCCCAGACGGAGACGGTGCTCCGGCAGGCGCTCCGCGAGGGCGTGAAGCCGACGTTGTTCATCAACAAGGTCGACCGCCTCATCTCGGAGCTTCAGGAGGGGCCCCAGGAGATGCAGGAACGGCTGATGTCCGTCATCGCGGACGTCAACGAGCTCATCCGCGGGATGGCCGAGAACATGGACGACATCCCCGAGGACTGGACCGTCTCCGTCGAGGACGGCACGGTCGGGTTCGGCTCCGCGCTGTACAAGTGGGGCGTCTCGATGCCGTCGATGCAGCGGACCGGCATGGACTTCGGCGACATCATGGAGCTGGAACAGAACGACAAGCGGCAGGAGCTCCACGAGCGGACGCCGCTTTCGGACGTCGTGCTCGACATGGTCTGCGAGCACTTCCCGAACCCGGTCGACGCCCAGCCCCGCCGCGTTCCGCGCATCTGGCGCGGCGACCCCGAGTCCGAGCTGGCCGACACGATGCGGCTGGTCGACGAGGACGGCGAGGTCGTCTTCATGGTCACCGACATCTCCATGGACCCGCACGCGGGCGAGATCGCGACGGGCCGCGTCTTCTCCGGAACCTTAGAGAAGGGGCAGGAGCTGTACGTCTCCGGGACCGCCGGCAAGAACAGAATTCAGAGCGTCGGGCTGTTCATGGGGTCCGAGCGCGAGGAGGTGGACCGCGTCCCGGCGGGGAACATCGCGTCGGTCACCGGCCTGCGTGACGCCATCGCCGGCTCGACCGTCTCCTCCGTGGAGATGACGCCGTTCGAGTCGATCGAGCACATCTCCGAGCCGGTCATCACGAAGTCCGTCGAGGCCCAGAACATGGACGACCTGCCGAAGCTCATCGAGACGCTCCAGCAGGTCGCCAAGGAGGACCCGACGATCCAGATCGAGATCAACGAGGACACCGGCGAGCACCTCATCAGCGGGCAGGGCGAGCTTCACCTCGAAGTGATCACCCAGCGGATCCGCGACAACCAGGGCATCCCGGTCATCACCGGCGAACCGATCGTCGTGTTCCGCGAGCAGCCTCAGGAGTCGTCCCGCGAGGTCGAGGGGCAGTCGCCCAACCGGCACAACAAGTTCTACATCACCGTCGAGCCGATGGATCAGGAGATCGTCGACGCCATCCAGCTCGGCGAGGTCTCGATGGACATGCCCGAACTGGAGCGCCGCGAGGCGCTGCAGGAGGCCGGCATGGACAAAGACACCTCCCAGAACGTCGAGGACATCCACCGGACCAACATCCTCATCGACGACACGAAGGGTATCCAGCACCTCAACGAGACGATGGAGCTGGTCCTCGAAGGGCTTCAGGAGGCGCTCGACGACGGCCCGCTGGCCGCCGAGCCCGTTCAGGGGTCGCTGTTCCGACTCCACGACGCGAAGCTCCACGAGGACACCATCCACCGCGGGCCCGCGCAGGTCATCCCGGCGGTCCGCGACGCGGTCCACCGCTCGCTGATCGACGGCGAGGTCCGCCTGCTGGAGCCGATTCAGGACGTCCGGATCGACGTCCCCTCGGAGCACATGGGCGCCGCGTCCGGCGAGATTCAGGGCCGTCGCGGCCGCGTCGACGACATGTACCAGGAAGGCGACCTCATGGTCGTCGAGGGCATCGCGCCCGTCGAGGAGATGATCGGGTTCTCCTCCGATATCCGCTCGGCCACCGAGGGCCGCGCCTCGTGGAACACCGAGAACGCGGGCTTCCGCGTGCTCGTCGACAACCTCCAGCGCGAGAAGATCATGGAGATCCGCGAGCGCAAGGGGATGAAGCTGGAACTGCCGCAGTCGATCGACTACTTCTAAGTCGACGGCGCGGTCCGCGGTCTGCGGCTTTCTCTGTCTCTCCGTCTTCGCCGTTCTCTCCCCGACAGAGGCGTGTTCGCCCGCTTTCGAGTCGCATCGATACCGTGTGCCGCGTTGGCAGACGGGAAAGCGAGGCAACGCCTGCCCCCGCCGAAGGCTTATACCGGATCGTCCGACTCCGTTCGGGTATGCAGACGGGCACGACTCCCCCCCGACGCACCGCGACGGAGCCACCGAGCGACCGCTCCACGGCGGGGACAGAGACGTGTCCGCGGACGCTCGACCGCGGGGCGGAGGTGGCGGCGTGAGCGACCGTCGAGACGGGGCGCCCGAGGGCGTCGTCGACGGACCCGGGTCGGCCGACGGCGGCCACGCGGCGACCGCCCCCTCGACGCACACGGTTCGGCTGGAGCTCGTCGACGAGCCGGGCCAGCTGCTCGCCGCGCTCCACCCGATCGCGGACAACGGCGGGAACCTCCTGTCTATCTACCACGAGCGCGGGAACAAGACGCCGCGCGGTCGGATCCCGGTCGAGGTGGACTTCGAGGCGACCCCCGACCGGTTCGAGGAGATAGTCGACGCGCTCCGCAGCGAGGGCGTGAACGTGATGCAGGCGGGGACGGAGCGGTACGCGGAGGAGGTGACGCTGCTCATGTTCGGCCACCTCGTCGACACCGACCTCTCCGACACGCTTTCGCGGATCGAGTCCTGCGAGTCGGCCTCGGTGGCCGACGTGTCGCTCGCGGCCCCGCAGGGCACCGAGGAGGTGTCGAGCGCGCGGCTTCGCCTCGAAGCCCGCGCGGGCGAGACGGGCGCGGCGCTGGCGGCGGTCCGCGACATCGCGGCCGAGAAGGAGCTCCGCGTCGTCGAGCCGCTCACGGGGGTGGACGCGTGAGGCTCGCCGTGATGGGCGCGGGCGCGGTCGGGCGCTCCGTCGTCGAGTTGGCCCGGGAGTACGGCCACGAGGTCGTCGCGGTCGCGGACTCGTCGAGCGCGGCCGTCGCGGACGGGACGGGCGGCGCGACCGTCGGCGTCGACCCGGACGCGGTCGTCGCCCGGAAGGCGGAGCGGGGGATCGTCGGGGACGGCGATCCCGCCGACGCCCTCGCGGCCGACTACGACGCCCTCGTGGAGGCGACGCCGACGACGCTCGATGACGCCGAGCCGGGCTTCTCGCACGTGACGACCGCCCTGGAGCGCGACCGCCACGCCGTCCTCGCGAACAAGGGACCGGTCGCGGAGCGGTTCGGTGACCTGCGGGCCGCCGTCGACGACAGCGACGGCGAGATCCGGTTCGAGGCGACCGTCGGCGGCGCGATCCCGGCGGTATCGACCGTCGAGGATGTCGAACCCGGGCACGTCACCGCGGTCCGCGGCGTGCTCAACGGGACGGCGAACTTCATCCTGACGCGGATGGCCGCCGAGGGTCTCGACTACGAGCACGTGCTCGCGGAGGCGCAGGACCTCGGGGTCGCGGAGGCGGACCCCTCCTTCGACGTGGACGGCACCGACGCGGCGCTGAAGTGCGTCATCCTCGCGAACGTCCTCTCCTTCGGCGCGGCCGACGACCCGGCCGACGCGCGGGAGTTCACGCTCGACGACGCCGACGTGTCGGGCATCCGTGACGTGCCCGGCTCCGCGCTGCGGCTCGCGGCCGAGGACGGACGGACGGTGCGGCTGATCGGGGAGGCGACCGGCGAGACCGTCCGAGTCGCGCCGCGGCTCGTCCCCGAAAACGGGACGCTCGCGGTCTCCGGCACGCAGAACATCGTCCAGATCGAGACCTCTCATGCCGGCCGGCTCAACATCTCCGGCCGGGGCGCGGGCGGTCCCGAGACCGCGAGTGCGGTCCTCGGAGACGTGGGGCGGTTGGAGTAGTCGGCGTCGCGGGGCGCACGCGCTCGGTGACTGCCTGCCTCACCCGCCCCGTGAGGGGGCGTGACGTGCCCCGCCTTGTCGAGAATCGCCGGACCGCGGCGCGACGCTCTGTGTCCCGTATCGAAACCGTTTTAGTGGAATCACCCGAAACTTACTCACAGAGCGCCTTAGCGCGTGATTACCCCATGAGTGACAAACCGCACCAGAATCTGGCCATCATCGGCCACGTCGACCACGGCAAGAGTACGCTCGTGGGTCGCCTCCTCTTCGAGACGGGGAGCGTCCCCGAGCACGTAATCGAGCAGCACCGCGAGGAAGCCGAAGAGAAGGGCAAGGGCGGCTTCGAGTTCGCCTACGTGATGGACAACCTCGCCGAGGAGCGCGAGCGCGGCGTCACGATCGATATCGCCCACCAGGAGTTCGACACGGACAACTACTACTTCACCATCGTCGACTGCCCGGGCCACCGTGACTTCGTGAAGAACATGATCACGGGCGCCTCGCAGGCCGACAACGCGGTGCTCGTCGTCGCGGCCGACGACGGCGTCGCGCCCCAGACCCGAGAGCACGTGTTCCTGGCCCGCACGCTGGGTATCAACGAGCTCATCATCGGCGTCAACAAGATGGACCTGGTCGACTACCAGGAGTCCACCTACAAGGAGGTCATCGGCGAGGTCGAGGACCTGCTCAACCAGGTCCGCTTCGCGACCGACGACACGACGTTCGTGCCGATCTCGGCGTTCGAGGGCGACAACGTCTCCGAGGAGTCCGAGAACACGCCGTGGTACGACGGCGACACCCTGCTGGAGTCGCTCAACGACCTGCCGGAGTCCGAGCCGCCGACGGACGCGCCGCTCCGACTCCCGATCCAGGACGTTTACACCATCTCCGGCATCGGGACCGTCCCCGTGGGACGCGTCGAGACCGGGATTCTCAACACCGGCGACAACGTCTCCTTCCAGCCGTCCGACGTGGGCGGCGAGGTGAAGACGGTCGAGATGCACCACGAAGAGGTGCCCAAGGCCGAGCCCGGCGACAACGTCGGGTTCAACGTCCGCGGCATCGGCAAGGACGACATCCGCCGCGGCGACGTCTGTGGCCCGGCCGACGACCCGCCGAGCGTCGCGGAGACGTTCAAGGCGCAGGTCGTCGTCATGCAGCACCCGTCGGTCATCACGGCCGGCTACACCCCGGTCTTCCACGCCCACACGGCGCAGGTCGCCTGTACGATCGAGTCCATCGATCAGAAGATCGACCCCTCGTCCGGTGAGGTCGCCGAGGAGAACCCGGACTTCATCAAGTCCGGCGACGCCGCGGTCGTCACCGTGCGCCCCCAGAAGCCGCTCAGCATCGAGCCGTCCGGCGAGATTCCGGAACTCGGCAGCTTCGCCATCCGCGACATGGGTCAGACCATCGCGGCCGGCAAGGTGCTCGAAGTCAACGAGCGATAATCGATGCAGCAGGCACGCGTCCGCCTCGCCGGCACGAGCCCCGAGGACCTCGACGACATCTGCGACGACGTCCGCGAGATCGCGGACTCGACGGGGGTCGCCCTGTCGGGCCCGATCCCGCTGCCGACGAAGACGCTCGAGATCCCGTCGCGAAAGTCCCCGGACGGTGAGGGGACGGCGACGTGGGAGCACTGGGAGATGCGCGTCCACAAGCGGCTTATCGACATCGACGCCGACGAACGCGCGCTCCGCCAGCTCATGCGCGTCCAAGTGCCGAACGACGTCAGCATCGAGATCGTTCTCGAAGACTGAGCGCTAGGGCGTTTCTCTTTCACCCCTTTCGTTTTTTGACCCGTCCAGCGACGGCGTCGTCCATCTCGCTTCGTCCGGTGCGGTCAGCCGCCCGCTTACCGCGCGTCGAGCAGACCCGTGCGGCCCGCGACGAGGCCGCAGAACGCCCCGGTCGCGTGCGCGATCAGCGCGACGCCGGGCGCGGCCGTCGTCGCGGTGAGGACGACGGCGACGAGGCCGAACAAGGCGAGTTGGACCCGCGGCGAGAGGCGCAGGCGGTCGAACAGCGTCTCGCTCACGACGTTGCCCGCGAGCAGGTAGCCGCCGAGCGCGAAGACGGCGCCGCTGATCCCCAACACGGCGGCCGGGGGGCCGAGCAGGCCCCCGAGCGTCACCTGCGCGACGCCGGCGAGCGCGCCGGTGGTCACGACGAACGCGTGGAACCGGGCGCGGGTCGTCCGGCGCTCGACGAGGGGGCCGACGAAAAGCAGCGCGAGGGCGTTCGCCAGCAGGTGGCCGACGGAGCCGTGCGCGTACACGCTCGTGACGAGCGTCCACGGGGCGACGGCGACGGGCGTCGACAGCGCGAACAGGCCGGCGAGGCCGACGACGCCGAGCGCGGCCTGCGCGGCGCCGACGAGGAGGGTGATTCCGAGCGTTTCGAGGGTGGCACGCATTGAGCGAGCGTTGGGACCGCGCGGTGAAAAGGCTGTGTCGGTCCGACTCCGCTCGCGGTCTCGCCGCTCGCGACTCAGATCACGTCGTCGGGGTCGTGCGCGTCCGCCATCCGCGTCGCCTCGGCGGCGTACCGCTCGCGGTCGACGGGGTCGTCGACGGTCCCGACGTTCGACGGCGCCGCGTCGACGGCGGCCGTGGTGTCGCGCACGTCCGTAAAGGAGGTGAGCGCGCGCTCCTTCCGGAAGTAGCGCTCGCCGTCCGGCGTCGCGTACGTGAGGATCACCATGTTCTGCTCGTCGTCAGAGTAGGTGCGCTCGACGAGCCACATCCGCACGCCGTCGGCCGCGGAGCCGGAGGACGCCTCGTTCGCGTTCATGTGCGGTATTTCGGTTCCCACGAACAAACGTGTTGCCCCGGGCTGAGCCCCTTCGTTTCGCCTCCGCGAACCGCCAGCGTTTTATTCTTTAGGCCGACCTAAACGGATAGATGAATCCCCGCGTCGCCGCCGCTCGGCTCCGCGAGCGCCTCGTCCGGTTCTGCGAGCGTCTCCCTCGGGGGTCGCTCGCGGTCGCGGGGACGGTCCTCGTCCTCGCGGTCGGCGGCGCGGTGCTGGCGCGTACCCTCGACGTTGAGGCCGTCGTCTCGGCGGCGACCGCCGCGGACCCGGCCCCGATCATCGCGGCGGTCGGCGTCTACGTCGCCTCGTGGCCGGTCCGCGGCCGGCGGTACGGCGACGTGCTCGCGCCGATGGGCCACCGGTGTCGCACGGCGTTCCTCACGGCGGCGGTGTTCGCGAGCCAGACCGCGAACCTGATCGTCCCCGCGCGGGCCGGCGACGGGGTGCGCGCGTACCTGCTGAACGACCGACGCGGCGTCCCGTACCCGACGGGGGTCGCGTCGCTGGCGGTCGAGCGCGCCTTCGACCTGGTCGCGCTGGGCGCGCTCGGCGGCGCCGCGCTCGCGGCCCTGCTCGTCGACGGGCGGGCCGTGGCGCCGGACGGGTCGGGACCGGCGGTCGTGGCCGCCACGGGAACCGCGCTCGCGGCCGCGCTGTTCTCCGCGGGCGTCGTCGCGGTCGCGCGGAGCGACCGTCGGTTCGGCCCGGCCCTCCGCGACCGCGCCGAGGGGTCCCGGCTCTCGCGGGTCGTCGACGCTGCGGTCCGCTTCGGCGCCGCGGTCCGCGTCGTCGCCGCGGACGGGGGCGCCGTCGCCCGGGTGTTCCTCGCGAGCGGCGTCGTGTGGGGGGTAGACGTTTTGACCGCCGTCCTCGTCCTCGCGGCGCTCGTGGGCGGGTTCGGCGGGAGCGTCGCCCCCCCGACGCTCCTCGTCGTCGGCACCCTCGCCGTCTCGGCCGGGAACCTCGCGAAGGTGTTGCCGCTCTCGCAGGGCGGGATCGGGCTGTACGAGGCGGCGTTCACCGGCATCGTCGTCGCGACCACCCCGATCCCCGCCGAGACCGCGCTCGCCGCGGCGGCGCTCGACCACGCGCTGAAAAACGCCGTCACGCTCGCGGGCGGCGGCCTCGTCGCGGGCGCCTTCGACCTCTCCGTGACGGGCGTGCCCGACGAGTCGGAGCGGGAACGAGACACGGGGGCGACGCGGCCGACGGCGGACCGCTAATCTTTTAGGTTGGCCTAAAAACAAGGAGGTATGAACGCGACCGACTCGGACCGCGACGGTCCGGACGTCTGCGTGATCGTCCCGACGATACGGGAGTACGACTGCGTCCGCGCGTACGTCGAGAACGCCCGCGAACACGGCTTCGACGTCTCGCGGCTTCACTTCCTCTTAGTCACCGAGGACTTCTGTGACGTCTCGGAGATGCGCGCCATGCTCGACGACCTCGGCGTCTCCGGCGAGGTGTTCGACGGCGGCCGCCGCGAGGAGTGGTATGAGGCCAACGGCGTCGCGGAGTACGGCCACGTCGTCCCGGCCGCGAGCCACGCCGAGACGAGCTTCGGGCTGCTGTACATGTGGGCCGACGACTCCTTCGACTGCGGCCTCTTCATCGACGACGACACGCTCCCCCACGACGGCGCCGACTACTTCGGTCGCCACATGGAGAACCTCGCGTTCGAGGGCTCGGTCGAACGGGTCAGTTCGGACGAGGACTGGGTGAACGTCCTCTACGACAACGCCGACGAACACGGTCTCTACCCGCGCGGCTACCCCTACGCCGCGATGGACGAGACGGTCGAGACGGATTCCGTCGACATCGAGTCCGGCGAGGTGGTCGCCTCGCAGGGGCTGTGGACGAACGTCCCCGACCTCGACGCGGTCCGAATCTTAATGGACGGCGACTTAGAGGGGCAGGCGCAGACCCGCACGAGCGCGGACGACTTCGGGGACGACTTCGTCGCCGCGCGCGGCAACTACCTCACCGTCTGCTCGATGAACCTCGCGTTCCGCCGCGAGGTGATCCCCGCGTTCTACCAGCTGCCGATGGACGACAACGAGTGGGACGTGGGCCGGTTCGACGACATTTGGTCGGGCCTGTTCTTAAAGCGCGCCTGCGACGTGCTGGGCAAGCGGATCTACAACGGCGACCCGCTGTGTGAACACAACAAGGCCCCGCGCTCGACGTTCGACGACCTCGCGAACGAGGTGGCGGGACTGGAGCTGAACGAGCACGTCTGGGAGGTGATAGACAGCGTGGAATCTCCGGTTCCACGGGCCGCTCAGACGGCGGAGCCGTCTGAGGACGAGGCGGGCGACGACGCCGACTCGTTCGCGGCGGTCTTCGATGGGATGGCCGACGCGCTCGCGGAAGGCGACTTCGAGGAGTGGAACAACGGCGCGTTCCTCAACTACTGCGGCGAGTACATGCGCGACTGGCTCGACTGCCTCGACGCGATCCGCCGGACGCCGGCGGTCGCGGACGACTGAACCGACACGACTAAAACCATTTAGGCAAGCCTAAAACACATGACGAACCACGATCACACGGAGACGGGAGTGGACCGGAGACGGTTCATCGCGAGCGCCGCCGCGGTCGGCGCGGTCGGGCTCGCGGGCTGTACGGGCGGGGAAACGGACGGCGGCGGCGCGGAGTCGTCGATCGGACAGATCGGCTCCGGCCGCGAGGGGCGCGGGCTGCCGGGCGGCACGCCGGTCTCCGAGATGCCCGACCTCTCGGGCGAACTGACGGTGTACTCCGGCCGCAACGAGTTCCTCGTGGGACCGCTCGTCGAGTACATCGACGAGCAGTACCCCGACCTCGACCTGACGGTTCGGTACAACAGCTCCACCGACCACGTCAACTCGATACTCAACGAGGGCAACGGGTCGCCGGCGGACGTGTTCTACTCGGTGAACGCGGGGTCGCTCGGTGCCCTCGCGAGCGAGGGGCGCACGCAGGCGATCCCCGACGACGTGGCCGACCTGGTCCGCGAGGAGTTCCGGACCGACCAGTGGATCGGCACCTCTGGCCGCGCCCGGACGGTCCCGTACGACAGCGACGAGTACGACGACGCGGACGTGCCCAGCGACATCATGGCGTTCCCAGAGGAGTTCGACGGCGACCTCGCGTGGGCGCCCTCCTACGGCTCCTGCCAGGCGTTCGTCACCGCGATGCGGAACCTCGAAGGCGACGAGGCCACCCGCGAGTGGCTCGAGGCCGTCGTCGACTCGGGGGCCACCGCGTACAACAACGAGTTCCGCGTCTGCGAGGAGATCGCGGACGGGAACGTCGACGCCGGCTTCACGAACCACTACTACATCCAGCGCGTCCTCGACGGGAGCCCGGACGCGGCCATCGACACCGCCTTCACCGAGGGGGACGCAGGCGCGGTGTTCAACGTCGCGGGCGCCGCGATCGTCGACACCGCCTCGGACGTCGAACTCGCCGGGAACTTCGTCCGCCACCTGCTGTCGGCCGAGGCGCAGGACTACTTCGCGCGCTCGACGTTCGAGTACCCGCTCATCCCCGACGTGGAGCCGATAGGCGACCTCCCGACGATCGACGAGTTGGACGTGCCGGACCTCGACCTGACGGAGCTGTCCGACCTGGAGGCGACCGTCGACCTGATGCGCGAGGCCGGCGTCGACATCTGACGCCTCTCGCCCCGTGTCGTCCCGCTTCGACTCGTCGCTTCCCGTGCGGCTCGCGGCCCGGTCCCGGCAGCGACTCGCCCGCGCCGATCGGGTGACCGCGGCCGCGGTCTGCGTCTCGCTGGCCGCCGGGCTCCTGACGTTTACCGTCGCCGCGACGCTGTTCTCGCACCACTCCGCGAACCACGACGAGGGCGTCTACCTCACGCAGGCCGCGCTCCTCTTAGGCGGCCAACTGGAGTTCCACGCCGGCGCGCTCGCGGACGCCGTCCACCCGTGGTTCTTCGTCGAGGACGGCGGCCGGCTCTACCCGAAGTACAGCCCCGTCCCGGCGGCGACGTACGCGATATCGATGGCCCTCTTCGACGAGCCGCGGGTGACGCTCGCGGCGATCGCCGCGGGCAACGCCGCGCTCGTCTACCTGCTCGGCGCGACGACCGCCGGCCGGCGGGCGGGTCTCGCGGCGGCCGTCCTGTTCGCGGCGTCACCGATGGCGATCCTGACGGGCGCCGCGTTCCTCCCGTACGCGCCCACGACGTTCTTCAACCTCCTGTTCGCGGTCGCGTACCTCCGGAGCGTCCGCGACGGGTCGACGGCGGCCGCCGGGGTCGCGGGCGTCGCCGTCGGGGTCGCCTTCTTCGCGCGCCCGTTCACCGCGGTGCTGTTCGCGCTCCCGTTCATCTGTCACGCGCTGTGGCGGGTGGGGTCGGCGGTCGCGGCCGAGGGGCTGGGGAGCCTGAAGCGCTCGTCGCTCCCCGGTCCCGTCCGGAGACACGGACTGACGGCGCTTTTCGGAACCCTCTTCGTCGGCGTGACGCTCGCGTACAACCTCCGGATCACGGGGTCGCCGCTCACCTTCCCGTATCAGGCGTTCGCGCCCATGGACGGGCCGGGCTTCGGTCAGCGCCGCATCCTCGGCCACTCGGTCGAGTACACGCCCGCGCTGGCGCTGGAATCGAACGGTTACGCGCTGCGGGAGCTGGCGACGCGGTGGGTCGCGGGCGGGCCGCTCGGGACGCTGCTCGCGCTCGTCGGCGGCGCGCTCGCGGTCCGGCGGTGGCGCGCGCGCGCCGACCTCGCGGGCGGGTCTTCCGAGGCCGCTCCCGGCGGTTCTCCGTCGCTCCGGCGGCTCGCTGCGCTGCTCCTCGCCGGCGTCGTCGTCGCGGTCGTCGTCGGGAACCTGTTCTTCTGGGGGACGCACAACGCGCTCGCCGACCTCTCGGACCCGACCGACGGGCTGGCGTCGCTGTTCGGTCCCTTCTACCACTTCGACCTGCTCGTCCCGCTGTCGGTGTTCGGGGGAATCGCCGTCGCGGCCGCCGCCCGGGCGCTGCCGCGGCTTCGCGCCGCCCTCGCCGCGCGGACCGGCTCCGAGCGGAGCGCGCGGGTCGCGGTCGCCGTCCTCGTCGCCGTCGCCCTCGTCGCCGCGTCCGGCGCCGCGGTCGCGGCCGCGAGCGACCCGGTCGAGCGCAACGCGGCGGTCGACGCCAAACACGAGGCCGCGTACGCGCCGTTCGACGAGACGGAGTTCACCGACGCGCTGGTGTTCGTCCCCACCCCGTACGGCGAGTGGATCGCGCACCCGTTCCAGGGGCTCCGGAACGGGCCCGGACTCGACGGCGACGCGGTGTACGCGCTCGACCGCGACCCGGAGGAGGACTTCGCGGTCCTCGACGCCTACCCGAACCGGACGCTCTATCGGTACGGCTACCGCGGCGCGTGGACCGCGGACCCCGCGGACCGCGTCACGCCGAAGCTGGAGCCGATCGAGGTGCGCGACGGCTCGCGGGTGGACGCCGAGACGACGGTCGGGGTCCCGGAGCGCGTCGACAGCGCGCGGGTCCGCGTCGAGACGCGCCGCGGAGAGGGGCGCGCGGGGTACACCGTGACCGACCCCGAGGCCGGCGAGCCGCTCGCGGTCGAGTGGTCGGTCGGGAGCGACGGGGTTCGCCTGGCCGGCGCGCCGAACGGGTCGGCGTCGGTCGACCCCGCGGGCGACGTGGCGGTCCTCACCGTGACGCTGTTCGCGCCCGACGGCTCGACGTTCACCTACCGGCAGGAGGCGACGGTTCGGACCGACGACGACGAGGCGGTGGGAGGCGAGGCGGTAGGGAACGGGAGTACGGCGAACGTCGAGGTCGTCTGGCCCCCGGAGCGGTCGGTGTGTCGGCTCGTCACCGACTGCGGGAGCGAGGGAACGTACCTCTCCGACCAACCCGACGAACACGCCGAGTGGGTCGTCTTCGAAACGCGGGCCGAGGCGAGCGACTGATACGACGACCGCTTATAAATGACTGCCAGTAGATCGGCGGTCAACACCTCCAAAGCCCCAGCCGCTCGGTTATAACTAACTGACCGTGGATCGGCGGTCAACACCTCCAAAGCCCCAGCCGCGAGGCGGGCGCACGTTCGCTGCGCTCCTCGTCGCTCGTTTCACTCGCTCCTGCGGTGCTTACATCACCTGCGCCCGCCTCGCGGCTGCCCCTTTGAGTCCCACCCCGCACCGCACAGCACCGCACCTCACGCCTCCCCAGCCTCGTCGGCCGCCCGTCGCTCCGCTCCGGGCGCCCGACTCCCTCGCGCGTGATCCTCGCGGCCGCCTCCGGCGGCCGCTCGCAGGCACGCGCCACCGCTGCGTTTATTTATAAATAGTCGGCGCCGTCGCTCACGAGTGTACAAACGTCGCCGGCGGCGGTCTACTGTGCCCACAGTATCTGTCCGGACCGCCGTCCGACGACTGTGTCGAGGGGGAAGCGCCCTCAGAAGCGCCGCAGCCGCTCTTCGAGGCAGACGGTGACGATCGACTTCGCGATGGCGGCGCCGCCGCCGATCGGGTCGAGTTTCGTCTCCCCGAGGCGCTCGGCGTACCGGATCGGGCGCTCGCGCACGTCGTAGCCGCGCATCAGCGGGCGGATCAGGAGTTCGGCGGAGAGACCGGTGTTCTCCGTCCAGCCGATCTCCTCGACCACGTCGCGGCGGTACGCCCGCATCCCGGTGGTAGTGTCGTGGACGCGCTCGCCCATCAGGAGGGAGGCGAGCGCCGCGAACGCGTGGTTGCCGAACCGGTTGAGCGCCGGCATCGCCTCGGCGCCGTGGTAGAGGCGGTCGCCGCTCACCACGTCCGCGCCGTCGTTGATCGCTTCGAGGAACTCCGGTAACGCCTCCATCGGGTAGGTGTCGTCGCAGTCGGTCGTGACGACGACCGGGCGGTCGGGCGTCAGGATCGCCTCGCGGACGGCGACGCCGTACCCCTGTGGCTCCTGTTCGATGACCCGCGCGCCGTGCTCGCGGGCGATCTCCGGCGTACGGTCCGAGGAGCCGTCGACGCAGACGACCTCGGCTCTCCCGTCGGTCACCTCGTCGATGTCCTCAAGCACCGTCGCGATGGCCTCCGCCTCGTTGTACGTCCCCATCACGACGCTGAGGTCGTCGAAGGTGTACGGTGCCGAGCCGTCGGCGGTCGCGTCCGCCTCGTCCGTCGCGTCGATTTCGTCCGTTGCGGCCGCCTCGCTGCCGTCCTCGACCGCGGCCGCCGAGCCGTTCGTCGCGTGCGCTGAGTCGCTCATTACCCGCATCTCCGTTCGCACCCACTTGAGTTTTTAGGTTTACCTAAAATAATGGTGGCCGGCCGTCAGGACTCGTCGTCGAGCCAGTCGGCCACGTCGTCCCCGACGCGCAGGGCGAGCGCGGCGATGGTGAGCGTCGGGTTCATCGCGCCGCTCGTCGGGAAGACGGAGCTGGAGGCGATCCAGCAGTTGCCGAGGTCGTGGGTCCGGCAGTCGGCGTCGACGACGCCCGCCTCGGGGTCGTCGCTCATCCGCGTCGTCCCCATGTGGTGGTAGGCGGGACCGGTGGCGTCCGGGCCGGCGACCCACTCCACGTCGGCGCCGAGCTCCTCTAAGACCTCGACCTGAATCTCGTTGGCGCGTTCGATCGTGTCGAGCGCGCGGTCTCCGACGGTCCACTCGATCCGCGGGACCGGGTTCCCGCGGTCGTCGGTGCGGTCGTCCGCGAGCGTCACGCGGCTGTCGGCGTCGGGGAGCTGCTCGACGAGGCCGCCCATCGCGACGTGGTTGCCGTACTCGTCGCGCAGTCGGTCGCGGAGCGGGTCGCCCCAGTCGTCGCCGGTGAGGGCCGACTCCACCGGCGAGGGCCCGGCGTAGTTGAAGAACTCCAGCTTGAACGGGGCCTGCTCCTCGTCGGCCTCGTCGTAGAACTGGTCGCAGGCGCTGGTGTAGAAGCCGACGTGGTTCTGTCTCGTCTCCTCGTCGAGCGTGCCGCCCGCGCCCGCGAACAGGTGGTCCATGAAGAACTCCCCGACGTGGCCGCTCCCGTTCGCGAGGCCGTCCGGGTAGCGGTCCGACGCCGAGAGGAGCAGGAGCCGCGGCGTCTCCACGCCCCCCGCGGCGACGACGAACGCGTCCGCCTCCTGCCGGTGCCGCTCCCCGTCCGGCGTCGCGTAGACGGCCGCGGTCACCCGGTCGTCGCCGTCGTGTTCGAGGCGCTCGACCGGCGCGCGGTCGATGACCGTCGCGCCCGCCGCCTCCGCGCGCTCGACGTGGACCGTCGCGTCGTACTTCGCCCCGCTCGGGCAGACGGGCTGGCAGGTCCCGTAGCCGACGCAGGGCGACCGGTCGTCGTACGGCTCGGAGTTGCGCGCGTTCGGCACCGAGTGCATGTCGATCCCCAGCGACTCGCAGGCCTCCGCGAAAAGCGAGTCGCTGTAGGAGGGCTCGAACGCCGGCATCGGGTGCGGCTCCTCGCGGGGCGGCGCGTAGGGGTTGTCCGAGGCGCCGGCGACGCCCAACTCGCGCTCGGCCTCGGCGTAGTAGGGCCGGAGGTCCGCGTAGCCGACGGGCCAGTCGGCGCCGACGCCGCGCTCGCTCGCGGAGTCGAAGTCGTCCTCGTGGAGCCGCATCACCATCCCCTGCCAGTGCAGCGTCGACCCGCCGACGCCCTTCACGCGGGCGTGGTTGAGGGGGTACGAGCGGTCGCCGGCGTTCTCGTGGGCGTCGCGCGCGCCGCCCACGTCCCAGACGTCCGGGCGGTCGTAGGCGGGCCGGATCGCCCGCTCCTGCCTGGCGAGCCGGTCGGCGGGGTCGAACCGCGGCCCGGCGTCGAGGACCACCACGTCGCGGTCGCCGGCAAGCCGGTCCGCGACGAGCGCCCCCGCGGGACCCGCGCCGACGACGCAGACGTCGACGTCGGGGACCGGCGTCCGGTCGACGCCGCGCGTCCCGTCGCCGGCGGCCGAGCGCCCGTCGCCTACGCTCTCGGCGCCGCTCATCGCGGCCCCCGCCGATAGCTCTCGGCGCCGCCCGGGTGCCCCTGCGGGTTCTCGATACCCACCAACTCCCCGCCGGTCGGGGAGGCGTACAGCGCCAGCAGCAGTTCGTTGACGACGTAGTAGCGGACCCGCTCGGCGGTCGTCCCGTCGGGGTCCTCGTCGGCCTCGTCGGCGCCGACCTCCCGGAGGAGCCGGTCACGGTCGGCGGGGTCGAGGTCGACGACGGGCGCGCCGTGCCACGAGTTCGCGAGGTGGTTCAGCTCCGCGACCGCCTCGCGGAGCCCGGTCGCGTGCGCCGAGCCGTCGAGCCGTCCCGCGAGGAACCCCTCGACGAACTCGTCGACGCCCGTGACGTCGGACGGGTAGACGACCGACGCGACGGCGGTCAGGGTCTCGCGGACCGTCTCGTCGCCGGTCGACGGCTCGTCCGCGGTCCCGTCCGCCCCGAGTTCCTCGTCGCCCTCGCGGCCGCGGTCCGCGGCGAACCGCGCGCCGAGCGCGACCCCGCCGCTCGCGCCGAGCGCGGCCAGCGCCGCCGCCGCGTCGCGCCGCGTCAGTTCCATGCGTTTTTTAGGCAACCCTAAACTAATATATCCGTCGGAGCGCGGTCGGGGGCGCACGGGAGAGCGGCGACGACGCGCCGCCGCGACCGGATCGGAACCCCTAACGGCGGTTGCGTCCACCTTCCGACCGAGCGACCGCTTCCCGGACCATGAGCCCGATAACCCGGATCCGCGACCGGCTGACCGACGGGGAGGACCGACTACCGCTGGGGCTGACGCTGCTTTGCGCCGCCATCGCGGCGACGCTCGTCTTCCCGCTCGCGTGGCTCCTGATCGAGGCGGTCACCGTCGACCCCGTGCGCGCCGCGGACCTCACGCTCAGCGTCCGCACCGCGGAGACGGTCCTCAACAGCCTGCTGTTGATGATCGGCGTCACGACGCTGTCGATCGCGATCGGCGTCCCCCTCGCGTACCTCACCGCCCGGACGGACCTCCCCTTCCGTCGGTTCTGGGCGGTCGCGGCCGCGCTTCCGCTTGTCGTCCCGAGCTACGTCGGCGCCTTCTCGTTCGTCTCCGCGTTCGGGCCGCAGGGCGAGTTCCACGAGGTCCTCGCGCCCCTCGGGATCGAGCGGGTCCCGGAGATATACGGCCTCTCCGGGTCGATACTCGTTATCACGCTGTACACGTACCCGTACGTCTACCTGACGACGCGGGCCGCGCTGCTGTCGTTCGACACCACCCTGCTGGAGGCGGCGCGGACGCTGAACCACGGGCGGCTGGCGTCGTTCCGCCGGGTGACGCTGCCCGCGATCCGACCCGCCGTCGCCGCCGGCTCGCTGCTCGCGGCGCTGTACGCGGTCTCGGACTTCGGGACCCCCTCGATCATGCGGCTGTCGGTGTTCACCCGCCAGATCTACGTCGAGTACAACTCCTTCGGGAGCGACTACGCGGCGCTGCTCTCCTTGCAGCTGCTCGTCGTCGTCCTGTTCGTGCTCGCCTTGGAGTGGCTCGTCCGCTCGGACGCCTCCTCGCACGGCGACGACGCGGGCCGCACCGACGACCGGGTGTCGCTGGGGCGGCTGCGGTGGCCGGCGACGCTTTTGCCCGCCGGCGTCTCCGCCGTCGCGCTGCTCGTGCCGCTGTGGATCCTCGGGCTGTGGCTGGTCCGGTCGGAGTCGGGCCGCCGGCCCTCGATGGCCTTCGAGCCCGTTCAGGTGCTCAACTCCGTCTCCGTCTCCGCGGCCGCGGCGCTCGTCGCCGCGCTGGCGGCCATCCCCATCGCGTACTTCGCGGCCAACCACGACTCCCGGCTCGCGACGCTGTTCGAGCGCTCGACGTACGTCGGCTTCGCGGTGCCCGGCATCGTGCTCGCCTTGGCGCTCGTCTACTTCGGCTCCGGCTACGCGCCGTGGCTCTACCAGACGCTGCCCCTCCTTGTGTTCGCGTACGTCGTGCGGTTCCTCCCGCAGGCGGTCGGGTCGAGCCGGACCTCGATCCTTCAGGTGGACCCGCGGCTCGTGGAGGCGGGTCGGACGCTCGGGGAGTCCTCGATGGGGACGTTCAAGCGCGTGACGCTCCCGCTCACGCGCTCCGGTATCGTCGCGGGCGCCGCGCTGGTGTTCCTCACGACGATGAAGGAACTGCCCGTCACGCTGATCCTCCGTCCCTCCGGGTTCGAGACGATCGTCACCCAGATCTGGCGCGCGCAGGAGTCGGCCCTGTACCAGTACGCCGTGGTGCCGACGCTCATCCTCCTTTTCATCTCCGGGCTCTCGATGGTCGTCCTCCTCGCGCAGGAGGGCGGGCAAGAGGGGCTGTGAGGGTCGGAGACGGCGGCACCGCGCCGCCACCCCGCGCTGCCACCCCACCGCGCTGCGTCGGCGGCCCGCGGCAGACTGACCACTCTCGGCTGTCAACTGTTCTGAACGGCGCACACGAGATCGCGATCGCGGGACCGACGGCGGAACGCGGGTCAGTCCGCGGCGGACGTCTGCCGTTGCCGCGTCACGCGGAGCGAGGTGACCGTCGTGTACAGGACCGCGAACGCGACGACGACCGCCGCCCCGATGACGAGCACCAGTCCGATCAGTTCCAGCGTCGGGTTCCCGAGGTAGGAGCCGACCTCGCCGATGCCGACGGCGACGGCGCCGATCAGTAACATTCCGCCGAAGTACACCTTGATGTCGTCGGCGTCGACGACGGCGGTCGCCGCGGAGCCGACGCGCGCGCCGAGGGCGCTCCCGAACAGGAGCGGGACGACGATGCCGAGGTTCACGCCGCCGCCCTGACCGTAGAGGTAGCTCCCGAGTCCGCCGGAGAAGACGATCTCGAAGAGGTCCGTCCCGACCGCGACGGGCACCGGGACGCCGATCGCGTAGATCATCGCGGGCATCCGGATGAAGCCGCCGCCGACGCCGAGGAACCCGGACAGGACGCCGGTCGCGAAGGCGACGGCCGTGATGACCCACGCGGAGACGCGGACGTCGCCGCGGAGCGTCACCATCGGCGGGATCCGAACCGTCCGCTGGATCGTCTTCGCGATCTCGGGTATCTCGTACTCGTCGAGGTCCTTATCGGCCGCCTCGTGGTCGATCCCGCCGCCGCCGTCGCCTTTCAGCGCGTCGCGGGTGACCATCGCCCCGACGCCGCCGAGCAGGACGACGTAGGCGACGCTGATGACGCCGCCGGCGAGCCCCATCGACTCGAGGTAGTAGACGCTGGCGCGGCCGACCTCGATGCCGATCGTCGTCCCCGTGATCATGATCACGCCGAGCTTGTAGTCGACCTGCCCGAGGTCGTGGTGTTTCAGCGTCGCGATGACGGCCGTCCCGAAGACGAACGCCATCCCGCTCCCGACCGCGACGGGCGCGGGGTAGTCCAACATCAGGAGCGCGGGGGTGACGAGGAACGACCCGCCCATGCCGAAGAACCCGAACAGGACCCCGACGACGAGGCCGAACCCGGCGAACAGCGCGAGCATCTCGGGGCTCGTTCCCAGGAAGCCGAGGCCGCTGAGAAGGCTACTGAGCACTCGCGTCACCCCCGACGATGAGTCTCATGAGATAGGGGCCGACGAGCCGTTCGAGGCCGCCGTAGCCCACGTACAGCACGAACGCTTCGAGGAGGATCGCACCGATAAGGAGGGCCGTCTCCGGGTCCCAGCCGGGGATCTCTAGTCCCGCCATCGACTCTCCCTCCGACCTCCGTACGCGGAAATTCGCTTCTGGCACATTTCTGTTCACTCTCTCCTACCTGCCTCGTGCCTATAACGGTTTTGGGCTGGCTGTACAATACTATATTCCGGTAACCTCGGCCGGAGTACTGATAACTTACGGCGAAGTTCTCACTCGCAGGGTGCCCACAGACCGTCGGTGAGCGTCGCGGTCGCCCGACGGCGTCCGACGCGACCTCTCCGCGGCGAACAGCGCCCGCGCCGAGCGCAACCGTGTTGTCGTCGCTCACCGTAAGTGTCGCCATGAGGGCCCTGTGCGCGACCGACCTGTCGGCCGCCAGCGAGGCGACGATAGAGAACGAGACCTGCCTCGACTGCTTGGGCCGTATCGGCGTCCGAACGGTCCACCTCGTCACGGTCGTCCCGGCGAACGTCCACACCGGGACCCCCGGCGTCGACTTCGAGGCGCGCCGGCAGCGCGGACTCGACAGGTACCGCGCGGTGATCGAGGCCGCGGGGTTCGACGTCGAGACGCACGTCGTTCGCGGGACCCCGTACCGCCGCCTCAACGGCATCGCGGAGACCGTTCACGCCGACCTGACGATCGTGGGTTCGCGCGGACAGAGTCCGCTGGAGAACCGGGTCGTCGGCTCGACCGCCCGCAACCTCGCCCGGACCACCGTCGTCCCCCTTTTAGTCAACCGCGTCGAGCGGGCGGCCGACGACCCCGGCGTCCTCCGCGAACACCTCTTCCGGCACGTCCTCTTCGCGACGGACTTCTCCGAGCACGCCGACCGGGCGTTCGACGCCTTCTCGTACCTCCGTCGCGCGACCGAGGAGGCGACGCTCGTCCACGTCCGGTCACCGAAAGACGGGGGAGCCGACGACGGCGTCGGCCCGGCGGAGCGGCTGGCCGAGCGGGCGCGCACGCTGGAGGAGTGGGGGATCGAGACGCGGACCGAGGTCCGCCGCGGCGACCCCGCCGAGGAGATCCTCGCCGCCGAGGCCGAGGTCACGCCGTCGACGGTCCTCGTCGGGTCGAAGGGACGGAGCCGCATCCGGCGGCTCCTCTTGGGCAGCGTCTCCGAGGAGATCGTCGCGCGGGCGACCGGGAACGTCTTCCTCGTCCCGCCGCCTCGCGCGGTGTAACCGAAACCAGGTGTCTTGCTGAGTAGATCCTCGCGCCGCGGTGACGCGATCGCCGCCGTGGCGGCTACTTCAGTAGCTCCTTCCGCTTGTTTATAAATGGACGCCGGAGAATCGACGGGGAGCACCTCCAAAGCCCCAGCCGCTCGGCTATACGTGAGTGGCGCTCGACCGGCAGCGAACACCTCCAAAGCCCCAGCCGCGAGGGCGCCGTACGCTCGCTGCGCGCTTCAGTCGCTCACTCCGTTCGCTCCTTCCAGTGCTTGCGTCGTCATCAGAACGCGGAGCGTTCTGATTGGCTCACGAGAGCTCCGCTCTCGTGAACGCCTACGGCGCCCTCGCGACTGCCCCTTTGAGTCCCGCCCCGCTCCGCACAGCGACCGCACCTCACGCCTCCCCAGCCTCGTCGGCCGCCCTCCGCTTCGCTCCGGGCGGCCGACTCCAGCGAGAATCGAAGATTCTCTGGCAGCCGGCGGCTTCGCCGCCGGCGACAGGGCGAGAGCGAAGCTCTCGCTTGAAACCGGACTCGTCCGGTGACAGCGAGGCGCGACGCGCCTCTGGCAGTCGGGCGAAGCCCGACAACCTCGCGCGTGCGATTCGTGCCCTTCGGGCGCTCATCGGCACGCGCCACCGCTTCTGACATTTATAAGAAACTGACGCCGCGGCGTGACTCTCCTATAATAGGAGCATCGCGGCGGCGTACGCGAGCGCGAACGAGAGGGCGAACGAGCCCACCCACGCGCCCACCGTCACGAGGATCTTCCGGGCGTCCACCGCGTCTCGCCCGCCCACCGCGGCGCCGCTCCCGATGATCGCGCTCACGACGATCTCGTTGAACGAGACCGGCACGCCGAGCAGGACGGCCAGTTGCGCGATCAAAAACGAGGGGACGAGCGCCGAGATGGAGCGCCGCGGCCCCAGCGAGGAGTAGTCCTGCGCGAGCGACTTGATCATCCGGGGCGCGCCGGTCCACGAGCCGACCAGCATCCCCAGTCCGCCGCCCACGAGGACGGCCGTCGTCGAGACCATTCCCACCTCGTCGAGCAGCGGGAGCAGGGGCCCGACGGCCAGTCCGACCTGACTCCCGCCCGCGGAGAAGGCGACGAGCGACCCGAGCGCCAGCAGCACGCGCCGCAGCCCGCCCGCTTCGTCGCGGCTCACGTCCCACCGGACGACGGCCGCGACCGCCAGCGCGGCGAGGCCGGTGATCGCGGCCGCCGACGCGAGGCCGTCGACCGAGAGGGTCCGCTGTGCGAGGCCGCGGACGGTGCCCGGCGCGCTCCCCGCGCCGAGGAAGCTGAACCTGACGTTCGCGAGGACGGCGCCCACGAGGCCGGCAAGCGCCGGAACACAGCACCGCTCCGGCGCGTCGGACCGCGGGAGGACGCTGGCGATCCCGAACGCGACGCCGCCGCCGACGAACGGGGTCAGAACCCAGACGGCGGCGATCTGCTGGTACTTCGCCCAGACCGGCGTCCCGCCGAGCGCGAGCCCGACGCCGATGACGGCGCCGGTCACGGTGAACGCGGTCGCGATCGGGATCCCCGTCGTGATGCCGACCGCCATCAGCCCGGCGCCGAGGACGAGCACGAGGATGACGCCGGCGACCGGCAGGCTGATCCCGCCGACGAGGCCGCTGCCGACGGCCTCCGAGACGTTGCCGCCCTGCGTCACGGCGCCGACGAAGCCGAAGACGCCGACGAGGAGGGCGGCGCGCATCGTCCCGATGGCGTTCGCGCCGACCGCGGGGGCGAACGGCGTCGCGCCGCTCGACCCGGCGCCGATCACCCACGCCATGAACAGGCTGGCGAGCGCCGCGCCGACGAAGAGGGCGATGAGAGCGGGGTCCATCGAGCGGGTGTGTCAGTCCGCGCCCGCCGCGGCGGCGTCGCGGGTCCCGCTCCGGCTCCGCCAGTAGCCCTGCGCGTACGCCCCGACGAACATGCCGCCGAGCGCCCAGAGGATGGTGACGTTACCGACCCCGAGGCTGGCGTACGCCGCGCCCGGGCAGATCCCGGAGAGCCCCCAGCCGACGCCGAAGACGGCGCCGCCGACGAGGACGTTCCGGTCGAACGGCTTCAGCCGCCGCTCGTAGGGGTCGCCCGTGAGGGGCGCGGTGTCGCGGATCCGGGGCAGCAGCGCGAACGCGACGCCGGAGACGATCGCGGCCCCGAACATCACGAACGGGAGGCCGAGGTCCTCGAACAGCAGGAAGTTCACCACGACCTCCGGCCGCGCCATGTGGCTGAAGCCGAGCCCGAACCCGAAGATCAGCCCGCCGACGAACACCAGCGGCTTGAACAGGGGATGACGGTCCGCCATCTACGGGCTCACCCCCAGCGCGGCGACGACCTGTGCGGTCCCGATCGCCACGGTCAGGAACGTCGCGACGCCGACCAGCGACGTCTTCGACGCCGAGCCGACGCCGCAGACGCCGTGCCCGGACGTACACCCCTTCCCGACGCGGGTCCCGATGCCGACCAGGATGCCGCCGAGGAACAGCCGCCACGGCTGGACGTCCGTCGTCCACAGCGTCACGCCGGCGACCTCGTAGAGCTGACCGGTCGTCCCGGGCTCGTACAGCGAGCTGGTGACTACGCCGGACTGGAACGTCGCGGCGAACGCGAGCCCGCCCAGGATGATCCCGGCCGTGAACACGAGCCGCCAGTCCCGCGAGCCGACGTACCGCCCGAACCGCGACTGACCGGAGACGTACGACAGCGTCGACTCGAGGAACGTGCTCGCTCCGGCTGGGATACCGGTCCCGACGTAGATAACGACGGTTCCGAGGCCGACGAGCAGCCCGCCGACGGCGTAGCGACCGATCCCGTTGGGGAAGAGGTCGGCGGCCGCCTGAAACAGCACCGGGTCAGCGACCATTTGCGTCGTCAGTCATCCGCGAGCGACTCCTGGCTCGCGGCGCAGTTGTTCGGCCCGAGCTCTAAGGTGAACGCCTCCTCGTCGCCGACGGCGTTCTGCCCGAGGTTCGTCGCGATGATGTCCTCGTAGTTGGCCGGCCGCGGGGGCATGTCCGAGAGGATCAGGTCGACGAAGCCGTCCTCGTCCATCGTGAGCGCGTCCATCTCCGCGACGAGTTCGCCGATCGGCGCCGTGTAGGTGCCGTCGTCGGCCGCGACGGCCGCGTCGCTGAAGTGCGCGCCGCCGACGAGCGTGTCGTCGGGCAGCGAGAGGACGCGCTCTTGGAGCGACTCGTACAGGGTGCGCGCGGCGTCGGGCGCGCCCTCGTCGCCCTCTTCGAGGTCGGGCCGGGCGACGCTCTCGACGAACAGCCCGTCGCCGGTCGCGAGGAGGCTCCCGTCGACGAGGTAGGAGGTCATCCCGGTCGTGTGGCCGGGCGTGTGGACGGTCTCGATCGCCGCGTTGCCGACCTCGAAGGCGTCGCCGTCCTCCGCCGTGGTCAGCTCGTCGGCGTAGGTGACGCCGCGGTCGACGGCGGCCGCGGGGACGACGCCCTCGACGCCCGCCGCGTCGAGGTCGCGCACGCCCGAGATGTGGTCGGCGTGAACGTGGGTGTCGATGGCGTAGTTCAGTTCGACGCCGAGGTCGGCGGCGTCGTCGAGGTAGCGGTCGGTGAACGCCCGAAGCGGGTCGATGATAGCGGCCTCGCCGTCGTCGTAGAGGAGGTAGCCGAGACAGCCCGAGGAGGGGCGCTGGTACTGGAGGAGCGTGCCGGCGCCGTCGTAGCGCTCGACCTCGACGGCCTCGTAGACCCTCGCCCAGCCGTTCATCCCGTCTTCGAGGTGGTCGACGTCGTAGCCGCGCTCCGCGAGCGTGCCAGCGACGTACTCGCTGGCGCCGCCCTTCGCGCAGAGGACGGTCACCTCGCGGTCGTCGGGGACCCGGTCGAGGACGTCGTCGTCGATTTCGTCTTCGAGGAACTCGAAGTACGGGACGTTGATCGACGTGACGTTCTCGCCGTCGATGCGCCACTCCTCGTAGTCGGACGTCATGCGCGCGTCGAGGAGCGTCACGTCCTCGCCCGCGTCGATCCGGTCTTTCAGTTCGTTCGGCGCGGTCGATTCCACTTCGACGTCCGGCGTCGGAAACTCGTCGGCGTCCATGTTGTACACCCCATCGTATCGGTCGCGTGTAGAAAAGGGTTCGGATAGTAATTCAATATTTGTACAATACAAGATGGCGGAAAAGGAGCGTTTAATAGCCTAAATACGTGTAGAACCCGATTTTAGAGGTTTTGCGCGAAAACAGCTATTCACAGCCGGCCCAAGAATCAACATTCTTTTAACCGTCGCGGGAATATTGTGTGATAGCTCCAATACGAGTCAACGGAGCAGATCCAATATGAGTGCCGAATACGACATCGCGGAGACGCTCGACGTGAAAGGCGCATCGTGTCCCATGCCGGTCGTGAAGACGAAGGGTGCGATCGACGACCTGGCGGAAGGGCAGGTCCTCGAAGTGCTGGCGACCGACCCCGGAAGCATGAGCGACATCGACGGCTGGGCGGCGGGTACCGAGGGCGTCGAACTCCTCGATCAGGCGGAAGGCGACGACGTGTACAAACACTACGTCCGCAGGACGGCGTGACGATGCGCACGGACACGCCGCCCGGAGACGAGGCCGACGCGTCGGCGGACGACGCGCCCTCGCGCGCGGAGTTGGCCGCGCGGGTCGACGAGCTAGAGGGCGCGCTCGCCGCGGCCACCGACGAGGACGGCGCCAAGAAGATGAGCATCATCGCGACGAAGGGGACGCTCGACATGGCGTACCCGCCGCTCATCCTCGCCAGCACCGCGGCCGCGTTCGGCTACGAGGTCACCGTCTTCCACACGTTCTGGGGGCTCGACATCCTCCACGAGGCGCGCTCGAAGGACCTCAAGCTCAGCTCCGTCGGCAACCCCAACATGCCCGTCCCGAACGCGGTCGCCGCGCTCCCCGGGATGGACCGCGTCACGACGAGGATGATGGAAAAGCGGATCGCGGACAACGACACCGCCACGGTCGAGGAGCTCCTCGAGACGAGCCTCGACATGGGCGTGGAGTTCCAGGCGTGTCAGATGACCATCGATCTGATGGACTACGACGAGGACGAGTTCTACGACGGCGTCACCACCGGCGTCGGCGCCGCGACCGCGCTTCAGGACATGGCCGAGGCGGACATCCAGCTCCTCGTCTAAGCGCCGCGGAACGAGCCCCCGGTTCTGTTTTGCCCGCGTCGTCGCCGGCGGCGTCGCTCCCGACACCCTCGATACAACACAAAAACCACTAGTGACCACGACCGACTCGGCCCGCTCGCGCCGCGGAGCGGCGCGTCGCCCCCGCTAGCGCGATCCCTCGCTCCGCTCGCGCCCGGCACGCTCGCGACCGATCGCGCTCGCCACCGCCAGCAGGTAGCCCAGCCCGTACTGGACCTCCGGGTCGCGCACGCCGCGGAGCAGCCCGACGGCACCGACCCGCTCGGGGGGCTCTCGCTCCGCCTCACCGACGCTTTTCAGCAGCGTCTCGACGCCGTCGCGGGTGTCGTCGTCGGCCGCGGTCTGTGCCACCTCGCCGAGCGCGGCGCCGGTCCCGGCCAGCGACGTCACCATCTCGTCGTCGAGGGCCGCGGTCGCCAGCGAGCCGACCTCGGCGAGCTCGGCCAGCTCGTCGAGCGTGCCGCTCCGCTGGAGCGTAAGCAGCGTGTCGAGCGCCTCCCGTAACTCGTCGCCGTTCTCGCCCACCCTCTCGGCCAGCGCCACGGTCTCGTCGGTGGCGAGGCCGTCCGCGGACTCCGCGAGCGTCGACCCCGTGGCCGAGAGCTCGCGAACCATCTCGTCGGAGAGCGCGCCCTCGCCCAAGGAGAGCACGTCCAGCAGCTCGTTGACCGCGTCGAGCCGCTCCACGAACGCGGCGACCGCCTCCGGGTTCTCCGCGATCGCCGCCTCGAGGTCGGCCGGGTCGGAGACTTCCGTCTCGGACATGGTCAGAGCAGCCCCCGCGCGGTGAGCCAGTAGGACTCGTTGTACGCCAGCTTCGACCAGTGAAGCTTCTCGGAGGGCGGCGCGGGCGACGGCGGGTTCTCGTAGTCGAACTCGACGAACGAGGCCGCGTCCATCCCGGTCTCGATGAAACACAGGGTCTTGCCGTCGTACGTCGCCGTCGCCGGGCGGTCTCGGACCTCGCTCGCGAGGCGCCGGCCGACGACGCCGGCCTGGTAGTGCGCCACGCTGCCCGCGTTCGGAACGCCGGTGTCGGCGGTGTCCCCGAGCGCGTAGACGTTCTCCGCGGCCTCGGCCTCCAGCGTGTGCTTGTCGACGTCGACCCAGCCGTCGTCGCCGAGCCCGGCCTCCGCGATCAGGTCGACGCCGCCGTGGGGCGGGATCGACACGAGGAGGTCGTAGTCGAGTTCGGTCCCCTCCATCGACGCGATCGTCTCCGCGTCGGGGTCGACCGACTCGGCGTTGAAGAACGTCTCCACGTCGATGTCGCGCTCCTCCATGATGGGGCGGGCCCACTCGGCGATGTGTGGGTTCCCGTGGACGCGCTGGATCGGGTAGGTGTAGGTGATCTCGACGTCCTCGCGCAGGCCGCGCTCGCGGAACCAGTCGTCGGTCATGAAGACGAACTCCAGCGGCGCCGCCGGACACATATGGGGCGTCCCGATCACGCTCAACACGATCTCGCCCTCGGTGAATTCCAGCAGCTCGTCGCGCAGGTCGACCGCGCCCGACTCGCTGTAGTAGTCGTGACCGCCCTCCGCGAGGCCGGGGATCTGATCGGGTTCCAGCGTCGACCCGGTCGCCAACACGAGGTGGTCGTACTCCATCGACGGCCCCCCGCCGTCGAACCGGAGCCGCCGGGAGTCGGTGTCGACCTCGGACACGCGGTCGATCCGGAGGTCGACCGCGTCGTCGACGAGCGCGTCGAGCGCGCGGCGGCCGTCAGCCGGCTCGCGCTGACCGAACGGCACGTACAGCCAGACCGGCTTGTACACGTGGTCGGGGCCGTCGTTGATCAGGGTGACCTCGACGTCGCCGGCGTCGAGTTCGGGTTCGAGCCGGTCGGCGAGGTCGTTGGCGAGCACCGATCCGCCGGTGCCGCCGCCGAGGATGACGATCCGCTCGGTCATGCTTTCTCCACGTAGAACGCGTTGTGGTCGTCGCGCTCCTCGACGGCGAGCAGTTCGTTACCGGCCTCCTCGGCCCACTCCGGAACGTCGGTGAGCGACCCGTCGCCGTCGCTCAGGAGCCGAACGACGTCTCCGGACTCGGCGCCTCGGATCGCTCCGATGAGGTCCATCAGGGGGCCGGGGCACGCCGCGCCTCTGGCGTCGACGGTGTCGTCGGGTTCGATGTCGGTCATGGCAGTCTCACACGCGACAGTTGCGGGCGTGTCGTATTAGTATTGTATTGAATTCCCATTTTTCCAAAATACAAACTCTCTCGGCGCGGACCGGCCGATGACCGACGCGCGGCTCGTCCCCCGACGGCGTCGGCTACCGATCGATCTCCGCCCGCCACGTCGCCGGGAGTCGGACGTAGACGACGGCGTTGTCGACGAGCGCGTCGACCGGGACGTACTCGTCGGGCGCGTGGACGGTGTCGGTCCCCAGCGCGAACTCGACGGTCGGGATCCCGGCGTTCCGGAGCGTCTTTGCGTCGCCGCCGCCCGTGGCGCTCCGCCTGAAGACGCGGTCTCCCGTGACGGCCGCCGCCGTCGACGCGACCGCCTCGACGAGCGGGCTGTCCGGAGCCTCGGCGGTGCCGACGCTCCACGAGACGTCGGCGATCGTGACCCCCTCGCAGTCGGTGACGCACTCGCGGATCCCCGCGAGCACGTCGGGCGTGTGGACCCCCGCCGTCAGTCGCACGTCGACCTCGGCGCGCGCGGACTTCGGGACCGTGTTCACCGCGTCGCCCCCCGCTATGACGCCGAGGTTGACCGACGGATACCGGAACAGGTCTCGGGCAGTGGTCTCCCCCATCGACGGGGCGTAGTACTCGACCGACTCCTCGACGATCGGCTCCATCTCGGCGCCGACCGCCAGCCGCTCGGTCCCGAACCGCTCGCGTATCGTCTCGACGGCGTCGTAGAGGCGATCGATCGCGTTGACGCCGAGCGCCGGACGGGAGCCGTGGGCGCTCTCCCCGCTCGCCTCGAGCGTCAACCAGATGCTGCCCCTGTCCGCGACCGTGACGGAGCGACGGCTCTCCTCGCAGGTCGGCTCCCCGATCACGCACGCGTCCGCGCCGAGCCGTCCGCCCTCAAGCAGCGCCGGGAGCCCGGCGTCGCCGCCAACCTCCTCGTCGCTCACGAAGGCGAACAGGAGGTCGACGGGCGGGTCGGCGTCGGTCGCCGCGAAGGCCAGCACCGCGAACAGCATCGACGCCACGGCGCCCTTCATGTCGGTCGCACCCCGGCCGTAGACGCGGTCGCCGGCGCGTTCGCCGAGCGGATCGCGCGTCCACGCGTCGTCGTCGAACGGCACCGTGTCGAGGTGCCCGGTGTACAGCAGCGTGCGGTCGGACGCGCCGGGGACCCGAACGAGCAGGTTCGGCTTCGCGGGGTCGACGGCGAACCGCTCGACCTCCACCGGAAGCGGGTCGAGGAACCGCTCGATCGCGGCGACGATCTCGCGCGTGTCCCCCGGCGGGTTCGACGTGTCGACCGCGAGCAGATCGAGGGCCAGCGACACCAACTCCTCGCGGTTGGCTCGCACGTACTCGGCGGGACCGTCGGCGGTCGTCGCCGCTCGGGACGGTCCCGTGTCCTCGTCCATACCGCCCCGTTCGCTCTCCACCGATTTATTTATTTTGTAAATTATACACAATACTATTCCGGCCGAAATCCTCGCAGTCCGACTCGGCCGGCTGAAAACCGGTCTCTCGGATCCAAATACGAAAATCTATGTCGTGTTATCCCAATATAAAACACGAATGACGCTCCCAATCGACCCGAGCCAGATCGACCCGGACGACATCGGCGAACAGCAGACGACCCTCGAAATGGGCCACGAGGCGGCGATCGAACACGTCCGCGAGGTGTTCACCGACGCCGGGTTCGGCGTCCCGGTCGAGTTCTCCCCCTCGGACATGCTCAACGAGAAGGTCGACGCGGGCCGCGACCCCTACTACGTCCTCGGCGCGTGCAACCCCGAGGTCGCGGACCGCGCGCTCGACGCGAGCGAGAACAGGCTGGGCGCCCTGATGGCCTGTAACGTCGTGGTCTGGGAGGAGGAACCCGGGAAACAGCGCGTCTACCACGTCTCGATCATGCGTATCGCCCGCCTCGTCGGGATGGCCCCCGACGACGAGGAGATGGCGGACATCGTCGCCGACACCGGCGAACTCGTCGACGAGGCGTTCGCGAACCTCTAGTCGCGTGCCGCTCGGTTCCCGTGCCGCTCGGTTCTCGTCGGGATCCCACACGTACTTATCCGCGACCGCCGACGGACCGGTATGAACCTCGCCGATTCGCACGTCCTCGTGACCGGCGGTGCGGGCTTGGTCGGCAGCCACCTCGCCGCCAGTCTGCTCGACCGCGGCGCGGCCGTCCGCGTCGCCGACGACCTCTCGAAGGGGGCTCGCGACCGCGTCCCAGACGGGGCCGAGTTCGTCGAGGCGGACCTGACCGACGCCGGCGACGTCGCCCGCGCGGTCACCGACGACCTCGACGTCGTCTTCCATTTCGCGGCGTACACCGACACGAACTACGACGACGACCGCGCGTTGTTCGAGGACAACACCGCGATGACGTACAACGTCTTAGAACGGATGCGCGAGGTCGGCGTCGACCGGTTCGCGTTCACCTCCTCGTCGACGGTGTACGGCGAGGCCCCCCGGCCGACGCCCGAGGACTACGCGCCGCTCGCGCCCATCTCGGTGTACGGCTCCGCGAAGCTCGCGGACGAGGCGCTCATCTCGACGTTCGCGCACTCCTACGGGATCCGGTCGTGGGTGTTCCGCTTCGCGAACATCGTCGGTCCCCACCAGCGCGGCAACGTGATCCCCGACTTCATCGAGAAGTTAGACGAGGACCCGACGGAACTGGAGATTCTCGGAGACGGCCGCCAGGAGAAGTCGTACATGCACGTCTCCGAGTGCGTCGACGCCATCCAGCACGTCGTCGAGCACGCGGACGACGACCTGAACGTCTACAACCTCGGGACGCGGACGACCACCTCCGTGACCCGAATCGCCGACCTCGTGAGCGAGGAACTCGGCGTGGAGCCGGCGTACAGCTACACCGGCGGCGACCGCGGCTGGACCGGCGACGTGCCGAAGATGCGGCTGTCGATCGAGAAGCTCTCGGCGCTGGGCTGGGAGCCGTCCATCGAGAGCGACGAGGCCGTGCGGCGGAGTGCGCGGGAGCTGATCGACGAAATCGTCTCATAAGTAGTGGCAGACGGACGCTGTAACCTCCCTAATCGCCGCTCAGAGTGATTATTTATAAATCGTTGATTGCGGTCGACCGTGGTCACCTCGGAAGCCCCAGCCGCTCGGTTATAAATGGCTAACCAGAGATCTGCGGTGAACTCCTCCAAAGCCCCAGCCGGGAGGCGGGCGCACGCTCGTTGCGCGCTTCAGTCGCTCGCTCCGTTCGCTCCTTCCAGTGCTTACGTCGTCATCAGAACGCTTCGCGTTCTGATTGGCTCACGAGAGCTCCGCTCTCGTGAACGCCTGCGCCCGCCTCCCGGCTGCCCCTTTGAGTCCCGCCCCGCACCGCTCCGCACAGCACCTCACGCCTCCCCAGCCTCGTCGCCGGACTACGTCCGGCTGCAAGCGAGAGCTTCGCTCTCGCCCTGTCAGTCGCCTCCGCTTCGCTCCGGCGACTGACTCCCTCGCGCGGTGCTGTTCGGCCGCGATGCGGCCTCACAGGCACGCGCCACCGCGGTTCGTAGGGTCTCACGTTTCGCCCCACCGATTTCCCGTCTTCCGTTTCGAGCCGGTTCGGAAGGGCCTTTTATCCCGCCCGTCGAACGGACGGTATGTTCAGGCAGTTCCGGTCGGCGGTCGAGGCGGCGCTCGCGGACGCGCTCGACTCGCTCGACCTCCCGACCGACGACCTCGGCATCGAACGCCCGCCCGACGACATGGACGCGACGCTCGCCTCCAGCGTCGCCTTCCGGCTCGCGGGCGAGGTCGGCGACGCGCCGCCGAACGTCGCGGCGACGGTCGCGGAGGCGGTCTCGGTCTCGGGCGCCGACTACGTCGCGAGCGTCGACACCGCGGGACCGTACGTCAACTTCCACGCCAACGAGCGCTACCTCGCGGACACGCTCGACGCGGCCGCCGTCGACGCCGACTACGGCGCGCTCCCCGACCGGGACACGAGCGTCGTCGTCGAGCACACCAGCGCGAACCCGACCGGGCCGGTCCACGTCGGGCGCGCACGCAACCCCATCGTCGGGGACGCGGTCGCGAACCTCTTGGAGTACGCGGGCTACGACGTCGACCGCCACTACTACGTCAACGACGCCGGCCGGCAGATGGCGGTGTTCACGTGGGCCTACGAGCGGTTCGACGAGGCCGACCTCGACGCGGAGCCCGCCCGCGACCGCGCGGAGTACGACCTCGTGCGCTACTACCGCAAGGGGAACTCGTTCTTGGAGGAGGCCGACGCCGACGCGGTCGAGGCCGCGGAAGCGGAGATCCAGTCGATCCTTCAGGGGCTGGAGGCGGGCGACGAGGAGACGTACGAGCGCGTGGGCGAGGTCGTCGACACCGTCCTCGGCGGGATGAAGGCGTGCCTCGGCCGCCTCCCAGCGGAGTTCGACGAGTTCGTCAAGGAGACGCGGTTCATGCGCGACGGTTCGACGGACGACATCGCCGCGCGGCTCAAGGAGACGGACCACGCCGTCTACGAGGAGGACGCTTGGCAGCTCGAACTCGACGAGTGGGGGATCGACAAGAACCTCGTCTTCCTGCGCTCGGACGACACCAGCCTCTACACCACCCGCGACTTAGCGCACCACGAGTGGAAGTTCGACACCTACGACCGCGCCGTCACGGTCCTCGGCGAGGACCACAAGCTGCAGGCCGACCAGCTTGACGCGACCCTCGAACTCCTCGGCAACGACACCGACCGCCTCGGCCACGTCATCTACTCGTACGTCAACCTCCCCGACGGGAAGATGTCGACCCGGCAGGGGACGGGCGTGATGCTCGACGACCTGCTCGACGAGGCCATCGACCGCGCCCGCGAGGCGGTCGAGTCCCGCATGGACGACCGCATCCGCGACGACGACCTCACCGACGAGGACGTCGAGCGCATCGCCCATCAGGTCGGGATCGGCGCGGTCCGGTACGACATCGTCTCGAAACAGCCCGCGAAGGCGATCACCTTCGAGTGGGAGGACGCGCTCGACTTCGAGGCCCAGTCGGCCCCGTTCGTCCAGTACGTCCACGCGCGCTGCGCCGGCATCCTCGGTGAGGCCGCGGCCGAGGGCGTCGACGTACCGGGCGTGACGGAAGGCGCCGACGGCGACGTCGACCCCGACGCCCTCGACGTGAACGCGGGCGCCTTAGAGACCGACGCGGCCCGAGACCTCCTCCGCGAGGTCGCCCGCTTCCCGGCGGCGATCGAAGCGGCGGCCGACGACCTCGAACCGCACACGATCGCGACGTTCACCCGCGAGTTCGCGGACGCGTACAACGCCTTCTACCGCGAGTGCCCGGTCGTGACCGCCGAGACCGACGAGCTGCGCGACGCCCGGGTCGCGGTCGTCGCGGCCGCCAAGCACACGATGGCGAACGCGCTCGACGTGCTGGGCGTCGAGGCGCCGGAGTCGATGTAGGCCGGCCGAACGACGCGACTCCGAGGGACGGCGTCTCCCGTCCCCGCAAACTGTTTTGTCCCGGCGGCCGTACCGCCGAGCGATGCTCGAGCTTTACCAGTCGGAAGGCTGCCCGCACAGCGCGACGGTCCGCGAGACGCTCTCCGAGCTCGGCGTCTCCTACGTCGCGCACAACCCGCGGCTGCCCGGCGACGTCGGCGGCGATGTCACCAACGAGGTGACCCACGGCGAGCTCACCGCGGTCGGCGACGACCAGATCCCGTACCTCGTCGACACCGACCGCGGGGTAACGATGTACGAGAGCGACGACATCGTCGAGTACCTCGAAGAGCACCACGCCTGAACGCTCCCGCCTCGCAGGGCCCGCTCGCGGCCGACTCGGGGCGTCTCGCCGGGCACAGCCCGGAGGTCAAAGCTTACTTACCCGCACGGGGGCGAACTATTGGTAATGAGCAGCGACGCACAGGAGGCGAACGAGGACCGCCGGAAGTACGAGTTCCGCAAGGTCATCGAGGAGCTCAAAGACTTCGAGGGCTCCGGCACCCAACTCGTCACCATCTACATCCCCGAAGACAGGCAGATCTCCGACGTGGTGGCCCACGTCACCCAGGAACACAGCGAGGCGTCGAACATCAAATCCAAGCAGACCCGGACCGCCGTCCAAGACGCGCTGACGTCGATCAAGGACCGACTCCGCTACTACGACACCTTCCCGCCCGAGAACGGCATCGTGCTCTTCTCGGGCGCCATCGACGCGGGCGGCGGCCAGACCGACATGGTCACTCGGACGCTGGAGTCGCCGCCACAGCCCGTCGAGTCGTTCCGGTACCACTGCGACTCGGAGTTCCTCACCGAGCCGCTCGAACACATGCTCGAAGACTCCGGGCTGTTCGGGCTCATCGTCTTGGACCGCCGCGAGGCGAACGTCGGCTGGCTGAAGGGGAAACGCGTCGAGGCCGTCAAGTCAGCCTCCTCGCTCGTCCCCGGCAAACAGCGGAAAGGGGGTCAGTCCGCACAGCGGTTCGCCCGCCTGCGCTTAGAGGCCATCGACAACTTCTATCAGGAGGTCGCGGGGATGGCCAACGACCTGTTCGTCGACAAGCGCCACGAACTGGACGGTATCTTGGTCGGCGGTCCCTCCCCGACGAAAGACGAGTTCCTCGACGGCGACTACCTCCACCACGAGCTACAGGACAAGGTGCTGGGGAAGTTCGACGTGGCCTACACCGACGAGTCCGGGCTGAAGGACCTCGTCGACAACGCGAGCGAGGCGCTCGCGGACCAAGAGATCGTCGAGGACAAACGCAACATGGAGGAGTTCTTCGAGAAGCTCAACACCGGCCAGGAGGCGACCTACGGGTTCGAGCAGACCCGCCGGAACCTCATCATGGGGTCGGTGGACCGCCTGCTCATCTCCGAGGACCTCCGCTCCGACGTCGTCGTCTACGAGTGCCCGAACGACCACGAGGAGTACGAGGTGATCGACTCGCGACACTCGACGCCCGACCACGAGTGTAGCGAGTGCGGCGAGGCCGCCGCGGTCGACGAGCGCGAGGACGTCATCGAGCACCTGATGGCCATCGCGGAACAGCGCGGCACGGACACGAAGTTCATCTCGACGGACTTCGAGAAGGGCGAACAGCTGCTCGACGCGTTCGGCGGCATCGCGGGTATCCTGCGCTACTCGACGGGCGTCTAAGGCTTCGAAAAAGGACTCTACGACCGCTTTACTGCTTTTCCGGCTCGACCGACGCCGGCGCTATCTCCAGGCACGCGCAGGCGTCCGTCTCCGGGTCGAAACAGTCTGGACACTCCGGCTGGCGGTCGATGATCGTGTCGAGCCGCTCCGCGACCGTGTCGTCGATGACGGCCTCCAGTTCGCGGGCCTCGGCCTGGAAGTCCTCCACCGCGAGGACGTTCGCGAGGAACCGCTCGATGATACAGTAGGTCTGGAGGGCGTCTCTGGCCCGGACGATACCGTCGTCGGTGAGCTTCACCCCCTTGTACTTCTCGTGTTCCGCGAGGCCGCGCTCCTCGAGCTTGCCGATCATCTCGTTGGCGCTGGCCGGGCTGACGCCCAGCGCGTCGGCTATCGACCCGGTCGAGGCGGGCCCGTCTTCGCTGTCCTGTACGACGTATATCGTCTTGAGGTACTGATCTGCGGTGTTCACGGCTGTCCTCCGTCGGCGCTCGTCGGCTCGTCTGTCCGGTTCATCGGCGCTCCATGACCTCCGTGACCTCGCGCACTCCCTCGGCCTCCTCGTCGCGGATCGTCGTCAGGGTCGCGACCAGCTCCTCGCGGTCGATCGAGAACGTCGCCTCGGACCCCTCTATCGCCTCGATAAGGTCGTCGTAGAACTTGTACGCCGTCTCCTCGTTACACAGCTGGTCGTACAACACGTCGTCGAAGTCCTCCGGTCGCGTCCGCCCGTAGCGGGCGTCGACCAGCGACTCGATCTCTCCGAACGGGACGCTGTCGACGCCGAGCCCCTCGACCAGCGTCTCCAAGCGCTCTCGGTGGTCGGCCGACTCCTCGGCGGCGTCGGCCAGCAGCGTCTCCACCTCCTCGTCGAGTTCGGCGTCCAACTGCTGGTAGTGGCGGTGCGTTCGCGCTTCGACGACCTCTTCGAGCACGATTCCGATCTGGAGCAGTCGCGCGAGTTGGTCGTCGGAGGCGACCCGCTGACTCACGCTCACCGCGACCACCCGAGACGGCACGATACGCGGGTTCGCATACCTCCGTCTCGGGTGCCGTCGGTCTTAAGCGGTTCCCCTCGCGGGCCGCTCGCTCCGCGGGTGAGACGGGCCGAAAAATCCGTTCGGCTGGCGGAACAGCTGTGAGCGCCGACCGCCTACTGGAGGCGCTCCAAGACGAGCTCCTCGACGTCGTCGCGGAACTCGTCGACCGCGATCTCCTCTAAGACGGGCACGAAGAAGCCCTCGACGAGCATGTTCCGCGCCGTCCGCGAGTCGATCGAACGGCTCTGAAGGTAGAACAGGTCCTCCGCGTCGACCTGGCCCACCGTCGCGGAGTGGGACGCCTCGGTGTCGTGGTTGTGGATGATCAGCTTCGGGGACGCGTCCGCCTCCGCGTCGTCCGACAGCATCAGCGTGTTCTCGCGCTGGTAGCTGGAGGTGTTCCACGCGTCCTCGCCGACGTCCTGAACCCCCTCGTAGACGGAGCGGGCGACGTCGTCGAGCACGCCGCGTGTGACGAGGTCGGCGGTGGTCTGCTCCGCCTGGTGCCACACGCGGGCGTTGATGTCGAAGTGCTGGTCGTCGGTGCCGAAGAACGTCCCGACGATCTGGCTCTCGGAGCCGTCGCCGTTGAGCTCGGTCTCGATGTCCGAGCGCGTGAGCTTCGAGCCGAAGTTGCTCTCGATCCAGTCGACCGTCGCGTACGTGTCGGTCACGCCGCGCTTCAGCGAGTAGGTGTACGAGTCGTCGTCGAGGTTCTGGAGCGAGCCGAACTGGACGTTGGCGTTCTCGCCCGCGACGACCTCGACGAGGTTCGAGAAGTACCGGTCGTCTGCGACCTCGCTTTCACCCGTTTCGATCGACTCGAGGATCGTCACCGACGACGACTCCTCGGCCACGACGAGCGTCTGGCTGAACAGCGAGCGAGAGTTCATCTCCGCGCGCACCGTCACGTCCTCGACGTCGACGCCCTCGGGACGTAGACGAACGTGCCGGTGGTAAAGAGCGCGACCGAAAGCGCCGTGAGGTAGTTGTGATCGGGGTCGAGGACGGAGCCGAAGTTCGCCTCGATGACGTCGCCGTACTCGGCGAGCGCCTCGGTGAACGGGAGGACGACGACCTCGTCGTCGCCCGCGGTCCGCTCGGTCTCGTCCGCCTGGTTCAGCGGGTCGACGAGCGCCTCGAAGTCCAGCGCCTCCAGGTCGGTCCAGCGGCGCCCCGGCGTCTGGATGACGTCGGGCAGCTCCGCGGTCTCCAGCGCCGAAAGCGCGTTCAGGCGGGTCTCCAAGAGCCACTCGGGCTCGTCGCGTTCGTCTGCGATGCGTCGTACCGTGTCCTCCGAGAGGCTCTCGATTGCTTGCGTGCTCATGTTATCCGAGCGAGCCCTCCATCTCGAGTTCGACGAGCCGGTTGAGCTCGACGGCGTACTCGATGGGCAGCTCCTCCGTGATCGGCTCGATGAAGCCGGAGACGATCATCTGTTTCGCGTCGTCGTCGTCCAGCCCGCGCGACTGGAGGTAGAAGATGTCCTCATCGCCGATCTTGCCGACGGTCGCCTCGTGGGCGACGTCGACCTTCGACTCGTTGATCTCCATGTACGGCATCGTGTCCGACGTCGACTCGTTGTCGAACATCAGCGCGTCGCACTCGACGGCCGTCGAGGAGTTCTCCGCGCCGTCCGCGATGTGGACGAGCCCGCGGTAGTTCGTGCGGCCGCCGTCCTTCGCGATCGACTTCGACTCGACGGTCGACTTCGTTTCCGGCGCGTTGTGGTACACCTTCGCACCGGTGTCGATGTCCTGACCCTCGCCCGCGAAGGCGATGGTGATGTGGTTGTCGGAGGCGCCGCGGCCCTTGAGGATCGTCGACGGGTACAGCATCGTCGCCTTCGACCCCATCGAGCCGGAGATCCACTCCATGCGCCCGCCCTTCTCCGCGATGGCGCGCTTGGTGTTCAGGTTGTACGTGTTCTTCGACCAGTTCTGCACCGTCGAGTACTGGACGTGGGCGTCCTCGCCCACGAACACTTCGACGCCGCCCGAGTGGAGGTTGAACGCCGAGTACTTCGGGGCGGAACAGCCCTCGATGTAGTGGACCTCGGAGCCCTCCTCCGCGATGATGAGCGTGTGCTCGAACTGGCCCATCCCCTCGGAGTTCATCCGGAAGTACGCCTGAACCGGCATCTCCACGGTGGTGTTCTCCGGGACGTAGACGAACGAGCCGCCGGACCAGATGGCGCCGTGAAGCGCGGCGAACTTGTTGTCGCTCGGGGGGACACACTTCGTCATGAAGTGCTCGCGGACGATCTCCTCGTGCTCTTGGACGGCCTTGTCCATGTCACAGAAGATGACGCCCTTCTCCTCCCACCGCTCCTGCATGTTCTGGTAGACGATCTCGGACTCGTACTGCGCGCCGACGCCCGAGAGCGCGTTCTTCTCGGCCTCCGGGATGCCCAGCTTGTCGAACGTGTCCTGGATCTCCTCCGGGAGGTCCTCCCAGTCGTCTGCGCCGCCGCGCTTGTCGATGTCCGGCCGGATGTACGGCACGATCTCGTCGATGTCGATCTCCGAGAGGTCCGGCTGGCCGGGCCAGTCGGTCGGCATCGGCATCTCCTGGAACTGCTCTAACGCGCGCAGGCGGCGCTCCAGCATCCACTCCGGTTCGTCCTTGTCCTCCGAGATGACGCGGACCGTCTCCTCGGTGAGACCCTTCTCGCTTTTGAAGGCGGACTTCTCCTCCTTCTTGAACTCGAAGCGGGCCTCGGTGTCTGTCTCCTTGAGGTCGTCCTGTTGTGAACTCATGATATTGTGTTACGTGTTTGCCGTTTTATTCCTGTTGCGTGACCATTTGTGGTTACGCCGCCTCGAACGCGTCCTCGCGGACCCAGTCGTACCCCTCGTCCTCGAGCTTCTCGGCCAGCTCCGCGCCGCCGCTCTTCACGACTTCGCCGTCGAGCATGACGTGAACGTGGTCCGGCTCGACGTAGTCGAGGATGCGCTGGTAGTGGGTGATCTGGAGGATGCCCGTGCCCTGCTCGTCGCGGAGCGCGTTGATCCCCTTCGAGACGTCCTTCAGGCGGTCGATGTCCAGCCCGGAGTCGATCTCGTCGAGCACGGCGACGCTCGGCTCCAACATCGCGGCCTGGAGGACCTCGTTCTGCTTCTTCTCGCCGCCGGAGAAGCCGGCGTTGAGGTAGCGCTGCATGAACTTCTCGTCCATGTCGAGCAGCTCCATCTTCTCCGAGAGGATCTCTTGGAACTCCGCGACGCCGATATCGCCGTCGTCTGCGGGACCCTCCATCGGGGAGGTCTCGTACCCCTCGTCGTCGTCCTCGTCGTCGGCTTCCGCCTCCTCGTCTTCCTCGTCTTCGAACAGCTCTTCGCGCTCGTCCGCCTTGGCGTTCAAGGCCTGACGAAGGAAGTTCGTCATGGTGACGCCCTCGATCTCGGCGGGGTACTGGAAGCCGAGGAAGATGCCGAGCGCGGCGCGCTCGTTCGCCTCTAGGTCCAGCAGCTCCCAGTGGTAGTCCTCCTCCTCGAGGTCGACGTCGACGTCGGAGACATCCTCCTCGCTGAGGTGGAGCAGGATCTCGCCGCCGGTGACCTCGTAGGCGGGATGGCCGGCGATCACTTTCGCGAGCGTCGACTTGCCCGACCCGTTCGGCCCCATCAGCGCGTGGATGTCGCCGGACTCGACGGTCAGGTCGACCCCGAGAAGGATGCGTTCGCCGCCCTCTTCTGCCACTCGTGCGTGAAGATCGTTGATTTCGAGAGTAGCCATATGTATTCTCGTGCCTCGTATCTCGATAGTGGGGGTTGAGGGGGTTAATGGTTACGCATCTCCCCCTCAAAACTCTCGAATCCGTCAAGAAATTTTTCGACGATCGAAAACTGGTTTCTCTCGGACGACCCGCCTACATGAACGAGCCGAGTCCGGTCTGCTCTTGGCCTGTCTTCACTTCCTCCACGACATGCCGAGCGCCTCGATTACGCGCTCTATCGGCCCTTTCAGCGTCTTGTCCAGCATCTTCTCCCAGTCGACCTCGAACTCCTCCGGCACCTGGTCGGCGTATTCGAAGCAGATCACGTCCGGATCGCGCTTGAACTCCCCGTACAGGGCGTCGCGCTGCGGGTCGAGCCCTTCCTCGTCTTCCATCCGCGCCCAGAAGTCGGGGTGGACCTTCTCGACGTACAGCCGCTTCGGCTTCGACCCGCTCCCGAAGTTGGTGCCGAGCATCATGTTCGCGTACTTCGCGCCGCGGACCTGCGCGGTCGGCGTGTGTAGGCGTCCAGTTTCTTGCCGATCCCGCCGGGGATCCCGATCTCCGCTACGTCGACGTCGCCGTCGAGGACGCGCGCGATGACGTCCACGAGGTACGCTTTCACCTCCTCCATGTCCTCGTCGATGTCGTCGCCGGTGACGATCGTCTCGATGACGTTCTGCTGGACCTCCTTCGTGATGCCCGCGATGTCCGAGCGCTTGTACTCGAAGCCGGTGATGTCGATGTCGTCGACGTCTTTTCCCTCCTTCCAGATGATGTGGCCCGCGTACCGCTTCTTCTTACCCGCCTGGAAGAACCGCCGGTAGAGCTTCTCGAACTCGATCTGGAAGCGGTGTTCGTCGGCGTTGAGTTCTTCGCGCGCGAAGTCGTCGTACCGCCCGTTGATGTGGTCCTCTATCTCGAAGGAGGTCTCGATCGCCTCCTCCTTCGACATGTCATAGAGAAAGCATAACGGAGTCGGTATCACCATAAGCAACCTGATAATTAAGCTCTTCTGCCTCGTGGTCGTTCCGGAGCGCCTTCTTCTCCTCGCGCTCGGAGAGCAGTTCGTCGACCATCTCGCGCATGATCCCGTCCGGCTGCTTCCGGAAGTGGGTCCCGTTGGGCGCGACGTACGTCTCCCCGTCGTACTCGTCGGGATCGACCTTCGTCTCGGGGCCGGCGTTGATCGTCACCATACACATCGGGTAGAGGCTCTTCAGGTCCTGGACCGTCACCATCTCCTTGACGCCCGTGATCGGGTCGAAGACGGCGCCGCCCTCGAAGTCTTCCGACTCCTGTTGGCCCTTCGTCGGGAGCGCGAACTTCCCGAACGCCTTGTGGAGGACGTACATGTCGACGGTGTCGCCCGGCGTCGGCGCGTCCTCGATCTTACAGCCGACGAAGGTACGCACCTCGTCCCAGAAGGCGATCACGTCCTGTTTCCGGTCGATCTCGACGCACAGCTCCACGTCGCGGATGCTGTACTCCAGCAGGCGCTCCGGGTCCTGCTCCCAGAGGTCGCCGATGTCGCCCGTGTAGCGCTCCTTGCCGACGCCGAGCTCGCGCTCACCCACCGCGTCGAGCCGGTACGACTCCAGCTCGGTGAACATCGTCCGCTTGTAGGCGTACAGCAGGTCGAAGACGACCCGTCCCTTCACGTCCGGACCGCCCCAGCCGGAGCGCCACACCTCGCCGATCCGGGAGAATCTATCCACCGAGAGATTATACTCGCTTCCCGGATCAATCTCTTCCATCCGGTCGAAGAAGTACGGGACGTCGAAGTCCTCACAGTTGTGGACGAGGCAATCATCTGCGAAGAAATTGTGCGTGGTCGTCTCGATGTCGTAGGTCGTCTCCGTCCCGGCACGCTCCACGTCCTCAACCTCCACAAACACGTACTCGGGCCACTCTTCGAGAGTCGTTTCGTGCCGTTTGAGATTAATTCCGCGGCGGTGTTTGTCCCGCCCGATCCGCTTCTCGTCAGTGCCCGTGTCAGCCTCGAAGAGTGCGTACGGGATGTTCTCGCTCGTCCACTCTTTCCGCCGTCCAGCGCTTTTAGCGCTCTCGCTTTTCTGAGTGAGAGAGATGCGGGAGGACCCGATCCCTGAGCCGCTGGATCTCACGCTCTGCGTCCGGGACCCGAACCACGTTCTCACGCTGTTCTGCGTAGATGCCGAGTCGGCGGAATAGCTTCACGTACCACTCTCCGATAGACCGATTTTCGGCCGCAACGGTCACCGAAGATGAGATGTGCCGTCCAGCGCTTTTAGCGCCTCTCGCTTTTCTGAGTGAGAGAGATGCGGGAGGACCCGATCCCTGAGCCGCTGGATCTCACGCTCTGCGTCCGGGACCCGAACCACGTTCTCACGCTGTTCTGCGTAGATGCCGAGTCGGCGGAATAGCTTCACGTACCACTCTCCGATAGACCGATTTTCGGCCGCAACGGTCACCGAAGATGAGATGTTCCCGTCTCCGTCGATGACTCCCGCCAAGAACCGTTCTATATGCGATTCTGGAAGTTCGAAAACCGTCGAGAGATCGACTTCCCCATCGTTTTTACTACCGAACGGAATCCCGAGCCCGTTGAACGCGTACATCCGGGCGTAGTCCAGTACGTTCTGCTTGTAGCATCCCTTTCCATCGGGTTCGAGATGCGTTTCACCGGGGAACTGTTCGTGTAACTCCTCGCGCGTGTTGTAGAAACGGACTCCGTCATCGGACGACATCGTTCCGTCCGTGAGAACTAGTCCCGCGAGATACATCTCGTGGTCGGTAAGTTCCCTGTCGAGGTCGTTCCGCGTGCGACGGTACTCCCGCCCGCCGTCAGGGAGCGCAACGTCGTACCGGTCAGACGCGACCAGACAGCGCTCCGGAGTCCAGACATCTGTCTTCGGGTGATGTAAGGTTCCTGTGGCGAGATCAAACTCCTCTGCGAGCTCCGAAACGGCGCCGTAAGGAAGTTCAGATTTGAACGATTTGATCGCTTCTCTACTTCCGAACCGCTGGCATTCGACTGGGATGAGGTCACTCAGGGTCGGGACACACTCCAAGTCGACGTTCAATTTTCGCGGCTTGAGGAGATAGTCCCCGACGTCGATCTCGCTTCCCTTCTTCCAGTCGACTTGATCGTCGTCACCGACCATCACACGGCGAGTCTATATCGAAGAATATCCTTCTCGCTTTCCCACTTGTTCGTGACCTCGGCGGTCGTCGTCTGCTGTTCGTCGCCCTATGATCTCGTCTCCGACAGACACGTCCTCGATCCGTTGCTCGGTCCCGTCCGCTTTGAGAATTTGACTATCCCGGTAGGCAGTTCCACCCCGTAAAGAGATCCGGGTCCGTCTCGTCGATGTACTCGACGAACGCGTCGAGCATCGCGGCCTCCCCTCGAAGGTGCGGACCTTGAAGTCGAGCTCCTCGCCCTCGTCGACGATCCCCTCGTAGTCGGGGAGGTCCTCGGGCGGCGGCACTTCGGCCTCCGGCGCGTCGTACAGCCAGACGACGTACTCGTCGTCGTAGGAGTCGTGGCTGGTGAGACAGATGATCGGCTCCTCGCCGTCCTCTGGGAAGCCTCGGCGGTCGTCGACCTCGATGTCGAAGGTGTTCACGCGGAGGTCGGCGTCGACGTCGGCCGGTTCGAGGTGCCCCTCGTGGACCTGGATCGTCCCTCGCCGTCGTCAAGCCGCCGCTCCTCGACGCGGATCCCGCCGTTGATCCGTTGTCGATCAGGAACCGGTTCGGGAAGAGGATGTCCGCCTCGAAGCTGGTCGCGAAGTCGTCGCGGATGTTCCCCACGTCGCGGGGCGTCCGGGTGACGATCCGGGTGAGCGGCTCGCCGCGGATGCTCTCGTAGGGCTCGCCGTCAGCGTCCTCCTCGCGCGTCCCGATCACCACGTCGTACTCCTCGACGGGGTCGCGGTCGAGGTCGGCCGTCGGGACGTAGAAGTACGGCTCCACGCCCAGCACCCGAAGGTGTTCGACGACATCGTGGTCGGCGTCCCCGTCGACGTGCTCTGCCGGTCGCCGGCCGAACACGTGGACGACCGGGTACTCGTCGCTGCCGTACCCCTCGACGGCGTAGTCGATCTGGCTGATCATCAGCTCGACGGTCCCGGTCGACTCCGGGAACTTCGCCTCGTCGACGTCGACGACGTCGCTGACGCGGCCGCGCCCGCCGCCGGCGACGACGGCCGCCTCCTGTGCGGCCAGGTCCTCCCGCTCGGTTTCCGTGTCGCCGTCGCTCCCGTCGCTCGCGTCTCCGCTCGACGAGAAGTCCGACAGCCCCGACTGAGTCATACCCGCCTTTCGGCCTCACCCGGCGAGGTCTCCCGCCACGGAAAGGCATTTAATGTGTGATGACTTACCACGGTCTATGTCTTCGGACCCACGTTCCGAACCCCGGGTGGCTCGTCCGGCCGATTCCGACGCGGTCGACGCCGAGGTGGAGGTGTACGAAGACGACGGGAACGTGGTGCTTTTCGACGCGACCAACCCCCTCGCGTGGGTCGAAGCGAGCCGAACGGTGCGGCTCGCGGACGCGCTCTGACCGCGGCCCGACGGCGGTCCCCACGCTCTCCCTCCTCCCGAACGCTCTCCAGCCACGCCCGCGGCCCCGGAACCCCTTTGCCCCGGCGCGGCGTACGTCCCGGCGTGTTCAGCCTCGACGAGGACGACGAGGGCGAGATCTCCGTCGGAGAGAGCTCCGACGCGGAGCGGGAGATGACGCCCGACATCCCCGAAGCGCCGTCGGTAAAGTCGTTCGACGACGGCGGCGACTTCGAGGGCGCGAGCGACGTGGACCAGGGGACGCTCCGCGCGTTCGTCGTCGCCGTCATCTATGCCAACGCCGCCGTCCTCCTCGTCGCGCTCGGGCCGATGGTGTGGTACTTCGAGGGCTGGTCGCGGGTCGGGCCGGCCCTGCTCGTCGGCGGCCTCCTCGCCGGCGTTCGAACCTACCAGACGTACCGGGCGTGGCAGCGGTCGCGGGACGAGACGGACGAGGCCGACGGACAGGCGAGCGATCCGGACCCCGACGGACGGGCGAGCGATCCGGAGTCCGACTCCGACGCGGCGCCGCCGGAAGCGTAATGTCCGACGCCCCCGCCTCTTCGACCATGCAAACGGTTCGCGACGACGAGGGACGGACGTACCTCCTCGTGAAACGGTCCGCCGAGTCGAGCCGCGTCCGGGACCCGGCCACCGGCGCGGAGCGGTACGTCGACAACGACGACCTCCGCGCCGTGGACGGCGAGTCGCCGCTGGCGACCGCGGCCTCGGGCGTGCCGGAACCGGTCCGGCGGACGCTCGGCGCGGTCCGCGACGACCGGTCGCTCGGCCTGCTCGCGGTGGTCGTCGACGAGGGACCGATCGCCGCTATCGACCTCCTCGACGCGGCCGACATGTGCGAGTCCGACCTCCACGGGACGATCACGGAGTTCCGCGCGGCGGGACTGGTCGAGGAGACCGAGGTCGCCGGCCGACGCGGCTACGAGGCGACCCCGGTCGCGGTCGAGGCGCTCGGGCTGTTGCGGGGCGGGTCGGCGGACGAGGGCGACGGGGTTGACGTGGGCGACGGCGACTGATACATCGCTTATAACCGCGATCTGTGGCCGTCTTCGGCCGTTCGGTTATAAATAGTTGATTCTAGACCGACGGCGAACAGCTCCAAAGCCCCACCCGACCGTGACCGCACCGCAGCCTCACGCCTCCCCAGCCTCGTCGGGCGCGTCCTTCGGGCTCCCTTCGGTCGCCTCGGAGCGCCCGACTCCCTCGCGCGTGCTCCTCGCGGCCGCCGGCGGCCGCTCGCAGGCACGCGCCGACGCGAAGGTCTCGGTCGTCCCCTCATCGCCGGCGGTGTCGCCGCGGGCTTCACCGTTGTTCCCGTCGTCTACCATTTATAAAAGGAGCTGTCGCACCGGTGGCACTCAGTCGCCCGCGAGTTCGGCGACGTCGAGGTCCGCCGCGTCCTCTCGGCGAACGGTCGAGCGGTTCGAGCGCGGGTCCTTCTCGACGGTGACCAGCTCGTCGGCCGCGCCGACCAGCTCGTCGTCGTGGCTCACGATGACGATCTGGCGCACGCCGAAGCCGCGCATCTCCTCGACGAGTCGGACGAGCCGCGAGACGTGGCCGGAGTCGAGGAACACCGTCGGCTCGTCGAGGATGAGCGGCGGGGTCGGCGCCGCCCCCTCGATCCCCTCGGAGAGCAGCCGGTAGATCGCACAGCGCAGCGAGAGGTTGAACAGGGCGCGCTCGCCGCCGGAGAGCTGCTCGGGGTCGAGCGGCTCGCCGTCCTTCTGGTAGACGGTGAGGACGTACTCGCCGTCGAGCTCGATGTGCGAGTAGGCGTCGTTGCCGTAGACCAGCTCGAACGTCTCGTTGAGTGTGCGCTCCAGTTCGGTGACGTTGCGCTGGCGGAGCTCCGCGCGTAAGTCGCCGTACATCGACTCCAGCTCGCTCGTCTCCTCGTGGAGGCCTTCGAGCGCCTCGACCCGTTCCCCGAGCGCCTCGCGCTCCTCGCGGAGCTCCTCTAGCTCCCGCAGTTCGCCTTTCACCCCGCCGATCGCGTTCTGGAGCTCCTCCCGCCGCTCGCCGAGGCGGTCGAGCTCGCCGGCGACCTTCTCGAGGTACTGCTCTGCGTCCTCCTTCCGCCCTTCCGCCTTCTCGACCGCGGCCTCGTCGACGGCGTCCGCCAGCTCGTCGCGGCGCTCCCGCTTGTCCGCGAGCCGGTCGCGCCGCTCGTCGTTCACCTCCGTCAGGTTCTCGCGCCGCTCGCGGCGACGCTCGTTTTCGGTCTCCGCCTCCGCGACCGCGGACAGGCGCTCCTCGACCGCGGTCACCGCCTCGCGGGCGTCGTCGACCTCGGACAGCGACGCCTCCAGCTCCTCGACGCGCGCCGCGGCTTCCTCGGCCTGCTCGCGCTTCTCCGCGGCGACCTCCCGGGTCTCCTCGGCCTCCTCGCGGAGTTCGGCGGCGCGCTCGCGCTTCGCTTCGGCGGCCTCTCGCTTCCGTTCCGCCTCCGATCGCTTCTCCTCGACCCGCTCTTCGAGGGCGTCGACCCGCTCGTCGATCCCGTCGAGCCGGTCCGCCGCGCTTGCGAGCTCGTCCAGCTCCGCGATCCGCTCGTCGAGGTCGCCCTCGCGCTCGCGGGCGTCCTCAAGTTCGCCTTCGAGCTCCGCAACCCGCTCGCGGTCCTCCTCGATCCCGCTGGCGTGCGGCGAGTCCCCGACCGGCTGGCCGCACTCGGGACACTTTCCGGCCGCGAGCAGCTCCTCGGCCTCCGCGACGCGCTCCCGGGCGTTCTTCAGATCCGCCGACAGCTCCGCGATCCGCTCGCGGACCTCGCCGCGTCCCTCCCGGAGGCGGTCGCGCTCGTCGACGACGCCGTCGCGGTCGACGTCGGCGTCGGCGGCCGCGAACCGCTCGCGGAGCGTCTCCGCCTCCTCACGGAGCTCCGCGACCGAGGACTCGCGCTCGTCGGCGTCGTCCGCCGCCGCCTCGGCCTCCGCCGCCAGATCGCCGGCCTCCGACTCGACCGCCTCGGCGCGCTCGACGCGGTCGTCCGCCTTTCCGGCGAGGTTCGTCGCCTGGTTTCGGAACGCCTCGGCGCTCACCCGCTCGTCGTCGAGCGCCTCGCGGACCTCGGCCTCCCGGTCGTCGAGCGCTCCGCGTCGCTCGGCTATCGCAGCCTCGCTCGCCGCGTCGAGCCCGGCGTCGTCGAGCCGGTCGTCGATCTCGGCCTCGATCTCGTCGATCCGCTCGCGGGCCTCGCGGACGGCGTCGCGGAGGTCGTCGCGCTCGCGTTCGGCCTCTCGGATCGACTCCTCGATCTCGTCGATTTCGGTCTCGACCGCCTCCAGCTTCTCCCGCTTCTCCGCGTGGGTCTCGAGCGTCTCCGCGGCCGCCTCGCGCGTCTCCCTCGCCCGTTCCCGCTGGCTCTCGTACCGGTCGATCTCGTCCGCGACCTCCCCGAGCTCGCCCTCCAGCTCGTTGAGCCGCGCGTGGAGGTCGCGGTCCTCCTTCGCGGCGATCTGCTCGTCGAGCTGGTCGAGCCGCCCGCGGCGATTCTCCATCACGTCCTCGACGCCGAGCCGGGCGTCGCCGGCGCGCTCGCGGTACTCCTCCAGTTTCCCCAGCTGGAGCAGGTCGTCTATCGTGTCCTGCCGCTCGCGGGGCGTGGCGTTTATCAGCTTGTTCACCTCGCCCTGTCGGACGTACGCGCAGTTGACGAACGCCTCGGCGTCCATCCGCAGTAGCTCCGTGACGAACTCGCGGACCGCCCGCGCGCCGTCGCGGCTCACGTCGCTCCCGTCGGTCGATTCGAGCTCACACTGGTGGTCGATCCGGCCGTCGTAGGACTTGAGGCGGCGCTCGACGCGGTAGGAGACGCCGTCGTGGGTGAACCACAGTTCGACCTCCGTCTCCTCTTCGCCGTTCGTGATGACGTCTTCGAGGGTGCCGTCGAGCGCCTTCGACCCGTACAGCGCGAAGAAGCAGGCCTCCAACAGCGACGACTTCCCGCTGCCGTTCAGCCCGTGGATCACCGTGACCCCCTCCGTCAGCCGCAGGTCGGCGTCGCCGTACGGCTTGAAGTTCGCGAGGCGGACGCGGTCGAACTTCACAGGTAGTCCTCCATGGAGACCTGTCCGTCGGTCGACGCCGAGTCGGGGTCAGCCGCCTCCGCGGGGTCGGACTCGGTATCCGGTTCGTCGGTCCGATTCGTCAGGGTCCGGCTCGTCGCTCCCACCACCGGCGGTCTCGTCGTCCGATACGTCGCTGTCGGCGTCGACGGCGGTGGCGTCGTCGCCCGTCTCGCCCGTCTCTGCGTCCGTCTCGACCGGCTCGAACGCGCCGAGGTCCGCCTCCTCGTCGAGCCGTTCCTCCACTCTGCGTTTCACCGTCTCGCGGACGTTGGCGTCGGGGACGGTGTCGTCGCGGACCGCGCGTTCCACGTCGCGCGCGGCGGTCGAGAGCGACATCTCGTCCAGCCGGTCGCGGACCGCGTCCTCGGGGTCAGCGAAGCTCACGTCCACCTCGCCGTCGGCGTCGACCTCGCGCCGGTCGGTGACGCGCGCGATGAGCGCCCCCTCGTCGGTAGCGAACTCCTCGACGGCCGCCGGCGTCACCGGGTCGCCCTCGCCGGCTATCTCGACGTGGACGACCGCCTCCGCGAGGTCGAACTCGCGGACGCGCTCGCGGACTCGAGACTCGCCTTCACCCTCGCGCAGTTCGACGGCGACGAAGACGAACGGGCGCGTGTCGAGCGCGCGGCGCCGGATCTCGACGCGGTCGTCGCCGCCGGCCGCGTCGGCGTCGAAGACGACGAGGTTGTAGCCGCGCCCCTCCCGCTCGCTTGCGCTCGCGCGCTCGGTCGACCCCGGGTACGTGACCCACGTGTCCGCGACCCGCGCGGTGTCCGGCGTGTGGTTGTCCCCGAGGAGCATCGCGTCGAACGCGACGTCGCTCTCGGTCAGCACGGTCTCGGTGTCCCAGTCGGCGTAGCCGAACGGTTCGAAGAGGCCGTGCGCGACGAGCGCCGCGTACTCGGCGTCGTGGTCCGCGAACGCGTAGTCGAGGTCGTCGCGCCGCGAGACGGGGACGTGGTCGAGCCCGTAGAAGGCGGTGTCGCCCACGACGACCGGCTCGTCGCCGAGCCGCGTGGCGAGGCCGAGGCGCTCGAAGAGGTCGAGCCACTGCCCGCCCCGCGTCGACTCGTGGTTGCCGACGACCGCGAGGAAGGGGATCCCGGCCTCGTCGAGCCGACGGAGGACGGAGATGGTCCCCATCAGGTCGCCCAGTTCGGGGCGGCGGTCGTGGAAGAGGTCGCCCGCGTGGACGACGGCGTCGACGCCGTCGTCGACCGCGTCGTCGACCACGGCCTCGAACGCGTCGAGGAAGTCCTGGCGCCTGACCGGCGAGTGGTACTGCGAGTACCCGACGTGGGTGTCGCCGGTGTGTATCACCCGTGTCATCTGTCCGCGTCTTGGCCGGTGTCCGGCTTAGGGATTCCGGGGCCGGAGCGGAAGTGGTCCCGGGCGTCGTCGCGGTCCGGGCCGTCGTCGCGGTCCCCGCCGCCGCGTTCCTCTCGTTCACCCGCCGCGGCGCGCCGGAAATCTCGGTACGCGTCGAGCGCCTCGCGTCCGCGCTCGGCGGCGCCCTCGTCGCCCGCGCGCTCGGCGGCGTCGACCGCGTCCGCGAGCCGGTCGAGTCCGACGGCGTCGACGAACCCGGCCGCGCGCCGGAGGTCGCTTCGCGCGGCGTCCGCCTCGTCGATCACGGCGACGTACGGGCGTCTCGCGGTGTCGGTGCGCGTCGCGAGCGCGGCGAGCGCCCGCTTGACGGCGGTAGTCGAGACCACGGGTCGACTGGCGCGCTATCGGGAATAAACCGTCGCGCTCGGTCGCCGCCCCGAGGTCGGCGCTCCCGTTTAGATACCCAGCGAGTACAGGCGTTTGCGCGCGTCCGTGAACGAGAACCGGGAGTCGACGACGCCCTCCTCTTCGAGCCGCGACAGCGCGTACCGGACGGTCCGCGGCGGGAGCAGCGTCTCCTCCGCCAGTTCGCTCTGCGTGAGCGTGTCGTTGTAGTCCAGTACCTTCGCGACTAGCTTCGCGCTCGGGGGGAGGTCGCGAACGGCCGCCCAGCGGTCCGCGGTCCCGTCATCAGCGGTGACGGCGTCGGTCGTGCTCATGCGTATCCCGATCGTTGACATGCTGGATAATAATATTTACTATCCAGCTTGATTACTGTAGAGAATTAAACAGCGGCCGAATCCCGGACCGGGACGGGCGCCGTCCGCGGTTGCGGCCGCCTGAACTGGCTTCTTTCTTCCCCCACCCGAAGCCTCTTATCCGCGAGACGCCTTAATAAACACAATGAGCGACACGGTCGATGACGTCGACATGCCCTACGACGAGGGATCGGCGTCGAAACAGGAGAAGATCGACTCCTTACAGGAGCGGCTCGACGTCTTAGAGTCCCAAAACGAGGAGATGCGCGACAAACTCCTCGACGCCAACGCGGAGAACAACAAGTACCAGCAGAAGCTCGAACGGCTCACCCACGAGAACAAGAAGCTGAAACAGTCCCCGCTGTTCGTGGCGACGGTCCAAGAGATCACGCCCGACGGCGCCGTCATCAAACAGCACGGCAACAACCAGGAGGCGCTCACCGAGATCACCGACGAACTGCGCGAGAAGCTCGACCCCGACGACCGCGTCGCGGTCAACAACTCGCTGTCGGTGGTCAAGAAGCTGGAGAAGGAGACCGACGTCCGCGCCCGCGTGATGCAGGTCGAGCACTCCCCGGACGTCACCTACGCCGACATCGGCGGGCTCGAAGACCAGATGCAGGAGGTCCGCGAGACCGTCGAGATGCCGCTCGAACACCCCGACATGTTCGAGGACGTGGGCATAACGCCCCCGAGCGGCGTCCTGCTGTACGGGCCGCCCGGGACGGGCAAGACGATGCTCGCGAAGGCCGTCGCCAACGAGACGGACGCGACGTTCATCAAGATGGCCGGCTCGGAGCTGGTTCACAAGTTCATCGGCGAGGGCGCGAAGCTGGTCCGGGACCTGTTCGAGGTCGCCCGCGAGAACCAGCCCGCCGTCCTCTTCATCGACGAGATCGACGCGATCGCCTCGAAGCGGACCGACTCGAAAACGTCGGGCGACGCCGAGGTGCAGCGGACGATGATGCAGCTGCTCTCCGAGATGGACGGCTTCGACGAGCGTGGCGAGGTCCGCATCATCGCCGCGACCAACCGCTTCGACATGCTCGACCCCGCTATCCTGCGTCCCGGCCGCTTCGACCGCCTCATCGAGGTGCCCAAGCCGGAGACCGAGGGCCGCGAGATCATCTTCCAGATCCACACCCGCAACATGAATCTGGCCGACGGGGTCGACTTCGCGGAGCTGGCCGAGCTGACGCCCGAGGCGTCCGGGGCCGACATCAAGGCGATCTGTACGGAGGCCGGGATGTTCGCCATCCGCGACGACCGCACGGAGGTCACGCTCGACGACTTCCTCGAAGCCCACGAGAAGCTCCAGCAGGACGAGGAGACGAACGCCGACGACTCGCTGGCGTTCGCCTGATTCGCTCTCGACCGTTCGCCGCTCCCGATTCCGTCCGCCGGTCGCCGTTTTCACCTACCTTTCCGCGGTCGAGACGTTCCCGCTACAGCGCCGCGACCGCCAGGTACGGCGCGACGAAGAACAGCAGGAACACCAGCCCGACCGCGATCCCGTAGCCGGCGCCCACCCCGACGAGCGTCAGCCACCCGTCGTCGACCGCGTCAGCGATGTCCATACCGCATTCTCCCCGTCTCGGGACTTAAATCCGCGCTCGGACCCGTCGCGACCGCGTCGGTCGACGGACGACCCCCGTCGCGCGTCCCCGGCCCGGCTCACACGTCGCCGGCCATCGCCCGGAACAGGCCGTCCGCGAGCGCGTCGCGGTCGACGGTCCCCGACTCTCCCTCTCCCGTCGGGTCGACCTCGGGTTCGATCGTCCCGCCGCCCATTCGCGAGTGGCCCCCGCCGTTCCCGTTGTCGACGTCCTCTAGCACCGCAGCTATGGCGTTCCCCATATGGACCCGGTCGTCTCGCGACCGTCCGGACAGGTGGACCGTCCCGTCACGCTCCCCGATCACTACGACCGCGCTGACGCCCTCCAGTTGGATCAACTCGTCCGCGGCCTGCGGGATCGCGTCGACGTTGTTCACCCCGCCGACGTCCGCGACCCCGAACGACCCCTCGACGCGCCGTCCCGCGATCGCCCGGGCTTTCACCTCCAGCACCTCCGCGTCGACCGCGGGGTTCGCGATCCGGTCGAGCCGGTCCTGATCGACCCCCGGATAGAGGTACGCCGCCGCCGCGAAGTCCGGCTCGCTAGCGCCGACGGTGAGGTGTTTCGTGTCGGCCAAGATTCCGTACAGCAGCCCCGTCGCCGTCTCCGTCGACAGGGTCAGGTCGCTCCCCGTCTCGCTCGCGTGTTTGTCCGGCGGGACGGGGACCGCGTCGTTGTCCTGAAAGTACTCCGCGACGACCGAGGCGGTCGCGCCGTAGTCGGTCCGGACGTCGGTGAACGACTCGCCGGCCCCGTCTCCGGGGTGGTGGTCCACGACCGCCGTCGGCAACACGCCGTCGGCACCGGCGAACCCGCGGGGCTCGTTGTGATCGACCAGCACGACCGACTCGGCCGCGAGGTCGCTCACGTGTTCTATCGGCTCCAGTTCGAGGTCGAGAACGGTCCGGAACGCCCGGTTCTCCTGGTGCCGGATCTGCCCGGGGTACTGGACGGTCGCGTCGACGTCGACCTGGTCCGCGAGCGACGCCACGCCGACGGCCGCCGACATCGCGTCCGGGTCCGGGTTCGGGTGCATCAGCACCGTGATCTCCTCTTCGCCGGCCAGCAGCCGCCGGAACCTGACGCCCGGCGTCCGTCGGGCGCGGAGCGCGATCAGGACGACCGCGACGGTGATCAGGGCGACGAGCGCCGCGCCGACGGCGATCTCCGGGTTCTCCCGGAGCACGGCTTGCGCCTGCGAGAGCCGGTCGTCGGCCGCGCTCATGGCTCGCATGGGTTGTGGCCACTCGCTCCCGACACATGAAGCTTCGTCGCCGTTCCGACCGAGTGAAACCGACGGAAACGGACGCGAGCGAGTGATGCCGCGTCGCCTCGGGCCCGTCCCGCGGAGCCGCGCTACTCGGTCGCGGCTCGGTACGCGCGCACGGCGTCGCGGTAGCCGGACCGGAACGTCGGGTGGACGAACTCGTAGCCGAGGTCGCGGAGCAGCGCGTTCGAACACCGCTTGCTCGTCCGGATCCGGCGCTCCGCGGCCGCGGAGAGGTCACCGGCCGCGATCCGCTCCTCTTTCGACCGCTTCTCCGGTCGCGGGACGCCGCAGGCGTCAGCGAGCCAGTCCGCGAACGCGTGCTTGTCGACCGGCTCGTCGTCGACGACGAGGACGGCCCGGTCCCGCGCGCGGTCCGTCTCCAGCAGGTGTCGGACCGACCCAGCCGCGTCCTCGCGGTGGACCATGTTCAGGTAACCGGCCGTCACCGGCCCCTCAACGTACCGCTCTAGCCGGTACCGCTCCGGCCCGTACAGCCCCGCGAACCGGACGACAGTCCCGTCGATCCCCGCGTCGGCCGCGCGCTCCGTCGCGATCCGTTCGGCCTCGGCCAGGACGCGAGTCTTCTCCGTGGTCGGCTCGAGCGGCGTCTCCTCGTCGACCCAGCCGCCCTCGTGGTCGCCGTACACGCCCGTCGAGGAGGTGTACACCAGCCGGTCGGGCGGAGACGCCCGCGAGCCGTACTCGTCGACGACGTTCGCCAGCCCGTCGACGTACACCTCCCGCGCCGCGTCGGCGCCGCGACCGCCGGAACTGGCCGCAAAGACGACCGCCTCCGCGTCCGGGAGGCGGTCGAGCGACTCGGGGTCGGTCGCGTCCGCGGCCACGGCTTCGACGTCGGGGCCGACGGCGTCGACCGCGTCCAGTCCGGCGTCGGACCGCCGGACGCCGGTCACCGCGTGGCCGCGGGCGTCGAGCTGGGCCGCCAGCGCCAGCCCGACGTAGCCGCAGCCGACGACGACGACCCTCATGGCTTCCGGCGCTCGATGACCGCGAGGATCTCGGCCAGCTGTCCGAGCGTCATCGCGGTCCGCCCCTCCAACGCCTGTTGGACCTCCTGCCCGGTGAGGTCGGCGTCGATCTTCGCGGCGATCGCGTCGACGTCGAGGACCGCGGTCGCCATCCCCATCAACAGGTGGTCGCGGACCTCCGCCACCATCCCGTCGGCGCCGCGGTCCGGGTTCGCCGCCGCGAGGACGGCAGCGCCGTCCGCGAGCGTGAGCGCCGCGACGTCTCCGTCGCGGAGGGCGGCCGCGTCCGCCTCGCTCAGCCCGATTTCGCTGACGAGCCGATCGCTCTCGACGCCCGCCGCCGCCTCTGAAACCAGCGTCTCGAAGGCGGCGAGCAGGTCCGCCGCGGCCGGCTCGTCGGCGTCGACGACCTCGTGGAACATACCGCCACTCGGTCGCCGCGTCTCAAAACGCCTGCGGTCGGGCGCGTCGCGCTCGGCTCCGTCCTCGCCGCCGTCCACCACCCGACCGCTCACGTCCCGGTACACGCGTCGGCCTCCCCGGGCGACGCGGTCAGCGGTCCGGGACACGGCCAGCCGCCAGACGTCTCCTCGCGCGTTCCGTCGACGTCCCCGACGCCCGGCGGCCCGGCGGGGACGGCCACGACGACGACCGTCCGCGTCTCGAACGCGACCGGCTCCGTCGCGCCGAGCGCGACCGACTCGCCGTTCACGTCGACGCTGACCCCGCCGGACTCTCGGACGTACTCGAAGGGACGGTCGGGCGTCCCCACGTTCGCGCGAAGCGCGAACCGCGGGTATTCGCCGCGGACCTCCACGTTCCACGCGTTGACCGTCGCCACCCAGTATCCCGGAACCGGCGTCACCGGCAGCCCGGCCCCGACGCTCCGGACCGGCTTCGGGACCCGGTCGTCGGGCACCGACCCGACCGCCTCCTTCGCGCGGCCTTCGATCGCCGACTCGACCTCGTCTCGGCGGACCGCCCGCGACGCGGTCGTGGTCGCGTCGACGAAACGAGCCGGAACGCGGACCGCGTCGCGCCCGGCCGCCGTCCGCGCCTCGACGCGGAGGTGCGCCGCGAGTCCGATCCGCTCGGTCCTCGACAGCGCGCCGACCCGCGCCGCCTCGCTCGCGACGCGGTCCGGGTACTCGCCCTCACCGACCGCCACCGCCCGCTCACCCACCGAGTCGTACGCGGACGCGGCGCTCTCCAGCGCGGCTCGCCGCTGCTCGCGCGAGAGGTCGGTCCGGTCCGCGAGCCGCTCCGCGAGCGCGTCGTCGACGCGCCGCAGCGAGGCGTCGATCCGGCCGGCGAGCGCCCGCCGGTCGGCCCGGAGGTCGTCATCGCCGTCGGCCGCGAGCGCCTCGTCCGCCGCGAGGAGCGAGCGTCCAGCGACGCCGAGACGGACCGTGTCGTCGGTGCCGAGGATCCGGTCCGCGATCCCACCGGAGACGTCGCTGTACGGGAGGGTGACGTAGTTCACGTTCCGGGTCGCGAGCGGCCGCGTCGTCGTGCCGTCGACGCCCTCGACGCGCTCGCCGTCGACCGCCGTCCGCGGGAGGTATCCCGGCGACCCCTCCGGGGCGAACGTGACCTCGCCGCCCGGTCCCCCGTCCCCGACGGCGTAGGTCCCGGGGTCGCGGGCGGCCTCGCGGCTGGCGATCACCTGCCCCACCGGCGGTCCGCCGAACGCGTCGTTCACCCGGTCTAACACCCCTTCGGTCGCTGCGCTCCGCTCTTCGGCGGCCGACTCGAGTTCCCCGATCACGGCGTCGAGGTACGCGACGCGAGCGGCGATCTGTCCCCGCTCGACGGCGCCCTCGTACCGTCGCGGCGCGTCGCGGAGCGCGTCCCGCCGCTCTCGCACGGTCGCCGCAAGGTCCCGGTACGGGGTCGACTCGCCGGCCGCGGCGTCGGTCATCGACGCCTCGGTCTCCAGGTCGCGGACGCGCTCCGACAGCGACGCGACGTCCGCCGCGATCCGGTCGCGGTCCGCCTGCGAGCGGTCGCCGTACACGACCGTCGACCGCGTCTCGTCCCCGCCCTCGACGGCGTCGCGCGCCAGCCGGTCGACGTCGCCGTCCGTCTCGACGTTCAGCTCCGCCCTCGCGGCGGCCGGCGCGTCGGAGAGGTCCGGCCCGTCGACGTCGCGGCCGTCCGCGGCGCCGAACGTCGCCGTCGGCCTGTCGGGCGCGTCGTCCCGCGGCGCGTACGTTCCGGTCACCGAGACCCGGACGCGGTACCGGTCCGTCGCCTCGTCCCGCGTCACGGTGCGGTCGACGCTCACGTTCCGAACCGTTCCGTTCGGTCCCCGCTCGACGACCCGTCGCTCCCACGTCGCGGTCGCCGCGCGCTCAACGACGACCTCCCGGGTCGCGCCGCCGAACGACACCGACTCGCCGGCCGACACCGTCTCGCCGTCGGTCCCAGAACCGAGGTCGCTTCCGCCCGCGACGCGGACCCGCTCTGTCCGAGACTCGTCGACCCGCCGCCAGGGCTCCGAGAGCAGCGATCGGGGACGGCCCGGCGTCAGGCGTCCCCCGTCGCGGACCCTCGTGGTCTCGGTCGACGCGGTCGCCTCGACGCGATGGCTCCGTCGCACGATCTCCGAGAGGTCGCCGTGGACCCGGGCCACGGCCCGGTCGGCCGCCTGCCCGACCTCAACCGACGCGGTCTCGCTCGTCGGGTCCGCCGACGGACCGAACGCCGCGTCCTCGCTCGCGGTCCGGTCTCCGGCGGACGTCGAACCCTCTCCGTCGCTCTCTCTCGTCGGTGTCGGCGCTCCGAGGACGGCGTCCGTCCAAGAGGCCTCGCGGACGCCAGTCGGTGACAGCAGATCGGTCACGCCGGTCTGAGCGGTCGCGCGGGCGACGCCGCCGCGCGCGTCGGGATCGCTGGTTCCGAACACGTCCCGCTGGACGCGCACGATACCGGCGTTGGTCGACAGCTCCACGTGCCGGTTCGCGACGACGTTCTCGACGGGCGCCCCGGCGTACTGGCCGTAGCCTCGCGCCCACGCCATCGCGTAGAGGCTCGCGGTGATCTGCCGGCCGAGTCCCGCTCCTTCGACGGGTCCGCGGTTGAGCCGCGCCTCGAATCGCTCGGTCCGCTCGTGGGCGGCCAGCGTCGGGACGGCGACGGTGACGGTCCGCCGCCGCGTCCGGTTCACGACGGTGCGGCCGTCCCGCGTCGCGGTCGTCGCGACGCTGTCGAACGAGACGCGAACCGCAGTCCCGTTTGCGACCGGTTCGATCCGGACCCGCTCGCGCGCGGCGACGAGGTCGTCCGCCGAGGCGACGGCCGGCAGTGAGGCGTTCGCCTCGACGGCGCCGGCGTCGCTCTCGACCGCGCGCAGCGCCTCGGCCCCGGCGATCGCGAGCCGGATCCGGAACGCGTCCTCGAAGGCCGACCCCTCGCGGACCGCCCGCGACCCCGACCCGTCCGGCGCGCGTGTTACCGGGTCGGCCGCCGCGTCGTGGGCCGCCTCCCGCGCCGCGCTCCTGAGCGCAGCCGTGGCGTCGGCGTCGACTCGCTCCACCGCGCGTTCGACGCGGCGGTCCTCACCGACGAGCCCCTGCTCGGCAAGGCCCGCGGCGTACGCCGAACTCGTCACGAGCAACAGCACGCCGACGAGCGCGAAGGGGACTCGCGCCCGCTCGTCGACGGTGAACGTCCGGGAACGTCCCCCCTTCCGCGACCGCTCGCGGGGTCCTCGTCCCACGCTCACCACCTCCGGACGATTATCCGGACGGAACGTCCCGACGACCCGGCCGCACCGATGTCGCCGCCGATTTCGGCCGGTATCGGCTGTCCGACGACCGCGGCGGTCACGTCCGCGTTCCGCGGCGGCTCGGGGCCGACGGCGACCGGGTTCGCGGGATCGGTCGCCTCGCTCTTCGAACTCCTCTCGTCGACTCCCCAGTCCGGTACCGCGTGATCGGCTATCGGTCCGGGATACGGCGACTCCTCCATCCACTCGGGACGGGACCCGTCGTCCGCCTGGAACGCGGGGAACCCGTCCACGTTCGTCGCCGTCGCGGTCGTGATCGGATCGGACGAGCCGTCGTCTTCTGCCGGACCGCCGTGACCGTCCGCGGTCGATCCACCGGCCTCCGCCACCGTCACGTCGACCCGCGTCCGCGGTCCGAGGCCCGTCCGGACGGCCTCCGTCGCCCTGCGGGCGAACGCCCCATCCGCGTCCCGACCGGCGAGCAGCGCGAGCAGCTCCGCGCGGGTCGCGTGGACGCGCCGCGTCCCGTTCGGCGCGTCGGCGTCGGAGTACGCCACGGTCGCGGTCTCGGTGACGAGCCGGTCCGCCGCGTCGCTTGCGCTCTGGTGGCCGGGCCCCCCTGCGTCGCTCGCGCCGAGCGCGACGACGCTGGCGGAGACGCAGAGGAGCAGCAGGGTCACGTCGAGGACGGTGCTGGTCACCGCCACACCACCGCCCGAAGCGTTCCGCGCACGTTCTCTCCGGGCGCCACCCGGACCGTAACCCGGCGCTCCGCGACCGCGACCGCCTCCGCCGATCGGACTCTCGGCGGTCCCGGGGCGTCCGGACCCGACGCCGCCAGCCAGCGCTCGCCGTCCGCCTCCAGTTCGACCGCGGCCGCCGTCCCCGGGACCTTGACGTTCCGCATCCGGGTCGGGTCGACGACGCCCCCGACGGCGGTCGCTCGCTCGACGCGGTCGAGCGCCGACTCCGCAGCCTCCCGAGACCGATCGGGCGCGGCGTCGCCGAGCGCGCCGGCGTACAGCCCCAACGCGAGGCCGACGACGAGCACCGCGACGAGCGCGGCGATCGGTTCGACGGCCGCGCGGTCGGCAGTCGAGAACTGGGCGGTGGGGCCCCCGCAGGCCTCCGGCGCATCCGTGGTCGTTCGATCTCGCGTCACGGGTTTACCCGACGAGCGTGACGCGGACGTCCCCGTAGTGAACCCGCCGGACCGTGAGTCGGTCCGGGGCTCGGACCCACTCCGCGTCGGCCGCCCTCGCGCGCTCGGCCGCCGCGGCGAACGACGCCGGGTCGTCGAACGTGGCGTCGGGAGGAACGCCGTCGAGCACGCGCCGAAGCCGCGCGTCAGTCGTCGCGTTCGGCGCCGCTCCCGGCCGCACCACCGGTGTGATCTGCGGGGCGGTGAGCGCTGCGTGTGCCGTTCCGCCGTCACCGTCAAGCGAGACGGAGCCGTCCGTGAGTCGAAGCCGGTCCGCCGCGATGCCGTGTTCGGCCGTCGCGGGATACTCTCCGTCGGCAACCGAGTCGACGGTGCGCGCGACGCCGTCGGCGTCGGGCGGCGGCGAGGCGGGGAACGACGCGGCCACCCCGGCGGTCGCGACGCTCACCACGGCCAGGCCGAGCCACGCGTACGTGGCGTCGAGGTTCGTCTCGAACACGGGCCGGCTGGCCGCGGCTTCGCATATAAACTATCGCCGGAAGCGGGCGGTCCGCTCGCCGTCCGGTCTCCGGCGGCGACCCCTCAAAACAGGAGTCCGGCCCCGGCGAACGCGACGAGGAACGTCCCGGTGGCGGTCGGCAGCGCGATGCCGATGCGGTACGCCACCAGCGTCCGGTCGAACCCGCGCTCCAAGCCGGTCGCCAGCCCGGTGAGGAGCGCGGCGAGCAGCAGCACGTACGTCCCCACGATCCGCCCGAGCACCGGGACCGACAGCGCTCCCGCGCCGCCGGGCCCGCCGCGTCCGCCGCCGGCCGCGCCGCCACCGCCGGCCGTCATGCCGCCTTCCGTGCCCAGACCGCTGCCACCGAGCGCGTCGGCGCCCGCGGCCGCGCCGGCCCCGAGGCTCCCGACGTCCGTGGCGTCGATCCCCGTCGCGAGCGCGACGGTCGCCCCGCCAACGAGCGGCGCGAACACCGCCGCGGTGTTCGAGAGCGTCCCCGTCACGGTCGCCAGCTGGCGCCGGGCGTCGCGTTCGAGGTCGCGGAGCGACTCCAGCTGGTCCGCGAGCTCCAACAGCACGTCGCCGGCGGGTCGCCCCTCCCGCGCGGCGACCGCGAGCAACGCGACCGCACCGCGGAGCCTCGGCGACGGGACGTCCGCCGCCGGGCCGCCCCGCCCGAGGAACGCCTCGCGGACGCCGACCCGCAGCGTGTCGCTGCGTCGCCCGGCGCGCTCGAACAGGTCTCCAGTCGCGCCGTCGAGCCGCTCGCCCGCGTTCGCGACCGCGGTCTCGACGGCGACGCCCTCCGCCACGTCGCCGCCGATCACGGTCATCGCGTCCGGGAGGCCCCGCTCGACCTCGCGGACGTCGGCCAGCACGGCCCGCCGCGGTCGAGCGAGGACGAACAGCGCGCTCCCGGCGCCGACGCCGACCCCGGCGACCGGCCACGCCCACGCCGCGACGGCCCGCGCGACGACGACGGCCGCCGCGGCGCCGAGGGCGCAGCCGACGAGCAGCGCCCGCCCGCGCCGGTCCGGTACGTCCGGATGCCCTCCGTCGATCTCCGGCGGCGGAAACGCGACCGGCCGACGCGAGAGCAGCCACGCCGAGGCGGCGATCAGCCCGCCGGGGAGCGCGACGAGGTACACTCCGGCGACGATCTCGGGGCCGATCGCGACGCCGGCGGCGGCGCCCGCGGGCAGCAGCGCGATGAGCGCCAAGGGGAGCAACACGCCGAACGCGTACAGCGCGGAGATCGGTCCCCGAACCGCGCCGACGAACGACGCGAGCCGGTCCGTCGTCCCCGATATCGTCGCGTCGAGCGCGCGGTCCAGACACCGTCCGCGGCGTTCCGCCGGGGCGGTCGCCGCGGTCCGGACGAGCGCCGCGGCGCGGTCGATCGCCGGGAACCACGGGCGCCACTCCCGCGCGAACGCCTGAAGGCCGCTCGTCGGACCGTCCGCGCTCCCGCGCTCGTGCCGAGAGAGCGCCGCGGCCAGCGGGCCGTCGCCCGTCCGGGCGGCGAACTCCACCGCGCGCTCCGTCGAGGGGTCGAGCCGCATCCGCAACACGAGTCGCCCGACGAGTCCCGGCGCCGCGCCGAGGGCCCGCGTCCGCCGGAGCGAGGCGAGCCACACCGGCGCTCGGTGGATCGCGTGTACCGCGCCGACGGCGGCGGCCAACCCTGCCGATGCCGCGGCGGCCGCGCCGGCGACGGCCGCCACGACGACCGTGACGACCCCGCCGAGGGCGACGCCGCCCCAATAGCCGAGGGCGACGACGCGCTCCGCGGAGCGGTCCCACCCGAGGAACGCGACCGCACGTCGGAGCTCGTCGGACGCGGTCGATTCGCCCGAGAGTCCCCACGAGTCCTCCGTCATCGTCCCCCTCCGTCGGAGCCGGCGCTCCCGTCGTCGCGCTCGTCGCCCCCGGCGTACCGGCTCGGGGCGATCCGCCCCGCTCGAACCGCCTCGCTGATCCGCTCGCTCCGACGGTCGACGGCATCTCGAACCGCCGCGTACGACTCGTCCGACCCGGCGAGCCCGTCGATAAGCCGGCTCTCGCCGCGGTCGATCCGGCCCGTTGCGACGAGCCCCCGCTCCGTCCGCTCGAACAGCGGATCGAAGCTCACGCCGCCGTCGCGGCCGCCGACCTCGACGATCGACTCGACGCGGTGGGAGTCGAGGACCGCGATCACGTCGGTCGCGGCGAACGACGAGCGGGCCACCCCGAGGTCGGTGACGACGCGCTCCTCGACCGCCCCCGGGTCCTGGCCGTGGATCGTCCCGAGCACTGTCTCGCCGGCGGCGCCGACGCGCATCGCCTCGTACAGCGCCCGCGCCTCCTCGCCGCGCACCTCGCCGACGCTGATCGCCCCGCCGCCCATGCGGAGCGCCGTCCGCACCGCGTCCGCCGGCGCCAGCTCCGCCCCGTCCCCGACACGGAGGCGCTGGACGTCCCGGCCGGCGTCGGCGAGCGCCTCTACTGGGAGCTCCGGCGTGTCCTCGATCGCGATGGCCCGCGTCTCCGCAGGCAGTTCCCAGAGCAGCGACCCGAGGGCCGTCGTCTTCCCGGCCGCCCGCCCCCCGGCGATCAGGCCGGTCACGCCGCGCTCGACGGCGACCGACAGCAGGCCGGCCGCCGCCGGCGTGAGCGTGTCGACGGACACCAGCCGCGCGAGCGTCCACGCCTCCGGATCGCCCCGCCGAAACGTGAACGAGAGGCCGTCGCTCGCGGGCGCCGTGGCCGCGGCGACCCTGACCCGACCGGTCTCCGACTCGATCGTCGCGTCGAGCGTCGGGGTCGCCCGCGAGAACGCCCGACCGCTCGACCGACGCAGCCGCGACGCGAGCGTGGCGGCCCCCTCCGGTGGGAGCCGCACGTTCGTTCGGCAGCGCTCCCCGTCGAGGACGACGCGCAGGGGGTTCTCCGCGACTGGCGCCGTCACCGTCGCGTCGCTCACCCGCTCGTCGGCGAAGACGTGCTCGAACGCGCCGTAGCCGTGGGTGTGTCGCCGCAGGATCTCGGTGAGGTCTGCGACTGGCTCGTCGCCGTCGGCGGCCGCCCGCACCGCCCGCCCGGGCGCCCTGTCTCCGCCGGCCGGATCGTCGAGCAGCCGCTCTCGGGCGGCGGCCAGCGTCGTCACGCTCTCGGCGTCAAGGTCGGCGGTCGGCGGCGTGAGGTGGTACGTCCGCAGCGAGTCGTCGCCCTCGTACAGCCGCACTGTCGCCCCGGTCGACACCGTCCAGCGGTCGGTCAGCGTCGCGCCCGGCGGCGGCGCGGCTGCGACGCGCGCGGTCGCCGCCGTCGGGCCGACGTGCGCCCGAAGGCTCTCCGCTACCCCGCGGTCTCCGTCGGCCTCGACCGGTCCGCCCGTGACGTCCGCGACCGCCGACAACAGCCCCGTCTCGGTCGCGATTCGCTCCGCGGGCCCCGCGCGTCCGCTCGCCTCCCTCGCCGCACCGATCGGGTCGCAGGTCACCCGGTCGGCCAGCCGCTCCTCGTGGAACGCGATCCGCTCGCGGAACCGTCCGGCCGCGACCAAGAGATCGGCCGCACTGTCGGCGTAAGAGCGCTCTCGGCCGCGGTGTCGAGTTCTGATCACGTCGACGTCGCGGTCGCTGAGCGCCGCGACGACGGTCGCGAGGCAGTCCGCGCTGGCTGCGAGGTCGCCGCGACCGGGACAGTCGTCCGCGTCGACGTCGAGAACGCTCCGGTCCTCGACGCCCGTTCCGACGGGCTCGCGAAACGTCGGTTCACACCGGCACGCGTCGGGGTCCGCGCCGGTCCACGGGAGCACGCGGAGCGGCGTCCCGCCGGCGTCGCCGGCGATCCGCCCGGTGAGATCGAGGTTCATGGCGGCGGTGGCCGCGGCATCGGTTATAAATAATCGCCCGCTCGGTGGTCCGACCCGACCCTCCTCTCCACGCCTCACCCGACGCGACTGATCCGGATCGTCGGCCCGCCGTCGTCGACGTATCGGACGCGGACGCGGCTCGCTCCGCCCGGCCGGAGTTCGACCGGCGCGTCGACGAGGTCGACGGCCGCCTCGGCCGGACCCGTTCCGATCCGGAACTCCCGCGCCGGACCGCCGTCGATCCGCCACGCGAGCGCGACGCCGTCCGGCCGCTCCGCCGACTCAGCGAGGGCGACGCGGTCGAGGTCGGCCGCGGCGAACCCGGTCGGAACTCGGACGATGACGGTCGTCTGCGCCGCCATCGCGGGGTCGCTCACGGGTGTCGACCCGGCCACGACGCCGCCGATCGCCCGCTCCAGCCGATCGGCTTCGGCGCCGACCCGCTCCGCCGTCGTCGCGGTCCGCGCCGACTCGACCGCCGGCATCGACGCCGTCAGCAGCGCGACCGCGACGAGGACGGTGAGAACTACCCGGATCACGGCGCGCTCACAGCGACTCGCGGAGCCGGTCCAGCGCGCCCGCCGCCCACGCCCCGTCGTCGCCCTCGTTCCCGTCGCTGTCGGCCATCGATCCGGACGCCGGTCGGTCGCCCGGGAGCGCGGCGTCGATGGCGCTCTCCGACGGCACGGCGCTCTCTGACGGCGCGGCGCTCTCTGACGGCGCGGCGCTCTCTGACGGCGCGGCGCTCTCTGACGGCGCGGCGCTCTCTGACGGCGCGGCGCTCTCTGACGGCGCGGCGCGACCCTCGTCGCCCGCGCTCCGACCGACGCCGTCGCTTTCGACGCTTCGGTCGCTCTCTCGCTCGGCCTCGGTCGCCCGCGCCAGCGCGAGGTCGGCCCGCCGCTCGACCTCGCTGTTGACGGCCCTGACCGCCCCGGCGTACCCGCGGATCGCCTGCGTCGCAGCCTCTAGCTCCGCGACGCGCTCTTCGAGGTCGTCGAGCCGCGATTCGAGCCGCTCGCGCTCGGCCGTCGCCTCCGCGTCGGCGGCGACGTCGGCCGGCCGCGCGTCGCCCCCGGCGACCGCGCGCTCGACGGCGCGGAGCCGCGACTCGATCCCGGCGCCCGATCCGTTCGCTCCCGTCGAAGCCGAGTCGGATCTCCCTCTCGGCCGCTCGGCGTTCCCGGTGTGATCGGTCATGCGACCGGTTGGCCGCGCTTTCACTCTTAAACCTCGGGGAAAGGATATTGTTGAGGGGACTGGTACGTCCCCGCATGAAAGCAGTCCTCCTCGGCGTCGGACAGGCGGGCGGCAAGCTGACGACCGCCCTCGCGCAGTTCGACGCCGACGCCGGCTACGGCGCGGTCCTCGACGCGCTCGCGGTCAACACGGCCGCGGCCGACCTCGATCCCCTCCCGCTCGAAACGGTCCTCGTCGGGCAGTCACGCGTCAACGGTCACGGCGTCGGCGGCGACAACGAACTCGGCGCGGAAGTGATGCACGAGGACGCCGTCGAAGTGCTCGACGCGCTGGCGCCGAAGGTCACCGCGGAGGCCGAGGCGGTGTTCGTCGTCGCCGGGCTCGGCGGCGGGACCGGCTCCGGCGGCGCACCGGTCCTCGTCCGCGAGCTGAACCGCGTGTACGACGTCCCCGTCTACGCGATCGGTATTCTCCCCGGTCGCGACGAGGGAACGATGTATCAGGTGAACGCCGGCCGGTCGCTGAAGACGCTGGTCCGCGAGGCGGACGCGACGATCCTGCTCGACAACGACGCGTGGCGCTCCGCGGGGGAGTCCGTCGAGGGCGGCTACGAGGCGATCAACGCCTCGATGGCGAAGCGGATCGGGCTCCTCTTGGCCGCCGGCGAGGCGGTCGAGGGGGTCGCGGAGTCCGTCGTCGACACGAGCGAGGTGATCAACACGCTCCGGGCCGGCGGGATGGCCGCGGTCGGGTTCGCGTCCGCGCCGGCGGCCGAGGACCCGCAGGAGAACGTCACCACGGTGACGAGCGCGGTCCGCAGCGCGGTGATGACCGGCCTCTCGCTGCCGAGCGCCACCGACGCCGACGCCGCCCTCGTCGCGGTCGCCGGCGACCCCGACCGGATCTCCCGGAAGGGCGCGGAGAAGGCCCGCAAGTGGCTTCAAGAGGAGACGGGGTCGATGCAGGTCCGCGGCGGCGACTTCCCGCTCGACTCCGACCGGATGGCCGCCCTGGTGCTGCTCGCGGGCGTCGAGCGCTCCCAGCGCGTCGAGGCGTTCCTCGAACGCGCCCGGCAGGCGGTCCGCGACGAGCGCGAGGAGACGCCCGACCCGGCGGCCGCGTTCGAGAACGACGAGATCGACGACCTGCTCTGAGGGGTCGGCCGCACCCAGCGGTACCGCCGTCGTCCGCTCTCGGGACAGGTTCCGCACCTTTTTGGTCTCGCCCGGCGGACTCTCGCCCGATGACCAACCCGTGGGACGACTGGGACCACGTCCTGAAGGTCGACCCCGACAAGGACCTCCGACCGGGCGAGACCTTCGAGGACGTCTGCCGGACCGGGACGGACGCGATCGAGATCGGCGGGACCCTCGACGTCACCGCGGAGAAGATGACCCGCGTCGTCGACGCCGCCGCGGAGTACGACGTGCCGCTGTATCAGGAGCCGTCGAACCCGGGCGTCGTGATCGACTCGCCGGCGCTCGACGGCTACCTGATCCCGACCGTGTTCAACGCGGGCGGCCCCTTCTGGATCACCGGCGCGCACAAGGAGTGGGTCCGGATCGACGACCTCGACTGGAGCCGGACCCACACCGAGGCGTACATCGTCATGAACCCCGAGGCGTCGGTCGCCCAGTTGACGGAGGCCGACTGCGACCTCACCGCCGACGACGTGGGGGCGTACGCGAAGGTGGCCGAGCGCATGTTCGGCCAGGAGATAGTGTACGTCGAGTACTCGGGCACCTTCGGGGACCCTGAGAAGGTCGCGGCCGCCCACGACGCCTTGGACGACGCCACCCTCTTCTACGGCGGCGGGATTCACGACTACGAGTCGGCCAACGAGATGGCCGCCCACAGCGACGTGATCGTCGTGGGCGACCTGCTCCACGACGAGGGCGTCGACGCCGTCCGCGAGACGGTGAAGGGCGCGAAGGACGCGCACGACGACTAACGGCACCCCCGCGAGCCGGCTCCCCTCCTCAGTCCGCTCCCGCGTACCCGTTCAACATGTTCTCGACGTACTTCGCGATCACGTCGGCTTCGAGGTGGACCGGGTCCCCGACCGACTTCTCCGAGAGCGTCGTCAGGTCGTATGTCGTCGGGATGATCGCGGCGTCGAACTCCCCGTCGCGCTTCTCCGCGACCGTCAGCGAGATTCCGTCGAGCGTCACCGACCCCTTGTCCACGAGGTAGTCGTCGTGGCCCTCCGGAATCTCGAACGTGAACCGCCAGTCCTCGCCCACGCGCTCGATCCCCGTCACCTCCGCGACGGTGTCGACGTGGCCCTGAACGACGTGGCCGTCGAACCGCCCGTCGGCGGGCATCGCGCGCTCGACGTTGACCGCGTCGCCCTCCCCGACCGCCCCGAGGTACGTCTTCGCGACCGTCTCGCTCGCGAGGAACACCTCGAACCACTCGCCGCCGTCGGCGTCGGTGGCGTCGGCGCCGTCGCCGTACTCCTCGACGGTCAGACACACCCCGCTCACGCTTATCGACTGGCCGTGGTGGAGGTCGTCGAACCCGTCGACGCCGATCCGAAGCCGGAGCCCGTCGTCGGTCTCAGTCCGCTCCCGGACCGCGCCCGTGCCCTCGACGATGCCGGTGAACATACCCGAACTGGGGGCGGGCGACGGATATCGGTTCTGGGTCCGGGCGCGGTCGGGAACCACGTCCGGTCGCCTGACGCGCCGCGGCCGGGCGACGGCGGGCCGCTCGCCGGGTCCCTTTTGCCCCCCGGGAGTCAACGAGGAGCCGATGCGCCTCGGACTGCTGGATATGATCGGGCTGGCGGCGTCGCTCGTCTTCGCGCTGCCGCTGGCGAACTACGCGCTCGTCCGGCTGTTCGCCGGCGAAGTTGCTCTCGGCGTCGGCCTGCTGGTCGTCGCCGCGGCGATGGTCGTCCTCCCGCAGTACTTCCTCGACCCGGCGCGGATCGCCCGCAAGTTCCTCTCCGGACTGTTGCCCCGACAGCTGCGCGGCGGTTCGACGGACGCGGACGAGAGCGCGGCGAGCGTGGACGGGAATTCCGGGACTGCGAGCGAGTCCGAATCGACGGACGCCGCGGCGGTCGACGGCGCCGACGAGACGGGACGGTAGCCGACGGAACTCAGTCCGAGTCCGGACCGGGAGCGATCCCGAACGGGTACTCCGCCAGTAGCTCGTACCCGTCGTCGGTGACGAGGATCAGGTCCTCCAGTCTGACGCCGCCAACGTCCGGGTCGTAGACGCCGGGCTCTATCGTCACGACGTGGCCCGGCCGCAGTTCGCCCACGCCCGACAGCGACGGCCCCTCGTGGAGGCTCATCCCGACGCCGTGGCCGGTGCCGTGGGTGAAGCCGGCCTCGCCCTCGCCCGCGGTCGGGTCGAAGCCGTAAGCGGTGAGCTCTGCGGCCGCCTCGCCGTGGACCGTCTTGGCCGGCACGCCGGGTTCGACCTCCGCGAGCGCGGCCTCGCGGGCGGCCTCGACCGCGACGTACGCCCGGCGCTCCCAGCCGCCGTCGCCGTCGACGATGAACGTCCGGGTGACGTCGCCGTAGTAGCCGTCCGGGCCGCGCGGGGAGACGTCTAGAAGAACCGTCTCGCCCGGCCGGATCGGGTCGTTGCCGACGTAGTGGAGGTCGGCCGCGGACGGCCCGGCCCCGATCACCGTGTTGCCGGCGTCGCGGACGCCGCGACCGGCGAGCGCGGCGTTCACTTCGCGGCGGAGCCGCTCCGTCGTCAGCGGGTCGTCCGCCCAGCGGAGCGGCGGCCGCCGGCCGTCGGCGGTCCCGTCGTCAGCCGCCTTCTCGTCGCTCTCATCGGTGACCTCGCTCTCCGCGAGCACCGCCTCGGCGCGGGCGAGACCGGCGACCGCCGCGCGCTGGACGCGCCGGATCCGGTCGACCTCCGCCGGCGTCTTGCGCGTCCGGGCGGCCGCGACGGCGTCCGTCGACGCCAGTTCGTTGCCCGCGCGCTCGACGTACACCGCGGCGTCGTGGGGGAGCGACGCGGGGGTGAGTACGGTTCTGTCGGCGGTTCCGGTCTCGTCCTCCTCGCCGCCGTCGATGAGGTCGGCCACGACCGCGGCCGCGCGTTCGCCGGCGTGGTCTCCGACGTTCTCCGTCCGGACCTCGCGGACGACCCCGTCGTGAAACCCGCCGTCGGCGTCGTCCCCCGTGTCGTCCGCCGACTGGGGAGCCGAGTCTCGCGCGCCTGCGACGAACTCCCGCTCTGCCTGTTCGCGGAACAGCGCGGGGGCACAGAGGACCGCGCGCCCCGCGGGGGCGTCGGCGTCCGACCCGTCGCTCTCGGCGGCCGCTCCGTCGCCGGGAACGACGGCCAGCGCGGACGGCCGGTCCGGTCCCGAAAAGCGCGTGAGGTAGCGCAGGCCGTCGTCGAAGCGGTCACCGACGGCGATGAACGCGGCCGCGTCGGCCTCGCTGACCGCCTTGACGACGGGGCGGAGGTCGGTCCGAAGCGGGCGGAGTTCGCCACCGGCCGGCTCGTGGGGGACCGGCTCTCTCCCGCTCACGGCTCCGGCTCGGGCACCGCCAGCTCCGCTTGGACCTCCTCGACGAGCTCCTGTGCCGGCTCCTCGCGGAGCTCGTCGAACAGCAGGACGCTGATCGGGAGCGTCGGCGCGCCGCTGATCAGGCTCTCCATGATCACGAGCCGCTCGCGGGCGCGGGACATCCCGACGTAGAAGACGCGGCGCTCGTTGTCCGTGAGCAGGGGGACGGGGCTGGTCGACTTCGTGAACTCCTCGACGCCGTCGACGTCCGTCGGGTCGTCGATGGAGGCCGCCATCTGCTCGACCACCTTCTCCGTGAGGTCGGTCGCGACGAACACGTGGTCGGCCTCGCGGCCCTTCGCGGAGTGGATGGTGCCGACGCGGACGCGGGTCGGGTCGGTCCCCTGGTAGTCGCCCGCGAAGTACGCGCCCATCGACTTCCGCTGGAAGCTCGTCACCTTCCGGACCATGTCGTCGGCGCTCGCGGTGTCCGGCATGAAGGGGATGTAGTCGTCGAGCGTGTCGGCCGAGACCTCGATCAGCGAGACGTCGTCGGCGTCGGCCGCCTCCTCGCGGTCGTCGAGGAAGTCGTAGAACTCGTCGCGGTCGTGGGTCCCGAACGCGGAGTCCTGAAGCATGTCGGCCAGCCGCCGGGCCTCCAGCCCGTTCACGGGGTCGCCGGCCTCCGCCTTCTCGATGGCGCTCACGTAGTCTTGGACCCGGTCGGTCCACATCCGCCCGTCGGTGAGCATCGAGAAGGGGATGCCGTGGTCGATGAACTCGTCGATGAAGTCGAACATCTGGTAGCGCGCCCGGAACAGGCACATGATGTCGCCCTCGTCGTCCTCGACGGTGTACCGGACGTTCCGGACGAGCTCGATCATCGAGGGCGACTGGATCGCCTCGACGGTCCCGCCCTCCTTGCGCGGGTGGAGGTCCTTCTCCTGCCGCTTGTCGATGTGGCGGATCTCCGCGTTGACGACGTTGAGGATCTCCGAGGGGAGCCGGTAGGAGTTCGGGAGCACAACGTCCTCGTCGACGTCGGTGTCCAAGAGGAGGTCGGGGTCGGCGCCCTGCCACGCGTAGACGACCTGGTCGTCGTCGCCGGCGATCAGGACCTTCTCCATGTGCGGCCGCCACTCCTCGAAGACGTTGTACTGGAGCGTCGTGATGTCCTGGAACTCGTCGATGATCAGGTAGTCGACGTTCGGCACGAGCGAGCGCTGCGCGACCCGTTCGAGCATGTCCGCGAAGCCGACGAGGTCGTTGTCGCCCTTGTACGCGCGCCACGCTCGGATCGTTTCCGGGATGTCGATCCGCTCGTCGTCGGAGGGCCACGTCGGGGTGTACTTGTTGCCCTCCTGAGCGTTCGGGTCCTCCTCGGGCGGGAGGCGGACCTCCTCGACGTTCCACTGGAAGGGCACGTCGTACCAGTCGGCCACGTCGCGCTCGGTGCGCTGGAGCCACTGCGAGGTGGCGATGATCTTGTTGCCGATGGTCGTCGACCGCGCGGTCCGGCGGCCCGCGCCGCCGTGCTGGTCCTCGAACTCGATGCCGTACTCCTCGCAGAACGACTCCTTGTCGTCCTCGCCCACCACGTCGCCCCGCGAGAGGTCGAGCAGCTCGTACGCCTTCGCGTGCATCGTGCTCACGTTCCCCTGGAGGCTGCGCGGCGAGATGTCGAGCCGCTCCGCGAGCCGCTCGCGGATCTCGGCGGCGGCCGCGCGCGTGTACGAGACGACGAGCACGTCGCGCACGTCGGCGTCCTCGGTCTCCAGTATCTCCTCGACGCGGTCCAAGAGCGCGGTCGTCTTCCCGCTGCCCGGCCCCCCGAACAGCCGCGTCACCGTAGTATCGGTCATTGTTACGTCGAGATTCCGGTTCTCCTTAAACGCCGTGGCTCGACGATCGTCGATGCGAGCCGCCCTCCGACCGCGACGAACCGGTGCCTCATCGCGCCACCGGGCCGTCAGGTGCTCCGCGTCGCGCGCGCTTCCCGGACGTCGGCGCCGTCGCGGACCAGGTCCTCGCAGGCCGGACAGACGCGGGGCCGATCGACCTCGTTCGGCGTGAACACCCGAACGTAATCTGTCGTGACGAACGAGCCGCAGTTCTGACAGGTCGGCATAGTAGTCACTATCGGGTAATTCCACATAATACTACCGGGGAGTATGACGGAAAGAAAATTCGGGGAGCGCGGCGAAGTAAAACGCCTCGACGCCCGCGGGCGTCAGTTCGGTCGCCAGTCGCAGACCGAACACCGCGCCGTTCCCTCCTCGTGGAGCGCACCGCACTCGGGACACTGGAGCTTGTTATACGATCGCTCCCAGTCTACGATTTCGGTTTCGTGACCGTGGTCGGAGAGGAACTCGTCGAACACGTCGTCGTCCGAGCCGGGTGCGCTACTGGACATGCGTGACACGCTATGCCACACCAACATATATATCTTTCTGCCGTTCTCGTCAGCGGGAATTACGCGGAAGAGCGATCAGTTCCTGCGAAAAACAACGAGGATACGAAACCTCACAGATGATTCACCGACGAGAACGGAACTCACGTCCCGTTCACCACGGCTCGTTCTTCACGCCGAGCGCGTAGGCCGCGACGTTCGTGACGACGTGGAGGACGGGAGTCATCACGAGGACGACCGCCAAGACGCGAGGGGTGAAGGTCGCCAGCGCCCAGTCGGCGTCGACGAGGAAGGCGAGTCCCAGCGCGCCGACGACGAAGTCGAGCTGGTCGAGTCCGGGGAACGCGGCGCCGCGCTCGCGGCCGGACCGCCGCTTGAGGAAGGAGGCGCCGATGTCGCCGCACATCGCGCCGAACGCGAGCGCGAACGCGGCCGGGAGCGCGAACGTCGGGAGGGCGACGCCGAGCGCGGCGCTCGCCGGCTCCGCGAGCGCGTTGAGCGCGAGCGCGAGGCAGACTCCCACCAGCGTGCCGACCGCGGTGCCGCGCCACGTCTTCCCGTCGCCGAGCAGCCGCGCGCCGCGCCATTCGCGGCCGCCGTCTATCGGGCGTCCCCCGCCGGCCAACACCGCGGCGTTGTTCGGGACGTACGCCGGGAGCATCGCCCAGAACGCGGTCGCGACGAGCGCACCGATCATGTCCTCACGGGCGACGCCCGGGATGTTATAAACCCCGGATCCGCCGCCGGGGGGACCGCGCGTCGGCCGCTCCGTGCGCGGTCTTGCGGTCACCGCCGCCGGGTCGACAACAGTAAAGTTCGCCCCGTCCGGAACAGTCAGTATGATTCCCCCCATCGCCCGGCGGTTCGTCGCCGGCGAGAGCGTCCCGGCGGCCCTCGACCACGCTCGCGCGTCGAACGAGGACGGCGTCGCGGTCATCCTCAACCTGCTGGGCGAGCACTACGCCGACCCCGCGGAGGCCCGCGCGGACACCGACGCGTACCTCGAACTGCTCGACGACATCGCCGGCAGCGGGCTCGACGCCTGCGTCTCGGTGAAACCCTCCCAGATCGGGATGGACGTCTCGGCCGACCTGTTCGAGGAACACTACCGCGAGATCGTCGCGCGCGCCGACGAACTCGACGCGTTCGTCTGGTGTGACATGGAGGACGCCGACACCACCGACGCCACTCTCGACGCGTTCGAGTCCATCGCCGCCGACTACCCGTGGAGCGTCGGCCAGTGCATCCAGTCGAACCTGAAACGCACCGCCGACGACCTCGACCGCCTGATCGATGTTCCGGGAAAAATCCGGCTCGTGAAGGGCGCGTACGACGAGCCGTCGTCGATCGCGTACACCGAAAAGGCGGACGTCGACGAGGCGTACCGCGACGACCTCCGGCTCCTCTTCGAGCGCCGCGACCGCGGGGTCGCGGTCGGCAGCCACGACCCGGAGATGATCTCGCTGGCGGACCGACTCTCGCGCGACCACGGCGCCGACTACGAGGTCCAGATGCTGATGGGGGTCCGGGAGGACGCCCAGCGCGACCTGGCCGCGCAGGGGGTCGACGTGTACCAGTACGCCCCGTACGGCGGCAAGTGGCTCTCGTACTTCTACCGGCGCGTCCGCGAGCGCAAGGAGAACCTGACGTTCGCGGTCCGGGCGGTTCTGGGGCAGTAATCGGGCGGCGATCGACCGCAGTCGGCCGCGCGTCGCCGGCGCGTGGAAGCCCCTTTAAGGATTGCCGACACATACCAACGCGATAGATGTCCACGTGGAAACGCGATTTCGCCAGCGGGCTCATCGTGCTGGCGCCGCTCCTCGTTCTCCTGTTAGTCCTCCGCTGGATCTACCAGTACATCGCGTCGATCCCGCTCATCGAGGACCTCCAACCCAACATCATTCCGACCCCGCTAGAGCCCGTCTCCCGCGTCGTTATCGCGTTCGCGGTGTTCGCGACCGTCGTGCTCGCGGTGGGCTATTTCATGCGGACCACCCTCGGCCGGCTGGCGGAGTCGGCGGTGGACGACACGATAAACCGGATCCCCGCGCTCCGGGTGGTGTACAACGCCTCGAAGCTCGCGATCGAGACGGCCATCTCCGGCACCGACGAGCTTCAGAGCCCGGTGTACATCGAGACGTGGCCGGGGATCCGGATGACCGCCTTCCGGACCGGAAAGAAGACCCGCGACGGGAAGATCGTCTTGTTCATGCCGACCGCGCCGAACATCACCACCGGCTTCGTCATCGAGGTTGAGCCGGAGCGCGTCGAGGAGACCGGCGAGACCGTCGAGGAGGGGATGACGCGGGTCCTCTCCGCCGGGTTCGCGGAGTCCGCCCATCAGGTCCCCGTCCACGAGGAGGCCCCGACCGAGGGCGACGGCGCGGACACGCCCGACGGGTACGGACACGTCCGGACCGACGGGACCCCGGGCGACGGGACCCCGGCCGACGGAGACGGGTCGGCGGCCGAGGGAAGCGGCTCCGGTGAGTGAGGCGCTCGCGTTCGGCGAGGCGTACTCAGCATTATACAAGGCGGAGCCTCCGACCTCAAGGGGTGAGCGAAGCGAGCGAGTAGGTCGGAGAGGAAACCGACATGGTACGACACAACCGGCATACTCTGGCCACCTGACTCCCAAATAATAAGAACCGATAGCTCTTCATCTGAAGTATGGAGGTGCGCCGAACCGCGCCGGTCAAACTCATCGTTCCCGATGAGCGACGCGACGACCTCCACGAGTCAGCTCGCCAGTTCCTTCACTGTGCAAACCGTGCCGCCGAGTTCTGTTGGGACGATCGCTCCTACACGAATTGCGTTACGGCGAACGCGACCGCACGGGATGCGCTCTATGCGGAACTGCGAGAGGAAACGGAACTCACCGCGAACCTCGTCCAAGAGGCCATCCGACGTGCCGTCCAAGCAACGACAGGGTGTGTCGAACGGTGGAAACAGGGCAAGCGCGTGAGTCGACCGGAGTTCACCTCGTGGAGTATGCTCTATGACAAGCGAAGCGCCACATTCTACCGAAACAAAGTCTCGCTTTCAACCGTCAACGGGCGTGTTGAGTGCGACTTTGAACTCCCGGCAGATAGCCCAACGCCCTACGAACAGTACGTTCTTTCCGAAGAGTACGAGTTCCGGGCTAGTACACTCCAATACGACAAGGCGGCCGACGAGTTCTACTTCCACATTACGACCCGGAAGTACGATGACGACGAGCCCGAGGTTTCGGCAGATTCCGGGCACCAAACAGTCCTCGGTATCGACCTTGGGGTCAACAGCCTCGCAGCAGCTTCGACCGGCACGTTCTGGCAGGGAGACGAGTACGACCATTGGTGCCGCGAGTTCGAGAAGCGGCGTGGTGAGATGCAACAGCGCGGAACCCAGGCCGCACACAACGCGCTGCTTCGGCTCGGAAAGCGCGAAGAAGCGTGGCGGAAACAGTACATCCACACGGTTGCCAACGAGATCGTTTCGGAAGCCGTCGAACACGACTGTAACGTGATCGTGTTCGAGGACCTAACGGACATCCGCGAGCGGCTTCCGGACGCGAAGTGGCACCACGTGTGGGCGTTCCGACGCCTCGCCGAGTACGTCTCCTATAAGTCACCAGAGCAGGGAGTTTCTGTGGAAGAGGTTGAGCCGAACCACACGTCCCAACGGTGTTCTCGGACGGACTGTGGCTTTACGCACGAAGCGAACCGCCAAGGAGAACACTTCGAGTGCCAGAAATGCGGGTATGAGGTCAACGCGGACTACAATGCGGCGAAGAATATCGGGGTGCGATACGCCCGGAAACAGACACACAGCCTCCGTTCCTCGCCCAAGTCGGGGAACGGAGACGCACCAGTAGACGTGCGTATAAATGGTGGGACGTTGAACGGTGAGAGTCACCAGCCTATTACTGGGGACTGATTGCCGGGAGTCCACGTCAAAGCCCTACCCTCAAGGACCGAGGCGCACAGCGCCGAGGGAGTAGGGTAGGGTAGTTTACAGGTAGGTGAACCACTCGTCGTGGTCGTCGGTCCGCCGCTCGACCAGATCGAAGAAGGCGCTCTGTAGCTCCTCGGTCACCGGGCCGCGGGTGCCCGCGCCGATCTCGGTGTCGTCGACCGAGCGGATCGGCGTGACCTCCGCGGCGGAGCCGGTGAAGAACAGTTCGTCGGCGGTGTACAGCTGTCCCCGGGAGATGACGGCCTCGTCGTGGACCTCGTAGCCGCGCTCCTCCGCGAGGGTGATCACGGTGTCGCGGGTGATCCCTTCGAGGATGGACTGCGCCGGGCCGGTGGTGTATATCTCGCCGTCGTTGACCATGAAGACGTTCTCGCCGGGCCCCTCCGCGACGTTGCCCTCCTTGTTGAGGACGATGGCCTCGACGTAGCCGTTCCGGCGCGCCTCCTCGCCCGCCAGCATGGAGTTGACGTAGAGGCCCGTCGTCTTCACGTTCGTCGGCACCTGCGAGGAGGCGTGCTTCCGCCACGAGGAGACCATCACGTCGACGCCGTCCTCGAGCGCCTCCTCGCCGAGGTACGCGCCCCACGGCCACGCGGCGAGCACGAGGTCGGTCGGGCACCCCTCGGGCGAGACGCCCAGCGAGTCGTAGCCGTAGTAGGCGATCGGCCGGATGTAACAGGACTCCAGGTCCTGCCGGTCGAGGAGCTCGAGGGTGGCCTCGGTGATCTCCTCTCGCGAGTGTTCGATGTCCATGTCGTACATCTTCGCGGAGTCGAACAGTCGGTCGAGGTGTTCGTCCCAGCGGAAGACGGCCGGTCCCCGATCCGTGTCGTAGCAGCGAACGCCCTCGAACACGCCGCTCCCGTAGTGGAGCGCGTGGGTCAGAACGTGGGTCGTCGCGTCCTCCCAGTCGAGGAACTCCCCGTTCTTCCAGATCGTGTCGACGTCCATCTCGTCGAATCCCATAGTACCCGGTTGCGGCCGGCGGGCTTAAAACTGTGACAACCGGCCGAGGCTGTCGCGAGGAAGCGAGGTCGGACTCTGGTGACGGAGCGACGGCGAACCACTCCGAAGGCCCGGCCGCTCAGTTATAAATAACAGACTGCGGATCGGCGGTGAGGGCCTCCAAAGCCCCAGTCGCTCTGTAATACGTGATCGACGATTCCACGGTGAACACCTCCAAAGCCCCAGCCGGGAGGACTCGCGCGACTCGTTGCGCTCCTCAGTCAGTCGCTCCCGCTCCTTCCTTGCGGTGCTTACATCGTCGTGTTTCGTCCTCCCGGCTGCCCCTTTGAGTCCCGCCCCGCACCGCTCCGCACAGCACCTCACGCCTCCCCAGCCTCGTCGGTCGCCCTCCGCTTCGCTCCGGGCGACTGACTCCAGCGAGGGACCGAAGGTCCCTCTGGCAGCCGGCGCTACGCGCCGGTGACCCCGCACGCGCTCCTCGCGACCGTTTAAAAACGGCCGCTCGGAGGCGCGCGCCGACAGCAGCGTGAGAGGTTCTACTTCAGCGCCTCGACGAGGGCCGCGCCCTCGACGTAGGGGATGTCGCGGCGGGCCGCGTAGGCGGCGGCGTCCGCGGGCGCGAGCGCGTCGCCGGTCTCGTCGTCCAGCATCTCGCAGACGACTGCGGCGGGCGCGGCGCCCACGGCCTCGGCCATCGCGAGGCCGAGTTCGGTGTGGCCGGTCCGCCCCGCGAGGCCGTCGCGGTCGCCGCGCAGCACGTGGACGTGGCCGGGCGCCCGGAACTCGGCCGCGAAGTCCTCCGGTCCGTAGCCGGCGGGATCGTCGCGGACGCGGCCGGCCGCGTTCGCCACCTCGACGATGGTCTTCGCGCGGTCCGCGTCCGTGATCCCGGTGAACGTGTCGCGGTGGTTCACGGGCAGCGAGAACGAGGAGCGGTCGTCGTAGTCGGGGTCGTCGTCGACCGCGGGGTGATCGAGCGCGTCCGCGAGGAACGGCAGGTCGAACGCGTCTCCGACCGCGTCGCTCACGGCCACGCAGACCAGCCCGCCGGCGTCGTTGCGCATGTGCGCGACCGCGGCCTCGTCCACCGCGCCCGCCGGGTAGACGATGTCCGTCTCGCCCTCGCGGTCCGCGAAGTCGTGGACGCAGACGGGGTCGCCCGCGCGGAACGCGTCGAGCGCGCGCTCGACGGGGTCGGTGGTCTCCGCGGCGTCCGCCTCGGCGGCGTCGGTCTCGCCGGCCGCGCCCGTGCCCGTCTCCGGATCGGCGTCGACGTCGGCGCGCATCAGGCGACCTCCGTCTCGACCGCGGTCGAGTCGGGCTCGTCGGCGCGGCTCGTCGGCTCGACGCGGACCTCCACGCCGTCGCCGTCTTCGAGGTTGAGCGCGTCGCGCAGGCGGTCCGGCGCGATCAGCTCCAGCTGGTCGTCGTCGTGGTGGGTGCGGTCGGGGACGATGGCGTGGACCTCCTCGTAGCGCTCGTCGCCCGCGACGAGGGTGACCCCGTAGCAGGTGGCGGCGCCGTAGGTTCGGTCCTCGCCCTCCCACGCGTCGATGGGGACGGCGTCGATGCCGGCCATCTCGCCGCGCCGGCGGACGCTCTCCTCGGTGAGGTTCACGTTGAGCGTGCCCGGGAACGGGTCGTAGCCGAGGCGCTCGCGGAACTGCTCGGCGTAGCCCGGCAGCGTGATGTAGTGGCGCCCCTCGCCCATCCCGCCGGTGATTGCGCCGCGGAGCGCCAGCTCGACGTCCGACTCGAACAGCCGGCGGTAGTCGGCGTACGCCGCGCGGAGCGCGGCCTCGCCCGCGTCCGTCACGCGGACCCACTGCCCGTCGCTGACCACGTCGCGCTCGACGTAGCCCGCGGATTCGAGCGTCTGGAGGCGTCGGGAGGCGGTCTGCGTGGAGGCGTCGAGCCGGTCGCCAAGCGCCGCGCACGACACCTTCGTCTCGGAGAGGCCGCCGACCAGCCCGACGTGTTTGAGGGCCGCGAGCGCGGCCGGGTCCACGTCGGCGTTCGCGTCGGTCGCCGTCGCGTCTGACATACTCCGTAGTCGGTCGTCCGCGGTCAAAAGGGTAACGAATCTGGGATGCGTCTCAGATGCGTTATTTGGCTGCGGACCGGACCGACATCCGCTTGACTCTGAGGTTTTCGCGCCGGATACCTAACCCCGTCGGTGCCGGCCGGATTCGCGGCGTTTCCGGCGGTCAACCGAACGCGTTCGCTCCCGGGTGAGAGCCACTCCCGCACCGGTCATCGAAAGGTAAGGTACAAATACGAACGGCGATTGTCTCGTGATGCGGGCTCGTAGATCAGCGGCAGATCGCTTCCTTCGCAAGGAAGAGGCCCGGGGTTCAAATCCCCGCGAGTCCACTCTTTCACTCCCTTCGGTCGTTCAGTCGTTCCCTCGCGTGGTCCCGTTCGCTGACGCTCACGGGACCCCCGCGAGTCCATGTTTTTGCGCCGCGAGCAACCTCGCGAGCGGCGCAAACTGTGACGAGCGGGATTTGAACCCTACCAGTCGCGCGCACCGAGCGAAGCGAGCGAGCACGTCTGGTTCTGGTTCAAAATCCCCGCGAGTCCACTCTTTCACTCCCTTCGGTCGTTCAGTCGTTCCCTCGCGTGGTCCCGTTCGCTGACGCTCACGGGACCCCCGCGAGTCCATGTTTTTGCGCCGCGAGAGGCGTCTCCGTGTTCGCGCAGTTCCGCGCCCGGAATCCGGCCGAAGTCCACCGGATCGCCGGTGACGACCGGATCGCTCTCCGGCGTCGACGACCGCTGGCGGACCCAGTCCGCTTATATACTCCGAGTAAGTTGGCTCTCGTATGGGCGTCTCCGAGATACTCGAGGGAACGAACCTCACGCACCGGCAGATGGGCGTCATCATGGTCGGGTGGATTCTGCTCGTCTCGCTTATCGCCGTCGGACTGTTGTTGTACACGTCGTCGCTGTAGCGTCCGGCGCGACCCGGCCGTGACACGCGGCGAGGTCCGGCGTCTTCCCGCGGATAGACGATGCGATACGTCAACCACTCGATCGGACCGTTCTCGCAACCAATCGAGCCTCGCCTCGCGGCGGCGACGCGTCAGGCGCCGTGCTCGTCGTCTCGGTCGCCGTCCGCGTCGTGTTCCTCGTGGTCGCCTTCGCCGTGTTCGCCGTCTTCGATGTCATCGCGGTCGCCGTCCGCGTCGTGTTCCTCGTGGTCGCCTTCGCCGTGTTCGCTGCGGTCGTCGCCGCTTTCGTCCTCGACCCGGATCGTCACCGGGCCGTCGTCCGTCCCGCTCGCTCCGCCCTCGTCCGGTTCTGTCGCCGGCTCGGACCCGTCGTCGTGGTCGGTCTCGGCGGCGGCCTCCAGCTCGCTCAGCGCGTATCCGACCGCGTAGCCGGTCGAGCCGCCGAGGAGGGCGCCGATTCCCGCGCCGACGGGCCCGCCGCGAGCGCCGAGGACGGCCCCTGTGAAGCCGCCGACAGTCGCCGCGCGTTCCGCGTCGCGCCCGGCGTCGCCGGTCGGCTCGAGCGCGTTCGTCCGGTGTCGGTCCGAGTCGCCGCCGTGGTCGTGCGCGTCCATACCATGCCTTGTGGCCGCACCGGCCTATATCTCTCGGCTCACGTCGTGTGCTTCGCTTCCTCGGAGTCCTCGACGACCTCGACGCCGCGGTTGTTGACCGCGTGGGGGTCGAGTCCCTCCTCCTGAAGGAACTGCTTGTAGAGCCGCTCGGCGGTCTCGCCGTCCTTCTGTTTGTCGCTGGCGTGGTCGCAGAGCTCGAGGAGGTTCTCGGGCACGTCGTTCTCGTGGACGATCCAGTGGTTGATCGTGTCGGAGAGCCGGCGGATGGGCGAGGTGAAGTGGCCGTAGATGTCGAAGTTGAGCGCGTGGTGGCCGCCGAACGGGTCATTCATGTACTTCGCGCGCGGCATCACCTTCAGCACGGCGCGCTGGATCTTGTTGAGCTGGCGCTCGGGCGACTCTTCGAGGGCGGCGTTGACCGCCTTCCGCGGGTCGTCGCCCCACGCGTCGCCGGGGATGGAGACGCCGTCCAGCTCCTGGATCTCCTTTAAGGCCTCGTTCCACTGGTCGGGGGTCGGCTGCGGGTGGACGCGGTACATCGCCTCGACGCCGCGGTCCCACATCAGCGTGTGCGTCACCGCCTTGTTCGCCTTCAGCATCGACTCCTCGATGATGGTGTGCGCGCGGTCGCGGCGCGGGTTTAAGACGAGCGAGCCGTCCGCCTTGCGCTGCTCGTGCATGCGGTCCGCGAGTTCGAAGGCGAGCTGATTCTCCTCGCTCAGCGGTAACTCGGGGTCTTCGAGGCGGTTCTCACACTCCGAGTAGGTGAGGCGCTCGTCGGAGTTGATCACCGACTTGTAGATGTCGATGTCCTCGAAGGAGAGCGTCTCCTCGTCGATTTCCATCTCGACCGTGTGCGCGAGGCGGTCCTCGTCGGGGACGAGCGAGCAGACGGTCTCGGCCAGCACCGGCGGGAGCATGTGGATCGTGTAGTCGGGCAGGTAGACGGTGTTGGCGCGGTCGACCGCCTCCTCCCACATCGCGGTGTCGGGGGTGACGTAGTGGGTCACGTCCGCGATGTGGACCCACAGCCGGTAGGCCCCCTCCTCGCGTTTGATCGAGATGGCGTCGTCGAAGTCCTGCGCGTCGACCGGGTCGGTGGTCCACGTCGTGAGGTCGCGGAGGTCCTCGCGCTCGTCGATCTCGGCTTCGATCTCGTCGTAGACGCCCTCCGTCCGCGCCTCCGCCTCGCGGAGGACCTCGCTCGGGAACTCGTCGCGGATCTCGAACTCCTCGAACAGCTCCTCGCGCTTCTCCGCGAGTCGGTCCGCGAGCGCCGGCGTGATCGTCACGGGGCCCTGGTCCTCGGCGGACCCGGGCTTCGGCTCGTCGTCTGACATACCTCCACCAACGCGGGTCCGTTAGAAAGGCCTGTCGGGCGGCGGGAAACGACCCCTCGACCCCCGGCCGAACGCCCGTCGGGCCGGCGGGCGCCGCCACCCCGCGGCCTCAGACGAGCGCCGCCACCGCGGGCGACAGCGCCAGTCCAGCGGCCGCGAGCGCGACCGTACCGAGGACGAGCGGAACCGCCGACGCGCCCACCAGACGCAGCGCGGTCCGTCGCGCGCCCGCGTCCGAGACGACGAACGGCGACCCGTCCGCGATCCGCGATTTCACCTCCCCGACGGGCGCGTCCGGGAACGCCTCGCTGTCCCCGACAACCGTCACCTCGTCGCCCGGGCGGAGCGTCCGCTGGACGTACCGGCGTCGCGGGTCGTCGCCGATCGTGAGCGGCCCGACCTCGTAGCCGGTCTCCGCGGCGTCGACCTCGTCGACCGCGTCGATGAACCCGCGGACGCGCTCCGGCGGCTCCTCGCCGGCGTCAAGCTTGATCTTCGCGTCGACGTCGAGCGAGAACGCCGCCGCCGCGGGGTCGACCCGGACGCCGGTCCCGCCGTCCTCGACGCGGAAGGGGACTCCGGCCTCCCCGCCGTCGATCGCGACCCACGACTGCCCCTTCCCCTGGCTGCGGAGTTCGGAGACGTCGTAGTCGAGGCAGAGACACGGGTCGCCGCCGAACGGCGACGGAAGCGTTTCGCGGTCGATCGCCGCCGCCCGGCCGGTGACCCGAATCCGACGCTCCGCGCCGTCGAGACCGGCGGGATCGGTCGCGGTCGTCCGGAGGACCCGGAGCGCGTCGATGGTCCCGCTCGCGCCGTACCCGAGGAACGCGAGGCCGACGATCAGGGCGGCGGCGCCGATCGCGGTCGGGACGGGGTCGACCGTACCGATCGCGGCGAGAGATGAGTCGACGGCGCCGATCGCGGCGAAAGCGGAGTCGAAGGCGGCGAAAGCGGAGTCGAAAGCAGCGGGAGCGGGGTCGAAAGCGGAGAGGACGGGATCGGAAGCGGGGGCTACCGAGCGGAGGGCGGTCATGCGTACGGTCACGGTACCGAGCCGCGACGGGTAGAATTATCGGTCGCGATCGAAGCGGTCGCGGTCGGTGTGGCTACCGTCGGAGCGGTCGCGGTCGGTGCGGCCGCCATCGGAGCGGTCGCGGTCGGACCGTCCGTACTCCGAGCGATCCCGGGCGTCGGTTCCCCGCTCCTCGCCGCCGGTCCGCCCCTCGCCGCCGGTCCGCCCCTCGCCGTCCGTCCGATCGTCGTCTCCCGTCACGGCGTCGACGTAGCGGCCGAGGAACTCCTCAGTGGACAGTTCGCCCGACTCGATCGAGCAGATCAGCGATTCGAGACCGTCGCGGGGCTGGTGTGATATCTCGTCGTCACAGTCGGCACAGAGGTACTCGAACTCCTTGTCGCGCCGGTTCCAGCGGTCGCCCTCCTTGTCGTACTCGCGCGCGTCCTCCCGCAACACAGAGTCCCCGCACGCGATACAGACCACCGTCCGCCGGTCCCGGCCTCCGCGCGAGCCCCACATACCCGTTCTCTCGATCTCTCCCCACTTAGCGTTTGGTGCGCGCCGGACGCGTAGCCGACGCGCGTCGGACGGGGTTTCCGACTGTGCGGCCTCGGACCGACGCGATCCCGGACTGACGCGGCCTCGGACCGATCGCGGACGCGACTCTCGTCGACCGACGTACAGACATATTACGGTGGGCGGGCTGATGCCCGTATGACGATCACCGAGTCCGACCTCCCGGGGGTCGGGAAGAAGTTCGAGATCGAGTTAGGCGGCGGCGAGGAGATGGTCGTCGTCATCCACAACACCGGGAAACGCGAGGTGTTCCGGCGGAGCGACCCGGACGCCGACTCCGAGAAGGCGTTCGAGTTCTCGGACGACCTCGCGCGGACGATCGGCTCGATCATCGAGGGGGCGTACTTCCAGCCGGTCGAACCGGACACCCAAGAGACGACGCTGCCGGGCGGGATCCTCTTGGAGTGGTACGAGCTTCCCCCGGGGTCGCCGCTCGTCGGCGAGACGCTGGCGAGCGCCGACATCGGCAACCGGACCGGACTCGCCGTCGTCGCGATCCAGCGCGGCGACGAGGTGCTCGACAGCCCCGACGCCGAGACCACCCTCCGCGAGGGCGACACCCTGATCGGGGTCGGCACGCCCGAGGACTGCGCGGCGTTCGAGGAGATCCTCACCGAATGACCGGTCGGCACGGCGCGGCGAGTGCCGGAGCCGCGGTCGCCCCGGGCACCACCGTCGTCGGCCCTCCCGGCGGTGACCGGTAGTGGCGCTGCTCGACGTCGGCGTCATGTTCGTCGCGGTCGCGGTCGCCGGCGCGGTCGCGAACCGCCTCGGCCAGTCCGTGATCCCCGCGTACATCCTCGTCGGGATGCTGCTCGGGGAGTTCGTCCTCGGTCGACTCGCGTTCCCGACCGTCGGGACCGTCTACGTCCCCGAGACGGAGTTCATCTCCCTCGGCGCGGAGCTGGGGATCGTCTTCCTCCTCTTCTTTTTGGGACTTGAGTTCAACCTCGACCGCCTCTTCGCCCGCTGGCGCCCGATCGGGATCGCCGGCACGATCGATCTGGCGAACTTCGGGGTCGGCCTCGTCCTCGGCCGGCTCGTCTTCGGCGCGTTCCTCCCGGCGTTCCTGATCGCGGGGATCGTCTACATCTCCTCGTCGGCGGTGATCACGAAGTCGCTCATCGACCTCGGCTGGATCGCCAACGACGAGGCGGAGCCGATGCTCGGCACGCTGGTGTACGAAGACCTCTTCATCGCCGTCTACCTCTCGGTCGCGTCCGCCTTGGTCCTCGGCGGCGGCGACGTCGGCGCGGCCGCGACCGACGTGGGTATCGCGCTCGGATTCATCCTCGGGCTGCTCGCGGTGGTGCGGTTCGGGACCCCGGTCTTCGACCGGATCGTCGCGACCGACAACCGGGAGTTCGTGGCGCTGCGCGCCGTGGCCGCGGTCGCCTTCGTCGCCGGCGCGGCGCTCGCGCTCGGCGTCAGCGAGGCGGTCGCGGCCTTCTTCGTCGGCATGGCGTTCGCCCCGACCGAGCAGGCGCACACGATCGAGACGGTCCTAGAGCCGGTCCGGGACCTGTTCGCCGCGGTGTTCTTCTTCTGGATCGGACTCGTCACGGACCCCGCGCTGTTCGCGGACGTCGCGGCGCTCGTCGCGCTCGCCGTCGTCGTGACCACGCCGACGAAGGTCGTCACCGGCTACCTCGCGGGGCGCGCGTTCGACCTCGACGCCCGCCGGTCGACGCGGGTCGGTCTCGGGATGACCACCCGCGGCGAGTTCTCGCTGATCATCGCCACGGTCGCGGTCACCGGCGCGAACGCGGGGACGTTCGACCCGGCCTTGGCGGGGACGATCAACGCGTTCGCGGTCGGCTACGTCCTCGTGATGGCGGTGCTGGGCACGACGCTGATGGGCTACTCCGCGCCGTTCGAGGCGGTCGCGACCTCGTGGCTGGACCGCGACGGATCGGCTGAGGGCGGGATGGGTGGATAGGATTTCGGCGCAGGGATCGGCTTCGACTCTCTGTTCGTTCATTTATAAGTAATCGTCAACGGATCGACGACGAACCACTCCAAAGCCCCAGTCGCGAGGACAGCGCACGCTCGCTGTCGCCCGAAAATCGGAGATTTTCGGGATGACGAGAGAGCTTCGCTCTCTCGAACCACGCTCCTCGTCGCTCGTTTCACTCGCTCCTGCGGTGCTTACGTCGTCATCAGAACGCAAAGCGTTCTGATTGGCTCACGAGAGCTTCGCTCTCGTGAACGCCTGCGCTGTCCTCGCGACTGCCCCTTTGAGTCCCGCCCCGCACAGCACCTCACGCCTCCCCAGCCTCGTCAGCCGCCTCCGCTTCGCTCCGGCGACTGGCTCCCTCGCGCGTGCTGGTTCGCGGCCTACCGGCCGCTCGCAGGCACGCGCCGACCGCCGATTTATAAGTAGTTCTCGTCGCCTCGGCGGATGGTTATAAAAAGAATCGTCGCGCTCGACGCTTACTCGGTCGCGACCGGGCCGCGGCCGACGATGTCTTCGACCTCTTGGACGAAATCGCTCCGGCTCTCGAAGAGGGGCACCTCGCTGTCCGCGAGCACGTCGTCGAGGACGCGGGGGCCGTCGGGCGTCCGGAGTTCGGCGTCGCCCTCCTGCTCGCGAACGTCGCTGCGCGTCGCGGGCCAGGTGAGCCGCGACGCGACGCGGGCGACCGGCTCGCCGGCCACGTCCGGTCCCTCACCGAGTTCGACGGCCGGCCCCGCCTCGGCCTCCTCGCCCTCCTCGTCCGCATCGGTGTCGCTCATGTCTCGCGGTTCCGCTCGGGCGACACTAATGGTTTCGATGCCGCTCGGCCGCTCGCCGAGCCCCGCGTCCCCCGACGACGCCCGGCGCCCCCCGGACGCCCACGCGCCCTCGGTCCGACTCCGCGAACACACCCAAAATAATTCGGTAATACCGTTATATTATGCGGCCGTAATTTCCGGTTGGGGGCGCAGGCACACGACTCCCGTACTCGCGCGTCGGTCGTCGACGCACCGGTCTCCGCGTTTCTCCGTCGCACCCTTCGCTCGACTCGACCGCGAGCCGCCGGTCTCGGCGCGTCACTCCCACCCGCGGTCGGTGCGGTTCAGCCGCTCACAGCCGTCCTCGGTGACGACGACGAGGTCCTCGATCCGACAGCCGAAGCGCCCTTCCAAGTAGACTCCCGGCTCGACGGAGCAGACCATCCCCGGCTCCAGCGGGCGGTCGTTGCCGGCGACGAGGTACGGCTCCTCGTGGACCTCCAGCCCCACGCCGTGGCCCGTCCGGTGGACGAACGCGTCGCCGTACCCCGCCGCCTCGATCACCTCGCGGGCGGCGCGGTCGACGGCTGACGCCGGGACGCCGGGTCCGACCGCCTCGACCCCGGCCGCCTGCGCCTCCCGTACGACCTCGTGGACCTCCGCGTACGCCTCGGTCGGTTCCCCGTCGAAGACGAGCGTCCGCGTCTGGTCGGAGGGGTAGCCGTCGACGCGCGTCCCGAAGTCGAGGACGACCGGCTCGCCCGCCCGGATCTCGCGGTCGCCGTGGCCGTGATGGGGTTTCGCGCCGTTCTCGCCCGCCGCGACGACCGTCTCGAAGCTGACCCCGCGACCCCCCCGCTCGGCCAGCCGGTCCGCGACCCAGTCGGCAAGCGCGGCCTCGGTCATGCCGACGGCGTCGCCGCCCAGTTCGCGGAGGTCCCCGACGACGGCGTCCGCGACCTCGCCGGCTTCGCGCAGCGCCGCCAACTCGCTCTCGTCTTTCCGCACCCGGAGGTCCGCGAGCGCCTCGCTCGCCAGCCCCCACGTCGCGTCGGGCGCCGCCGCGCGGAGGTCCTGCGTGAACGTCGCCCACATCGCGTCGTCGACGAGGAGCCGCCCCGCGTCGAGCCCCCTGTCCGCGAGCAGGTCGCGCGTCGCCGCGACCGGGTCGTCGCCGTCGCTCCACGTCCGGACCTCCGCGACGGTCGTCGCCTCCCGCACCTGCGTCTCGTACAGCGCGGGCACGAGCAGGGCCGGCTCCGACTCTGCGGCGCTCGCGGCCGGCACGACGAGGAAGAAGTGTCGCTCGCCCGGCTCCTCCGCGAAGCCGGTGAGGTACTGGAGGTTCCGGCTCGGGAACGCCACCAGCCCCGCCGCGCCGACCGCGTCCAGCCGGTTCGCGGCCCGTTCGCGTCGTCGCTCGTGCGGTCGCGTCGACCCGCTCTCCGCCGACCCGCCCGCGTGTGCGTCGTCGGTCACGGGCCGGGGTTCGGTCTCGGTATATAAGTAGGATGGCGTTGAGGGGACCGCAAGCGACGCATAACTAGGGGCGATCGGACGCTATCCGGTACCATGTCGACCGAGAACGCCGCGACGTTCGACTGTCCCGAGTGCGACGTGACCGCCCCCTCGACGTCGGTGCCGTACGACTCGCTCGGCTACGTCGTCTGCCCGGTGTGCGGGTACGCGGCCACGCCGGAGGCCGAGGGAACGGCGAGCGCGGACCGCTCGCCCAGCGCGGGCGACTGAACCCGGCGGACCCTCAACTGAGCCCGGCCGACCCCGTTCGCTCGCGGGGCGCCGCGCCCCCGGAACCGCACCGCTTTAGCCGCGGGGCCCGTCCGGCGGGACATGAGCTGGTCGCTAGAGCGCGACGACGGTACGGTCACCGAGTGGGAGCGATCTGACGGGTACGCGACGGTCAGGCTCCGCGAGCGCGCGGCCGGCGGCTTCGTCGTCCGCCTCGACGTGATGGAGCAGGCGACCGACGAGTCGGCCTACGAGCGGGTACGCTTCGACGACCGCGAGGCCGCCGAGGACCGGGCGGCCGAGTGGCGCGACGCTCGGGAGACCGACGAGTAGCGCGACGTTGGGGACCCCGACGAGTAGCCGGACGCGCTACTCGATGTCGACGCCGTCGCCTACGAAGACCTGACACTCGACGGTCCGGCCCTCGGGATCCCGAGCGAAGCACTGGTAGATGTCGTACGTCTCGTTCTCTCGCGGTTCCGTCACGACCGCCTCCCCGAGCCGCTCGGCGGCGGCGTCGACCTCCTCGCGGTCCGGGTAGACGAAGGTCAGTATCCCGCAGTCGTCGGCCGCCTCGCGCTCGCAGAACCCGAACAGGAAGCCGTCGAACTCCAATATCGTGCAGTCGGGTTGTTCGAGTCGCACCGTCGCGTTCAGCCGCTCGCGGTAGAACTCGACGACCGCGTCGCGCCGCTCCGTCGCGTGGAAGACGATTCCGGTCACGTCGGTCCGCTCGCGCGGCGACCACTTTACCGCTCCGGGTGGCCCTCTCCGCTCCGGCTAGACTCACCGCTCCGGGTGCGTCGGCGCGTCGAACCCGCCGCGGACGAGGGGCTTCGCGACGTGGCGACGCGCGCTCGGCGGCACCTCGTACCACCCCGCCTCGAGGTCGCGCTCGATCGGTTCCTCGATCTTCCCCGGCGCGCTCGTCCCGCAGTCGCGACACCGGTATCCCTGATCCCTCCCCGCAGAGGACATCGAGCGGCCGCACTCGGGACAGGCCGGCACCGCGGGTGCGGTCCGGACGAGGTCGCGGACGGCGAACTTCTCCAGTTTCAGGGTGCTTTCGGGCCCGTCCGCGTCGTCCCGCACCTCGTGTTCGCCGCAGAGCGTGACGCGGTCGCCCGGTCGGAGCGCCCGGACGCGGTCCCGAAACCGACCCGTGGGCGCGAACGCGACGGCGCGGAGGCGGTCGGCGTCGGATTCCTCGCCCGAACCCGCCTCGCCCGAACCCGCCCCGACCGCGCCGCGGTCGCCCGCGACCTCGACGTGGACGTGACCCCCCCGCTTCGTCTCCGTCGCGCTCGCAACCACCCCGACGACGCGGTAGCCGGCGCCGTCGCGGAGGTCCCCGATCCGCCCGGGCGCGAGGTGGGCGTCGGTGCCCTGGTTCGTCAGGAACGTCGCGGCGCGGTCGACGCGCTCGCCGTCGACGGCGGCCGCGACCGCCCGACACGCGTCCGCGTCGTCGCCCCGGATCCCGTAGAGGATCGGGCCGGGAGCGTTGGGGACGCAGACGGCCGCGCCGGTCTCGCGGTCGACGGTGTCCCAGACCGTCGGGTACCCCTCCTCTGCGGCGGCGAAAACGCTCTCGACGCCGACCTCGCGGGGCGTCCCGCACCGGTCGAGTTCGCGGTAGGCGATCCGCTCGAAGGTCCAGTCGTCGAACGCGGCCGTCGCGCCGACCGCCGCGAGCGCGCCGATCCGCCCGCGTCCCGCCACCGCCTCGGTCGCGTCTGCCCCGCCCGCCGGGCCGACGGCGGCGTGTCGGAACCCGTGTTCGTCGGCCAACCCGACCGCCTCCGCGACGGAGAGCCGCTCCCGGAGCGCGCGCCGCGCGAACGCGGCGACCGCCTCCGGGATCGGGGACCCGGTCGCGTCGAACGGGTCGCCGGCGGCGTCGAGACCGGCGACGACGACGCCCGGCGAGGTCCGCGGGTCCGACGCGGCGGCGAACTCTTCGACCGCCTCGACGGCGACCGCCTCGGCCCCTCCCGCGTCGACGCCGGAGACGTGGAGCGCGACCGCGGCGTTCCCCCGCGTCTTGTGTTTCACCGCCGGATTCAGGCGGACGAGCAGCCGCCGCCGAACCCGGCCGCCGGCGTCCGCGAGGCGCTCCGCGATCCGCGTCGCCACGTACGTCGTGCACATCCCGCGCTCGCGGGAGTCGGTGTCGTCGACGGCGACGATCGGCATGCGACGCGGTTCGCGGCGGCGGGTCAAGCCCCTTTCGGGGGCGACCGGGTCGCCCCCGCCTCGGATCGACCTGCCACGGGTCGCCCCCGCCTCGGATCGACCCGCCTCGGATCGACCCCGCCTCCAATCAACGCGATTCGACGCCGGTCGAGTATTTAACCGTTTCCCGCTCCGAACGGCGAAAATCGCAGGCGGGCGGCAGTTTCGTCGGGAAACGGACGACACAACGCATATATACGCCGAGACGCTTGTTCCGGCTATGTCCCGGACTGCGCTCATCGAGAACGTCACCGCGATGCTGGAGGACGCGGGCTTCCTCGTCAGCGACCGGTGTGCGGTCCGGCCCAAGAGCTTCGACGTGGCGGCCCGGCGCGACGAGGACCTCCTCCTGTTAAAGATCCTCGGCAACGTCGACGCGCTCGACGCAGAGACCGGCGCGGAGATGCGCCGGCTCGGGGAGTACCTCCGAGGGACGCCGATGGTGATCGGGGTCCGCACCCGCGACGAGGAGCTGAAACCCGGCGTCGTCTACTTCAGACACGGCGTGCCGGTGATCAACCCGGACACCGCCTACGACCTGTTCGTCGAGGGGATGCCCCCGCTCATCTACGCCGCCCCCGGCGGGCTGTACGTCAGCCTCGACGGCGACCTGCTGGCCGACGAGCGCGAGGAGCGCGGCTGGTCGCTCGGCCGGCTCGCGAACGAGCTGGGCGTCTCTCGCCGCACCGTCTCGAAGTACGAGGACGGGATGAACGCCTCCATCGAGGTGGCGATCCAGCTGGAGGAGCTGTTCGACCAGCCGTTCTCCAGCCCGGTCGACGTGCTCGACGGCGCGGACGACGTCCGCGACTCGGACCCGACGCCGTCGGCCCCGGAGGCCGACCCCGACGACGAGCACGTCCTCCACGTGCTCACGAGCGCCGGCTTCACCGTCCACCCGACCGCCCGCGCCCCGTTCAAGGCCGTCTCGGAGGACGAGGACAGCCCGGCGAGCCGCGTGCTCACCGGCCACTCGGCGTTCACCGCCGCGGCCGAGAAGCGCGCCCGGATCATGTCTTCCATCGGCGAAGTGGCGCAGACCCGCTCGGTGTACTTCACCGAGGAGGACGAGAAGCGCGAGTCCGTCGACGGCACCGCCCTCGTCTCCTGTGAGGAGCTCGCCGCGGTCACCGACCCCGAGGAGATCCGCGAGCTGATCCGCGACCGCGCCCGCGCCCCCTCGGAGGCCTGACCGCGCCGCCGCGGTCCGACGGGTTCGCGCGTCCGTTCTTTCATGAAAAACGCCTCCCCGTTAGCCGGTCTCAGCGACCGAGCAGTCGGCTGAAGAACCCGCCGTCCTCGTCGTCGTCCTCGTCCGACGACTCCTCGCCGGCCCGGCTCTCGCCGTCCGCCCCCTCTTCGGCGTCCTCCTCCGCCAGTACGGTGTTCATCGTTCCGGTGTCGTCGTCGCGGAACGGGATGCTGCCGGCCAGTTCCTCGTCGACGTCCTCCGTGGCCCCGCTCGAATCGGCCGGCTCTCGGCCCGTCGGCTCCGCCTCCTCGTCGCGCTCGGCGGCCGCCTCGCGCGCCGTCTCGTCCGCGCCGGGGATCGCGTCCCCCTCGTCATCGGCCGGGTCGTCGTCGTCGCGGTCGACACCCTCCTCGCCGGAATCGGTACCCTCCTCCTCGGTCTCGGTATCGTCCTCCTCGGTCTCGGTATCGTCCTCCTCGGTCTCGGTATCGCCATCGTCGACCTCGATACCGTCCTCGTCGCCGGGGTCGACACCTTCCCCGTCGACCTCGCTACCGACACCGTCGACCGTACCCTCGTCGCGGTCGACCCCGGTATCGTCGTCGACTTCGGTATCGTCGTCGCCGGTGACGATGCCGTCGGCGTCGCCGCCGGCGTCCGTCGCTTTCTCGCCGGCCTCGTCCTCGCTCGCGACGATGATGTCGTCGCCGTCGCCCGGCTCCGCGACCCCGGTCGGGTCGGGGTCCGCGACGATGATGTCCTCGTCTCCGTCGGTCCCGCCGCCGTCCGACTCGTCGTCCTCGGCGGTTCCCTCCTCGTCGTCGCGTTCGACGACCGCCTCCTCTCCGCCCGCCTCCGAGCGGTCGCCGCCGGCCGCGTCGCCCGCAGCCGTTCCCGGCCCGTCGTCGACGATCACCGCGTCGTCGTCGGCCGTCTCCGGTTCGCTCTCCTCGTCGTCTTCGCCGTCGCCCCCGTCACCGCCGCTCTCGCGGCCGTCCCCGCTCTCCTCGTCGTCGCCCCCGCCTTCGGCCTCGGTTTCGACTCCGCGCGCTCCGGCGCCGCCGGCCGCGTCGGCCGCGGGTTCGTCGAGTCCCGCGCCGTCGACGTCGGCGCCGGTCAGCGCCCGGGCGAGGTCGCGGTACGCCCGCGTCGCCGGCGCGTCGGGCGCGACGGCCAGCAGGGGACGGTTCGCTGCCGCTGCCCGCGCCACGGCCCCGTCGTCCGGGATCCGCCCGAGGACCGTGGCGTCGAGCAGGGCCGTGACGACCTCGTCGGTGTCGTCCGTCACGCGGGTGATCGCGGCGCCGGCGACCGTGCCGCCGAGCCGCTCGGTCAGCTGTCGCGTCTTCTCGGTGTCGCCGAGGGCGCTCCGCTCCGGGGTCGAGACGAGCAGCGTCTCGTCGGCTATCGCGAGCGGGAGCGTGGAGTCGTGCGACAGCCCCGCCCCCGCGTCGACGAACACGTAGTCGGCGCCGTCGAACGCCCCGACGACTCGGCGGAGCTCCGACGGGTCCGCGGCCGCGTACGCGTCGAGGTCGGTCGCCCCCGGAACGACCCGGAGCCCGGCCGGTCCCTCGCGGACCGCCGCCGCCGGCTCCGCCGCGCCGGCGAGGACGTCGTGGAGGGTGGTCTCGCCGGGCGTCACCCCGACGGCGCCCGCGAGGTTCGCCATCCCGAGGTCGGCGTCGATCGCGACGACGTCGGCGCCCGAATCCGCCAGAATCGTCGCCAGCGCGGCGGTCGTGGTGGTCTTCCCGACGCCACCCTTCGCCGACGCGATCGCATACACCGTTGCCATACGGTGTGGGTCCGGCGACTGCTACTTAAATGTAGGCGGCGACGCCCGGAGCCGGCCGACGCGCAGGCCGAGTTCCGCCGGAATCCCCCGGGAATCGCCGCCGAACCCCCGCGGGCTTTCGCAAACACCTTATACGTCGCTTCTAGAGTTTCAGGCGATTAGTAGCATGGCGAGACCAGAGGTGCTCAACTCGATCAAGCAGGCCGAACGGGAGGCGGACGAGATCATCGCGGAGGCGGAGTCGGACGCCGAGGAGCGCCTCGCGGAGGCTCGGGAGCGCGCGGACAAGATCCGCGCGGAGGCCGAAGAGGAGGCGGAGTCCGAGGCCCAAGAGCGGCTCGAAACGGCCCGCGCGGAGATCGAGGAGCGGCGCGAGGAGATCCTCGAATCGGGGCGTTCCGACCGCGACGAGCTCGAACGCGAGGCCCGCGACCGTGTGGAATCGGCCGTCGACTACGCCGTCGAGCAGTTCGAGGCGGCGGTTCACGACCAGGCCGAGGAGGCGGTGGATGCTCAGGCCTGAGCAGATGAGCCGGGTGTCGGTGACGGGCTCGAAGCGCGTCATCGACGACGTCATCGAGGCGGCGTACGCCCACCACTCCCTGCACGTCACCGACTACGACGAGCGATACGAGGGGTTCGAGCCGGGGACCTCGCTCGACGGCGCCGAAACCGTCAACGAGCGGCTCGTGACGGTCCGGTCGCTCGAGAGCATCCTCGACGTCAGCGAGGACGACGCCGAGGTCGCCCGGTCGCTGGACGACGACGAGCTCGTTTCCGAGCTTGAGCGCGTCCGCGAGCGGGTCAACGAGCTCAACGACCAGCGCGACGAGCTTCAGGACGCCATCCGCGACCGGCAGGAGGAGATCGACCGGATGGAGCCGTTCGCGGAGCTCGGGATCGACCTGGAGTACCTGCGCGGCTACGACTCGGTCGAGGTCGTCGTCGGCGAGGCCAAGCCCGCCGCCGTCGAGGCGGCGCTCGGAGACGCCGACTCGATCGACGCCTTCGACGTCTTCGTCGGGGGCGACGTGGTCGCCATCGTCGCGCGGCCGACCGACTCGCACGCGGAGGGAGTCGTTCAGGACGCGCTCGTCGGCGTCGACATCGCGCTGCTCGACGTGCCGGAGGCGGACGCGAGCCCCGACGAGTACGTCGCGGAGCTGGAAGCCGAGCAGGCCGACCTCCGCGACGAACTCGCCGGGATCGAGACCGAGCTGGAGTCGGTGAAAGAGGAGGCGGCCGGCTTCCTGCTTCGCGCCGAGGAACAGCTCACCATCGAGGCCGAGAAGAAGGAGGCGCCGCTCTCCTTTGCGACGACCGAGAACGCCTTCGTCGCGGAAGGGTGGGTGCCGACCGAGACCTACCCCGACTTCGAGGCGGCGGTCGTCGACGCGGTGGGCGACCGCGTCGAGGTCGAAGAGCACGAACGCGCCTCGTTCACTCCCGACGGCGACCACCACGCCGAGCCGGTCGACGAGGGAGGCGCGGGCGGCGCCCCCACGCCGAGCGTCACCGACGACGCCGAGGACGCGACCGCCGAGCGCGAGGCGGCCACCGACGGCGGCCACGCGGGGCACGGCACCGACGACCCGCCGGTCGTCCAGAGCAACGGTAGCGCGGCCGGCCCCTTCGAACTGCTCGTTCAGGCGTTCGGCCGACCGAAGTACTCCGAGTTCGACCCGACGCTCCTCGTCTTCCTCACGTTCCCGGCGATGTTCGGGTTCATGATCGGCGACGTGGGGTACGGCGTGCTGTACGCCGCCATCGGGGTCTTCATGTACACCAAGTTCGACGGCGCGTTCCGCGAGCTGGGTTCGGTCGCGATGTGGGCCGGCGGCTTCACGATACTGTTCGGCATCTACTACGGCATCGACCTGTTCGGCTACCACGCCTACCAGCTGCTCGGGATCCACTGGCCGGTCGAGGGGAAGGGCCTCTCGCCCGCCGACCTCGACTGGGGGCTGTCGTTCCTCGTCGTGAGCGTCGTGTTCGGGATCGTCCACCTCAACGTCGGCCACGTGCTCTCGTTCGTGAGCACGCTCCAGCAGCACGACGTGAAACACGCCGTCTACGAGGCCGGCTCGTGGCTGCTGATCCTCAACGGCGCGTGGATCTGGATCTTCAGTCAGGTGTTCCCCAACGCGAAGCCCGACTTCCTGTTCGAGGCGGTCTCGGTGCTGACGTTCGGCGCCGTCTCGTTCAGCGGGTTCCCGGTCGCGGTCGGCTGGGCCGGCGCGGTCGCCGCGCTGCTCGGGCTCGTCCTGCTCGGGATCGGTGAGCCGCCGGAGCTCGCGGAGTTCCTCTCGCCCGTCGTCAACGTCATCTCGTACGCTCGGCTGATGGCCGTCCTGCTCGCGAAGGGCGGGATGGCGCTGGCGGTCAACCTGCTCGCGTTCGGCGCGTACATCGACGACGGCGGCGACGGGAGCTTCCACTTCATCTTCAGCGCCGACTACCTCGACAAGGTGCAAAACACCGCGGACTACGAGCTCGTCTTCGCGGGGATCACTACGGCGTTCGACCCGGCCTCGATCGGCGCGGTCGGCGTCGTCGCGCTCGTGGGCGGCATCGTCGTGGCCGTCGTCGGCCACATCGTCGTCCTGCTGCTCGGCGTCACGTCCGCCGGCATTCAGGCGGTCCGCCTCGAGTACGTGGAGTTCTTCGGGAACTTCTACGAGGGCGGCGGTCGGGCGTACCTGCCGTTCGGCCGCGACCGGAAGTACACTCGCGACGACTGACGACCCGCCGTCGGTCGCCGCTCGGTCTCGCCGCTTCGCGTGCGGTCGAACCCGGCAATCACGTCGGGTTTTGACGCGGATAGCGCCCGCTTTCCCCGCCGTTCTCCCGGAATTCCGTTCGGTCGTTTTGGGAAGCTTTATGACTCCTGTAGGGGCAAATACCAACCGTTCGGAGACGAGCAACAGCAACTACTACCAATGTTTGAAGCTACCAACGAACTCGGGAACCTCGTACTGTCGACCGGTGGAACGCTGACTGACCCCAACGCCGCGGCGGCGCTCGCCGTCGGGCTCGCGGCGCTGGGCGCAGGCTACGCGGAGCGCGGTATCGGGTCGGCCGCGGTCGGCGCGATGGCCGAGGACGACGACCTCTTCGTCAACGGGCTCATCCTGACGGTCCTTCCCGAGACGATCGTCATCCTCGCGCTCGTCGTCGTCTTCATCGTCGGGTAACTCTCCAGCGTTTTTCAACCAATGAGTTTGGAAACCGTCGTTGAGGACGTTCGAGACGAAGCCCGCGCGCGTGCGGAGGAGATCCGCGAACAGGCCGAGGCCGAGGCGGACGAGATCGTCGCCGACGCGGAGGCCGACGCGGAGCGCATCCGCGAGGAGCGGCTCGCTGAAGCCGAGAGCCAGATCGACCAGGAGCGCGAACAGACGCTCTCGTCGGCGAAGCTCGAGGCCAAACAGGAGCGGCTCGGCGCTCGCCGCGACGTCTTAGAGGACGTCCGCGACGACGTCGAGGCGGCGATAGCGGCCCTCGACGGCGACGACCGCCGCGAGCTCACCGAGGCGCTACTCGACGCGAGCCTCGCGGAGTTCGACGACGAGGACGTCGCCGTCTACACCCGTGCCGAGGACATCGAGCTGCTCGAAGCGCTCGTCGCGGACCGCAACGCCGAAGTCGACGGCGAGGTCGACTGCCTCGGCGGCGTCGTCGCGGAGAGCGACACCTCCCGCGTTCGCGTGAACAACACGTTCGACTCGGTCCTGGAGTCCGTCTGGGACGACGAGTTGAAAAACATCTCGCAGCGGCTGTTCGACCAATGAGCGCCGCCGGCAGCCCGAACCCGGAGTACGTCGTCGCGCGGGTTCGCGCCCGCCGCGGTAACCTCTTCGGGGACGAGGAGTACCGTAAGCTCACCCGGATGGGACCGGCGGAGATCGCCCGGTTCATGGAGGAGTCGAGCTACGGCGAGGAGATCAACGCCTTGGGGAGCCGCCACGGCGGCGTGGACCTGATCGAGTACGCGTTGAACCGGAACCTCGCGGAGCAGTTCGACGCGATCCTCGACTGGAGCGAGGGGTCGCTGTACGACCTGATCGCCCGGTACCTCCGGAAGTTCGACGCGTGGAACGTGAAGACGGTCATCCGCGGCGTCTACACCGACGCGGAGCAGTCGGCCGTCGAGGTCGACCTGATCCGCGCCGGCGAGTTCGACGACCGCCGGATCCGCCGCCTGCTGGAGGCGGACTCGATCGACGGCGTGATCGAGGTCCTTGAGGACACGATCTACGGGGACCCGCTGCGCGAGGCGTACGCCGAGTACGAGGAGACGGGCGTGCTGGTGCCGCTGGAGAACGCGGTCGACCGCGCGTTCTACGAGCGGCTCCTCTCCGGGCTGGGCGGCGACGAGCCGACCCGGCAGTACGAGGCGTTCCTCGTGGCGGAGGTCGACTTCCGGAACGCGACGAACGCGCTCCGGCTCGCCCGCTCGGGCGCTGACATCGACCCCGCCGCGTACTTCATCGAGGGCGGCGACCTGTTCACCCGGTCGTCGCTCGCGCGGCTGGCGCAGAACCTCGACGAGTTGGTCGAGTACATCGGAGACAGCCAGTACGGCGACGAGCTCGGACCGGCGCTGCGCGAGCTCGAGGAGGCGGACAGCCTCATCGCGTTCGAACACGCGATCGACGGCGCGCTGTTGGCCTACGGCGACCGGCTCGGCACGATCCACCCCGTGTCGGTCACCCCGGTGATCTCGTACATCCTCGCGAAGGAGCGCGAGACGGAGAACATCCGGGCGATCGCCCGCGGGAAGGAGGCCGGCCTCTCGCCCGACGAGATCGAATCGGAGCTGGTGATAACATGAGCCAGGAGATAGCGGTCGTCGGCAGCCCGGAGTTCACGACCGGATTCCGCCTCGCCGGCGTTCGGGCGTTCGAGAACGTGCCGGACGACGAGAAAGACGAGAAGCTCGACGACGCCGTCGAGCGGACGCTCGACGACGAGGGCGTCGGCATCATCGTGATGTACGACGACGACCTCGACCACCTTTCGCGGGGGACCCGCGAGGCGGTCGAGGGGAGCATCGAGCCGGTTCTCGTGACGCTGGGCGGCTCCGGTGCCGGCAGCGGCGGGCTGCGCGACCAGATCAAACGCGCCATCGGCATCGACCTGATGGAGGAAGACGACTAATATGAGCAAAGCAGACACAACCGACGCCGAGACAGACAACGGCGTCATTCAGAGCGTGAGCGGTCCGGTCGTGACCGCCCGCGATCTCAACGCCCGCATGAACGACGTCGTCTACGTCGGCGACGAAGGGCTCATGGGCGAAGTGATCGAGATCGAGGGCGACCTCACGACCGTTCAGGTGTACGAGGAGACCTCCGGCGTCGGCCCCGGCGAACCCGTCGAGAACACGGGCGAGCCGCTGTCGGTCGACCTCGGCCCGGGGATGCTGGACGCCATCTACGACGGCGTTCAGCGTCCCCTGGACGTGCTGGAGGGCAAGATGGGCAGTCCGTACCTCGACCGCGGGGTCGACGCGCCCGGTATCGACCTCGAAGAGGAGTGGGAGTTCGAGCCGGCGGTCGAGGCGGGCGACGTCGTCGAGCCCGGCGACATCGTCGGCGTCGTCGAGGAGACGGTCACCATCGACCACAAGGTCATGGTGCCGCCGGACTACGAGGGCGGCGAGGTCGTCGCCGCCGAGGCCGGCAGCTTCGACGTCACGGAGACGGTCGTCGAACTCGACAACGGCGAGGAGGTCTCGATGCACCAGGAGTGGCCGGTGCGCGAGGCCCGCCCCGCCAACGACAAGAAGACGCCGCGGACGCCGCTGGTGTCCGGGCAGCGCATCCTCGACGGCCTGTTCCCCATCGCGAAGGGGGGGACGGCCGCGATCCCCGGGCCGTTCGGCTCCGGGAAGACGGTCACCCAGCACCAGCTCGCGAAGTACGCCGACGCGGACATCATCGTCTACGTCGGCTGCGGCGAGCGCGGCAACGAGATGACCGAGGTCATCGAGGACTTCCCCGAGCTTGAGGACCCGGCCAACGGCAACCCGCTGATGGCCCGCACCTCGCTCATCGCGAACACCTCGAACATGCCCGTCGCGGCGCGCGAGTCCTGTATCTACACGGGGATCACGATCGCCGAGTACTACCGCGACATGGGGTACGACGTGGCGCTGATGGCCGACTCCACCTCGCGGTGGGCGGAGGCGATGCGCGAGATCTCCTCCCGGCTAGAGGAGATGCCCGGCGAGGAGGGGTACCCCGCGTACCTCGCCGCGCGTCTGGCGCAGTTCTACGAGCGCGCCGGCTACTTCGAGAACATCAACGGGACCGAGGGTTCGGTCTCCGCGATCGGCGCGGTGTCGCCGCCCGGCGGCGACTTCTCCGAGCCGGTCACCCAGAACACGCTGCGGATCGTGAAGACGTTCTGGGCGCTCGACGCGGACCTGGCGGAGCGCCGCCACTTCCCGTCGATCAACTGGAACGAGTCCTACTCGCTGTACAAAGATCAGCTCGACCCCTGGTTCGAGGACGAAGTGGCCGACGACTGGGCCGAGCGGCGCCAGTGGGCGGTCGACGTGCTCGACGAGGAGACGGAGCTGCAGGAGATCGTCCAGCTCGTCGGGAAGGACGCCCTGCCCGACGACCAGCAGCTCACCTTAGAGGTCGCGCGCTACCTGCGCGAGGCGTACCTCCAGCAGAACGCGTTCCATCCGGTCGACACGTTCTGTCCGCCGGAGAAGACGTACCTCATGCTGACGACGATCCAGAAGTTCAACGACGAGGCGTTCGACGCGCTCGACGCCGGCGTCCCGGTCGAGGAGATCGTCGACATCGAGTCGGCCCCGCGGATTAACCGTATCGGCGTCCAAGAGGACTACGAGGAGTACGTCGAGGATCTCAAAGCGGAGATCACCGAGGAGCTCCGGAGCCTCTACTGACCATGAAAGAGTATCAAACCATCACCGAGATCAGCGGTCCCCTCGTGTACGCCGAGGTCGACGAGGCGATCGGTTACGACGAGATCGTCGAGATCGAGACGGCACAGGGCGAGACGCTGCGCGGGCAGGTGCTCGAATCCTCGGAGGACGTGGTCGCGATCCAGGTCTTCGAGGGCACCTCAGGCATCGACAGAGACGCGTCCGTCCGCTTCCTGGGCGAGACGATGAAGATGCCCGTCACCGAGGACCTCCTCGGGCGGGTACTGGACGGCTCCGGCCGCCCGATCGACGACGGCCCGGAGATCGTTCCCGAGGAGCGGCAGGACATCGTCGGCGCGGCGATCAACCCGTACTCCCGGGAGTACCCCGAGGAGTTCATCGAGACGGGCGTCTCCGCCATCGACGGGATGAACACCCTGGTGCGCGGGCAGAAGCTCCCGATCTTCTCCAGCTCCGGCCAGCCGCACAGCGAGCTCGCGATGCAGATCGCGCGGCAGGCCAGCGTGCCCGAAGAGGAGGAGGGCGACGACGAGGACGGCTCCGAGTTCGCCGTCATCTTCGGCGCGATGGGGATCACCCAAGAGGAGGCCAACGAGTTCATGGAGGACTTCGAGCGCACCGGTGCCCTAGAGCGCTCCGTGGTCTTCATGAACCTCGCGGACGACCCCGCCGTCGAGCGGACGGTCACGCCGCGGATGGTCCTGACGACCGCCGAGTACCTCGCCTTCGAGAAGGACTACCACGTCCTCGTCATCCTGACGGACATGACCAACTACTGCGAGGCGCTCCGCGAGATCGGGGCGGCCCGCGAGGAGGTGCCCGGCCGCCGCGGGTACCCCGGGTACATGTACACCGACCTGGCGCAGCTGTACGAGCGCGCGGGCCGGATCAAGGGCCGCGACGGCTCGGTCACGCAGATCCCGATCCTCACGATGCCGGGCGACGACGACACCCACCCGATCCCGGACCTGACCGGGTACATCACGGAGGGGCAGATCTACGTCGACCCCGACCTCAACAGCCAGGGCCTGCAGCCGCCGATCAACGTCCTCCCCAGCCTGTCGCGGCTGATGGACGACGGGATCGGCGAGGGGCTCACTCGCGAGGACCACGCCGACGTGAAAGACCAGATGTTCGCGGCGTACGCGGAGGGCGAGGACCTCCGCGACCTCGTGAACATCGTCGGTCGCGAGGCGCTGTCGGAGCTCGACAACAAGTACCTCGACTTCGCGGACGCGTTCGAGTCGGAGTTCATCGATCAGGGCTTCGAGACGAACCGCGACATCGAGGAGACGCTCTCGATCGGCTGGGACCTCCTCTCGATGCTGCCGAAGGACGCCCTCAACCGGATCGACGAGGAGTTCATCGAAGAGCACTACCGCGAGGACGACGCCGAGCGCGAAGTCGTCGAAGCGGCCGACTGAGTCGGCGTTTTCTTCCACTTTTCGCCCGCTCTCAGCGGCCGCGCCGGCGGCTTACTCCTCGCGGTCGACCAGATCGATCACGTTCTCGCGGCCGATCCGAAGCTTCTCCACCTCGCCCTCGTCAGCCATCCCCGAGAGCACGCGGGACGCCTTCGATTTCGACCACCCGAGCTCGTCGACGATCGCCGACTGCTTCATCCGGCCCTCCCGCTCGCGCAGGAGACGCCGAACGCGGTCCTCGTCGGTGAGGAGGTCCGGGTCCGCTGCGGCTCCGCCGACCGTGTCGTCGCCGCCGGCGGCAGCGGCAGCGCATTCGACGCTTTCGCCGTCCGCCGTCGGGTCACCCGTGTCGTCTCCGCCCGGCCTTCCCGGCGCGCCTCCGGCGGCGGCCGTTCGGTCCGACAACACGCGTCCGGTCCGGATCGCGTACGCCGCGCCGGCGAGCGCGGCGAGTAGGACACCGGCGAGTACAAGCACACCGACCGGGAGGCCGCCCTCGCTGACCCCGGTTCCGGAGCCGTCGTCGCCGTCGACCGGCGAACCGCCGTCGCCCGTCGTCGGTACGGCGCGGACGCTCGGTCGACCGTCGTCGAAGTCCTCGCGGCCGCGCCACTCGACCGTCCCGTCGCTCGTGTCGTCCGGCTCCGGATCGACCGACTCGACCGCGTACCCGTCAGGTGCCGAGACGGCCAGCGCGTCGTCCCGGTCGATAAAGAACCCCCCGGCGAAGACGTCCCCCATGACGACGGCGTCGCCGTCGACCGCGGCGAAGCCGGTCCACGTGAACCGGAAGCTGACGACCCCCCAGCGGCGCGGGACCTCCTGTATCCCGGTCTCGGCCTCGAACGCCAGCGCGCGCATATCGCGGTCCGACGAGTCGTTCGCGGCCGCGACGACGCCGGACATCCTGTCGGCAAACGGGTCGAGGTATCGGCTGGTGTTCGACCTGAAATCCCCCTGAAACCGTTCGTACTCCGCGACGGCGGAGTCGTTTTCGAGCCGGGTCCGGAGGGTTATCTCCCACGTCGCCGAGCCGTTCGCGGCCAGATCGATCCGCGTGATCGTGTTGTCCGGGGCGGGCTGGTCGTCGGTCTGCGGGACCCCGACAGACTGCGCGTCCGCCGGAGCGGCGACCGCGACCGCCGCCAGACAGCAGGCGGCGACGAGGAGGGTCGCGATCGACACCGTCGCCCGATCGCGTCGACTCATTGGCGTACGGTTTCCAGCCGGTCGAATTAAACCCACAGATAGTCTCGCGGTGGGGCCGGGAAATCCGGCGCAAATCGGTGCAACGGTCGGGTACCAAGGCGAAACGCGGCGAAACGGTCCGCAACCGACCGCCACGGTCTGGCCGATATATGTGGGTAGCGCTCGTCGGCGTATCCGTAATGTACGGCACACGACTCCTGACGGTTCTCTTGGCGCTGGGGCTCGTTCTGGGCTCTATCCCGGGCGGCGCGCTCGGAGTGGCCGGCGCCGCCGAGGCGGACGTCGGCGCGTCCGACGCGGCGACCGAGCGCCTTGACCCCTCGACCGTCTCGGCACAGACGGACGGGAACGCGACGGACGACGAAAACACGACGAGCGATGGAACCGCGACGGACGGTGACGGCTCGAACGCGACGGCCGACGCCGCGAACGGCGGCGACGGCGCGTCGCGGGCGACGGTCGGACAGCAGCTCGCGACGGTCATCGCCGTCACCGACGACGAGGTGTCGGGCGACGTGGCGGCGTCGTCGCTCGACGGGGCGCTCGAGGACGCGAACGAGTCCGAGCGCGCGGCCCTCCTCGCGGAGCGGTCCGCGACGCTCCGCGAGCGCGCCGACGAGATAGTCACCGACCAGCGCGAGGCCCGCGTCGCCTACGAGGACGGCGAGATAACCCGCGGCGAGTTCGCCCAGCGGCTCGCGGTCCTCGCCGGACAGGCCCGGACCGTCGACCGCGGCTTCGAGCGGGTCGCTGACGGCGCCGGCGACACCTCCGGGATCGAGCTCCGCGCGGCGGGCTACGACCGGGGCGCGAACGCGGACGCCAGAGAGCGACTCACTCGCGTGACGGGAACCGGGGCGAGCGCGCTGCTCGCGCAGTACACCGGCGAGCGCGACGGCGAGTTCTCGCTGGAGGTCGACGGCGGCGTCTCCATCGAGGTCGAGAGCGACGACGGCGAGCGGTCGCGCGAGATCGAGCGCGACCAGCCCGGCGACGGGAGCTTCAACGTGACCCAAAGCGAGGCGCTCACCGCGGCCACCGCACAGCTGTCGACCGACGCCGACGGCGAGTGGACGCTCCGGTCCGCCGACCGCGACGAGGACGGTTACTACGAGTTCGAGTTCACCTTCTTCGGCCCGGAGACCACCGGCGAGGCCGAGGTGAGCGTCGACGGACAGACCGGCGAGGTGTTCGAGTTCGAGGAGCAGACGGAACCGCGCGAGGCGGACGACGATGACGACGCCGACGAGGTCCCCCTCTCGGTCTCGGTCGCCAACGGAACGGCCGACCCGGGCGCGACGGTGACGCTCCGCGTGACCGCCGCCGGCGAGCCCGTCGAGGGCGCGACGGTCGAACTGAACGATCGGGACGCCGGGACGACCGACGCCGACGGGCGGGTCACGGTGACGCTGCCCGACGACGACGGGGTCGACATCGAGGTCGAGGACGGCGACCGCGAAGGCGAACTGGAGCTCGCGCTCCGCTCCGACGCCGAAGACGACCGCGACGACGACCTCGGTGACCGCCTCTCCGTGGACGGCTCCGTCGAGAACGGGACCGTCGACGTCTCGGTGACCTACGACGGCGAGGGCGTCGAGGGCGTCTCCGTCTCCGTCGACGGCGAGTCCGTCGGGACGACCGACGCGGACGGGACACTCTCGTTCGACGCGCCCGCCGACGCCGACGAGTTCGAGGTCGCGCTCGTGAAGGGCGCGTTCGAGGCCGATCTCGAGTTCGAGGTCCGTGCGGACGGCACGCTCGCGGCCGGCGACATCGACGTCGACGAGCGCGACGCGGACCATGAAGGCGAGGATGTAGAGGACGAACGAGAGGACGCGGAGGACGAGGGCGAGGACGCGGAGGACGAGGGCGGGGACGCGGACGACCTCTCCGTCGCCGTCGTCTCCGGTGACCCCGCTCCCGGTGCGACCGTGACGGTCGAAGTGACCGGCGCCGACGGTGAGTCCGTCGAGGGCGCGACCGTCGAGGTCGACGGCGAGTCCGCCGGAACGACCGACGCGGACGGACGGATCGCGGTGACGCTCCCGGCCGACGGCGACGAGGCCGAGATCGAGACCGAAGACGGTGACCGCGAGGGCGAACTCGAGATCGAGTTCGACGCGGACGACGCTGATGGTGCCGAGGAGGGAGACGCCGACGTCGACGACGAGAGCGACGACGAGGACGACGAGGAGGATGCGGAAGAGGCGGAGGACGACGACGAGGACGAGGAAGACGACGATGACGACGCGGAGGACGACGAGTGATTCGTTCCCGCGGTCGAGTCGTCGCCCTCGCCGCCGCCGTCGCGTCGGTCGCGGTGATCGGCGCGTTCCTCGCGCCGAGTGCCGCGGCGCTCGACGGGCCGGGAACGGAGCCGGCGGTCGAGGAGGGGTCGTCGTTCGTCGTCGCGCTCGACGCCGACGGCGACGCGACGGTCACGCTCGTGTTGACGTACGATCTCGCGGACGCCGCCGACGAGGCGGCGTTCGAGGGGCTTCGCGATCGCCCGGAGAACGTCACGGCCCGGTTCGGTGACCGGCTGACGCGGATCGCAGACCGGACCGCGACCGAGACGGACCGTGAGATGGGCGTCTCCGACGTGGGGACCGAGTTCGAGTCGACGAGCGGGACCGGTGTCGTCCGGATCTCTGCGACTTGGACGAATCTCGCCGCGGTCGACGGGGACCGACTGGTCGTGAGCGAGCCGTTCGAGAGCGCGTTCCGGCCGGACCGCCCGTTCGTGCTCGTCGCGCCCGACGGCTACGCGCTCGCCGACGCCACGGTCGAGGCGGACGCGACGACCCCGGCATCCGGAACCGGCGCCGCGAGCGCCGAGTGGCGTCCCGGCACGGATCTGGCGGGCTTTTCGGTTACGCTCGCGCCTGCGGAGGGCGGCGTCACCGACGGCTCGCTGCCGACGCCGCTGGCTCCGACGCTGGCGCTCCTCGCCGCCGGCCTGCTCGGCTACGCCGGCTGGCGACGAGCGTAGTCGGAGCGAGCGAAACGAGTCTCGCGGGGCGAACCACTCGCGCGACGAATATCGCGATCCGCGCGACGGATCGCCACGGGTCCCACCGGGTCGCGTCCCCGCCGCCGCCCCCGCCGGACCCGAGCGGGAGTCGCCGCTCCGAACCCGCCGTCGGAAGCGACCGTCCGCAGCAGCCAGAGGCACACGATCCTTTCGGAACTTTTCAGCCATCTTCGACGGCAGCCGGATTCCACGCCGTACAGGCGCCGTTCCCCTCCGCCAACACGTCACGACTGAAAAGAATTAACCGCCTCGGAGCGGAACCTTCCCCCAAGATGGCCAAGGACGTCAAACCGACGCGCAAGAACCTGATGGCGATAGAGGACCGCATCGAACTCTCCGAGCGCGGTCACGACACGCTCGAACAGAAGCGCGACGGGCTCATCATGGAGTTCATGGACATCCTCGACCAGGCGCAGGACGTCCGGTCCGAGGTCTCCGAGAACTACGAGACGGCCCAGCGGAAGATCGACATGGCCCGCGCGATGGAGGGCGACGTCGCCGTCCGCGGCGCGGCCGCGGCGCTGAAAGAGCACCCCGAGATCACGACCCAGTCGAAGAACATCATGGGCGTCGTGGTCCCGCAGATCGAGTCCTCGAAGGTGCAAAAGAGCCTCGACGAGCGCGGGTACGGCCTGCTCGGCTCCTCGGCACGGATCGACGAGGCGGCCGACGCCTACGAGGAGCTGTTAGAGAAGATCATCCTCGCCGCCGAGGTCGAGACGGCGATGAAGAAGATGCTCACGGAGATCGAGACCACGAAGCGCCGCGTGAACGCCTTGGAGTTCACGCTGCTCCCGACGCTGTACGAGAATCAGGAGTACATCGAACAGAAGCTCGAAGAGCAGGAGCGCGAGGAGATCTTCCGCATGAAGAAGATCAAGGCCAAAAAAGAAGAAGAGGAAGCCGCCGAGGAGGCCGAGGAGGCGGCCGCGGAGGTCGCGGCCGCGGAGACCGAGGAGCCGGAGCCCGCCGACTGAGGTATCGCCGCGCGTCGGCCGCGTCCGCTCTCTCGCTACGGATCCTCTGGACTGTCGTCGTCGTTTCTGTGCTCGTCGTTCGTTCTCACCGCGCCCCGGAGACGGTCGCGTTTAAGTTCCGAGCGCCGCCTATCTCCGAGCGTGTCCTGTCCACACTGCGAGGCCGACGCGGTCGCGTTCGCCGCCCCGCCCGCGCTCCGCGAGCACGCCCCGGCCGACGCGGCCGCGATCTGTACCCGGTGTCTGCGCGTCGTTCCGGCCGCCGAGGCTGGGTTCGAGGGCGACGCCCCCGCCGACCCGGACCTGTCGGCGGTCGACCCCGCGTTCCCCTCCGGCGAGGCGGGCGTCGCGCTGGCGCTCTGCTGTGGCAAACTGGAGTCGTTCGCGCTGAACCGAGCGTCGATCGAGGCGCTGGTCCGCCACGCGGAAGAGGCGGGCGCGGACGCGTTCGCGTTTTTTGATCGGCTCGACGCGCCCGACGCCGCGTTCGACTTGGACCGACGGCGGGCGGCGCTCCACGACGCTATTTAGGACCGTTACGACTGATCGCTTTCGTCGAACGGTGACGTTGACGGTGATCGTTTATAAATCGCTGCTACCCGGTCGACAGACGACACCTCCAAAGCCCCAGCCGCGAGGACGGCGCACGCTCGTTGCGCTCCTCGCTCGTTCGCTCCGCTCACTCGCTGCGGTGCTTACGTCGTCTGCGCCGTCCTCGTGGCTGCCCCTTTGAGTCCCGCCCCGCTCCGCACAGCACCGCAGCCTCACGCCTCCCCAGCCTCGTCGGCCGGCCTCCGCTTCGCTCCGGCCGCCCGACTCCCTCGCGCGTGCTCCTCGCGCCCGGCGGGCGCTCGGAGGCACGCGCCACCGCATCGTTCTTTATAAGCAACTGACGCCACCCCTCACAGCCATTTAAAAACGTCTCACTTACCCCTGTCTCCGTGCTGACCGGGATCCGGCTCGGTCGTTCCGTCAGAGGTCGACGCCGTCCGGGTCGTTCCACTCGTCGTCCGCGTCCTCGTCGTCCTCCGCCTCCGTCCCCGCCGGGCCGAGCCGCTTTTCTCCCTGTCGGGACTCGTGAACCGCGAAGCCGCCGGTGCGGCCGTCGTCGCCGCCGGCGTACGGGTCGGTCTCTGGGTCGTAGTCGACTTCGTCGCGCTCGAAGACGTACGCGAGGAAGCCGAACAGCGGGACGGCAAAGGAGATGAGCGCCCACTTGCGCGGGTTCATGCCGTACTTGGGCGCGTCGACGTACGCGTAGGCGGCGAAGCCGACGAGCCACGCGAGCGGGACGCCGACGAGGATGACGGCGACGAGCGGCTGCATACCGTCGCTTCGGGTGCGTAGTAATAAGGCTGCGGGCGGAGGCCGCTCGGGCGCGGCCTAGAGGAACGGCTCCCAGTAGTACGGGCTGACGAACCCCTCGATGACGGCGGCGACGGCGAGTAAGATCCCGAGTCCGACGGTCACCCAGAAGGCGGTCTCTAAGGCGTCCGCGAAGCGCTCGCGGCTCGCGCGGCCGCGGAACGTCCGCCACGAGACGACGCCGAGGTGGACGCCGAGTGCGCCCGAGACGACGAGCGCGGGGATCTCGAATATCCCGTGCGGGACCACGAACGCGACGAGGGCGAGGAGGTTCTCCTCCAAGGCGGCGGTGGCGCCGAGCGCGACGCCGTTGAACGCGAGCGACGAGAGCGCCGGGAGGCCGAGTCCGACCCCGGAGAAGGCGGTCGCGATCGCGACTCCCCAGTTGTTGCCGAAGTACGTCAGCGCCGCCACGGGCGGGATCTGTCCGGCGATCCGTCCCTCGATCGAGGTCGGGACCGCCCCGACGAACGGCTCGACGGCCAGCCAGCCGACCGCGCCGAACCCGACCGCGGTCGCGAGCGCGAGCGCGTGGTGCGCCGGCGTCGACCGCACGAACCCGCCCAGTTCGCGCCAGCCGCGGCGGAGCCCGCCGACAAACTGGGCCCTGAGACCCACCTCGGGCGGCGAGACGGGGTCGACCGTCCCGCGGTAGGCGCCGTAGAGGACGGTCTTCAGCAGGTCGAGCGCGGGCGCGACGACGACCGCGCTGGCGAGCGCGACGACGGCGCCGCCGCCGAGGAACGCCACCGCGGAGGCGACGGACGCGACGCCGACCAGCGCGCCGATCGCGACCACGAGGTAGGCGGCGGCGTCGACGGGGTTCGACCGCACGAAGCCGCCCGCGCCCTCGACGGCCGCGACCACGCCGGCGTCGTCGACGACGACGGCGACCGGCGCGAACGCGAAGAGGATCCGGACGAGCACGAGGGCGACGAACCCAGCGAGCAGGGCGCCGACCGCGACGGCGGCGCCGAGGAACGGGTTCGCGAGGAACGCCGCGCCGACCGCGACCGACCCGAGCGCGACGACGCCGATCCAGAGGAGGAGTTCCGCGACGTACAGGCCGAGGAACGTGACCCAGCGGGAGCGGGCGCCGGCGATCCCCCCGACGAGCCCCCGCTCGTCGCGGAGGCCGGCGACGACCGCCGAGAGCTGTCCGGCCGAGACGACGGCGTACGTGAGGACCGCGAGGACGACGGTCACGAGCACGCCGGCGCTGAAGAGGGTCCCGACGGTCGGCGTGAGCAGCGGCTCGAACGCGGGCGCTAACCCCTCGGCCCACGCCTGGAGCGCCTCCGGGTCCTGCGTCTCCGGCGGCGGCTCGACGCCGCCGAGCGCGTCGCGGGCGGCCGCGAGCCGTCCGGTAACTTCGAGATGGATGTAGATTCCCGCCAGCGCGGCGAACACGCCGAGACGGGAGATAACCGGCACCGCGGTGCCGAGGAGGTAGAAGGGGAGGAGGTCGGCGGGGCGCCGACGGAGGGTCGCTGTCGTTGCCGTAACGGCGGCGGAGAGGTCCATGGGGTCGGTTCGGTCGTCCGATACTTAAAAACGGGAGTCCGAGCCGATCCCCGACGCGGACGGGAGTCGGGGCTAATCCCAGAACGACTGCGTGCGCGCGTACTCGCGCTCCTGTCGGAGCACGTCCCGGTAGAACTCGTCTTCGTCCTCGCGGAGCTTGTTGATGATCCGCGCGGCGTTGTGCGGCCCGACGCCGCGGGCGGCCAGGGCGATCACCGCCCGCTTGCCGTGCGTCTGGACGAGGCTCGCGGCGCGGTGGGCGCGCTCGGTGCGGCGCTCCTGCTCGTCGTCCTTCTCGCTCGCGCGCACCGCCGCGACCGTCTCGTCGTCCCACGGGTTGAGCGCCGCGACCCGGGTGGACCCGCACTCGGGACACTCGGGCTGGTCGCGGACGCGACGGACCTTCGTCGTGTGTCTCCAGTCCGCGCAGTGGAGACAAAAGAGGATCACCCGGTCGTCCTGAATCCGCTCTCTGACCGTCTCGATCACGTCGGCGTCGGCGTTGTCGGGCACGAGGAACTCCGTGCCGGCGGAGCGCCCGGCGGTGCCGAGCGGGGTGCGCTCCCGGGCGATCGCGAGGCCGAGGGAGCCGTCTTGGATCCCAGCGAGCAGGTCGGCCGTCTCCCGGACCGCGAGGTCGGCGTGGAACACCTCGCGGAGCGCCTCGTCGTAGACGGGCGTGTCTTCGAGGGCGGCGAGCAGGCGGTCGCCGCCGAACCGCCCGCGACCCTCTTTGTACCGCTTGACGGCGCCGAACTTCGCGGCGACCTGCGCGAGCGTGAACTTCAGCGCGTCCGACTTCTTGACGGCGAGTTCGAGGTACGCCTCAAGGCGGTCGGGGTCGGTCGTCTCCAGTACCTCGCGGAAGGTCCCCGGGTCGACATCGTGGGGCACCTCGAACTCGATCCGGTACGGGTCGACGTCCATCCCGACCGACGAGCCGGCGCGCTGGCCGACGAGCGCCGCGAGCAGGCGCGCGAGCGTCTCGTTGACCTCGTGGCCGAAGGCGGCGTTGACCGCGACGGTCCGCGCGCTCCCCTCGATCGCGATCCGCTCGTCCGTGGGAACGGGGTGGCCGGCCTCGACGTGGTCGACGACCGACTTCAGCGCGGCGGCGACCGTCTCCTCGTCGGTCGGGTACCGATCCGCGAGGTCGGCGGCGACCGCCTCGGGGGTGGAGCCGGCCTCCAAGGCGGCCGCGGCCTCGCCGCGTATTCGGCCGACCTCCTCCGCGACGGGCTTCGGGACGGGGATCTCCTGACCGACCCACGACGGTACCTCGCCGGTCGGGTCGGGGATCGGCGTCACGTTCACCCGCTCCTCCTCCTCGTCGACCTCGGTGATCCGCCACATCTCGCCGCGCTGGACGAACGTCTCGCCCGGCCCGGCGAAGTTGACGACGAACTGCTCGTCTAAGGTCCCGATACCCCGCCGCGAGGACATGTCGTACACCTCGTAGGTGGACTCGTCGGGGATCATCGAGAGGTTCGCGTAGAAGTACTGCCACGTCCCCCCCGATTTCTCTACGGTGTCCGTCTCCTCGTCGAGCCACAGCAGGCGGTTGCCGTCCAGCTCGCGGACGACCTCCTGGAACCGCGGCTCCGAGAGGTCCCTGAACGGGTAGGCGTTCGTGACGGTCTCGTACGCCTCGCGGGCGTGGACCCCCCCCTCGTCCATCACGAGGCCGACGATCTGGTTCGCGACCGTGTCGAGGCTCCCGTGGTGGATGTTCGCCGGCTCGACGAGCTCCTCGCCCGCGCGGCGCGCGATGGCCATCGCTTCGAGCGTGTCGTCGCCGCCCTGCGTCACGACGGTCCCCTCGGAGACGAGGTCGCGGCGGTGGCCCGCGCGCCCGACGCGCTGCAGCAGGCGGGCGACCTCGCGGGGGCTGCCGTACTGGACGACGTGGTCGACGCGGCCCACGTCGATCCCCAGCTCCATCGAGGAGGTACAGACGAGGCCGTCCAGATCGCCCGACTTGAACCGGTCTTCCACGTCGACCCGGACCTCCTTCGAGAGCGAGCCGTGGTGGAGCTCTATCTCGGTGGGGTCGTCGGTTCCCCCCTCACGCTCTTTCTCAGCGAGCGTCTTGAACCGCGACCCGAGCGCCTCCGCGGTCTGGCGCGTGTTGACGAAGATCAGCGTCGACTCGTGGTCCGCGACGATTCCGCGGATCGTCCGGACGTGGCTCGCGGTCGTCTCGTCTACCGCGAGCTCGCCCGCGAGCGTCGCGTCGCGGTCGGTTATCTCGGGGTCGAGGACGCGCACGTCGGTCCGCGTCCCGGCGGCGACCTCCACTGTCTCGAAGCCGCGGTCGCCGGGGCGGTCCGGGTCGCGTTTCCCGGTCCCGACGAGGAAGCGCCCGACCTCCTCCGGGTCGCCGACCGTCGCGGAGAGCCCGACGCGCTGGAACGGGCCGGCGACGCGGCGGAGCCGCTCCATGCCGACCGTGAGCTGGGCGCCCCGCTTGGCCGAGGCGAGTTCGTGGACCTCGTCGATCACGACGTGCGCGACGTCCTCCAGGGCGACCCGCATCTTCGAGCCGGTCAAGACTGCTTGGAGGCTCTCCGGCGTCGTGATCAGCACGTCCGGGGGGTCGTCGGCCTGCTTCGACCGCTCGTACTGGGTGGTGTCGCCGTGGCGCACCGCGACCTCGACGTCGAGGCGGTCGCCCCACCACTCCAGCCGGTCCATCATGTCGCGGTTGAGCGCGCGCAGCGGAGTGATGTAGAGGGCGGAGATACCGTCGCGGGGCTGGTCGCCGGGCGAATCCCGGGCCTCGACGATCGCGTCGAAGACGGGGAGCATCGCGGTCTCCGTCTTCCCGGTGCCCGTCGGGGCCAAGACGAGGGCGTTCCGCCCGGCCGCGAGCGGCGGGATCGCCTCGCGTTGGGGCTCCGTCGGCGTGGCAAAGCCCCGGTCCGAGAGCGCCTCGCGGACCTCGCTCCCGAGGTGCGCGAACGCGCCCATCCCCGACTGTTCCGCCATTATGTAATCGTTGGACGTTGGGCGCTCGGGCGATTAAGCCCGTCGCTGTGCGAGGTCGGCTGTAAGACGGTTCCGGTTGTTTTGGAAAACACACCGGGCGGAAAAATATTTCAACCGCGGCCGATCAACCCCGCGTATGCCCTCCCCGTTCCGCGCGTTCGAGACGTGGTTCGCGCTGCTGTTGACCGTCGGCACCCTCGCGCGGATCGCCGCCGGTGCGGCGTCGTCCCTCCCGAGGTCCGCCGAGGTGCTGGCCGGTCCGCTCCTCGCGCTCTGCGTCGCGGTCGCGCTCCTCCGGCGGGATCCGGACCTGAACGTCGGGCGGCTCTGGCGGGTCGGATTCACCGCGTACGCCGTCGGTATCGCCCTCGCAGTCCCCGGGATCCTCGGCGGCTGGTTGGCCGCGTACGAACGGTACGTGTTCCCCGTCGCCGTCGGGGTCGCGCTCCTCGCGGAACCGGTGTACGAGTCCGACCTGGGAACCGGGGACGCGATACCGTTCTCCGACCGAGGCTGACGGGAGCGGCAGCGGCGCGGCCGAACCGTCGGGCCGGTCTGGCGCCGTCGGCGGACGCCTCCGAAGCCCGGACACGATCCCAAGCGCTCCGCTCAGTTGGCGACCGGCAGTTCGACGACGAACACGCTGCCCGTCGGTTCGTTGTCCTCGACCCAGACGTCGCCGCCGTACCTGTCGACGAGCGTCTTGACGAGGTACAGCCCGACGCCGGTCCCGCCGCTCTCGAGGCCCTTCTCGCCCTCTTGGAAGATGTCCTCCTTGTGGTCGTCCGCGATGCCGGGGCCGTTGTCGGCGATCCGCACGCGGACGGTGTCGGCCGAGACCCGCGTCGACACCGCTATCTCGGCCACGTCCTTGTCGTTGTGGACGACCGCGTTCGTCAGCAGGTTCCGGAACACCGCCTCCAGCAGTTCGTCGGCCAACACCGTCACGTCCGGGATGGGTCCGTCCACGGCCACCGTCGCCCGGTCCTGATCCGAACGGATCTGCGCTATCTGCGCGTTGAGTTCGGCCCGGAGGTTCATCGGTGACCGGTCGGCTCCCACCTGTAGCAACACCTCGGTGACGTCTCTGGCCGTCTCAGTAATCTCCATCGCCTGCCTCGCCGCCTCGATGACCGTCCGGGCGTACGTCTGGCTCTGATCGTCGACGAGCGCGTCCGCGAGCAGGTCGGTGTACGACTCGACGACCATCAGCTGGTTCCGGATGTCGTGGCGCACGACCTGGTTGAGCAGCGTGAGGTTGTCGCGCTGCTCCTCGAGCGTCCGCTCGTACCGCTTGAGGTCGGTGACGTCGCGGGCGTATCCCAACACCGCGTCCTCGCCGGTCTCCGGGATCTCGTACGGGATCTTCGTCGTCTGGAGGACGCGCGTCTCCCCGTCGGCGGTCGTCAGGGTCTCCTCACCGATCGCCTTCGGTTCGCCGGACTCGATCACCTCCAGATCGTCCTGTCGGAACGCCGCGGAGTCGTCGGCGTCCGGGATGATATCGCCTTCGGACCTCCCCTCGACCTCCTCCGGCGTCAGCCCGTACGCCGACGCGGTCGCCTCGTTCGCCAGGAGGTACTCGCCCTCGCGGTTCTTCACGAACACCAGGTCCGGCACGAGGTCGATGATCTTCCGGAGCTCCTCGCGCGTCGCCTCGAGGGCCATCTCGTACTCCTTCCGCGACGTGACCTCGGAGAACACGCCCACCAGCCGCCGCGAGCCGTCCTCGGACTCGACGAGTTCGGCGCGCACCTCGCCCCACAGCTGTTCGCCGTCGGCGGTCCGGATCCGGTACTCCGTCTTGAGCGGCTCGTCGGTCGACTTCGCCCGCTCGATCGCCCGCTCTAACGTCTGGAGGTCGTCCGGGTGGACGTACTCGGCGAACGCCTCGTACGTCCCCTCGAACGTTCCCGGTTCGAGCCCGAACAGCCGCTCCATCGACTCGGTCCAGATCACCTCGTCGGTCCTCAGGTCCCACTCCCAGACGCCGGTCCTCGTGGCGTCGAGCGCGACCGTCAGGCGCTGTTTCGTCTCCTCGAGCGCCCGCTCCCGCTCCTTCCGATCGGTGACGTCCTGAAACAGCCCCAACACGCCGACTATCTCACCGGTCTCATCGTACTGCGGGTCACCGACGGTCCTGACCCATCGAGTCCCGCCGGACGCCGTGAGGATCCGCAGTTCGAGGTCGTACGACTCGCCCGTCTCCGTCAGCCGGCCGAACGCCTGCTCGACGGTGTCGCGGTCGTCCGGGTGGTAGAAGTCCAACGCGTCCTCCAGATCGATCGGCTCGTCGGTCGGCACCTCGTGGATCCGGTACACCTCGTCGCTCCACGTCACCGACTCGTCGACCAGGTCCACCTCCCACCAGCCGATCGACGCGCTCTGTTGCGTCCGCTCGATGAGCCGTCGCGTCCGTATCAGCTCCTTCTCCCGCCGCTTCTGCTCGTCGACGTCGAGGTGAATCCCGACCGCTCGGACCGGCTCGCCGTCCTCGTCGCGCTCCACGACCTTCCCGACGGTGCGGATCCACTTCCACTCGCCCGCCGCGGTGCGCATCCGATGCTCCGCGTCGTAGTACTCCGTCTCGCCGGCCATATGCTCCGACAGGGCGGCCTCGGCCGACTCCACGTCGTCGGGGTGGACGCGCCGCTCCCACGCGTCGAGGTGCGGTTCGATCCCGTCGAGCGAGCGGCCCAGCATCGCCGCCCACTGGTCGTTGAACTCGACCTCGTCCGTGGTCATGTCCCAGTCCCAGACGCCGAGTTGCGCCCCCTCGACCGCGAGTTCGAGCCGGTCTTTGAGCTGTTCGAGCGCCCGCTCCCGCTCCCGCTGCTCGGTGATGTCCGTCGAGACGCCGCACACTCCGCGGATCGTCCCCTCCTCGTCGTACACGGGAGACTTCCGCGTCAGCCGAACGGTCTCTCCGTCGGGCGTCGGGATCGTCTCTTCGATCTCGATCCGTTCGCCGTCCTCGACGACCCGGCGGTCGTCCAACCGGGCCTGCGCCGCGACGGCCTCCGGGAAGAGCTCCTCGTCGGTCATGTCGACCGGGTCCTCGTCCACGTCGAACACGTCGCGGCACGCCTGGTTCATCAGGAGGTACCGCCCGTCGGTGTCCTTCAGGAACACCGCCGCGGACATCGTCTCCAACACGGTCTGGAACCGGCGGTGCGTGCGGCGGAGCTCCCGTTCCCGGCGCTTCCGCTCCGTGGCGTCGCGGGCGACGCCGACGATCCGCGTCACCGTTCCGTCGTCGACGACCGGGGTAAGCTTCGTCTGCCAGTCGGTCGTCCCCCCCGGGAACTCGAGCTGCTCCTCGTACTCGATCGTCGTCCCCCGCTCGACGCAGAGCCGATAGTTCGTCTCGACCGCGGCCCCCTGTTGCTCTCCGAGGAGCTCTCGCGGCGTCTTCCCGAACATCGCGTCCTCGGTCAGCCCGGTCTGTCGCTGGTGTGCGGTGTTGTTCTGCCTGAACGTGAACTCGTACTCGCCGTCCGTCCGCGCCACGTCAACGAGAAAGATCGCGTCGTCAGCCTCCTGAAACATCGCCTCGTAAACGCTTGTCACCTCGCCGCCGTCAGATCCGAACCGATCGGCACCGTTCGTAGATGAACCTCCTCCCATAATCTCGCTGCTTTTTCCTTACGTTACTGAGAGTAATAATAGTGCGGATGTCAACGCGGGGAACGGGCCGCCCGTCGACCCCGCTCGCGGCCCCTCACGGCGCCGCGCCCGCTACGTCACGCCGCCGTCGCCCGTCGCGTACGCCTCGTGTGCGCCCGATTCGAGGATCGCCTCGGTCACGTCGACGACTTCCAGCACGTCGGCAAAGGAGGTGTAGGGGGCCGCCGGACAGACGCGCACCACGTTCGGCGGGCGGAAGTCGACGACGACGCCCCGGTCCCTGAGCGCCTCGCTCAGTCGCTCGGCCTCGGGGTGTTCGAGGGCGACGTGACCGCCCCGGCCGGCGTGTTCGCGGGGCGTGCCGACCGACACCTCGGGGAGCCGGTCGTCGACGAGGGCGATGAGGAAGTCGGTCAAGGCGAGCGACTTCTCGCGTAAGCGCTCGATCCCGGCCTCCCGGAGTAGTTCGACGGAGCCTTCGAGCGGCGCGGCCGCGAGCAGCGGCGGGGTGCCGATCTGCCACGCGCCCGCCGAGTCGGCGGGGGTGAACGCGGCGTTCATCTCGAACTGCGTCGCCTTCTCGTGGCCCCACCACCCCGCGAGGGCGGGGGTGAGCCCGTGGTGGCGCCCCGCGACGAACAGCGCGCCGATCGAGCCGGGGCCGGCGTTGAGGTACTTGTACGTACACCACACCGCGAAGTCGACGCCCGCCGCGTCGAACTCGTGCGGGACGGCGCCCGCGGAGTGGGCCGCGTCGAAGCCGGCGTACGCGCCCGCTTCGTGGGCGGCCGCGGCGATCCGCTCCACGTCGAACAGCTGGCCGGAGCGGTACAGCGCGGTCGGCATGAAGACGACCCCGATATCCTCGTGCGCCGCCAGCGCGGCCTCGACGTCTCGCGGGTCGATCGTCCGGCCGTCGCGGCTCGGAACGACTCGGAGCTTCTCGTCGGGGTCGATCCCGCGCTGGCGCAGTTGCGCCCGGATCGCGTAGTGGTCGGAGGGGAAGTCGAGTTCGTTGACGAGGACCGCGGGGTCCGCGTCGGGGTCGCCGTCCGGCGCCCACTCCCCGTCGGCGGCCTCGAACTCCTCGCGGTCCGGGCCGTTCCCGGCCAGCAGCTCGTCGAGGAAGGTGCCGACGAGCGTGTGGATGTTCACCGTGATCGAGTTGCCGACGACCACCTCCTCGGGGGCCGCGCCCACGAGCGGCGCGAGCGCGTCGCCCAGCCGCTCCCCGACCTCGAACCACGGCGGGTCGGCGTCGGTCCACCCCGCGATGAGCAGGTCGCGCCACTCGTCGACGACGCGGTCGAGGCTCGCGAGGGCCGCGTCGCTCGCGGGCCCGAGCGAGTTGCCGTCCATGTACAGTAGGTCGTCCGGCACGCGGTACCGGTCCGCGAACCCGGAGAGCGGGTCGTCCTCGTCGAGCCGGGCAGCGAGGCGGGCGGGATCGGCGTCAGCGTCGCCGGCCGCTCCCCCGCCGTCGCCCTCCCAACCGAGCCCCTCGCCCGCGAGCGCGTCCCGCGCGGGAGCGTACGGATCGTCCATACACGAGGGCGCCGCGCCGGCGACTAAGCGTTTCCGGGGTCGGGCGGGAGTTTAAAAATCCGACCGAGCGCTACTCGACGATGTCGATCGCGGGGCGTCCCGGCTCGGCCTTGGCGACCACGCTCTCGTCGGCGTCCGCGGCGCGCTCGACGCGGACCGGCGCGTCGAACTCCCGCTCGATCAGCCACGCGGCCGCGCGCAGCGCGTCGTACTCGGCGTCGCCGCCGAGCGTCTCCCGTAACGCCTCGCGGTTCGCCTGAAGGTCCTGCCCGTACGAGGCGGCGGCGTCCCCCCGCTCGCGGATGTGGCTCTCGCCCATCAGCTCCGAGATCAGGTTGTCGGCGTCGCTGTCGATAGCGATCGACAGGGCGTCGTACTTCCAGTCGGGCGCGACGACCACGTCGATCCGCTCGGGGTCGTCGATGCCGGCGACGTCGACGATGTCGCGCACGTCCTCGCGGGTGTTAGTCACCAGCCGGCGCCGCTTCTCGACGGTGTCGCGGTCGACGCTCGCGGTCGGCCACTCGGCCTCCGCGACGAACCTGTCCCGCCCGAGCGTCTCCCATAGCTCCTCCGCGAGGTGGGGCGCGACCGGCGCGAGCAGGCGGACCGCGACGCCGACGCCGCGCTCGAAGACGGCGGGGTGCGGGTCGGCGTACTCGCGGTAGCTCCGGAGGGTGCGGACGAGATCCTGCGCCTCGCGGAGCGCGACGTTGAACGTGAGGTCGTCGTACTCCGCGCCCGCGATGGCGACCGCGGCGTCGGTCTCGTCGGCCACGTAGTCGTCGATCTCATCGCGGTCGGCGGCCCCGGCGTCGCCGTCCCCGGCGAGCGCCACCTCGCCCGCGGCGAACGCCTCGACGAGGTCGCTGAGGCGGGTTAAAAAGCGGTGGGTGGACCTGACGCCCTCCTCAGACCAGTCGAAGTCGCGCTCGGGCTGGGCGGCCTCCATCATGAACAGCCGCGCGGTGTCGGCGCCGTACTCGTCGACGATCCGCTGCGGCGAGACGACGTTCCCCACCGATTTGGACATCTTCTCGCCCTCCAGTTGGACCATCCCCTGCGCCAGCAGGTTCGTGAACGGCTCGCGGTGTTCTAACTCCTCCTCATCGGCCAACACCTTCGTGAAAAAGCGCGAGTACAGCAGGTGCATCACGGCGTGTTCGATGCCGCCCACGTACTGGTCGACCGGCATCCAGTCGTTCGCGCGGTCGAGGTCGAAGGGGGCGTCCTCGAGGTCCGGCGAGACGTACCGCAGGAAGTACCACGAGGAGTCGACGAACGTGTCCATCGTGTCCGTCTCGCGGGTCGCGGGCCCGCCGCACTCCGGGCAGGTCGTCGCCTGCCACTCGTCGGCGGCGTCCAGCGGGTTCCCGGTCGTGTTGATGAACTCGGGCAGCTCGACGGGCAGGTCCTCGTCGGGCACCGGCACCGCGCCGCAGTCGTCGCAGTTCACGATCGGAATCGGCGTCCCCCAGTAGCGCTGCCGGGAGATGCCCCAGTCGCGCAGGCGGTACTGGGTCGCCTCGCTCGCGCCGTCGACGTCGGCCGTAATCTTCTCCCGGGCGGTCTCGCTGTCGAGCCCGCTGTACTCGCCGGAGTCGATCACGACGCCGTCCTCGGTGAACGCTTCCTCCTCCACGTCGGGGGCGTCGGGGACCGTCTCCCCGTCCCAGTCGTCGGGTTCCGGCGCGATGACCGGGCGGATCTCGACGTCCTTCTTCGTCGCGAACGCGTGGTCGCGCTCGTCGTGGGCGGGCACCGCCATCAGCGCGCCCGTCCCCACGTCCGAGAGGACGAAGTCCGCGACGTAGACGGGGATCTCCTCGCCCGTGACGGGGTTCGTGGCCGTGAGGCCGGTTTCCACGCCGTTCGGCTCGTCGCCGTCGGGGTCGGCCTCCTCCTCGACGAAGCGGCGGACGTCGGCGTCCTCCGCGGCCAGCTCCTCCGCTATCGGGTGGTCGGGCGCGATCGCGAAGAACGTCGCGCCGTGGATCGTGTCGACGCGGGTCGTGAAGGCGGTAACTGCGCCGTACTCCCGCGGCTCGGTCCCCTCGCCGCCTCCGTTCGAGGCGCTCCGCGCCTCGCCGACCTCGAAGTCGACCTCGCTCCCGTACTGCCGACCGATCCAGTTGCGCTGCATCTGGCGGACGGAGTCCGGCCACCCCTCCAGGTCGTCGATGGCCTCCAGCAGCTCGTCGGCGTACTCGGTTATCTTCAGGAACCACTGGTCCAGCTCGCGGGTCTCGACGGGCGTGTCACAGCGCCAGCACAGCTCGTCGTCGCCCTCGACCTGCTCGTCGGCCAAGACGGTCTCACAGGAGGGACACCAGTTCACCTCGGCGTCGCGGCGCTCCACGAGGCCGGCCTCGTGGAAGCGGCGGAACAGCCACTGGTTCCACCGGTAGTAGTCGGGCGTGCAGGTGGTGACCTCGCGGTCCCAGTCGTAGCCGAACCCCATCGACTTCATCTGCCCGCGCATCGTGTCGATGCAGTCGAAGGTCCAGTCGCGGGGGTTGGTATCCCGCTCCTTCGCGGCGTTCTCGGCGGGCAGGCCGAACGCGTCCCACCCCATCGGGTGGAGCACGTCGTCGCCGCGCATCCGGCGGTAGCGGGCGTACGCGTCCGTGATCGTGTAGTTGCGGACGTGGCCCATGTGGAGCTTCCCGGACGGGTACGGGTACATCCCGAGGACGTACGTCGGGTCCGCGGCGTCGTCCGGGACGTGGTAGACGTCGGCGTCGTCCCACGCCTCCTGCCAGCGTTCCTCGACCGTCGCGTGGTCGTATCCCTCCTGAGACATCTGTTTATATGCTCGTGGTCGGCTCGGCGTCGTATAACTTTCCATCCGTTGGTGAGCGGTGACACGCGGCCTCCCGGGAGAGAGCGCGGTGACGCCGCCGCCGACACCCCGGTCGGGGCCCCTAGAGCTTCCCGGAGTCCCGCGCCTGTTCAACGCGCTTCGTCGCCTGCTCGACCCGCTTTCCGGTCGCGTTCGCGAGCCCGGGCGGGAGTCCCTCTCGGGCGGCCGCCAGCCGCTCTTCGATCCGGGCGATCCGGTCGAGCACGTTCGCCAGCTGCCGGTCCGTCCCCTCGGCGTCGCCCTCGCGGGCGCGCTCCTCGGCCCGCCTCGCCTGGTCGACCGCGGCCGCGAGGGCCCGCTCCAGCCCGTTGACGGCGTTCGACGGGCCGCCGGAGCCGCCTCCCTCGCCCCCGCTCTCGTCGTCCGAGCCGTCGTCGCCGTCGTCATCGTCGTCGCTCTCCGCCGCCGCGGCCGCGACAGCGGCGCGGGTCTCCTCGGCCACGTCCGCGACGTAGCCGGCGAGGGGGGCCGCTCCGGTCTCGGGCCGCTCGATCCGGATCGGGCCGTTTCCGGGCGCCTCGTCCCCGTCGCCCCCGCCCTCGCCGTCGTCCCCGTCGTCCGAGTCGTCGCCTCCCGACCCCAGCGGGTCCGGGTTGACGCGGTACGCGCCCACCTCGTCGTCGGCGTCGCGGACCTCGGTCGTGTACGCGCCGCCGGCGTGGACGTAGGCGGCGTCGCTCCCGTCGATCGCGGAGTCGTAGATCCGGCCGGCGAAGTCGTCCTCGATCGCGGTCCGGGTCAGATCGACGTCGCTCTCCGCGTCCGACAGCTCGATCTTCCGCGCGTTCTCGCGGGCGACGAGCGGAATCTCGCCGTCGACGCCGGCAGTCGTCACCGAGTCGTCGGACGAGACGGTCAGCTCCTCGCTGTGGGGCGCGCGCCCGGCGCCGTTGACCGTGAAGCGGTGGTCGCCCTCGGGGACGCCGTTCGCGACCGCGACCCCGCCGGCGAACGTCGGGAGCGCCTCCGGGTCGCTCTCGATCAGGACGAACGACTCGACGCCCGCCTCGGTCGTCGTCAGCCCCTCGCCGTCGGGCGCCTCGTCGGTCTCGGTCGCCCGCGTCACGCGGGCGACGACGGAATCGAGCGCGCCGGCCGCGCCGTCCCCGAACGACTCCTCGGCGGCGATGGCGTCGTACCGGGCCGCGAGCTCCGACCGGTGGTTCCCGGCCGTGACGTCGAGCGCGGGGTTCCCGTACCGGGGCTGCTCCCACGGGACGCCGGTGGTCGTGATGTGGCCCGCGACGGCGTCCTCGACCGCCTGCGGGACCGCGAACTCGTAGCTGAGCTGCGGGCCGGTGAACGCCGAGATGTCCTCGAGTTCGGCGCTCTCGACGAGGCCGTACTCGACGACCGACTCGGCCGCCTCCGCCGCGAGCGCGGCGTCGTCGCCGTCGTCGGGGCGCTCGGCGTGTCGGAAGGCGAGCCCCGTCTCCCGGAGCGGGAGGTCGGTCGGCGGCGAGCGCAGCGCGTCGAGCGAGCGGATCGTCAGGGCGCCGTCGACGAGCGACGCCTCGCTGACGGCGGGGAGGTCGGGGTGGTCGTAGATCGGCTCGCCCTCGTACTCGGGGACGACGAAGGGGAGCCGCGCCCCTTCGTCGCGAGGGAGCCCGTACGCGATCGGGACACCGAGGAGGTCCTCGACGGTGTCTATCGTCGTGTTCGTGATGTCCGCGAGGAGGCCCTCCTCCCCGACGCGACGGAACCCGTCCGGGACCTCGTTCACCGAGAGCGTGCTGGAGTGCGAGCCGAGTTCGGGGAGGATTCGCGGGACCACGTCCGGGTCCGGGTCGAGGAACTCGTTGTTGGGGACGCTCCGGGAGTGCGAGCTGGCGACGTACAGCTGCGGCTCGCCCGTGTCGAGGTCGACGAACACGTGGAGCACCTCCCAGTCGTGCCAATGGAAGTTCGCGGTGAACTGGTCGAACGCGGAGTAGAGCCAGAACTGGACGACCGCGAGCGGGGAGTCCTCGTACCGCATCCCGTTGTAGAACACTGTCGGGTCCGGCGGCTCGCCCGCCTCGTCGTACCGCTCGTGGTAGCCGTCGAACGCCGCGAACCCGTCGACGACCGTCTCGCCGTCCTCCTCGGCCGTGTACGGCCGCGGGTCGGTCGGGAACCACGGCTCCGCGGCGTCGAAGTACAGCGTCGGCGCGAACCGCGCCGCCAGCTCGTCGAGCCGGTCCGCGTCGAGGCCGGTCGTCGCGGCGTCGTCCGGTCCCGAGCCGCCGCAGCCGGCGACCGCGGCGCTCCCGGCGCCCGCGAGCGCGCCGAGCACCGTCCGTCGGTCGATCCGGTCTCCCAGCGGTCCGTCGCTCGTGGCGGCCGGATCGGTCCCCCTCGCGTCCCTCCCGGCGTCGGCGTCCCGATTCATCCTCTCGGGCGACGAGACCCGAACGAATAACGCTTCTGCCGCCCCACGGGACGACACTCTCACTCGTCTGTCACGTCCCCTGAGGGCCGCGAGAGGGGTCCGCCGCGACCGCGCCGACCCCGCCGCGGGAGAAGGTATTTGCGGCCGGCCGCCCGACGCCGGGGCATGGACGGGAAGAAGGCCCTCTACTACGCGGCGATCGCGATCGCGGTGCTGATCGGGATCAGCGTCGTGCTGTCGGTGATATCCGCGATCATCGGGCTCGCCACCGCGGTGGTCTCCGGAATCGTCACGCTCGCCGTCCTCCTCGGGATCGGCTACGTCGCGCTCAAGACCGGAGCGTGGTTCTTCGGAAGCGACGACGACGCGTCGCTCGACTCGCTCGACTCGATCGGTTCGGGGTCGACCTCGGTCGACACCGGCAGCAGCCGGCAGGACCGCCTCCGACAGCAGTACGTCGAGGGACAGATCAGCGAGGCGGAGTTCGAGCGCCGGATCGGCGAGGAGTTGGAGACCGAGGAGGTCGATGACATCGACCGCGAACTCGAACGGGAACGCTGAGGAACTAAAAGCGGTCTCGGAGCTCCTCGCGCAGGTCGTCGACCTCGAGGTCCTTCATCGCGAGCAGGACGAGCAGGTGGTAGACGAGGTCCGCGCTCTCCGCGGTCAGCTCCTCGCGGTCGTCGTCCTTCGCCGCGAGGATGGCCTCGGTCGTCTCCTCGCCTATCTTCTCTAAGACGGCGTTCTCGCCCTTCTCGTGGGTGAAGAGGGAGGCGGTGTACGACCCCTCGGGAAGCTCCTCCTTCCGCGACTCGATGGTGGCGAACAGCTCGTCGAGGACGGCCCCGGACGGCACGTCCGGGTCCTCGCCGGGTTCGGGGTCGACCGCCGCCCCGCCGTCGCCCTCGGTCGGCTCGCTCACGCGACCACCTCCCGCTCGGGGAAGAAGGCGAGGTCGTGGATCCGCGGGTCGTCGGTGAGTTCGGGGTGGAACGCGGTGGCGACGACCGGGCCGTCGCGAACCGCCACGGGGCGCCCGTCGACCGTCGCGAGCGTTTCGACGCCGTCGCCGGCGTCGTCGATGGCGGGCGCGCGGATGAACACGGCGTGGAACGGGTCGTCGAGTCCGTCGACCGGGATCGCCGCCTCGAAGGAGTCCTTCTGCCGGCCGAACGCGTTGCGGTCGACGGAGACGTCGACCAGCCCTAGCGGCTCCACCCGGTCGTCTTTCGCGTCGTTCGAGCAGACGATGAGCCCGGCGCAGGTCGCGAGGACGGGCTTCCCGCTCGCGACGTGGTCCTCGATCTCGGCGGCGATCCCCTCGCGGTGGATCAGCCGCGAGATGGTCGTCGACTCTCCGCCCGGCATGAGGAGGACGTCGCAGTCGGGGACGATCCCCGCCTCTCGGATCTCGACGACCTCCGCGGACTCGTCGTGGGCGGCCGCGGCGTTGCGGACGGCGGCCGCGTGCTCGGCCACGTCGCCCTGAACGGCGATGACGCCTGCTTTCATACGGATCTGTGGGGCGGGCGCGTGGAAAAAGGGCGCGCTACGCGGTCGGTCGCTCCTCGGTCCCGCCGTCGCGAAACGGGGCGACGCGGGGAGCCTACGCGACGGTCAGCGAGAGGATCTGGACGAACACGCCGAAGAGGACGCAGAACGCGACGACCGTCTTGGGGTCTATCGCGATGGCGTTCCGGTCCTCGTTCTCGAAGTAGCGGACCAGTCCCGCGCTGGACATCAGCCCGCCGGAGTTGGAACCACTCATACCCGTTTCTGGACCGCGCCGCGTTCTAAACGTTTCGTTCGCCGCTCGCGGCGGCGTGACCGCCTTCGACGCGCCGTCGGCGGGTCGCGTTGACCGCGCGCGCACACGAGTGGGAAACCCTTATGCGCGGGCCGGCGATAGTTGACGCCGACTATGACCGTTCGACTGCTGGATTTCCACGCCGAGTGGTGCGGCCCGTGTAAGACCCAAGACCCTATCCTAGAGGAGATTCAGGAGGACCTCGGCGACGCGTTCGAGCTCCAGAAGGTCGACGTCGACGAGGAGCAGGACGTGGCGAACCAGTACCAGGTCCGCTCGCTCCCGACGCTCATCGTCGAGAACGACGACGGCGTCGTCGACCGCTTCGTCGGCGTCACGCAGCGCGAGGACATCGAGGCCGCCCTCTCCGAAGCGGGCGCCTAACCCCGGTTCTCACTCGCCCTCGGATTTCTCCGCGGCCGGCGCTTCCGCCTCCCGTCCCGCGTCGACGGACGGCGCGGAAACGCGCACCCGGCCGCCGCGGCGTCTCGCAACCTTTTACAGCACCGCACGCCCAGTAGCTGTATGGCCAAATTCGACGCCGCCGAACGCCGCATGCTCGACCGACAGATCTGTATGCGCTGTAACGCCCGCAACGCCTCCGAGGCCGAGCGCTGCCGCAAGTGCGGCTACACCAACCTCCGCCCGAAGGCGACCGAGCGCCGCGCCGCGTAATCCGGGCGATTCCGGGCCGATTTCGGCCCTTCTCCCGCACGTTCCCGTTCGACGGCCAGCCGCGCGCGGGCCTCGCGCCTCCCCAGCCTCGGCGGGCGTCCCGGCGCGGGCGGAGCCGCGCCGGGCCGCCGCCTCCCTCGCGGACCCCTCGCGGCCGTTTAAAAACGGCCGCTCGGGGGCGCGCCGATGTGGGCGGTCGGTCTCGTCGTCGCTCGCTTTTAAATATAGACCCCGCTCACTCGTCGGGATACTTCGGCTCGCGGCGCTCGGCGCGCTCCGTCGCGCGCTCGATCACCTCACGGACGGTGTCCGGGCCGTCGGCGGCGCGGTAGGCGTCGCCGTGACCGGGGAACATGGCTTCCGTGGTGTCGGGCATGCGGTCGAGAATCTCGTGAAGGCTCTCGATCAGGCGCTCGCGCGACTGGCCGTCCATGTCGGTGCGACCGAACGAGCCGTCGTCGAAGGCGCCGTCGTTGTAGACGACCACGTCGCCCGAGTAGAGTCGCTCCTCGCCGACGAGCGAGACGTGGTCGTCGGCGTGACCCGGCGTGTAGACGACGTCGCAGGGTTCGTTGCCGACGAGCATCTCGTCGCCGTCTTCGAGCGCGACGTCGCGGTGCGGGTGGTCGGCGTACGCGAACACCCGCGGGTCGAAGCGGTCGACCACGGCGTCTAGCTCCTCGACGTGGTCGTAGTGCTGGTGGGTCACCACGACCCGGTCGAGTCCGTCGGCGCCGGCGTCGTCGAGCGCGTCGGCTATCACGTCGTCGACGCCGGGCATCGTTCCCGCGTCGACGAGCGTCGTCGCGTCCCCGACGACGAGGTACGCGTTGCAGGTGAACTCCTCCGCGTCCGCGGTGACGGCGATTGGCTCCATGGCCGTACTCGCTCGCGGAGCGACAAAAGCCTACAGTCGGGCCCCGCGGCCGGTCCCGTCACCGGTTCCGGCCGCGCTCGGGTCCGCCGGCGGCCGTGGATTTATGAGTCATCCCCTGTTAATCACACACACAAATGGGCTTCGGCAGCTACGATGAGTCCGAACAGGAGAATCAGGACCTGGACGCGGACTTCGACGACGACGACGGCGTCCGGGCTGCTCAGGAGACCCATCAGGGGTCCGTCGACTACGAGCCCGGCGCCTCGAACGACGAGCTTCTCGACCGGCTCCAAGAGATCAAGTCCGAGGACGCGTGAGTGACCGCGCCGAGCCGCACGCTCGGCGTCGCCTTCTCTGACGACCGCGACGCGAGCCGCGCGGCCGGCGTCGTTGTCCGCGCCGACGGGACGCCCGACGGCTTCGCGTTCGCGCGGTGCACCGTCGGCGGCACGGACGCGACCGACGCGGTCGTCGACTGCTGGCGCGCGCTCGACCGCGAGGACGTCCGCCACGTCGCCTGCGCGGGCGTCGCGCCGGCGTGGTTCAACCTCCTCGACCTCCACCGACTCCGCGAGGCGCTCGACCGCCCCGTCTACGCCGTGAGCTACGAGGCGAGCCCCGGGCTCGAACCGGCGCTCCGCGAGGCGTTCGACGGCGACGCGCTCCACGACCGCCTCGCGACGTACCGGTCGCTCCCGCCCCGTGTCCCGGTCGACTCTCCGGAGTCCGGCGATCCCCGCTTCGTCCGCGCCGTCGGGGTCGACCCCGAGCGCGCCGCCGCGGCCGTCACGGGGCTCACCCGCGACGGCTTCCGGCGCTGCGAGCCGCTCCGGATCGCCGCCCTCGCGGCGAGCGCGCACCGCGAGGCGGCGGCGGGCGAGTGAGCTTCGGATCGACCGACGCACCTTAGACGACCGCGCTCGGATCCCGCGTATGAGCGAACACGGCGGCGACGGCGCCGGTCTCGACGAGGAGCTCCGCCTGTCTGCCTGCGAGCGGTGTCCCGCGCTGGTCGAGTCGCGGAGCCGGATCGTCGACGGCGTCGGCCCGACGGACGCCGACCTGCTGTTCGTCGGTGAGGGTCCCGGCGCCACCGAGGACGAGGAGGGCGAGCCGTTCGTGGGGCGGTCCGGCGACGTGCTCGACGACGCGCTGCGCGACGCCGGGCTCGCCCGGGCAGACGTGCGGATCACGAACTGCGTGCGCTGCCGGCCGCCCGACAACCGCGACCCGACGACCGAGGAGCTGGCGAACTGCCGCGGCCACCTCGAAGCGGAGATCGACCGGCTCGACCCCGAGCTGCTGGTGACGCTCGGGAAGGTGCCGAGCGAACACCTCCTCGACCGGTCGGTTGCGATCACCGCGGAGTCGGGCGACGTGGTCGACGCGCGCCTCGCCGGCGAGTCGCGGCGGGTGCTCTTATCCGTCCACCCGGCGGCGACGCTGTACGACCGCAGCCAGCGCGACGGCTTCTTCGAGACGATAGCCCGGGCCGCCGAGCTGAGCGGCGTCGGGGACCGGGCGGGAGACGACGCCGACGGTCAGTCGCGGCTGGGTGAGTTCTGATCCGTCGGTCGGCGCCCGCCCGACTGAGACGGTCGTCCACGATCTATATAGAAAACATAGAAAACGATTAGTCACCCGAGCGGAAGTGTAGTCTGTATGTCCGACAACAGGTGGTCGGCGAACCGGCGAACGTTTGTCAAAACAGCGGGCGCGGCCGGCGCGATCGGTCTCGCGGGATGTTCCGGTAACGGCGGCACGTCGGGCGAGACCGACGGGACCCCGACGGCCCAGTTCATCCTGAACCCCGCAGAGGCGGACGTCGAGATCGAACAGCAGTACCAGCCGATGTTCGAGTACCTCGAGTCCGAGGTCGAAGTCGAGATCGAGGCCGACCGCGCGGAGAGCTACACCGCGACGCTCCAGTCGATGCGGAACGACCAGGGCGAGATCGCTGACATCTCCCCGTCGGCCGTCATCGCCGGCGAGGACGTGATCGACGTGGTCGGCATCCGAATCGCGTACGGCGCGGCGCAGTACTTCTCGACTATCACGACGACGCCCGACAGCGGAATCGAGTCGCTCTCCGACCTCGAAGGGGAGCTCATCTACATGGGGGACATCCTCTCGGTGTCCGGGACGCTCGTCCCGCTCACCGTCCTTCAGGACGCCGGTCTCGACGTCGGCAGCGCGCCCGACGGCGACGCGAACGACTTCAACGCGGAGTACTCGGACCACACCACCGCGCGCGAACAGATGGTCGAGCGCGACGACGTGATGGCGGCGACGACCGGCGCGTTCTCCTCCGCTCCCTACGTCCCGCAGGCGCAGTTCGAGGAGATGTCGCAGGACTTCGTCGACATCTCCGCCGAGTACGAGGGCGCCGGCGACGAGATCGAGTCGTCCGGCACCGAGCTCCAGCTGCTCTCCGTCTCCGACCCGCTCCCGCGGGCTCCGCTCGCGACCCGGTCCAGCTGGGACAGCCCCGTCAAGTCCGAGCTCGAGGAGGCCATCCTGAACGTGTCCGAGGACGACCTCAGTCACGGCGACGACTACGACGGGGAGCCGCTCTGGTTCACCGGCGTTCAGGAGGGAAGCATCGACGACTACGACCCGATCGCGACGGTGCTCGACGAGCTCGGTCTCGAGTTCGAAGACCTTTCGTAACCACCCTCTCAACCTTCTCCCATAGCTAATGAGTCGCATCACAGTTGACGGGGTGACGAAGCGGTTCGGTGAGACCGTCGCGCTCGACGACGTCTCCTTCGAGGTTCCGCAGGGCGAGTTCGTCATCGTTCTCGGCGTCTCCGGGTCCGGAAAGTCGACGCTGCTTCGGTGTATGAACGCGCTCGCAACCCCCACCGAGGGCGAGATCAGAGTGGGGGACGACCCCGTCACGAGTCCCCGTGACGACATCGCGATGATCTTCCAACAGCACAACATCATCGACCAGATGACCGCGTACTCCAACGCGCTCACCGGGTCGCTCAACCGGAACTCGTTCCTCGACTCGCTGCTCCAGCTACAGGACGAGGGGGACAAGCTGCAGGCGCTGGAGGCGCTCGAAACCGTTGGCCTGCTCGACGAGGCCCAACAGAGCGCGAAGCGCATGTCAGGGGGCCAACAACAGCGGGTCGGCATCGCTCGGGCGCTGGTACAGGACCCGACGATCCTGCTGGCCGACGAGCCGGTCGCCAGCCTCGACCCGGGCTCCTCACAGCAGGTGATGGGGTACCTTCGCACCGCCGCGCGCAAGCGCGACTTGACGGCCGTCATCAGCCTCCACCAGGTGAACCTCGCCCGGAAGTTCGGCGAGCGCTTCATCGGCCTCCGCGACGGGAAGAAGGTGTTCGACGGCTACCGCGACGAGTTCGACATGGACACTATCGACGAGATCTACGGGGACATCGACACGGAGGGAATGTTCGCGCCCGACGAGGACCGCGACATCGACGACGAGAGCGAGTCGGCCGCCGAGGGCGGCTCCGGTGACGACGCCTCGTCGAAGCGCGGCGTCTCCAGCGGGGGGATGGGCCAGTGAGCTACGACGACGCCGTCCGCGACCGCTACGAGGCGATCGTGCTCGCCCGCCGCGTCAAGGCCCTCGTGATGGGCGTGGGGCTGATCGTCCTCGCGGCGGTGTTCTACTACGCGCTCACGTCCGTCGGCTTCTTCGAGGCGAACATCCCGGACTACCTCCCGAACTTCCTCGACGCGCTCCGCGACTTCTTCCCGTTCCTCGCGTCGTCGTTCCCGTTCATCGACCCGAGCGGCTTCGTCGCCTACTGGTCGTTCATCCAGGAACGGAACCTCATCTGGGGCGGGTTCGGCGGCGAGACGCCGCTCCTCGGTGAGGCCGGCATCACGCTCGCGATGGGGTTCGCCGGCACGGTCATGGGGTTCCCGCTCGCGCTGCTGTTCGGGATCCTCGGCTCCGGCCGCGTCACCCCGTTCCCCTTCAACTTCATCTTCCGCGGACTGATGTCCTCCATCCGCGCCATCCCGGCGCTGGTGTGGGGGCTCATCTACATCCCGCTCGGCGGGATCGGTCCCGTCACCGCGACGCTCGCGATCGCGACCGACACCGTGGGCAACCTCGGGCGGCTGTTCACCGACGAACTCGAGGAGATCGAGGACGGCCCGATCGAGGCGATGGAGACGACCGGCGCGAACAAGCCGCAGACGATCACCTTCGGGATGCTCTCGCAGGTGACGACGCCTTTTATCGCGTGGACGCTGTACATCTTCGAGATCAACGTCCGGATCGCCGTCTCGCTCGGCATCATCGGCGGCGGCGGGCTCGGACAGGTGCTCTCCGTCCAGCAGGGGCTGTTCGCGTTCACCAACATGATGGCGACGATCCTCGTCATCCTCGTGTTGATCATCTCGGTGGAGATATTCTCACAGCGGATCCGCTCGACGCTCCGCGAGGGCGACGAGGCGCAGGGGATCGTGGCGCTGCTCATGGGCTTCCCGCAGCGGATGGCCGAGGCGGCGCTGAAGTGAGGTGAGCGGGGTCGGTCCGCCCGCTCTCCGCCCGCGCGGCTCGGCTGTCGCAAGGGAAACCGACTTTTTCGTCCCCCTCCGAGAGGAGGTATGAGCACCTTCGAACCGCCCGCGGAGACGCTGGCGGACGTCGTCGTCGTCGACTACGGGCTCGGGAACCTCCGGTCCGCGACCCGCGGCTTGGAGCGGGCGGGCGCGGCCGTCGAGATCACCGACGACCCGGAAGCGTTCGCGGCCGCCGACGGCGTCGTCCTCCCGGGCGTCGGCGCGTTCCGCGAGGGGATGGAGAACGCCGGCCCGCTGCGCGAGGCGCTGACCGACCACGCCGAGGCCGGCCGGCCCCTCTTCGGGATCTGTCTCGGGATGCAGATGCTCCTGACGACGAGCGAGGAGGCCGACCACGAAGGCGAAGGCGAGGTGACGGGGCTCGATCTGGTGCCCGGGACCAACGTCCGGTTCGAGGTGGACCGCAAGGTGCCCCACATGGGATGGAACGAGCTCGAAATCGCGCGCGACCACCCGATCGTCGATGGCGTCGACGGCGAGTACGCCTACTTCGTCCACTCCTACTACGCCGAGCCGGACGACCCGGACGCGGTCGTCGCGGCCGCGGACTACGGCGTCGACTTCCCGGCGGTCGTCGCCAACGAGGCCGGCAACGTGTTCGGGACGCAGTTCCACCCCGAGAAGAGCGGCGAGACGGGGCTGCGGATTCTGCGGAACTTCGTCGAGTACTGCGCGGAGCGGTAGGCCGCGGGGTCTCTTTATAACTCGTCGTACGGGCCGGGCTTGGCCGCGGTCAGCCGGTCGACCTGCTCGTCCGAGAGGTCGATCGTCGCGGCCGCGAGGTTCTCGCGGAGCTGGTCGACGGTGCGGGCGCCGACGATGGGCGCGGTGACGCCGTCGCGGTGCGCGAGCCACGCGAGCGCGGTCTGCGCCGGGGAGGCGCCGACCTCGTCGGCCACGGCGTCCAACTCGTCGTGGACGTCGAAGTTTGCCTCGGTGAGGTACGCCTCCTGGAACCGGCTGGACTCGGCGGCCTTCGAGTCGTCCGGCAGGTCAGCGTCGCGGTCGTACTTCCCAGTCAAAAAGCCCTGCCCGAGCGGGCTCCACGGGGAGACGGCGAGGTTGCGCTGGCGCGCGAACTCCAAGTAATCTCCCTCGACCTCGCGGTCGACGAGGTTGTAGCGCGGCTGGAGCACCGTGAACGGCTCCCAGCCCTCGCTGCGCGCAATCTCGTTGGCCCGGGCGACCTTCCAGGCGTTCGGGCGGAGCGTGGAGGCGCCGAGGTAGTGGACCTTCCCGGACTCGACGAGCCCGTTCAGCGTCTTCATCAGCTCGCGGGCGGGCGTCTCGTCGTCCCAGCGGTGGATGTAGAGGACGTCGATGTAGTCGGTGTCGAGCCGGTCTAAGAGGGCGTCGACGCGGTGGCGGACGTTCTTGCGGTTCGTGCCCCGGCTGTTCGGGTCGCCGTCGCGGATCTGCCAGTACACCTTCGAGGCGACCGTGTAGCGCTCGCGGTCGCGCTCGGCCAGCCAGTCCCCGATCCAGCGCTCGCAGTCGCCGCCGCCGTACACGTCGGCGGTGTCGATGTAGCGCCCGCCGGCGGTCTCGTAGGCGTCGAGCAGCTCGTGGGCCCGCTCCTCGTCGATCTCCACGTTCCCCGCCTCGGTCACGCGGCCGAAGCGCCACGTGCCGAACTGGAGTTCGCTCGTCCGCAGGCCGGTCCGGCCGAGCGGCACGGTTCCCAGATCGATCTCGTCGAGTTCAGGCGTCATCGACGAACGCTACTCGCGGTCGACGCAAAAAGCCTCAGCAACCGGATGCGGTGTGGGAACGCGTCTCTCTCTCCGGGCGACTACTCGCACGCAACGGCGAAGTGCTCCTCCGCCGCGGCCGCGGTGCACACCGGACACCCGGCGTCGAGTATCGTCTCCCGCATCGCGTCGTTGACCTCGATGGTCTGTTCGCAGTCCGGACAAGTGAAATGAACGGTGGTCAACGGCTTGGCCTCTCGTTTCTGCGGCACGCGGGCTGTGAACATAAATGGACGGTTCCGGGGCGTCGTCGTCCGCCGCGGTCCCGCGGCCGGCGGAGCGCCGCCCGGTCACTCCGTCCGCGGCACCGCGTACGCGCCGACGGCGAGGAACCCGGCGGCGAGCGCGGTCAACACGGCGAGGTCGGCGGCCCACGCGCCGCCCTCGAAGGTGATCGCTCGGGTCCCGCGAGCGAAGTACGTCAGCGGCGAGGCGGCGACCGCGGGCAGGAACCACTCGGGCAAAAGCGACGGCGTGACGAACGTCTCGGAGAGGAAGAGGAGGGGGAGCGCGACCGTGTTGCTCGCGGCGATCACCCCGTCCTGCGAGTCCGCGAGCGCGCCGAGGATCGCCCCGAGCCCGCAGAACAGCCCGACCGCGACCGCGACGAAGACGGGGAGGGCGGCCAGCGCGGGCGAGACGACGAGCGTCGCGTCGGTCACCGCGAGGACGAGACCGAGGATGAGCAGGCTCGCGGCCCCGATGATACCGACGTTGACGAGCGTGTGCGCGAGCAGCCACTCGGCGCGGGAGAGCGGCGTGGTCGCCAGCTTCTCGAACCGCCCGCCGTCGCGGTGGCGCGCTATCTCGGAGCCGACCCGCGAGAGGGGCGTGAAGAGGACGACGACCGCGAGGTAGCCGGGGATGTAGTAGCCCGCCGGCTCCGCGAAGAGGCCGCCGCCGGTCGGCTGGGTCCGCACCAGCGCGCCGAAGATGACGACGAGGATGACCGGGAAGAAGAACGTGAAGAACACCGCCGTCCGGCGCCGGGTGAACGAGCGCGCCGCCGCGACCGCCTCCGTCCGGATCCGGCCGAGGCGGCTCATCGCTCGCCCTCCGCATCGGCTCTCTCGGCGCTCTCGGTCAGCGCTCCCCCGTCTCCCCGGCGCGCGTACTCCTCGCCGGTGAGCCGCAGGTACACGTCTTCCAGCGACGGCTCCGACCACGAGAGCGAGTCGAACGCGACCCCGGCGCCGTCGAGCGCGTCGACCGCGGCGCCGATGGACTCGGGCCGCACGCCGCGCACCCGAAGCCCCTCCTCGGTCGCCTCGACGGTCGGATCGGTCCCGAGGCGGTCGCGGACGCCGGCCGCGACGGCCTCGACGACCCCGTCGGTCGCCGGCGCGGCGGTCGTGGCGTCGAGTCGCGGGTCGCCGCCGTGCTCCGCGACGAGCCGGTCCGGCGCCCCGCTCGCGATCACTCGGCCGTCGCGCAGCAGCGCGGCCCGGTCCGCGAGCCGCTCGACCTCGTCCATCGCGTGGCTCGTGAGGAAGACCGTCGTCCCCCCGGCCGCGAGCCGCTCGATCAGCCGGTGGATCGCCCGCCGGCCGGCGGGGTCGATCCCGGTCGTCGGCTCGTCGAGGAACAGCAGGTCGGGGTCGTTGACGACGGCGGTCGCGACGCAGGTCCGGCGCTTCTGGCCGCCCGAGAGCGTCTCGTACCAGGCATCCGCGTCGTCGGCCATTCCCACGTCTTCGAGGACCGCCTCGGTGTCGCGGGCCGCGTCGTACAGCCCGCCGTAGTAGTCGACCAGTTCGCGGGCCGTGAGCCGCGCGGGCGGGTCGAACGACTGCGGGAGCAGCCCGATCCGGGCGGGGTCGACGTCCCGCGGCCGCTCCCCGAAGACGCGCAGGTCGCCCTCGGCCTCGGTGGTCCCCGTCAGCGCGCGCACCAGCGTCGTCTTCCCGGCGCCGTTCGGGCCGATCAGCCCGAACACCTCGCCGGCCGCGACGTCGAGGTCGACCCCGTCGAGCGCGTCGACGTCGCCGTACGACTTCCGAACGCCCTCACCGCCGACAACGGGGTCGGCCGCGGGGCCGGCGGAGGGATCCGCCGCGGCGGCTCCCCCGGCCGCGTCGACCGCGGCGTCGGTCGCTGTCTCGTCCATGGCCCGACTGCGGCCGCGGTGCGCGTAAGGGTTGCTCTTCGGCGGCGACACGGCCCGATCAATCAACTTCGGCGCGTGCCGACGAGCGCCCGCAGGGCGCGAGTCGCACGCGCGAGGGACGCCGCGAGCGGAGCGAGCGGCGAGGCTGGGGAGGCGTGAGGTGCGGGGCGGTGCCGTGCGGGGTGGGACTCAAAGGGGCAGTCGCGAGGCGGGCGCAGGCGACACAAGCACCGCAACGAGTGAGCACAGCGAACGAGTGAGGAGCGCAGCGAGCGTGCGCCCGCCTCGCAGCTGGGGCTTTGGAGATGTTCGCCGCTGGTCCACAGTCAGCCGTTTTTAAGCGGGTGATTGGGACTTCGGCCGTCGTCGTGGTTCCGAGACCGACCTAGTCCGGTCTCGCGCTCAGAGCGCCGACGATTGCGCTCTCGACACCGACCGAGTCTCACCCGCTCTCCGCGCGATCGCCTCCCCCGTCCCGGTCCGTTACCCCTAAGCGACGCGCTCCCGATTCACGGCGTATGTACTACCACGAGGCGGCGGCGTTCCTCTTCGACCTCCGCCGCTTCTCGGTCAAGCCCGGTACGGAGCGGGTGGAGGCGCTGTTAGCGCACCTCGGGGACCCCCAAGAAGACGTTCCGTTCGTCCAGATCGCCGGGTCGAACGGGAAGGGAAGCGCGGCGCGGATGACGGAGTCGGTCCTGCGGGAGGCGGGGCTGTCGGTGGGGCTGTACACCTCGCCGCACCTCTCCGCGCTCGCGGAGCGCGTCCGCGTCGACGGCCGGGAGATGACCGAGGCCGCGGTCGCGGCGTTCGTCGAGGAGGTGCGCCCGTGGCTGGTCGACCGGGCGGCCGCGGGCGAGCCGCTCACCTTCTTCGAGGTCGTGACGGCGATGGCGGTCCGAGAGTTCGCGCGCCGCGACGTCGACGTGGCGGTCTTGGAGGTCGGGCTCGGCGGCGAGTACGACGCGACGAGCGCGGTCGACCCCGTCGCGACCGCCGTGACGAACGTCTCCTTAGAACACACCGCGGTCCTCGGGGACACGATAGGCGAAATCGCCCGCACGAAGGCCCGGATCGCCCGCTCCGACGCGCCCTTCGTGACCGCCTGCGAGGGCGAGGCGCTAGACGTCGTCCGCGAGGTGGCGGGCGAGGCCGGCGCGCCGGTGACCCGCGTGACCGGCGAGGGGGACGCGGACGAGCGGAGCTCCGCCGACGCCGATGAGTCCGCCGACGCCGATCCCGCCGACCCGCCCGCCTTCGCGGCGACCTACGGGGGCCGCGTCAGCGCCACCGACGCCGAGGTCTCGCTCGCCGGCGAGCGCGAGGGGACCTACCGGATCCCCCTCGTCGGCCGCCACCAGGCGACGAACGCGGCGGTCGCCGTCGCGCTCGCGGACCGGACGGCGGCCGCGCTGGGGACCGACCTCCCCGACCGCGCCCTGCGCGACGGCCTCGCGCGGGCGACGTGGCCGGGGCGGTTCGAGGTGGTCGACACGGCGCCGCTGACCGTCCTCGACGGCGCGCACAACCCCGCGGCCGCCCGCACGCTCGCGGCGACGCTCGACGAGTACGACTACGGCGACCTCCACCTCGTCTACGCCGCGATGCACGACAAGGACCACGCGGAGACGGCGGCGGCGCTCCCCGACGCGGCGACGGCGATCACCTGCCGTCCCGCGATCGACCGTGCGGAGGACCCGCACGTGCTCGCGGCCGCGCTGCGCGCCGCGGGCGTCGACCGCGTGACGGCCGGCGACGACGTGTCGGACGCGCTCGCGACCGCGGTCGAGGCCGCGGACGAGGACGACTGCGTGTTGCTCGTCGGCTCGCTGTTCGCGGTCGCGGAGGCGCGCGCGGCGCACACCCGAACGGTCCGCGAGCGGTCGGTCCGCGGCGCCGACGACGCGGCCCACGCGCTCGACACCGCCGGAGTCCCGCCGACGGGCGTCGCGGCCAACCGTGACGGCGTCGACCACCGCGTCCTCACGCTCCGGCTGCGCGGCGACCGCGCCGAGCGCGTCGCGAGCGAGGCCCGGGCGGTCGGCGGCGACGCGGCGCTCGGCGGGCTCGGCGCGGACGAGGACCGCGGCGCCGGCGGCGAGCGGGTGCCCGTCACCGTCGCGGGGACGGTCGCGGAGCTCCGAGCGCTCGTCGACCGGCTCGACGCGGCCGATCGCGGCGGACTCGGCGGGGTGGCGAGCGACCTCGCCGGAGCAATCGGGATCGGCGGGGCGGGCGAGGGCGACGCGGGCGACGACCCCGACTTCCCGTGGACCGACCGCACCGCCGTGATGGGCGTGCTCAACGTCACGCCGGACTCGTTCCACGACGGCGGGCGCCACGCGGCCCTCGACGACGCGGTCGCGGGCGTCGAGCGGATGGTCGAGGCGGGGGTCGACATCGTCGACGTCGGCGGGGAGTCGACCCGCCCGGGCGCCGAGCCGGTTCCGGTCGACGAGGAGATAGACCGGGTCGTCCCCACTATCGAGGCGATCCAGTCGGTACCGGCGGTCGGCTCCGGCGACGTGCTGGTCTCGGTCGACACGCGGAAGCCGGCGGTCGCCGAGGCGGCGCTCGACGCGGGCGCGGACATCATCAACGACGTGACGGGGCTGGAGGACCCCGAGATGCGGTCGGTCGTCGCGGACGCGGACTGTCCGGTGATCGTGATGCACAGCCTCGACGCGCCGGTCGACCCGGACGCCGACCCCGAGTACGACGACGTGGTGAGCGAGGTCGTCGACGCCTTACGCGAGCGACTCGCGCTGGCGGACACGGCCGACATCGACCGCGACCGCGTCATCGTCGACCCCGGGATCGGGTTCGGCAAGTCGCCGGCGGAGGACTTCGAACTGCTCGCGCGCTGCGGGGAGTTCGCGGCGCTCGGCTGCCCGGTCCTCGTCGGCCACTCGCACAAGTCGCTGTACGGCGCCGTCGGGCGCGACGCGGACGACCGCGAGCACGCGACGGTCGCGGGCACCGCGCTCGCCGCCGACCGCGGCGCCGACATCGTCCGGGTCCACGACGTCGCGGAGAACCGCGCGGCGGTCGACGTCGCCGCCGCGGCGAACGGGTCGCTCCGCGAGGCGGACGACGTCGCGGAGAGGTCGGAGTGACGCGGTCGGAATCCGCCCGTCGAGTCGAGGGCGCCGACGGCAGCGTTTTGCCTCGCGACCCCGTCGCGTGCGTATGACCCGGCGCCTGCTGCTCGGCTGTAGCGCGGTCGGGAACGCCCTCGCCGAGCGCACCCGCGAGGAGCGCGGCGACCTGGTGGCGATCACCGACGACACGGGCTGGGCGTCGACGCTGCGCGACCGCAACGTCGCCACCGTCGAGTCCGACCCGACCGACGCCGAGGCGTATCCCGACTCGGCGGCGATCGTGTTGGTCGCGAGCGACGACGCCGCCCGTAACGTCGCCGCCGCGCACGCGGCCCGGACCCGTTACCCGGAGGCGATGATCGTCGCGTACCTCGGGACGGCGCCGACCGACGAGCAACGGACGGCGATCGCGGCGGTCGCTGACCGCGTGGTCGACCCCGTCGAGGCCGTCACCGACCGCGTCTGCGAGGCGATCGGTCTCGACGGCGACGCGGCTGACGGCGCTGGTGCGGTCGACGCGGGCGGCGCGGGCGGCGCCGACGAGCCGAGCGGCGCCGCCCCGAATCCCGCTGGCGACCGCTCGCAGACCCCGGACGACGAGCGGCCGGCCCGGCTGCTCGCGACGCTCCGGGCGCTCTCGGGACCGCTGCTGGTCGTCGCGCACGACAACCCCGACCCGGACGCCATCGCGAGCGCGCTCGGGCTGGCGCGGATCGCGGACTCGATCGGCGTCGACGCCGACGCCTGTTACGGCGGGGAGATCGCCCATCAGGAGAACCGGGCGATGGTGAACCTCCTCGACATCGGCCTCCGGTCGTTCGACGAGATCGACCTCGACGAGTACGGCGGCGTCGCCTTGGTCGACCACTCCCGCGCGGGGATCAACGACAGCCTCCCCGAGGGCCACCCGGTCGACGTCGTGATCGACCACCACCCGCCACGGGGACCGGTCGCGGGGTCGTTCGTCGACATCCGCCCCGCGATCGGCGCGACGAGCACGCTCATCGCGGAGTACCTCTCGCGGTTCGGGATCGTGCCGGACCGGGACCTCGCCACGGCGCTTCTGTACGGGATCCGGATCGACACGAAGGACTTCACGCGGGCGACCGCGACCGACGACTTCGAGGCGGCCGCCGCGCTGCTCGCGCACGCCGACGAGTCGACGCTCGAACGCGTCGAGAGCCCGAGCGTGAGTTCCGAGACGCTGCGGGTCCTCGCGGCCGCCATCGAGAACCGCGACGTCCGCGGGTCGGTGGCGGCCTCCTGCGTCGGGGAGATATCCGACCGCGACGCGCTCGCGCAGGCGGCCGACCGGCTCCTCGATCTGGACGGCGTGACGGTGACGTTCGTCTACGGCTACATGGAGGGGGTGATCTACGGCTCCGCCCGCGCCCGCGGCGCCGACCTCGACGCCGGCGAACTGCTCCGCGACGCGCTCGACCCGGTGGGGTCGGCCGGCGGCCACGCGTCGATGGCCGGCGCGCAGGTCCCGCTCGGCATCCTGAGCGAGGTCTCCGAGGCGGAGTCGCTCCCGGACGTCGTCGAGGCGTTCGTCGCCGGGCGGTTCTTCGAGGCGCTCGACGACGCGCCCGCCCAGCCCGTCGGGCTTCCCCCGGAGTTCCCGACGGACTGAGCGGGTTCGAGCCGACCGGGACGAGGCCGGGTCGCGGCCGCGAGCGCGTCGGGCGCGGGGCGGTGAACGAGGCCGGTCGTGCGGCCGCCGCGCCAACGGTCGCAACGTACATACGGCGCGCCGGCGAACGCTTTCACATGACCGACGACGTCGTCGACCACCGTCGACTGATCATCGCCGGCACCGGCATCTCGGGCCTCTCCGCGGCCATCTACGCCGCGCGCTCGAACAACGACCCCCTCCTCGTCGAGGGCGACGAGCCGGGCGGCCAGCTCACGCTGACGAGCGAGGTGGAGAACTACCCCGGCTTCCCCGAGGGGATCTCCGGCCCGAGCCTGATCAACGACATGAAAGAGCAGGCGACGAAGTTCGGCGCCGAGACCCGCAACGGCGTCATCGAGGGCGTCTCGAAGGAGCCGGCGGGCCACTTCCGCGTCGAGCTCTCCGACGGCGACGCCTACACCGCCGACGCCGTCATCGCCGCGTCGGGCGCGAGCGCCCGCACCCTCGGCGTCCCCGGCGAGGACGACCTGATGGGGTACGGGCTCTCGACGTGTGCGACCTGCGACGGGGCGTTCTTCCGCGACGAGGACATGCTCGTCGTCGGCGGCGGCGACGCCGCGATGGAGGAGGCGAACTTCCTGACGAAGTTCGCGGACACCGTCTACGTCGCCCACCGCCGCGAGGAGTTCCGCGCCGAGGACGTGTGGATCGAGCGCACGATGGACGCCGTCGAGGAGGGCGACATCGAACTCCTCCTCAACACCGAGCTCACCGAGATCCACGGCTCCCGCGACGACGGCATCGACCGCGTGACGCTCGTCGAACACCCGGACGGCCACCCGAAGGAGAAGCTGGACGACCCGGCGACCGCGGACGAGGTCGACGAGTACGAGTTCGACGTGGGCGCCGTCTTCTACGCCATCGGCCACACGCCGAACACCGACTTCTTAGAGGGAACGGGGATCGAGACCGACGAGGACGGCTATCTGATCTGCGAGGGCGGCCGCGGCGCGAACCAGACCGCCACCGGCGTCGAGGGCCTCTTCGGCGCGGGCGACGTGGTCGACTTCCACTACCAGCAGGCCGCCACCGCGAGCGGCATGGGCGTGAAGGCCGCGCTCGACGCCGACGAGTACCTCTCCGAGCGCGAGCGCGCCGGCGAGCTTTATCAAGGCGAGGTCGACGCCGCGGCCGCGGACGACTAACAATCGCGGAGTCCTGCGGTTTCTTCTAACGTAGCGTTCGGTCCAGCTCTCGGAGCGTGAGGACTGATTGACCGCGGGCCGAGCGTTTACTTATAATTACTCGGGTGTGAATCGCGGGAAAACGCTTCCAAAGCCCCAGCCACTCGCTTATAAACAGCTGATGGCGGTTCGACGGTGTACACCTCTAAAGCCCCCGCCTCGCGACTGCCCCTTTGAGTCCCGCCCCGCACGGCGACCGCACCTCACGCCTCCCAGCCTCGTCGGCCTCCCTCCGCTTCGCTCCGGTCGGCCGACCCCAGCGAGAATCGAAGATTCTCTGGCAGCCGGCGGCAGAGCCGCCGGCGACGCCACCGCAGTTTTATTTATAAATGGTCGCTGCTCGACTACGACAGAATCTCGACCTCGTACCCCTCGGCTTCGAGCGCGTCGACGATGTCGGCGGCGTGTTCGGCGTCGTCGGTCTCCAGTTCTAATTCGAGTTCGGCGGCGTTGACAGCCACGTCCCGCGAGGTGCGGTCGTGGTGGACCGCGTACACGTTCGCGCCGGTGCGCGCGACGATGCTGGAGACGCGCTCCAGTTCGCCGGGACGGTCCTTCAGGTCGATCGTGATCTTGAGGTACCGGCCCATCTGGACCAGCCCGCGCCGGACCACGGTGCCGAGGCGGTTGAGGTCGATGTTACCGCCACAGAGTGCGGCGACTATCGTCTCCCCGTCGTCGTACTCGAACGCCTCCGAGAGGACGGCCGCGAGCGCGACCGCCCCGGCGCCCTCGACGAGCGTCTTCGCGCGCTCCAAGAGCAGCGTGAGGGCGAGGGCGATCTCGCGGTCGTCGACGGTGACGACCTCGTCGACGTACTCTGCCATGACCGCGAGCGTCCGTTCGCCCACCGACCGCGTCGCGATCCCGTCGGCGATCGTGTCGACGCCGTCGATCTCCGTGACCTCGCCGGCTTCGAGCGACCTCGCGGCCGAGGCGGCCCCCTCCGCCTGAACGCCGACGACGCGGGCGTCCGGGAGCTGCTCTTTGACCGCGACCGCGACGCCCGAGATCAGCCCGCCGCCACCGATCGGGACGACCACCGTGTCGAGTTCGGGACAGTCGTCGACGATTTCGAGGCCGAGCGTCCCCTGCCCGGCCATCACGACCGGGTCGTCGAACGCGTGGACGTAGGTCCGGTCCTCCTCGCGCTCCAGCCGGTGCGCGTACGCCTGCGACTCGTCGTAGTCGACGCCCTCCAGCCGGACGCTCGCGCCGTACCCGCGGGTGGCCTTCACCTTCGAGACGGGCGCGAACTTCGGCATCACGACGGTGGCGTCGACGCCCGCGCGGCTGGCCGCAAGCGCCACGCCCTGCGCGTGGTTGCCCGCGCTCGCGGTGACGACGCCCGCCTCTCGCTCCGCGTCCGAGAGCGTCTGGATCCGGTTCATCGCGCCGCGGATCTTGAACGCGCCGGTCCGTTGGAAGTTCTCTAACTTGAGGTGGAGGTCGGCGCCGCTCATCTCCGAGAAGGAGCGCGACCGCTCCAGCGGCGTGTGTCGGGCGACGCCCGAGACCCGCTCGCGCGCCTCGCGGATGTCGGCAAGACTGAGCATGCCACCCCGTCGACTCGCCGCCCGCTAATCGGTTCCGGTCAGTGCCGGCCGCCCGACGCGGCCGAGCGGGCGCCGGGGCGGGGGTCGACCGCGCCGCTGCGCTCGCTCGGATCGACGTGCGGGCGGCTCGCGGTTCGTGAAAGGGGGAATGCACGCGTGTGACGTGCGAGTAAAGTGAGGCGGCGGGAATACAAAAAGGTGGGGCTACCAGAGTGAAAGTGTAACCGCACGACTGCGGCGCCGTCATCCGCCCGTCAGACGGGATCTCGGGGGGTCAACCGAACCCGCACGTCGCGCTCGTCGAGGACCGATCGCACCCGCCCGCCGAACGGGCCGGTCCCCGGCCACGTCGCGTCCGCGTCGAGCCGGTCGGGGTCGCCCACGTACACCGCGGCGGCGTCCGGGTGGTCGGCCGGCGCGTCGAGCGGCACGGTCTCGCGGACGTACAGCCCGCCGTCGACGTCCTCGTACGCGTCGAGCGCGCCGATCTCCTCCGTCCGGAGGAGCCGCCCCGCCGTCTCGCCGCCCGGCGCGAGCGTCGGGTACCGCCCTTCCACCAGCCGGAGGCCGTCGAGCGTCGCGGGGCCGACGAAGACGAACGAGTCGAGGACCTCGGCCACTCGGTCCGGCTCGGTCAGCGTCCCGTACACGAAGACGTCCATGGGCTGCGTGGGTCGCTCGCGGGCTTCAACGTTCGGGCGATCCCGGCCCGACGCGGTCGACTCCCCCGCGACGCCGAGTGCCGGCGACGCCGACCGGCTCCGATATATCAATACCGCGGGGGCTCGTCGAACGCGACGCATGGACTTCCCGCGGCTGCGGCGCGTCTGGGAGCGCGTGTTCTCGCTCGCGTGGCCCGTCATGGCCGAGCAGACGTTCCGCACCGCGATGCGGACGACCGACATCCTCGTCACCGCGCTGTTCTCGCCGGCCGCGGTCGTCGCGATCGGACTCGCGGACCTGTACGCCCGGTTCCCGCTGCGGATCGGGCTGGGGCTGGGCGGCGGCGCCATCGCGCTCTCCTCGCAGGACACGGGCGCGGGCGCCGCGGAGAACCGCGACGAGGCGGTGACGCAGGCGATCCTGATCGGCGCGCTCGCCGGGGTCCCGTTCGTCCTCTTCGGCCTCCTCTTCGGTGAGCTCGCGATCGACGTGTTCGGCCGGCTCGTCGGCGAGCGGACCTCGCCCGCGGTCGTCGACCTCGGCTCCACGTACCTCGCGGTCGTGTTCGCGACCGCCCCGGCGCGCCACGTCGCCCTCGTCGGCGCCCGCGCGCTCCAGGGGACCGGCGACACCCGGACGCCGATGTACGTCAACGTCGCCGCCAACTCCGTCAACATCGCCGGCTCCGTCGTCCTCGGACTCGGGCTGTTCGGCCTCCCGCGGCTCGAGGTCCTCGGCGTCGGCCTCGCGACCGCGGGCGCGAACGTCCTCACCGCCGGCCTGCTCTGTTTCGCCATCTGGGGGTCGTGGACCGACGCGGAGTTCGCGTGGCCGCGCGACCTCACGATCGCGAAACAGCTCCTCGTCGTGAGCGCCCCCCGCGTCGCGGAGGGGTTCGGCTCCGAGATCGCGGAGTTCCCGTTCAACGCCCTCCTCCTCGGCTTCGGGGAGGCCGTCAACGCCGGGTTCCAGATCGGCCGCCGCGTCTACCAGCAGGTGACCGGGCCGCTCTCGCGCGGCTACAACGTCGCGGCGTCCGTCCTCGTCGGGCAGGCGCTCGGCGAGGGCGACCCGGAGGCGGCGCGGTTCAACGGGTGGGCGGTCGCCGGGCTCGGCGTGCTCACGGTCGGGACGATCGGGATCGGGCTCGTCGTCGGCGCGCCCCGGTTGGTCCCGATATTCACCGACGACGCGGCGACGATCGAGTACGCGGTCGACTTCGCGCGGGTGTACGGGGTCGCGGGCGCCGCGCTCGCCTGCTTTTCCGCCCTCTCCGGCTCGCTTCAGGGGGCCAGCGAGACGCGGATCCCGCTCGTCGCGCGCGTCTCCGCGATGTTCGGGCTCTTCTTGGGACTGTCGTGGCTCCTCGGCCGCACGGCGGGGTTCGGTCCCGCTGGCGCGTACGTCGGGGTGTCCGCCGCCTACGTTTGGATGGCCCTCGTCGTCGCCGCCGGCTTCCACTACTCCGGGTGGGCGACCCGCGCCGCCGACATGATGGACGCCCGCGGGTCCGGGCCGGACGCCGACTCGGACGCGGGATCCGACGCCGCGCCCGACCCCGTGTCCGACGAGGAATCGACGTAGGAACGCTGCCGCGGCCGACCGCGGCCCTCGCCGCCGACCGCCCCCCGTCCCGCCGCCCTCCCGGCTACCACTCGCCGCCGAGCGACTCCTGTTCGGACCCCGCGTCGCCCCTGAGCCGCCGGCGGCGCTTGTCGTAGGCGGCCTCAAGCTTCGCGTTCGTCGCCCGCGAGACGAGGTAACAGTCCGCGTCGCCGTCGTCGCGGGGGTGCGCGCTCGCGACCCAGACGTGGCCGTCGCCGGCCGAGAGGTCGTCGGCCCAGCGCTCGGCGGCCGCGCGGCTCTCGAACGCGTGGCGCGTGCCGTCCTCGAAGACGAGCCGCCCCACCTTCGCGTTCCGCTTTCGGGCCGAGGGTTTGATCGCGACGACGACGCTCACACCCCGCGATCGGTCGCCGTCAGGTAAAAACCTCGTCAGACGCGAGCGCGGTCAGTTCTCACTCCTGAGGTACTCGTCCAGCGTCTCGAACTCCTCTCGGGAGAGGATCACCTCGGTCTCGAACGCGTCGAACCGCTCGAAGTCGTCGTCGATCGTCAGGACGGTGTTCACGCCCTCCTCGATCGCGATCTGCGCGTAGTAGCCGTCCCAGCCGCCGACGTTCGCGTCGGCGGCCCTGTCGAGGCCGCCGCGAGCCGTCTCCTCCGGGAGTCGGTCGTGCCAGCAGATCCGCTTCGCGTCGAGGAAGTTCGACAGCAGCCGCGAGGTGTCCGCGTTGGAGCGACCGTAGTAGGTCGTGAGAACCTCGTGGGCACCGTACACGGCCGGATACGGAACGACGGCGTCGATCTCGCCGGCGATCGCCTTTCGAACGTGCGAGAGCGCGGCGTCCCGGACGGGGGCGTCCGTGTGCGCGAGCGCGATCACGCCCACGTCGAACAGGTACGGGCCGCCGGAGTTACCCATCTGTTCCGTCTTCTTCGACCGAATTGCTACCCTCGACCGGCTCCCCTTCCGCGCCCCGTCGAACCGCCTCACGGTGCTTCCGGGCGATAGGACCGGCCTCGTCGTCGAGCGACTCGATCGCCCCACGCTCCGGGGCCGTCTCCTCGACGAGCCGGTCCAGCCGGTCGAGAACCCGTTCCGGGTCGTCCTCGGGTCGTATCACCACCTCGCCGTCTTCCTCCCGGACTTCGACCTCGGTCCCCGGCGTGATGTCGAGTCGCTCCCGGACCGCCTGCGGGAGGACGACGCGCCCCTTCGCGTCCACTTTCGGCATGTTCCCACGTACGGTGGGAACAGGAATAAAGTTCTGCCGTCTCCGCGGATGTACTCGGGCCGTTCAGTCGCCGGCCACGGCGCCCGGCTCGGCGTCCGCCGTGTCCGCCTCCGCCGCGAGCAGGCGGTCGAGCCCGTCGACCATGCCGACGACGCTCGCGCGGGTGATGTCCGCGTCCGACGCCGAGACGCTCACGGAGCGGTCGCCCCGCGAGAGGTCCACCTCGACGGTGACGACCGCGTCCGTGCCGCCCGTGATGGCGTCGACGTGGTAGGAGTCGAGATCGAACGCGACCCCGTCGCGGTCCGCCTCGTCGCCCTCGCCGCCGTTGCCCGCGAGCGCCGTCCGGACCGCCTCCAGTCCGGCGTCGACCGGGCCGGCGCCGGTCCCCGAGGCGACGCGCTCGTCGTCCCCGACGCGGAGCCGGACCGAGGCGGTCGGGAGGTTGCCGCCGGAGGTCGCGGAGAGGTCGACGAGCTCGACGTGTCGCTCGCGCTCGCGCCCGCGGACGTCGTCCGCGACCGCGAGGAGGTCCGCGTCGGTGACGCGCTTTCCGCGCTCGCCTAGCTCCTTGACGCGGGCGACAATCTCGCGAAGCTCGTCGTCGTCGACCGCCACGTCGTGCTCCGCGAGCGCGGCCTTCACCCCGGCGCGGCCCGCGTGCTTGCCCAAGACGAGCCGGCGCTCGCGGCCGACCGTCTCCGGCGGGTACGGCTCGTACATCGTCCCGTCCTTAAGCGTGCCGTCGGTGTGGATGCCTGACTCGTGCGCGAAGGCGTTGGCGCCGCAGACGGCCTTGTTCGGCGGGAGGGCGACGCCGGTCGCCTCCGAGACGGTCCGACAGAGCCGGTAGAGCCGCTCTAACTCGACGGTGTCGACGCCGTACGAGCGGTCGAGCGCGACCGCGACCTCTTCGAGGGCGACGTTGCCGGCGCGCTCGCCCACCCCGAGGACGGTGCCGTGGACGGTGTCCGCGCCGGCCTTCAGCCCCGCGTGGACGTTCGCCAGCCCGAACCCGAGGTCGTCGTGGGTGTGGAGGCTCGTCGGGCCGAGATCCGCCAGCCGCGAGACGACCGCGGCGGTGCGCTCGGGGTCGGCCGCGCCGACGGTGTCGCAGTAGCAGATCCGGTCCGCGCCGGCGTCGAGGCCGGCGCCGAGCAGCCGGTCGAGGTAGTCGAGGTCGGCCCGCGAGCCGTCCTCGCCCAGCACCTCGACCCACAGGCCGTGATCCTTCGCGTACTCGACGAGTTCGACTGTCGTCTCGACGACCTCGTCGCGGGTCGACCCCACCTTCGTCTCGACGTGCTTGTCGGAGGCGGGGACGACGAGGTTCACGCCGTCGACGCCGCAGTCGAGCGCGTGGTCGACGTCTCCCCTCACCCCGCGGGCGAAGCTGGTCACGGTCGCGTCCAGCCCCTCGTCGGCCACGCGCCGGATCGCCTCGCGCTCGCCTTCCGAGGTGCACGCCGAGCCGGCCTCGACCAGATGAACGCCGGCGGCGTCGAGTTCGCGGGCGACGTCGACCTTCTCGCCGGGCGATAAGGAGACGCCGGGCATCTGTTCGCCGTCGCGTAAGGTGGTGTCTAACAGCTGTACCTCGTCGAGATTGGTGAGTGGTGTTCGGGTCAAAAGGGGGTCCGTCGGCGCTGCGGTGGTCTCGGGGTCGGTGCCGCCGCGGGGCGGTCGTGCCCCGGAGTCGTTATCGTCGGAGAATTTCGCGGCCAGCCGCCGCGAGGCGACTTCCTCTATCCTCCGAACGATCGCGAGCGTCTCGCGTCATTCGTACCCGTGCGAACGACGCACACACGTATAAACTGCCGGGTCGCGTCAGGTATGGCCGAGCGATCGTCGGCGCGCTCCGGGGTTCGTCGACGATCCCTCACCGGAACTCGTCGCCGGCGCTCCGCCCCGGGCGGCGACAGCGTTAGGGGCTCCCCCCGAGAGCGACTCCCATGGAGCGAGTCGCGGTCGACGACGTCGACGTCGTCACGAACCCGATGGGCGTTCACGACCTCCGGAAGCCGGTGTCGCGCGCGCTCGGCACCGACCACGTCGCGATGAACTACTTCGAACTCGCGCCCGGCGACGGCTTCTCCGGCGGCCTCCACACGCACGGCGACCAAGAGGAGATATTTTACGTCCTCTCGGGCACCGCGACCTTCGAGGTCGGGCGCGAACGCGACGAGGTCGAGGTCGGTCCCGGGGAGCTGATCCGATTCGCGCCGGGCGAGTTCCAGTCCGGATACGTGGCCGGGGACGCCGACGAGGAGGCGGTCGCGTGGGCGGTCGGCGCCCCGGGTGCCCACCACGACTGGGACCAGATCGAGTCGATCGTCGAGTGCCGCGAGTGCGGCGAGGAACGCGTCCACGACACCGAACTCACCGACGCGGGCCGGTTCCGGTTCACCTGTACCGAGTGCGGGACGTCCTTCTCGCCGTGACCGCGGCGAGACGATCGGGAGCCGACGCGCCGACTCAGCCCAGCAGCGACCGCAGCGACCGCCGCCGGGTGCCGCACTCGCCGGCGTAGTCGCAGGCGTCACAGCGGTCGTCGTCGACGCGCGGCGGCGGGCCGTCGATCGACCGCGCCGCGCGGAGCGCCTCGCGGTACGCCGCCTTCTTGCGGAGCGTGAGCCGGACCTCGCGGACGACCCCGACCGCGGGGTACTCGACCAAGGCCCGGTCGACCTCCCGCTCGCGCTCCCACGCCAGCGCCTTCGCGATCCCGACCGCACGGACCGTCTGCGGCTCCCACACGCCGTTTTCGGGCGGCTCGCCCGACGAGACGAGCGTCGGAACCGGCGGCGGCGACGGCTCCGGGTCGTCCGCGTCGACCTCCTCCGTCTCCTCCTCGCCCGGTTCCAGCATCTTGTGAACGGTGCCGTGGCAGTCCTTGCCCGAGAGGAACCCCCGTTCGCTCGCGGGGTCGACGAGGTGATCGTAGTCGCTCCGCTCGCGAAGCCGATCCAGATTCCGGCGGTAGGCGGCCGGCGAGCGGTGGAGCGGAAGCCGCCGAAGAACCCGGTCCGGCGCGTCGACCAGTTCGTCGTACCGGAACGCCAGATCGATGCGCTCGCGCGCCTTCGGCGGGACGCTCCGCTCGTCGTCGCGCCGAACGTAGTAGAGTTGCCGGGGGCAGTACGCCGCGCGGGCCAGATCGCTGAACGGGACGAGGGTCACGCCGCGTCTGGCCGCGGCTTCGCTTATAAAGAAACGACGGCGCGTGCCTCCGAGCGGCCGCCCCCGGCGGGCGCGAGGAGCACGCGCGAGGGAGTCAGTCGCCCGGAGCGAAGCGACGGGCGACTGACGAGGCTGGGGAGGTGTGAGGCGCGGTCCCGCGAGCGACCGGCGGGAGCGAGCGGGAGCACGGAAGTCGCAGCCCGCGCAGCGAACGGAGTGAGCGAGCAGGAACGTCTTCCGACGGTTGCGGTGCTGTGGGGCGGGACTCAAAGGGGCAGTCGCGAGGGCGAAGCACACCGACGTAAGCACCGCAGCGAGTGAGCGGAGCGAACGAGCGAGGAGCGCAACGAGGTGCGCGAGCCGTCGCGGCTGGGGCTTTGGCGGTGTTCACCGACGATCCGCGGTCAACCATTTATAAGCGAACGGCTGGGGCTTTGAAGAAGTTCACCGACGATCTGCGGCCAGTTACTTATAAAGAAACGTCCGTCTCGATGTCCTCGGTCGCCTCGCGGAGGCCGTCCTCGCGGGCGTCGCTCGCGAGCGACCCCTCGATGTCGGCGTCGGTGAGCAGGTCGCGGAACGCGTCCCGGAAGCGGTCGTTCGCTCGCGTGGAGGCGATGTCGGTGCGCGCGACCGCGGCGTATCGGGCGATCACGTCCGGCTCCGCGTCCAACTCCTCGGCGCACTCGACGATGGAGTTCCCCCCGCCGGTGAGCCGCTTCAGGTCGGCGTACGCGAAGGGCGGGTCCGCGTCCTCGTCGCTCTCGCCGTCGCCCGCGTCGACCTCGCGGTCCGACTCCCGCACGAGGTGGAGGTCGAGGCGCGCCTTGCGGACGGTCGCGGCGTCGACGTCGGCGGGGTCGACCGCGGCGTCGCTCTCGTCGTCCTCGCTGGCCGCCTCCAGCGATTCCCGGATCGCCGCCGCGATCGCGGCGTCGTCCGCGTCGTCGAACCGGCCGCGGGCGACGAGCGCGTAGGCGTCGTCGTCGAGCGGCGTCGAGAAGCCGTACCGCTCTCGCATCGCGGCGATCAGGTCGCGGACCGCGTCGCTGGCGTCGTCGCGGTCGACGAGGGTCCCCCGTTCCGCGTCCTGTCGCTCGGTGACCGTCTCCGAGCCGGTGGCGTCGACGAACAGATCGCGGAGGTCGGCGGTCTTCTCGTCCATGGGAGCGGTTCTACGCGGGGACGGCTGAAAAGCCTCGCGTCGGCGCCGCCTCCGCCCCGACGTCGACGCGCCCCTCGCACCGGGTCGATACACCTCACACCAACCCGCCCACGGTAAAGACCACGTAACAGCACGCCACCAGCGTACCCGAGTGGAGCAGCGCCGCGTACCGCCCGCGCGCCGCCGTACCGGCGAACCACCCGGACGCGAGCACCGTCGCCTGCGTGACGACGTACAGCCGGAAGCGCTCCAACTCCGGATACACGCTCTCCGGCTCCGTCACCGCCTCGGAGGCGGCCGCGATCTCGGCCAGCCGCGCGGCGTCGACCACCTGCGTGTTCACGACCGCGACGACGCCGGCGACGAGGACCGCCGCGGCCCAGCCGACGGCGATGTACGGCTGCATCGACGAGCGGAGCGCGCGCTGCTCGCTGTAGAGCCGCCCGACCTCGATCCGGAGCGTCTCGAAGACGGCGTCGGCGTCGCCGCCGGCGTCGAGCGCGCCCGTGACCAGCCCGAGCGTCCGCGCGGCCAGCGGCGTCCCCACGCGGTCGACGAACCGCTCGATGGCGGCCGAGCGGACGTCGACCGCACCCGACCCGTCCGCGGCCGTCTCTCCGACCGACTCCGGCCCCTTCCCGGTCACGCCCTCGGTCGCGGTCGTCGAGCGCAGCGCGAACGCGAGGTCGGCCACGTCGTCGTCGAGGACGCCGAGGTCGGCGTCGCGCGCGACCGCGTCGACCGCCGCCGCGAGCGGGCGCCCCTGCGCGACGTGGCCCGAGACGGCGTGGACGAAGTCGGCCAGTTCGCGGTCCTTCGCGTCGTCGATCCGCGTGCGCCGCGCGGCGACCAGCCCGACCGGCACCGCGAAGGCGGCGTAGCCGAGGAGAACGACGTTGACGAGCGTGTAGCCCGCGAGCGCGAGCCACGCCGCGAGCGCGACGGCGGGCCCCGCGGCGACGACCGCCGTGCTCGCGGGGTTGCGCCCGGCGGTCGCGAGGACCGCTCGCGGGCTCGGCGGAAGGTCGTAGCTCGCGCGCTGGCTCGGCGGCCGGAGCGTGCCGACCGCGACCGCGGCCGCGAGGCCGAACGCGACGAGGAACGCGACCGCCCCGTACAGCACCACCGCCCGCGTCGGCACCACCCCGACCGGCGTCTCGACCGGCGGGAGTAGCTCGGGGATCACGACCGACAGCGCGGTCGCGCCGATGACGAGCAGCGCCGGCAACACCAGCACGGCGACGAACAGCTCCGTGAGCAGTTCGAGGAACCGCCGCGCGCGCTTCCGGGCGCGGTCCTGCCGGTGCGAGAGCATTCGGCGCTCCGTCGCGAGGAACTCGGAGAGCGCCTCGTCGCCGGTCGCGGCGTGCTTCCGGAACTTGAGGAGGAACGGCGCCAGCAGCTCTCTGGAGGGCGTGTCGCGCGCGACGCGGCGCAGGCCCTCGTCCAAGCTCCCGGCGAGCCGCGCGGCGTTGAGCGCCTTCCGCAGCGAGGTGGCGGTGCCGCCGTACGCGTCGCCGTCGGCGGCCTTCCGGAGCATCGCCCGCGGCTCGTCGCTCCCGGAGGAGAGCAGTTCGAGGTACCGCACCGCCCCGGGGAGGGTGCGCTCGATGTCGGTCCGGCGCGTCGCGGCCACCCACCGGAGGTGGAGCCCGGCGGCCGCGACTGTCGCGCGCTTCGCGAGGAGCGCGACCGCGACCGCGACGAGCAGCGCGGCCCGGTCCGTCGAGAGCGGGCCGACCGAGTCCGGCGTCGGCGCGGGCGCGGCCGTCGGCCCCGACGAGAGCAGCGCCGTGCCGAACCGCGCCTCGACCGCGGCCGCGACCGCGGGGGCCGCGCCGGCCGCGACGACCAGCGCCGGGAGGAAGGCGGCGGCCGCGACGACCCACGAGAGGCCGTACGCCCGCGCGAGGTACGTCTCGAAGCCGGTGTCGAGCGCGGTGCCGCGGTACCGCTTCCGGTCGGCGTCGTGTCGCCGGTCGCTCGCGTGGCGCGCGAACAGCGCGTAGCAGACGCGGTCGACGACCGCCAGTCGCCCCGTCGCCGCGAGCGCGTCGTCCGCGCCCGTCCCGTCCGCGCCCGCCTCGATGTCGGCTTCGACCGTCTCGGCCGCCCGCCGCCGGCTCACGGCCGCCTCCGTTCGGGGGAGTCGCTCCCCTCGCCCGCCGCGTCTCGCTCTCCGTTCCCGTCGCCGTCGCGGTCCATCGTCCGGGCGGCGCGCTCGACGGTCGCGGCCTCGTCGGTGCGCAGGTCAGCGAGGAACTCGAAGAGGGCGTCCGGGTCGTCGACGCCGTCGCGCACGAGGTACTCCACGTACCGCCGCTTCGACTCGAACTCGGCGGCGACCGCCTCGCGGTCGCGGTCGGTCCGGGCCGCGATCCGGTCGAAGACCCGGAACCGCGGGCCGGCGCCGCGACCGTCGCCTGACCCGGTCGCGCCCGCCCGCGACACTCCCTCGTCCGCGTCGCCGCCCGGCGCGCCGGGGAACCGGAACGTCCCGCCGCCGTCGCGCCAGGCGACCGTGTTGTAGCGGACCGACTCGCCGCCGGCCTCGACGACCCCCGCCCCGCCGCGCTTCGGGCCGCCGGTCGGACTCCGCTTCGCCTCCGGGTCGAGGGCGTCGTACGCGGTCTCGGAGAGGGGTTCGATCGCCCGGGAGACGTAGCGCTCGCCGTCGACCTGCCGGGGGAAGACGACGAGGTCGACCTCGCGGAGCAGGCGCGCCGGCAGGTCGCGCTCGCGCAGGCGGTTGGCGAGCGCCTCGACATCTTCCGCGTGCGTCGTGCCGATCACGCCGTGACCGGTGTTGAGGCTCTCCGCGAAGGTCTCGAAGCTCTCGGGGGTGTTGATCTCGGCTATCACCTCCACGTCGGGGTTCAGGTAGTTGGCCTCGGTCATCAGCTCCGCCATCCCCACCGACTTGTAGGCGTCCTCGTGGTCGCGGGTGGTGAGCGAGACGCCCGTCTCGTGGGGGAGCCGGACCTCGCGAGACCCCTCGTCCACCGAGACCGGCCGGGCGTCGAACGGGATGAACGGGGCGTGGGCGTTCAGCAGCGTCGTCTTCCCCACGCCGGTCGGGCCGGCGAAGAGGACGACCCCGCGGTGCTCGTACAGCAGCCACAGGAGCGTCACCAGGTCGACGGACAGCGTGCCGCGGTCGATCAGGTCGACCGGCGTCAGCGCGTCCGCGCGCTGCTTCCGGATCGAGACGTGCGGGCCGCCCTCGGAGATCACCGGGAGCGCCACCGCACACCGGATCGTCTGCGGGACGCCGTCGAGTTCGAGGTTCACCTTCGCGGAGGGCGTCGAGGCGTTGAGTTCGGTGCCGTCGCGCGCGGCGATTCCCGTGACGACGTTGACGAACGTCGTCTCGTCCTCGAACGCGAGGTTCGTCGGGACGCGCTCGCCGGCCTCGGGGACGCCCTCGCCGTCGGACGATCCGGTCTCGCCCTCCTCGCGGCCCGCCCCCGAGAGGACCGAGGCGCGCGGGACGACCTTCACGCGCTCCCCGACGCGGTTCGCCTCCACGTCTTCGAGGTGGGGATCGCGGATCGGCACCGTCAAGATTCCCTCACCGACGAAGTCGCGGAGCACGTAGTACGCGAGGTCGTCCAGCCGGTCCCGGGCGTACCGCGAGTCGACCGGCGGCGCGGCCAGTCCCCGCTCCGCGAGCGCGGCCCGCGCCCGGTGGACCGCGGCGTCGAACCACGCCCGGGTGTTGCGCGCGGTCAGCCGGCGGGAGAGGAACCGCCGGGCCCGGGCGGCGACGAACGACTCCCGGTCCTCGATCACGTCGCTCACGGTCGTCTCCCAGATCCGCGACTTACACTCCTCGATGAGCTCCTCGTCGCCGGGCAAGAGATCCGGCTCCAACACGGCGTACTTCGTCTCGAACGCGTCGGAGCCGAGCAGCCGCTCGCGGTAGACGACCACCTCGACACCGATCCCGGCGAACTCGACGGCGTACTGCGCGAGCCGCTCGGCGGCGACCCGCTCGACGTAGTCGGCGTCGGCGTCGATGCCGGTCTCAAGCGGCGCGAACGTCTCGGTGTGGACCACCAGCTCGCGGTCGTCGCCCACGTCTGCGACCTCGATCCGGTCGTCCAAGGCGACCGGCGTCAGCTCCCCGAGCAGCCGGAACTCCCGCAGCGCGTGGTAATCTATCCGCCGGCACGCGGCCGCGCTCGCGTCGACCAGCCGCTCGATCGCTTCCGCGTACTTCGGTTCGAACCCCCGCTCGGCGCGCTCGACGACGCCGACCCGCGTGAGCGGGCGGCGGTGCCGCACCGCCGAGAAGCGGTCGCGGACGCGGTCGAGCGCGCGCTCGTCGGCGGGCGACAGCGGGGGTTCGCGGACGTCGTAGCCGAACCGTCCCCCGTCGCGCTCGCGGACGGTCGCGACGACGCCCGGCGCCGCCTCGTACTGCGCCCGCACGTCCGGCGCGTACCACGCCTCCGGGTCGTCCGGCGGGACCGGGGCGGGGACCGAGCCGCCCGGGTCGTCGTCGGGCTCGTCGACGATCCTGAGAGTCGCGCCGTCGCTCACGGCTCGGCCCTCCGCCACGGCCGGTCCGCCGCGGGGTCGCCCTCTCGTCTCCGCGTCATCGTTCGATCCGCGCGTGGCCGACGGTCCGATTTAAACGTTATTTTCTCTTTTAGCGTGATGATTTCAAATAACGGAAACGCGCCCTTCGGACGGGTTCGTGGCGACGCGTTCGCTCTCCGGACGGTCGCGCCGCCCTCGCGGGTGTCCCCCTCCTCGAACACCTCTGATTCTCCGAACTGATACCGCGTCGTAAACCGTTAACCCCCGGCGGCCGGGACCGAACCCTAATGCGGACGACACGGCTCCGAAACGCCGCCGGACTCGGGCTGCTCGCGGCCGTGGGTCTCGTTCCGCTCGGGTACCACCTGCTCTCGCTGTCGACGATGACCGACCCCGCGGCGATCCTGACGGGCGCGGCCGTCCCCATCGCGTGTAGCGCGCTCGTCGTCGCCGCGACGGTCCCCGTCGCTCGCTCGCCGCTCTCGCCGGCGTACACCCTCCGTATCACCGGGTGGAGCGCGCTGGGGGCGCTCACGCTCGGCGCGGTCGCGCTGCTTTCCGTCACCTTCGAGATGACTCAGGGACCGCCGCCGGAGGGGCCGCTCGTCGTCATCGTCGGCGCGGCGTCGATCGGGTCGGCGTTCGGGCTCGCGTTCGGGCTGACCGACGCGCGCCAGCAGCGCGCGCAAGACCAGGTCGAACGGGCGAACGCCCAGCTCACGGTGTTGAACCGCGTGCTCCGCCACAACATCCGGAACGCCATGACCGTCGTCAGCGGGCGGGTCGAACTCTTGGCCGAGCGCGTCGACGGCGGCGGGGAAAGCGCCGCCGTCGTGGCGGAGAACGTCGACCGGCTGCTGTCGGTCAGCGAGCACGCCCGCCACATCGGCGCGGTGATCGGCTCCGAGGGCCCCGACGGCCCCGACGACGTGGAGGCGGTGGTGGACCTCGTCGAGGTCGTCGAGAGCGTGATCGAGCGGCTCGGGACCGAACACCCCGACGCCGAGTTCGACGGTCCCGCCGCGGAGACGTGCCGGGTCCGGGCGCACCCCCTCACCGAGGCGGTCGCCTCCGAGGTGATCGAGAACGCTGCGGTCCACAGCGGCGACGGCGCGCCCCGGGTCTCGGTGTCGATCCGTCGGGCGGGCGACGCCGTCGCGGTCCGCGTCGCTGACGACGGGCCGGGGATCCCCGAGGAGACCGTCGAGACCATCCGGCGCGGCTACGAGACCTCGATGCGCCACACCGACGGGCTGGGCCTGTGGCTCGTCCAGTGGGTCGTCGACCGCTCCGACGCCCACCTCTCCTTCGAGTCGAGCGGCGAGGGGCAGGTCGTCCGGATCCGGTTCGAGCGCGTCGTGGAGACCGAGGGGGTCGCGCCGCGGGCCGCGAGCGAGCGGTCGCCGCGGGCCGCCGACCCGCCCGCCGCCGACGCCGCCGATGCGGCCGACGCCCCCGACGCCGCGGGAACCGACGACTGACGGTCCCGTCGCCGGCCGGCGGCTCGCGGTCGCGGCTCGTCGACGGTCATCCGTCGCGCCGTCGACGCGCATCCCCTCACCGCCGTCGGCGTCAGGTTCTTTTCCGTCTCTCTCGGAGCGTACCCCGATGACGGACACCATGCGAGCGGCGGTCGTGCCGGAGCCCGGAGCCGAGTTCGAACTCGTCGAGCGCGACGTCCCCGAGCCGGGTCCCGAGGAGGTCCGGGTCGCCGTCGAGGCGTGCGGGATCTGCCGCAGCGACGAGTTTGTCGTCGAGGGGTCGTACCCCGGCGTGAGCTACCCGCGCGTCCCCGGCCACGAGATCGCCGGGACGGTCGACGCCGTGGGCGACGACGTGGACGCGTGGTCGGCGGGCGAGCGCGTCGGCGCCGGCTGGCACGGCGGCCACTGTTTCACCTGCGAGCCGTGTCGCCGCGGGCAGTTCCTCCAGTGCGAGAACGCCGAGATCACCGGCCTGAGCTTCGACGGCGGGTACGCAGAGTACGCGACGGTCCCCGCGGAGGCGCTGGCGGCGATCCCGGACGACCTCGACGCGGTCGACGCCGCGCCGCTGCTCTGTGCCGGGATCACCACCTACAACGCCCTGCGCAACTCCGACGCCCGCGCCGGCGACCTCGTCGCCGTCGTCGGCGTCGGCGGCCTCGGCCACCTCGCGGTCCAGTACGCGCACGCGGCCGGCTACGAGACGGTCGCGATCTCGCGCAGCCCCGACAAGGAGTCGCTCGCAAGGGACCTCGGCGCCGACCACTTCGTGAACGCCGCCGAAGCGGACCCGGCCGCGCGGCTCCAAGAGCTAGGCGGCGCGAGCGTCGTCCTCACCACCGCGCCCGCGAGCGACGCCATCGAGTCGGTCGTGGGCGGGCTAGGCATCGACGGCTCCGTGATAATCGCCGGCATCCCCGGCGAGCCGGTGTCGGTCGACGCCCAGCAGCTGGTCGGGACGCGCGGCGCCGTCGAGGGGTGGGGGTCGGGCCACGCCCGCGACTCGCAGGACACCCTGGAGTTCAGCGCCCTGCGCGACATCACGCCCGAGGTCGAGACGTACGCGCTCGACGACGTCGCGGACGCGTACGACCGCATGGTCGAGAACGAGGCGCGGTTCCGGGTCGTTCTGGAGCCGTAGGCGGCGGTCGGTCCCGGCGGGCCGCCTCCGCGGTCGCGCCCGCCGCGCTTTAGTCGCCGGCCGGCGGAGTGTCGGTATGCGCGCAGCCGTCTTCAACGGACCCGGCGAGATCGGCGTCGAAGAGCGACCGCGGCCCGAGATCGAGTCCCCGACGGACGCGATCGTCCGCGTGACCCACACCGCGGTCTGCGGCTCCGACCTCTGGTTCTACCGCGGGGACAGCGACCGCGACGCCGGCTCGCCGGTCGGCCACGAGCCGATGGGAATCGTCGAGGAGGTGGGCGACGACGTGACCTCCGTCGACCCCGGCGACCGCGTGCTCGCCCCGTTCGCTATCTCCTGTGGCGAGTGCGAGTTCTGCCGGAAGGGCCTCCACACCTCCTGCGAGAACGGCGACTCGTGGGGCGGCGACAACGGGGGCGGGCAGGGCGAGTTCGTCCGGTCGACCCACGCCGACGGCACGCTCGTCCGCGTCCCCGACCGCCACGCGGACGACGAGGACACCCTCAGCTCGCTTTTACCCCTGACCGACGTGATGGGGACCGGCCACCACGCGGCCGTCAGCGCCGGCGTCGAGGAGGGGTCGACCGTGGCCGTCATCGGTGACGGCGCGGTCGGACTCTGCGGCGTCCTCGCGGCCCGGCGGCTCGGCGCGGAGCGGATCGTCGCCGTCGGCCACCACGAGGACCGCCTCGAACTCGCGGAGGAGTTCGGCGCCACCGAGACCGTCTCCGAGCGCGGCGAGGCCGCCGTCGAGCGCATCCAAGAGCTGACCTACGGCGGCCCGAACCACGTGATGGAGTGCGTCGGCGCCGCGAGCGCGATGAACACCGCCATCGACGCCGTCCGCCCCGGCGGCAGGATCGGGTACGTCGGCGTCCCGTACGGCGTCGAGGACGAGGGGCTCGACGTGTTCGGTATGTTCGGACAGAACGTCACGCTCGCGGGCGGGGTCGCCCCCGTTCGCGCGTACGCCGAGGAACTCATGGCCGACGTGCTCCAGGGGACGCTCGACCCCGCGCCCATCTTCACCGAGACGGTCGGTCTCGACGACGTCGCGGAGGGGTACCGGATGATGGACGAGCGCGAGGCGATCAAGGTGCTGGTGAAGCCGCACGGCGACGCGTAACTGGCCGCGAAAGCCGTCCACCGGGCTGATCTACTGAACCGATTTTTAAATGCTGGCGCGTGCCTGCGAGGCCGCCTCGCGGCCGAGCAGCACGCGCGAGGGAGTCGGCCGACCGGAGCGAAGCGGAGGGAGGCCGACGAGGCTGGGGAGGCGTGAGGTGCGGTTGCGGTGCGGGGCGGGACTCAAAGGGGCAGTCGCGAGGGCGAAGCACGGCGACGCAAGGACCGCAAGAACGAGCGAAGCGAGTGATGAGGACCGCAGCGAGCCGCGCGAGTCCTCGCGACTGGGGCTTTGGCGGTGTTTGCCGTCGATCTCCAGTCAAGTATTTATAAGTGAGCGGCCGGGGCGTTGGCGGTGTCCGTCGTCGGTCTACTGGTGACGAGTTATAAACGACCGGCCGCGGGTTCAGCAGAGATCGCCCGACCGGACGCCGTCAATGGGCATTCGGACGCACCGAAGGGAGAAGTTCTCAAACGTTCGATTTCGACGGTATCGGCGTAACCTTTAGTACGTTCAAGTCCTTGTTACCTGTTGTCATGTGCCATCATTACGACGAGGCGCGCACGTGGACGGAGATTCAGGCGCGTCACCGGGCCGAGGAGGCGGACGAACCCGACGAACTCCCCGACGTCGACGCGGTCGACGAGCCGGCGGGCGAGGCGGAGGAGACCGAGCCCCCGGCGGAGCCGCGCGCCCCGGCCGACGACTGACGCGGTCGGGCGCGACCCCGCCCCGAACCCCGATTTTCTATCGCGCGTCGTCCTACGACCCGAGAGCGACGGCCCACTCGCCGCCGCCCGACGCTCGAACCACAACCTTACGACTGCTTATCATGTACCTCGGTCCGTGCCTCCCTCCGCCCGAACGCTCGCAATCTTCGCCCTCCTCGTCGTCGGTCTCGGACTCAGCTTCGCCTTCCACGCGACGGCCGGCGACACGCAGATCGCCTACGAAGCGACGGCCGTCGAACCCGGCGAGGACCCGGCGCCGGTCGCGAATGCGGCGCGCAACGTCACCGACCTCGACGAGTGCCTCTCGGACACCGCCGACCGGAACCGGGAGCCGGTCCGGACCGCCGCCGCGACCGGGTCGTTCGAGGGGTCGCTCCCGCCGGAGTTGGACATCGCGCTCGACGGCGCCGACTCGCCGTACGTCGCGTACGACGGGAGCTACTACGAGTGGTCGCTGTCGACGCGCGGCGACGCGACGAACGCGACGATCGAGATGCGGGAGACCGACCCCGAGACGGTGTTCGACGCGGTCTCGCGCCCCGCGGCCGCGGCGTCGCCCGGCGTGCGGACGGCCATCGAGGAAGGGACCGCGACGAACGCCTCCGTGCGGCCGGGACTGTACCGGCAGGACGGGGCGTACTACGCCGTCGCGGTCGAAAGCGAGGCGGCGGTGTTCGCCCAGGTCGCGACCGCCGCCCTCGGATTCGCCCTCACGCCGGTCGGGCGCGGGTACACGGCGGTCGCGCTCGGCCTCCTCGCGTACCGCTACCGGGAGCCGACCCGCGAGCGCCTCCTCACCGCGCGTCGGGCCGCCGCGGTCGCCGCGCTCGCGCTCCCGGTCGCGCTCGTCGGCACCGCCGTATTCGAGACCGGGTCGCCCTCCCGGTTCGTCACCGGCCCCGCGAGCGCGGCGGTCGTCGCGACCGGCGTCGTCGCCGGCGTGCTCGTCGCCCGGCGGCGGTGGCTCGCGCTCGCCGGCGTGACGGTCGGCGTCGGACTGCTCGCCGCGGCGACGATCGCGGGCGCGCTCGGGGTCGTCGGGCTGGTGTTCGGGCCGCTCGCGGTGCTGTTCGGCGTCGTCACCGGTGTCGTGCCGTTCGGCTACGGCTACTGGTTCGCGCGGCCCGCGCCGGGGGAGTCGGCCGGGCAGGCCGAGGCGGACGGCTGAATCGAAATCACCGCATATAACCGGTCTGCGCCGGTTTCAGGCGTGGCCTGAACCCCCGTTCAACACCGCCCCGAACTCGTTCAGCCGGCGAAATACAAGGACCGTAGAGGTACTCGTGTCGGTATCTCCAGCACGGAGTTCGTCACTATGACAGCGACACGCGCACGCTATCGATTCGTACAGTTGACGGAGGGACAGGTATGACGCGGCCCCGAGTACGCGCGGCCGCGCTGGCCGCGATCATGCTCGCGTCGATGGTCGCGGTCGGCGCCGGGTTCGCGGGGAGTGCGGCCGCAGAAGATCACACGATTGTAGTCTCCGACGACCCCGGAGACGGCCAATACGCGTCGATTCCGGCTGCCCTTGACGCAGCCGCACCCGGAGACACGATCTCCGTACAGGACGACCAAGTAATCACGTCCCCCGACAACAGAATTGTTGTCGATACGAACGCATCCGGAGCGTCGCTTGAGGGTGTGAGCATCGTCGCTGACGGCGATGTAACCGTCCGGTACGAACAGCCGGACGAAGAAGCACCGGGCGTGAATCCGGGTTATCCCACCTTCGACGTACAAGCTGATAATGTGACGATTTCCGGGTTCACCATCGAACTTGATACGAACGACGTCTACGACGGTAGCGAGCGCAGCGCGCAAGCGATCAAGGTCGGAGGGTTCCAGGCTTCTGGTGGATCCGGCGTCGAAGTTACTGATAACAACATCTCCTTTGTGGGAGCGGATAACGACAAGATCGCCACTACTGGTGTCGGCCTTATTGACCCGAACGAAGGAGGCCAGCTTGCTGGCGCGACGGTGTCGGGCAACTCCATAGAGGTATTCAATACCGGTTTGTTCGCATTCACGACTGATGACGGCCTAACTGGCGATTTCGACGTTTCAGACAACGAATTCCAGAACAACGGGGTTCAGTACCTCGATAACTCCGAGCAGGTAGATGGAGGTGCTGTCTTCGAAAAAAACAGCTTCAACAAGGCCGCGTTCCCCAGTAATCCCGCAAATCTGGACGACGTAATCCACTCCTCAGTCCAGAGCGCTGTAGACAGCTCGCAGTCCGATGCGACCGTCATGGTCGACTCCGGCACGTACGCGGAGAACGTGACGGTCGACACCGGTGGGCTCTCTTTAGAAGGACCGAACGCCGGAACTCCCGGTCACGACGGCGACCGTGAGTCCGAAGCGACGGTGGAGGGTCAGGTCGTCGTGTCGGCCGATAACGTCGTGTTCGACGGGTTTGACGTTTCCCCGCCGAACGCGAGTAGCAACCCCGGTGCCGAGGCTCTGCGAGTAAGCGATAGTACGGATAGCGTCATTGTTCGGAACAACGTTGTCCGTGACTTCAGTGAAGATGAGCTTCCGCAGTGGGAAGGCATAGACGGAATCAACGTCTTTGGGAATGACGCATCAGACGAAGTAAGTAACGTCACGGTCGCCGACAACCTCGTTGAAAAAGTATCTGGCCGCTCCACCGACGGTGGTGCTGCCGGTATTTCCGTCCAAGGTAATGTTGAGGGTGCGGATATCAACGACAACGTCGTGCGCGACATTGGTCAGGAAGATACTGCTTGGGCGTTCGGAATCGTCGTGCGAGGGACCGAAAACCACGGTGAAACTCCTAGCGAAGTTGATGTCATCGAAAATAACATCGCAACTGTTCAGTCGAACCCCACTACTGACACGGCCGGTGTCGGTCTTGGTATCGAAAGTGGAGATGAAATCGCAGTCACCTTCGAGGACAACACGCTGAGCAGTACCGAATATCTCTTAGAGGACAAGACAGCGACTGTCAATCTCACAGCCTTCGCTGACAGCAATACGCTTGACCGAGGAGTTCTGCTCGAAGAGGCACAAATCAGCGACGACACTCGAAATGTCGTCTTCAACAGCGTTCAGGACGGCTTGAACTCGGTCTCGGAAAACCAGACGATTTCGCTCTTACCTGGGACGTACGACAGTTCGGCCACCGTCGATACCGCGGGAGTGACGATCGAGGGACCGAACGCAGATCGAGACGGCAGTAGTGACACGCGGACTGCCGAGTCGATTATCTCCGGACAAGTCGACATCGATGCGCCAAACGTGACCGTCTCCGGGATTCAGGCATCTCCCGGTACCGAGACATTCGAAGACAAACCCGCTGCCGCAGTATACATCTCTGAGGGCGATGCTACCGTTGAGAACACGCGGGTGGCCGACTTCGGTGTCAACATTACCGAAATCGGTGTCAGTTCCGTTCAGGGGATCCATATCTACTCGGCAGACGCTGAATTGACCGACATCTCGGTCCGGAATAACGCCGTACACAATGTCAGTTACGACGGAAGCTCGCAGGCACCGGAAGGTGGCTTCGGGGATGATTACGGGAACCTCTATGGAGTTCACGTACAGGGTGAGATTAGCGATGCGGTAGTCCGCGGCAACTCGCTGAGTAACCTCCACTCAGACGGATACGTTCTCGGAGCAGCCGTGAGTGGCACAGGTTCGAACCCGGAGGCGACCCCGGAGAGCGTCACAGTCGAACGGAACACGTTCGAGGACCTTTCCGCTGAAGGCGCTCCGGCGACCGCTTTCGTCGTGAGTAGTGACAGGGTGGATGTCAGTTCCCTCTCAATCTCCGGAAATACGTTCGAAACTCCTATCGCGGTGGCTAGTGGTGCCTCCGAGACCGTCAACGCCACGCTCAACTACTTCGGCAACACGACGCCCACCGTTCAGGGCGATGTCACCTACGACCCCTTCCTGACGGTCGAACCCGACGAGGTAGACGCCGACTCGCTCGACGAGACGACGCAGTTCGGGCACGACCTCGTCGTGCCCGCCGACGGCACGCCGCACTCGGTCGCGTTCCCGGCGCCGGTGAACGACACCGTCACCGAGGTGTTCGGTGCGTTCAACGGCACCGTCTACGCGTACGACGGCGACGGCTGGGAGAGCGGCGGGGAGATAGCCGACCGGAACGTCGGCGCGCTTGACGCGTTCGTCGTCGAGGTCGACGAGGACGAGGCCGACCTCCGGGTCGTCTTCGAATACGCGAGTTCGGACGCCCAGTACCCGACGAGCGCGGACCTCGGAACGGGCTGGAACTTCGTCGGCGCGCCCGACTCCGGCACGTCGAACGAGGCGTTCGACGTCACGACGACGGACATCGCGACCGTCTCGCACATCAACGCGGGCGCGGGGTCACAGCCCTACGGCGTGACCGCCACCGCGCCGTTCGCGACGAACCCGGACGACGTCAGCCCGTTCCAGGGCTACTGGGTGTTCGTGACCGACGACGGCGAACTCGGCGCGACGGTACCGGTCGGGCCGACGCAGTCGAACGAGGAAGGCGCGGTCGCGGGGAACTGACGCCATGAACGTCCGACACCTGCTCGGGATCGCGGCGCTGACCGTGCTCGTCGCCGGCCTCGTCGCGAGCGGGGCGGCGGTCAGCGGCGCGGCAGCACAAGACGGTCCGCCGCAGACGCCCGCAGCATACTACGGCGAAGTCACGGCCGACGGCGAGCCGATTGACGGCGTCACCGTCGAGGCGGTCGTCGACGGCGAGGTCCGCGACGCGATCGAGACCGACGCCGGGGGGCGGTTCGGCGGGCCGGGCGCGTTCGACGAGAAGCTCACCGTCGAGGGGCCGGCCGACGAGGTGTCGTTCCGCGTCGCCGGCTCGCAGGCCGGCACGGCGGGATGGGAGTCGGGCGCGAACGAGCGAGTCGACCTCTCGCTGGACGAGGCGCCGACCCCGCCGGACGGGGGCGACGGCGACGAGACGCCCGACGACGACCCGACGACCGACCCCGGCGACGGCACCACCGACTCCGGCGACGGGGCCGACGGCGGCGACGGCACCGCACCGGGCGGCGCTCCCGGCGGCGCCGGCGGCGCACCCGGGGGCGACGCCGGTGACGACGCCCCCGGCGGCGAGGGATCCGGCGACGACCCGACCGACCCGCCGGCGGCAGAGGACGTCCTCGACCTGCCCGCGGGCGCGTCGACGACCGGTGCGGAGACCGCGACGGCCGCGGTCGACGAGGCGACCGGGACGAGCTCGGTGACGTTCACCGGGCAGACGTCGGTCGAGGGCATCACCTTCGACGGGGCGGTCGAGGGCGCGGTCGGCGTCGCAGAGTACGAGTCCGCGCCCGCGGCCGCGGGACCGCCGCCCGGCGCGTCGGTCTCGGTCGTCGAGATTTCGGTCCCGGAGTCCGCGACGGACGCGCCGGCGACGATCCGGACGCGCGTCTCCGCGGACCGGGTCGGGGCGACCGGCGCCGACCCCGAGGACCTCCGGCTCTCGCGGTTCGTCGACGGCGAGTGGCGGGGCCTGGAGACGACGCTCGTCGACGAGAGCGGTGACGCGGTCGTGTTGGAGGCCGAAACGCCCGGGTTCTCGTCGTTCGCCGTCTCGGCGGTGAGCGAGCCCGACGCGGCGATCACGGTGCCCGTCGAGACGCTCGACCCCGGCGAGACGGTGACGCTGTCGGGGCTCCGGTCCAGCGACGAGTACGGCGAGGTCGTCGCCTACGACTGGTCGGTCGACGGCGACGCCGCGACCGGCAGCACGACCGACGTGTCGTTCGCTTCCCCCGGCGAGTACGAGGTGACGCTCACGGTGACGAACGACGCGGGCGAGCGTGACACCGCGACGGCGACGGTGGCGGTCGCCGCGGACGACGCCCCGGTCGAGGAGCCGGGACTGCTGTCCGCGCGCGCGCTCGGCGCCCTGGCCGTCGCGGTCGCGGCCGCGCTGGTCGCGGTCCTCGTCGTCCGCCGTTACGACCGCTGACCCCGGCGCCGCGGCCCGTTTCGCGTACTCGGTTTCGAGTTGGCGAAAATACCCCCGCGTGAGGTATCTTTATTTTCATAGAAAAGCGTGATAGATACGCTATATGACAGACGTGACCCTGCGTCGCACGCAGCTCGCGACGCCCGCGAGCGACGAGAAGATGATGCACTCAGCGGCCGACAGCGACGCCGACGAGGTGTTCCTCGACTTGGAGGACTCCGTGGCGCCGAACGCCAAGCCGGACGCCCGCGAGCCGCTCATCGAGGCCGCCCGCGAGGAGGACTGGAGCGACATGGTCCTCAGCTTCCGGATGAACGGCATCGACACGAAGTGGTGGTACGACGACGTGATCACCGTCGTCGGCGAGGCGGGCGAGTTCATCGACGACATCATCGTCCCGAAGGTGAAGTCCGCCAGCGACGTCCACACCGTCGAGAACCTGCTCGCGCAGGTCGAAGAGAACAACGGGCTGGAGGTCGGCGGCATCGGTCTCGAACCCCAGATCGAGGACGGCGAGGGGATCCACAACGTCCACGAGATCGCGCACGCCTCCGACCGCCTCTCCTCGATCATCTTCGGGCCGGGCGACTACTCCGCGGCGATGGGGACGCCCGGACTCGACATCGGCCAGTTCCCGGAGTACCCGGGCCACTACTGGCACCACGCGCTCTCCGAGTGTAACTCCGCCGCCAAGTCCGCCGGTCTGCCGTGTCTCGACGGGCCGTACGCGGACATCGAGGACCCGGAGGGGTTCCGCGAGTCCGCCGAGAACGCCAACATGATCGGCTGCGACGGCAAGTGGGCGATCCACCCCTCGCAGATCGAGATCGGCAACGAGGTGTTCGCGCCTGACCCCGAGACCGCCGAGCGCGCCAAGCGCATCGTCGACGCCTACGCCGAGGCGATGGAGGAGGGCAAAGGCGCCGTGAGCGTCGACGGGCAGATGGTCGACGAGGCGACCAACAAGATGGCGCAAGACATCGTCGAGACGGCCGAGGCCGCCGGGATCCTGTAGTCGGTCGACCGCGCGCCTCACCCGGTACCCTCCGACGCACCGGTATTTTCGTCGAACGACTCTCGAAGCGGCTTCCCAGACCGCTCATCGCTCTACGGTCTCGTTTACAGCGGCTCGATCAGTTCGACCGCGTGCCCGTCGGGGTCTTTCACGAACGCGGTGCGCGCGCCGGCCTCGGGCTGGTCGCCCGGCTCCTTCACGACGCCGTGGTGGTCGATCGATTCGAACGCCGCGTCGACGTCGTCGACGCCGACGGCGACGTGGTCGTAGCGGTCGCCGTCGTCGCCCGGTTCCGCCCCCTCGGCGTCGGACAGCTGGAACTCGACGCCCGCGTCGTCGGCCACGTAGACGTTCCGCGTGTCGCCGTCGGCGGTCGTGAACTCCCACGAGCGCTCGAACCCGAGCTGCTCGACGTACCAGTCGGCGGCGCGGTCGGCGTCGGCCACGTTGAGGCAGGTGTGGAGAATCTCCATGCGCCGCGGTGTCGCGGAGGGATAATAAATCCTCGCGGCCCCGCGGCGTCGCGTTCGCGCGGCGTCGCGGTCTCCGCACCGGCCGCCGTCGCCTCCCCCGGCCGCAAATTTATCATTAACAAAGGTTTTATTCTTTCTTCACCCCCGGCATATAGCATGGCAACCGAACCCACGTCGGGGAGTAGCACGCCGAACGGGGACGCGTCGGCGGCCGCGCTCGGTCACGACCGCCCGGACGTCCCCGCCTACCGCGCGCTCGCGGAGGAC